>CAJJBJ010000001.1:0-102500 GCA_905182455.1 uncultured Planktomarina sp.
TTGGTTATGATCTATCTAGGATTGGCGATGACCTACTCTCCCACAACTTAAGCTGCAGTACCATCGGCGCGACCATGCTTAACTGCCGAGTTCGGGATGGGATCGGGTGTTTCATTGGCGCTATGATCACCAAACCAAGATAGATCTTAGCCTGATCGGGTTTTGAGGCCCATTTCATAGTCAGAGAGTTCCAAGTCAAATACGCTTATGCGGCGTTTATTATTGTGTATGGCTTTCGGTCTAGTATTTGGCTGTGTCTGCCTTCTACTGGATCAAATCAAGCCTATCGGACCATTAGTACCAGTCAGCTGAACGTGTTACCACGCTTACACCTCTGGCCTATCGACGAGGTGGTCTACCTCGGTCCTCAGGGATACCTTGTTTTGAGGGGGGCTTCCCGCTTAGATGCTTTCAGCGGTTATCCTGTCCGATCATAGCTACCCAGCACTGCCGTAGTCGACAACTGGTCCACCAGTGGATCGTTCACCCCGGTCCTCTCGTACTAGGGGCAACTCCTCTCAAGTATCCTACACCCACGGCAGATAGGGACCGAACTGTCTCACGACGTTCTAAACCCAGCTCACGTACCTCTTTAAACGGCGAACAGCCGTACCCTTGGGACCTGCTCCAGCCCCAGGATGAGATGAGCCGACATCGAGGTGCCAAACGGTGCCGTCGATATGGACTCTTGGGCACCATCAGCCTGTTATCCCCGGCGTACCTTTTATCCGTTGAGCGATGGCCCTTCCACTCGGGACCACCGGATCACTATGGCCGTCTTTCGACTCTGCTCGACTTGTCAGTCTCGCAGTCAGGCTGGCTTCTGCCATTGCACTCAACGAGCGATTTCCGACCGCTCTGAGCCAACCTTCGCGCGCCTCCGTTACGCTTTAGGAGGCGACCGCCCCAGTCAAACTACCCACCATACAGGGTCCTGGATCCGGATAACGGACCGCAGTTAGATAACAAGAAAAATAAGGGTGGTATCTCAAAGGAGGCTCCACAAGGACTGGCGTCCCTGCTTCAAAGCCTACCACCTATTCTGCACATATTGTGCCTGTTATCAGTGTAAAGTTGTAGTAAAGGTGCACGGGGTCTTTCCGTCTAACCGCGGGAAGCCTGCATCTTGACAGGCAATTCAATTTCACTGAGTCTATGTTGGAGACAGCGGGGAAGTCGTTACGCCATTCGTGCAGGTCGGAACTTACCCGACAAGGAATTTCGCTACCTTAGGACCGTTATAGTTACGGCCGCCGTTTACCTGGGCTTCAATTCGGAGCTCTCACCCCTCCTTTTAACCTTCAGGCACCGGGCAGGCGTCAGACCCTATACGTCGTCTTACGACTTCGCAGAGCCCTGTGTTTTTAGTAAACAGTCGCCACCCCCTGGTTTGTGCCCCCAGCTTCCAGTTGCCTAGAAACCGGGCCTCCTTCTCGCGAACTTACGGAGGTATTTTGCCGAGTTCCTTCAACATAGTTCTCTCAAGCGCCTTGGTATACTCTACCTATCCACCTGTGTCGGTTTAGGGTACGGTCTGATGGAGGGCTATTTCCAGGAACCAATTAACTGCTGGGGCAACTACGCCTGATCCAACAATCTTCATGATCCGTCACTTCCTCCTGGCCCAGGAATATTAACCTGGTTCCCATCGCCTACGGCTTTCGCCCTCGGCTTAGGGGCCGGCTCACCCTGCTCAGATTAGCTTTAAGCAGGAACCCTTGGATTTTCGGCGAGGGGGTCTCTCACCCCCTTTGTCGTTACTCATGTCATCATTCTCACTAGTGATCTCTCCACCGGATCCCTCACAGGCCGGCTTCACAGAAAGCTCCTTGCGTCCAATACTCCCCGAAGGAAGTTAAAGACGCATGGAACTATGTCACACTACGCTCCGCTACCATGCATAAATGCATCCGAAGTTTCGGCTCATGGCTTGAGCCCCGTTACATTTTCGCCGCAAGACAACTTAATTAGACCAGTGAGCTGTTACGCTATCTTTAAAAGATGGCTGCTTCTAAGCCAACTTCCTGGTTGTTATGGTCGTCTCACCTGCTTTTCCACTTAGCCATGAATTAGGGGCCTTAACTGTCGGTCAGGGTTGTTTCCCTTTTCACTACGGGCGTTAGCACCCGCAGTGTGTCTGCCATCTATTACTCCCGGGTATTCGGAGTTTGGTTAGGATCAGTAAGCCTGTGGGGCCCCATTACCCATCCAGTGCTCTACCCCCCGGGGTATTCGGATGACGCTCTACCTAAATAGATTTCGCGGAGAACCAGCTATCTCCGAGTTTGATTGGCCTTTCACCCCTAGGCACAGCTCATCCCGATCCTTTTCAACGGATGTGGGTTCGGTCCTCCAGTAAGTGTTACCTTACCTTCAACCTGGCCATGCCTAGATCACTCGGTTTCGGGTCTAATGCATCTAACTCAATCGCCCTATTAAGACTCGCTTTCGCTGCGCCTACACCTAACGGCTTAAGCTTGCTAGATACACTAAGTCGATGACCCATTATACAAAAGGTACGCCGTCAGCCCTCAAGGGGCCTCCGACTGATTGTAGGCGTCCGGTTTCAGAAACTGTTTCACTCCCCTCGTCGGGGTGCTTTTCACCTTTCCCTCACGGTACTGGTTCACTATCGGTCAGTAAGGAGTACTTAGCCTTCGGAGGTGGTCCTCCGATCTTCGAACAGGATTTCACGTGTCCCGCCCTACTTAATACGTCCAATCATGCTTCCTATACGGGACTGTCACCCACTACGGTTGTGCTTTCCAACACATTCTAGTCACATTCATGGCTCGGCTGATCCCCGTTCGCTCGCCGCTACTAGGGGAGTATCTAATTGATGTCCTTTCCTCCGGGTACTTAGATGTTTCAGTTCCCCGGGTTTGCTTTTATAACCCTATGTATTCAAGTTATAAATACCTGGTTTACCTCATTATTGAATGCACCGAAGTGCAACAATAACAAAATATCAGGTGGGTTGCCCCATTCGGAAATTTATGGATCAAAGCTTATTCTCAGCTCCCCATAACTTATCGCAGAGTATCACGTCCTTCATCGCCTCTTACTGCCAAGGCATTCACCAAACGCCCTTTTCGCGCTTGATTTGATCCAGAAGAAGACAGGCCTTTTGCGTGTCCTGTCAACACCATCCGAAGATGGCCTAGTTCCGAACCAAAAGTCATACAAAATTATTCCCGCAACCCCCGCTGGTTCAAAGAGGGGGTTACATTCGTGCCGCTTCCACTCTTACGAGTAGAAACAGAAAGTATAACCTCGAAAGGCTATACATTGGTATAATTGTACTTAACTTGGAACAAAATTACTTTGTGAACCGTTGCTATATTTGGCATCCCACTCGAAAGACGTGATTGCTCACCTCTATCTAACACGATACCAAACAACGTCACGATATACCTTACGCGGCATATCAGTAATTCTGATGTTTGTATCTCTCTTAACGATGTCAATCGCTGAAGGTCCTAAAACCAATCAGCACGCTGTAGATCCGAAGATCATTACAGCAATCTGTCCAAGTTGGACAGCAAAGCAACACTAATTGCTTAACAGTCAAACCTTTGCATCCTACCTTGGTGGAGCGTATCGGGATCGAACCGATGACCCCCTGCTTGCAAAGCAGGTGCTCTCCCAGCTGAGCTAACGCCCCTAAAAAGGTATGTGCAATTTATGGTGGGTCGAGGAGGACTTGAACCTCCGACCTCACGCTTATCAGGCGTGCGCTCTAACCACCTGAGCTACCGACCCATGTACGGGCGGTAACCCGTGTATTTTCTGAAGAGATATGAGGACGGCTCGGCCCAAGTACATCCGAAGATGTACTGATGTTTTGATATGCAAAGGACATATCATGCTAAGTGAACTACGAGACAAGCGAACTTGTCTGCTAAGAACATCCTTAGAAAGGAGGTGATCCAGCCGCAGGTTCCCCTACGGCTACCTTGTTACGACTTCACCCCAGTCGCTGATCCTACCGTGGCCGCCTGCCTCCCCGAAGGGTTAGCGCAGCGTCGTCGGGTAGAACCAACTCCCATGGTGTGACGGGCGGTGTGTACAAGGCCCGGGAACGTATTCACCGCGTCATGCTGTTACGCGATTACTAGCGATTCCGACTTCATGGGGTCGAGTTGCAGACCCCAATCCGAACTGAGACAGTTTTTTGGGATTAACCCATTGTCACTGCCATTGTAGCACGTGTGTAGCCCAACCCGTAAGGGCCATGAGGACTTGACGTCATCCACACCTTCCTCCCGCTTATCACGGGCAGTTTCTCTAGAGTGCCCAGCATAACCTGATGGCAACTAAAGATGTGGGTTGCGCTCGTTGCCGGACTTAACCGAACATCTCACGACACGAGCTGACGACAGCCATGCAGCACCTGTCACTGCGTCCCCGAAGGGAACGTACCATCTCTGGTAGTAGCACAGGATGTCAAGGGTTGGTAAGGTTCTGCGCGTTGCTTCGAATTAAACCACATGCTCCACCGCTTGTGCGGGCCCCCGTCAATTCCTTTGAGTTTTAATCTTGCGACCGTACTCCCCAGGCGGAATGCTTAATCCGTTAGGTGTGACACCAACAAGTATACTTGCTGACGTCTGGCATTCATCGTTTACGGTGTGGACTACCAGGGTATCTAATCCTGTTTGCTCCCCACACTTTCGCACCTCAGCGTCAGTATCGAGCCAGTAAGCCGCCTTCGCCACTGGTGTTCCTCCGAATATCTACGAATTTCACCTCTACACTCGGAATTCCACTTACCTCTCTCGAACTCAAGACTAGCAGTATTAAAGGCAGTTCCAGGGTTGAGCCCTGGGATTTCACCTCTAACTTACTAATCCGCCTACGTGCGCTTTACGCCCAGTAATTCCGAACAACGCTAACCCCCTCCGTATTACCGCGGCTGCTGGCACGGAGTTAGCCGGGGTTTCTTTACCAGATACTGTCATTATCATCTCTGGCGAAAGTGCTTTACGACCCTAAGGCCTTCATCACACACGCGGCATGGCTAGATCAGGGTTTCCCCCATTGTCTAAGATTCCCTACTGCTGCCTCCCGTAGGAGTCTGGGCCGTGTCTCAGTCCCAGTGTGGCTGATCATCCTCTCAAACCAGCTATAGATCGTAGGCTTGGTAGGCCATTACCCCACCAACTACCTAATCTAACGCGGGCTAATCCTTCTCCGATAAATCTTTCCCCCGTAGGGCGTATAAGGTATTACTCTCAGTTTCCCGAGGCTATTCCTTAGAGAAGGGCATATTCCCACGCGTTACTCACCCGTCCGCCGCTCACCCCGAAGGGCGCGCTCGACTTGCATGTATTAGGCCTGCCGCCAGCGTTCGTTCTGAGCCAGGATCAAACTCTCAAGTTGAAATACCGTTACCAGTATAACCTTGACGTTCGAACCTCTGCACATCGTCCCACTGTTCAGGTGGGACATCATTTAATCTGTTCATTGTGCTTCAGTTTCAAAAGAAACAAAAACCAAACAAACAGTGAAGCTGACCTTACATAATCGGACATCACAATAAATTGCGTAGCCCTAGTAAGTCGATATGCAGTTGTTTGTTCATCGAATGAACCAAACCGCCCACATATCTCTTCAGATATCAGTAATTTCAAATAACGTGACACAAAAATAAACAAAGTGCGCTCATTAATACAAGCGCGCCCCGCTTAATGTTATATCTAATTCTCACCAGCGTCGCTCGTTTGCGTAGCTGATAGAGGGCTTCTAAAGTTACTGGCCAAAAGCCGCAAGCGCTTTTTTACGGAAAACGCACTTTTTTTGAAATTTCTTATTCACTCAGTAAAACGCCTGTTTGCAGGTAATATTATCTCAATAGTGCAGAGTTTTGCGCAATAAAAAACCTATTGATGCGATCCGGCGTCGCTTTGTCGACAGTGATGAGGTATTTTAGCGTCGTGACAGGCTCGTGTTGGTTCGATTCACCTTATCATTTTGGGACCCACCGACCAAAGCAGCGCAGCGGGACCCGACTCGCATTACAAAGGTCGCTATTTTATGAGGAGCTTGTCGTTATCGCGATTCCCAAGAGGACCAAGACCAAAGAGCCGCGAGCAATCATCGGGACAATCTTCATGATCTTTGGATCAGGCACTTCGCCTTTTTTGAATTTCGACGGTGGATAAACATTGGCGAAGATTACTGCACCCAAAAGAACGGTGGCACCAAGCAGTTTCATGTTGAAGGCCCAACCCAGATTCATGCCGCCATAAATTTGATAGGCGAGACCAAAACCAGTGATCCACAACAACACTAAAGCAACCAACCCAATTTTCGCCAGTTTGGCCATGGTTTTTTGAACAGCGGCGCTTGGGGCCTCTTTGACCAATAGGTGCTCTTTTGCGAGCAAGCTGTTTGCGACCCCCAGGCCACCAGCCAAAAACAGCCCAAGAAAATGGAAGAATTTTAGAATGACGATAAGTGACATAGTGGTACCCTCTAAATGACAATTAATTACCTTCGTAAGCGAATCATACTTATTAAGGCGCGTCAAACGTTGTCCTGCGCAAAAGTGTAGTTGGCCTACCCCAACATGAAGACATCGTATCGTATGGATTTGCCCAAGATCTGATGCGAGCAGCCCCTTATGCCCGCAATCGGCGCCGCCTTGGCAGGCCACTTCAAAACGACTCTATGACGTGCTTGTTGAAGCGCCACACTGACCAGCTCTGCCGCATCTTCATCCGTCCCCACTATCTCCCGCACTTGTCGTAGATCACGCTTCACCAGTGCAGAGTTTGTCCGGGGCGGATGCATGGGATCAATCTAGAATGGCTTCGGCGAATAATCCGGGCAAAAGATCCTTTGCATCACCTTGTAAGAGAGTCATCCGGTCCATAATCTCGCTAAATTCGCCCCCCTCCTGTCGGGCCCGCTCCATCCCCTGCACTAATAGAGTGTGCATTTGCTCTGAACGTTCAATCAAAGTGACCTGAGCGCCGAGAGAGGCCAAAAGAAAGGAGTCGCGGCCCAGGCCGGCGGTGGCATCTATAACAGACGGTGTTTTGCCTGCACGCAGTCCCATCGCTTTGGCCAGAGCTTGTCCCCGCCCTCCACCAAAGCGAAGCCGATGCGCAACAGCACCACAGACGAAATCAACTCGCAATTTTCCAAGCGACTGCTTCATAATTTTGTCATTCTCATATCCAGGGCTTGGCGAATGGTCTGACCCACTCTAGGCCCGGATCGCTGGCGTCAGATAAATCACCGTAGGGCCATCTGCGGCGAAGGCCTCTGTCACAGCTTGGCGCAGCTCGGCAAAAGTCGCTGGCGCCACGGCATTGGCCCCATAGGCTTTGGCTAGACTCATAAAATCAGGATTTTTTGCAATCACAGCGTTAGGGGCTATCTGGGCGCTGCGCATACTGTCCTCTATCTCTTTGAGCTTACCATTGTCCCATAAGATGATCGGCAAGGCTTGCCCCAGCTCGACTGCCGCGCCCAACTCTTGCACAGAATATTGAAACCCGTAGTCGCCTGCGATGGCCATGGTGGGGTGCGAAGGTCGTGCAGTGGCGCCGCCAATCGCGGCCGGCAAAGCATAGCCTAAGGTCCCAAAGCCTGACGGATGATGCCAATGCTTCGGCCGAGTCATAGGCCAAACCTCATTAGCCACATAAGCAAACTGGGTCATATCAGAGTAAATCATCGCGTTTTCCGGCACTACGGCGCGCAAAGCCTCCACAATCGCAATAATCCCGGGACGCTCTACTTCGGTTTCCGCACGCCAAACATCGCGTTGATGGGCAACATCAGACGCCTGCCAGAGCGAAGAGGACGGCGTCAACGTTTCAAGCAAGCGGGCCATGGCATCCTCAGCCCGTGCATTGATGGCCACATCAGCGCGGTGTTCATCGGCCAGACACTCCGGATCAATATCAATCCGATAAAGTGGGCATTCATGGCCCATATGGTTGCGCCATAGATCGACCTCAGCCAATTCAGTGCCAATGGCAACAATGCAATCCGCCTGCGCCATAACCTGCGCCGAACTTGGGCGCGCCAAAGCCGAACCAAAATTAAGCGGATCATCCCAAGCTATAACACCGCGCCCAGCATAGGTCTCAAAGCACGCCGCACCGCAGGCACCTACGACCTTGCGCAAAGCCTCCAACGAGGCCGCCGCGCCGCCACCAATCACAAATAATGGATAAGAAGCCACTGTGAGCGCCGCCCCCAAGCCTGATATATCGGCATTCGACATGCCTATTGGTTTAGCCAGAATTCTTGATTGACGCGGGGCAGCTGAGGCTTGGCTTTCCAGCAATGTAATTGGCACTTGAATGTGTTTACTGCGCGGGCGTTGTGTTTTGAACTCCACCAAAGCACGATCCACGAGATCATAAGCCGCCTTGGCGCTGTTGGCTTGATAGGACCAATCGCAAACCGTCCGGGCCGCTGCCTCTTGATCCAACATCTGGTGCAGCTGGCCGCGACGGGCTGCGGTCTCATCCAGACAGCTTGAGAGCACCAAAACAGGTACCGAGTCTGAATAGGCTTGGCCCATGGCCGTCATAATATTGCACAATCCCGGCCCGGTGATCACATAAGCCACCCCCGGCTTGCCAGTAGCTCGGGCATAGCCATCGGCCATAAAGCCAGCGCCCTGTTCGTGGCGAGCCAAAATATGACGAATGCCAGCCTCTTCAATGCCGCGATACATCTCTTGATTATGCACCCCAGGGATTCCAAAAATAACGTCAACGCCGCGATCTTTCAGCATATGCGAAATTTGCACGCCTAAGGGTTTGGTCTCTTGCATCAGTTCCTCCAAAATCTAAGCGTAAATAAAGTATAAACAGCCAACAATTCCAACCTGCCCAACAGCATTGTCATGGCCAAAATCCATTTTGCGGTGTCATTTAAACTGCCGTAATTTCCTGAAGGTCCAATCACCTCGCCCAAGCCCGGCCCAATATTGGCTAACGCCGCAGCTGCACCAGAAAAAGCCGTGAGCATATCAAGGCCCGTAAAGGCCAAGGCCATGGCCGAGATCCCCAAAGACACAAAGAAAATCACGAAGAATGAAATCACTGAGTTGATCACATCTGTGCCCACAATCCGGCCCTGATAGCGCAAATTGAAAACCCCATGTGGGCTGTTGATCTTACGCAACTGCATGTGAATGGCAGAAACCAAAAGCTGATAGCGAAACACCTTCACTGAGCAAGAGGTGGATCCCGCACAACCGCCCACCAGCCCCACATAGAAAAACAGCACAACGGCCACAGGGCCCCAGCCGCTGTAATCCGCACTGACATAGCCTGTCCCGGTTACAATCGACACCACATTAAACAGCACCTTACGAAAGCCCAACTCGCCTTGCAATTCATTGCCCTGCCACAGCACCGCCGTCAAAAACCCAACGGCGACCATCAAAATGATGAAAAACATCCGCACTTGGGTATCTTTGAACAATGAGCTCGGTTGCCCATTGATCAGCTGAACATAGCGCACAAACGGCAGCGCGGCCAAACACATAAATAGAACGCAAGCATATTCGGTGGCGGCGCCAAATCTGACGAAGGAAGCATCATAAGACGAAAACCCTCCGGTCGCGATAGTCGTCATCGCATGTAAAACTGCATCAAAACTGCGCATTCCTGACGCAATATAAACAACTGCGCAGGCCGCCGTAAGCGCCACATAGAGCCATGCAATTTGCGCAGCAATCTCCGTAGCCCGCGGCAAAATCTTACCAAACGTATCAAACCCCTCGGATCGGAATATCTGCATGCCGCCCACGCGCAGCTCAGGCAGAAACACCATGGCCACAACAATAATCCCAATTCCACCAAGCCATTGTAGGATCGAGCGCCACAACAGCAGGCCATCGGGCAAATAATCAAGTCCCGAAAACACAGTCGCCCCGGTGGTGGTCAGCCCAGACATGGCCTCAAAGAATGCATCTGTATAGCTGGCATCTGTTGCGCCGAGAACAAATGGCAAAGCTCCAAAAAGCGGAAGTGCTACCCAAACACCAGTGGTCAACAAAAACGTTTGTTGTAGTGTCAGCCCCCGCGCCTCTTCACGCCGTGTGGCCAGATAAATCATGCCGCCAGTCAGCACCGTAATAAGAGCACATTTCAGAAACACGCCCGAATGGCCATTACCACGGGACAAATCCAAGGCAAAGGGAAACAGCATGGTGAGGCCAAGGCAACTGACCAACAAACCGACCACATTGAAAACTGGGCGTACATCAAACATAGGTTTAGCGTTGGCGTTGAATGCTCGGCAAGTCAAGCAATCAGCCGATGTGAAACAGGCTTTCGAAGGTGCGTGGATCAAGGCTGGTTTGAGCGAAGGTTGGCCCTTCGGTCAGAACCGAGATTGCATCATGGCTGTGCAGGCTTTCTTGGTGGCTTGCAATAACCCTAAAATCACCAATCCGCGGGTCGAGTTGCAATTGCTCACAAAACAGTCGCGCGGCATCTTCCACGAAAATTGGATTGGCCGCGTTCAACTCAGCAAAAGCTTGCTCATCTTCGCGTTTGACCATGACTTGGGTCTCGGTCGGCACCGCTAGGCGGCACAGATCTACCAGATCCTCAAACCATAAGCAGCTTTCGTGTGGAGCCACCATCACAGATATCCTAGCAACAGATCGTTGGGAATGTGGCGTTGCCAGCTGACCACGCCTCGCGCGTGCATGCTCGGCCAATTCCAGTGAACAAGGGCAGGTGGAGGAATAAACATAGTCGAGATGGATCACCTTGTGGCGTTGAGCATCAATCTCAACCAGCTCAAGCGCAATGTCGTAATATTGGTAGCCGCTCAATCCACTGCGCAGGCTCTCGACCTTCATCGGGAAAGACAGGCGCATTTGGATGCGCGCATCAAAGCTGTCTAGATCAGCCTTATAATCGTCCAAGGCCCGATCGATCACATCAAAACTAAAGGTTTCCTCAGAATGACGGTAGAATGTGCGCATGATGCGCGACATGTTAATGCCCTTTTTATCCGCATCCAGCGAGACGGAACCTGTCACCGAGGTTTCCAATTGCAAAGGGCCATTGTCGCGAGTTTTAAATCGGATCGGCAGGCGAAAATTGGAAATGCCCACGTGCTGAATATGGCGCTGAGCGCCCCGGATGAGCGAAGACGGCCCATTCTGAAGATCAGGCAAGCCCCGAATATATTCGGCATCCACCTCAAAAGCCTTAGGGTAGACCCGGCTGAGCTCTAAGCCTGCGTCACTTGGCAAAATGGGGCCAAATGCCTCCACCTCATCAGCGCTGGCAGCACATGCCCAACGACGCAACAAGGCTGCAGCCGCCTCAACGTCAGCGCGAGTCGGTGCTTCGTCCATGTCTGGAAAATGAATGTTCATGGCAATTTCCCCTTTTCTCAGGTGCGGGCCTTCCCCTTACATATTGGGGATCAACAGGTTAGTTTTCAACTTCTTTGTTGAGACGTAGCCTGTTTCATGCAATTTCAAGCTACGTAAGCGAATTAATCCGATAGGAACGCAACGTCCAATGCCGCCTGTAGATCAGAATTGAGGTCTTTCGCACTCTCCAAACCAATAGACAGGCGCAACAATCCTGGCATTATGCCCAGCAAATCCTTTTGATCCTGCGGCAGGCGTTGATGAGTTGTGGTCGCAGGATGGGTGATAATCGACTTAGAATCCCCTAAATTGTTTGAAATCAACATGATTTCCAACGCGTTTATCATCGAAAATGCCCGCACCTTGCTGCCAACATCAATTGCCAGGACCGTGCCACCGGCGCCCATTTGCGCTTGTGTAAGCGCAAACTGTGGATGGCTTGGCAAACCCGGATATATAACGCGTGCCAAATCCCCTCGTTGCTCCAACAGTCCGGCAAGCTCAGTCGCTGTCGCCACTTGCGCGCGCACGCGCAGGTCCAAAGTCTCGAGGCTTTTGACCATCATCCAGGCGTTAAATGGGCTCATCGCCCCACCCGTGTGCTTCATGAAAGGTTCAACAATCGACCGAATGATCTCTTTCGAGCCCAGAATCACCCCGCCCAATCCACGGCCTTGACCATCGATATGTTTGGTAGCGGAATAGATCACCACATCGGCACCAAGAGGTATCGCATTGGAATAAACCGGCGTAGAAAACACATTGTCCACCACCACCAAAGCGCCGGCCGCATGGGCCAGTTTGGCCACGGCTGCGATATCAATCACTTCGAGCGTCGGATTCGAGATGCTTTCAAAAAATACCAATTTGGTGTTGGGGGTGATCGCTTGGGCCCAAGCGTCTAAATCCAACCCATCCACCAAAGTTACTTGTACGCCAAAGCGGGCCAAGACATCTTCAAGAACATAAAGACAAGATCCAAACAAAGCCCGCGCCGCCACCACATGATCGCCCGCCTGCGTCATCGCGGCCAGTGCCCCATGCACCGCAGCCATGCCACTGGCCGTGGCAAATCCATCCTCGGCTCCCTCCAGAGCCGCAATCCGTTCCTCGAACATGCGAACGGTCGGGTTGCCGTAGCGCGCATAGATGAACTCATCTTCGCCCGCCTGCTCAAACCGAGCCTCGGCTGCCTCAGCACTTTCATAAACAAAGCCCTGCGTCATGAAAATAGCTTCTGACATTTCAGAGTATTGCGAGCGACGGGTGCCAGCATGCACCGCGAGTGTGCGTTTATCGCGTGTCATTTGACCCTCCTTAAGAGCACAAAAAAACCCCACCGGTGAAAGGCGGGGTGTTTAAAACTACCCAAACCTTTTTAGCAGCTTATTTAACGTGGCCCGCAATCCGGTAACAAATCGCCACACAGCTTGCCTAAGCCCCAGGCCCGGGCTGGTCAACATGGAAAGTTGAGGTCGTAACAGCTTGTGTGGGCGCGCGAGCCAAACTTAGTGGAGCGCATTCGTGTAAAGGAAACCTGGCAAAGGGAAACAATTCAAACAGATCGAAACAATGGAAGTCCGCTGCGACGACCAACAGCCTTTAGGGCGCCGAAGGCGACCTCCAGGAGAAAAGGGCGCAGCGCGGCCGCTCCGCTGGATCAATCACCCTTCTGAAGTGCGTATTTGGCAAGCAGTCTCCCCTGCATCATGAAGAAGGCAAACAAAGCTGCGGTAAGACCAAAAGTTTTGAAATAGACCCAAATTTCCGTAGAAAAACCGCGCCAGATCACCTCATTTAACACAGCAAGCCCAAAGAAAAATGCAGTCACCCGCCGCGTGAGGATCATCCAACCCACATCTTGCATCGGCAAGGCCTCTTGCATCACCACACGCAGGTAGGACTGCCCACGCAGCAGACCAATGCTCAAAAGACCTCCAAAGATCAGATATATCAGCGTCGGTTTCATCTTGATAAAGCGATCATCGTTCAGCCAGACCGTCATCCCGCCAAAGGCTGTCACCAAAATCACAGTCATGATCTGCATAGGTGAGATCTTTCCGGTCAGCTTCCAAAGAATCCCCGTGCAGACCAGCAGCAAGGGCACGAATAACGCTGTCACTACGATAAATCCTTGGTAATCGTTGCTGCCAATTGTGTAGACGGTCTCTTTCATGCGCATATAGGCGAAGAAAAAAGCCACCATCGGCCCAAATTCCAGCAGCGGTTTTACCCATTTTGGCAATGTATCATCAGACATAATCAATCGTCCCTATTATCCTGAAAATTCAACTATCACGGCACCCAGCGCAATCAAAGCCATCAATGCCACCCTGCGCGGTCCCACCGTCTCTTTGAGAAACAACCAGCCGATCAAAGCGGCAAAAACCGTAGATGTTTCGCGCAATATCGCGGCCTCGCCGACTTTATCCAACCGTGTGGCCATTAAAATTGAGCCAAAGGAGGTGATCGCCACAAGCCCGCCCACGGGTCCCCGCCACCAAAGGCCCTGCCCTTTCAGAGAGATTCCTTTGCGCTTGGCATAAAGCCCCGAGATGATCGGCATGGTCCAACTGTCGACCACAAAAAACCATGCAAGAAAGGTAAAAGGATCGGCAGAAGCCCGAATGCCATAGGCGTCATAGGTGGTGTAAAGTGCCACACATAGACCGGTGCACAGCGCCAAACCCAGCGCCATATTAAGCGTTTCACGCTCCAAGGTCACCGTGCGTAAATTGTAGACTGCAAGTCCGAAGATGCCGCATAATAACACCCCCATGCCCGCCCATTGTCCGCGTGTGAACACCTCTCCAAACAGCAAATAGGCGCCAACCACAGTAAACAACGGACCAGAGCCGCGCACCACCGGATAAACAACCGTATAAGCGCCGCGGGTATAGGCCATCGCTTGGAGTGTCTTATAAAGCGTATGAATAGCCCAAGCACCCGCCAGTATCGGCCAAAGGTGCGCGGCAGGCCAAGGCACAACAAACAAGGCAACAGGCAAAGCCATCAGACCATAGCTCACATCCATCGCCCCGCGCATGACCCAAGGATCAACACGTCCTTTTTGCATTGCTGCGAAGGCTGCGTGAAGCACAGCTGCCATCAGCGCCAATATCATCGCAAAATGTCGGCCCGTCTCCGTGCCTTCAATCGCCAGGATCCATTCGGTCAAGCCGTTAAGCCCCTGTCAATGCATTGGCAAAATCTTTCGGATCGAACGCGTCGAGATCATCAATCTGCTCCCCCACTCCAATTGCGTGGATTGGCAGAGCAAACTTATCTGCTAATGAAACCAATACACCACCCTTCGCGGTGCCGTCCAACTTGGTCATGATCAGTCCCGTTACATCCGCCAATTTCTGAAATACTTCCACTTGATTTAGAGCATTTTGCCCCGTCGTTGCATCCAGAACCAAAATTGTATTATGTGGCGCGCTGGGATCTTTTTTGCGGATCACCCGTATAATCTTCGACAGCTCTTCCATCAAATCAATCCGGTTTTGGAGGCGCCCTGCGGTGTCGATCATCAGCAAATCTGCACCATCCGCTTCGGCCTGCGTCATAGCATCAAACGCTAAACTGGCCGGATCCGAGCCTTCAGGCGCGGTCATAACCGGCACACCTGCGCGCTCGCCCCAGACTTTGAGCTGGCCCACCGCCGCAGCCCGAAACGTATCGCCTGCTGCAATCACAACGGACTTGCCCGCCTGTTTAAACTGGCTGGCCAATTTGCCGATTGTGGTTGTCTTGCCAGATCCGTTCACCCCAACCACCAAAATCACCTGCGGTTTTTTGTTATAAATCGGCAAAGGCCGCGCCACTGGCTCCATGACCCGGGCAATTTCTTCAGCCAAAGCAGTCTTGATTTCAGCGGTCGACAGTTTCTTGCCAAACCGCCCCTCCGCCAAATTCGCTGTGATCCGTACCGCAGTGTCTACCCCCATATCAGAGGAGATCAACAGCTCTTCCAGCTGCTCCAACATATCATCGTCCAACACCCGACGCGGCGTGCGTCCAAATACGCCTGACTTTCCAGGTAGGGGATTAAGTGGTGTCGTATCAATTTCCAAAGGTTCAAACGCCACTTTTGGCGCCGCCTCCGGTACGGCCACCGGCTCAGGCTCAGGCTCAGGCTCAGGCTCAGGCTCAGGCTCAGGTATAATCACAGCATCAGTGGCTACAACAACCGATGGCTCATCTTCCAAGATATCTTCGAGAACAACGTCCTCCTGCACAATTGCATCCAAACCCTCTTCCAGCTTCGCAGAAGATTTAAAAAGCTTAGATTTTAATTTACCGAAAAAGGACATCAAAGTACTCCAGAGTTCTTGCCGTTACATCACATACAATAGCCGCATGCCCGTGCGTTGCGGTTGCGTTGCGATTGCGCTTGCGGTGAATGTACTCAGAGAGTGCAGCAATGCCAATGGCATGCAGCCACTGTCGCACTTTTTATATAGAGCTTGGCCGCTTCCGCCTCCAACCCCGGATCAAATTTCTTCGGGGAAGTGTTTCATCACGGATTTGATTGGATTTGGTGCTGCTTGGCCCAGGCCACAAATTGAAGTGTCAGTCATGGCCGTCGTCAGCTCAGTCAAAAGAGATTGATCCCAAGTTTTGGCCCCCATCAATTTCACCGCTTTTTCACAGCCAACTCGACAAGGCGTGCATTGCCCGCAGCTTTCATCCTCAAAGAAGCGCAGCATGTTCAACGCTGCACCACGAGCACTGTCTTGCTCAGACAACACAACAACCGCCGCAGAACCAATAAAGGTACCAAGAGGCTGCAGAGTATCAAAGTCTAACGGCACATCATGAATAGAGGCTGGCAACAAACCAGAGGAGGGCCCACCGGGTTGATAAGCTTTGAAAACATGCCCCTCCAACATGCCACCACAAGCAGCAATGATATCGGTGATCGTTGATCCGGCGGGTAGAAGATAAACACCGGGCTTTTGTACGCGGCCAGACACGGAGTAGCTGCGCAAACCGCGGCGACCATTGTGTTCGATCGCATTAAGGCATTCCGGCCCTTCACGCACAATCCGCGCCACCCAAAGCAGGGTTTCGACATTATGCACCAAAGTCGGACGATTGTGCACACCTACCGCTGCCACGAAAGGCGGACGATGCCGGGGCAAACCGCGCTTGCCCTCGATGCTCTCGATCATCGCGCTTTCTTCGCCACAAATATAAGCCCCTGCCCCACGACGCAGATCAATATAGCCCGCAGGCACCAGACCGGAGGCCTCCAAAGCTGCAATCTCATTGGCCAAAATATGTAACACAGCAGGATATTCATCGCGCATGTAGATAAAGCAGGTGTCCGCCTCAACCGCCCAAGCGGCAATCAACATGCCTTCTAAAAACAGATGCGGGGTCCGCTCGAGGTAATAGCGATCTTTGAATGTTCCCGGCTCACCCTCATCTCCATTTACGGCCAAGTAGCGCGGACCTGCGTTGCCACGGACAAAACCCCATTTCGTGCCAGATGGAAATCCTGCACCGCCAAGACCGCGTAGGCCACTGGCTTTGATCTGAGATTGAACCTCTTGCCAATCCCCTTGGGCGCGCAGCTCCAACAGCCGAGAATAACCGCCCGTAGCTTGATAGGTCGCAAGCTCTTCATACTCGGGAATATTCGCATGGGTATGGCCCGCGGCAATAGCCACCAAAACCTTTTCAGGTGTGGCATGATCTATGTGATGATGCCCTAACTCCAGCACGGGTGCCGTGTCACAACGGCCCATACAGGGTGCACGAACAACACGCACTTGTGCCGGATCCAAACCTTGTTCCAGCGCTTCCTGCAATGCCGCCGCGCCAGCCATTTCACATGACAAGCTATCGCAAACCCGAACCGTCAGTGCGGGCGGCGGCGTTTCATCTTCTTTGACCACGTCAAAATGCGCGTAGAAAGTTGCAACTTCATAAATCTCTGCTTGGCTCAGACGCATTTCCTCGGCCAAGGCCCGCATGTGGACTGCCGAGATATGACCATAAGCATCTTGGATCAGGTGCAAAAATTCAATCAACAAATCGCGTCGGCGTGGTTGATCACCCAGCAGCTCTTGCACTTGTGTCCAGGCCGTGTCTTCGACTTGACGACCCTTCGGCCGCACCCGACCACGCCCAGAACCAGATTTCCAAACACCTTTTGTCGATTCTTTAGCCATGATCAGTTCCTCAACTCGTTGCAGGGGTGTAACCTGCATCAACATCTCTAAATAGGTCGAAATGCGACACCACTTGTTTCAGATGCGTTTCTCTAAAGCCTGAATGCCGCTATTCAGGCAGGATTAAAACAATTGACCCTGTTCAGGCAGTTTTGACTTTGGTGTTTTAACACCGCTCGCAGTGCCGCCCTGCGCCACGGAAAAGAGGCCATCGGCAAACTCTATCTCAAGAGATTTCGCCTTTTTGGCCCCAGCCACCCCAGTGATCAAAACCTCACCCGCGCGCACAACCGCATAGCCACGGCGCAGGGTCTCACGATATCCCAAGGTTTCGCGCAGCCGGTCAGTGGCGTGCAATCTCAGTTGGCGTTCAGAAATTTGACGGGCAAAATTTTGATCCAAACGCAGGTTAAAATCATCCAAATCTCTACGCAGCCTCACGGTCCACTCAGCCAATGGCGCCGGCCGAAGTCGTGAAACCGAAGCACTCAACATCTGCCGGGCCGATAGCGCGCGGCGGCCCAAGGCCGGAGGCAAGCGATTGCCAAGCATCTGCAGCTGACGCGCCTCATGCGTCAACACCCGACGCAAGGCCGAAGGTTTGACCAGTGCGGCGGCGGCACCGAGCCGCAATTGCTGGCGTTGCACCAAGCTTCGCAGAGCTAAGGGCAACCGACCTTCCCAAAGATCCAACCTTTGCTGGGCATGTATGGTCAAGCTGTCAGGACGGGGCAAAGCCCGCGACAAATCAGCCAAACGTTGTTTGCGCCGCGTCATGATATTGGCCAAAGCCTGCGCGGACCGAGCCCCCAAAGAATTGGTTTCAGCCAAAAGGTCCAACCGCACCGGAACCGCAAGCTCAGCCGCCGCACTCGGGGTTGGCGCGCGCTGATCCGATACGAAATCAATCAAGGTGGTATCCGTTTCATGACCCACCGCAGAAATGAGCGGAATTTCCGAGGCTGCGGCTGCCCTGGCCACAATTTCCTCGTTGAACCCCCAAAGATCTTCAATGGAGCCACCACCGCGCGCCACTATGATCAAATCAGGTCGCGGCAAAGCCCCACCCGGTGTGAGCGCGTTAAAGCCTGCAATGGCCCGCGCCACCTCCGACGCACAATTACTGCCCTGCACCGCCACCGGCCAGACCAAAACTTTACGCGGAAACCTATCGCGCAATCGATGCAAAATATCACGGATCACCGCGCCGGTAGGCGATGTCACCACCCCAATCACCTCAGGCAAAAACGGCAGGGCTTGCTTCCGGGCTGGGTCAAACAAACCCTCAGCCGCTAAGGCCGCCTTGCGCTTTTCCAGCATGGCCATCAAAGCACCTACACCCGCAACAGCGACATCATCTACGTTGAGATTATATTTTGACTGCCCACCAAAGGCCGTCATCTTGCCGGTCACCACAACCTCCATACCCTCTTCAGGCATGACGGAGAGATTTGACACTTGGCCTTTCCAAGTCGTGCAGGCCAGCGAATTGCGGTCATCTTTCACGTCGAAATACATATGTCCAGAGCGCGCTAAAATGACCCGCCCTACTTCGCCTTTGACCCGAATTCGGCCAAATTCAGATTCCAGCGAGCGTTTCACCGCTCCAGAAATTTCCGAAACTGTAAATTCAGGGGCGTTTTCGCCTGCGCGAGGATCGTCAATCAGATCAGACATTGTTCACCTTGTGACCAGAGTTGATGCAGCTTAGAACGCCCGTGAGCAAAGGCCAAGGGGAGCGCGTGTCATGAATATCTTAATCTTAGGCGGTGGTGGACGTGAGCATTCATTGGCTTGGGCCGTCGCCCAAAATCCAAAATGCGATCGTTTAATCGTGGCCCCTGGAAATGCGGGCATTGCCAAGATCGCAGACTGCGTATCTCTGGATATTGTCGACGGCGGGGCGGTTCTTAAATTTGTGCAAAGCAATGCCGTTGATTTTGTGATCATTGGACCTGAGGCCCCCCTTGCCGCCGGAGTTGCCGATGTCTTGCGCGCCACGGGCGTGTTGTGCTTCGGCCCAAGCCAAGCGGCTGCACAGCTGGAAGCTTCAAAGTTCTTCACCAAAGCCATTTGCGATGCCGCAGGCGCTCCCACTGCGGGCTATGGGCATTTCACCGATATTCAAAGCGCAAGAGATTATGTGCATAAAATGGGTGCGCCTATTGTAGTCAAGGCCGATGGCTTGGCCGCTGGCAAAGGTGTAATCGTCGCTATGAGCCTGCAAGAAGCGCTCGACGCGCTTGATGACATGTTTGGCGGCGAATTTGGTACAGCCGGAGCTGAAGTCGTGATTGAAGAATTTATGGAGGGTGAAGAGGCCTCCTATTTCATCCTTTGTGACGGCAACGACGTCCTGGCTATTGGCACCGCACAAGACCACAAACGCGTGGGCGATGGCGATACAGGACCCAATACCGGTGGCATGGGCGCTTATAGCCCAGCAGCGGTATTGTCGGATACGATTGCTGAAAAAGCGATGACTGAGATCATCAAACCTACCATGGCCGAAATGGCGCGACGCGGCACACCTTATCAAGGCGTACTCTATGCGGGATTGATGATCAAAGATGGCGTGCCACGTTTGGTGGAATACAATGCCCGCTTTGGGGATCCAGAGTGTCAGGTTTTGATGATGCGACTCGGCGCACAGGCGCTGGATCTGCTTTTGGCCTGCGCCGAAGAGCGGCTTGCCGAAGTGCAGTGCAATTGGGCCGAAGATCATGCTTTGACAGTTGTCATAGCCGCAGATGGCTACCCGGGAGCCTATGCAAAGGGCAGTGTGATCGGAGGCCTAGACGCCCTTCCCTCCACATCATCCGCGATGTGTTTTCATGCGGGTACCGCGCAATCAGATGCAGGTGTTACAGCACAGGGTGGGCGGGTCTTAAATGTCACAGCCCGGGCCAGCACTCTGGCCGAAGCCCGCGCTCAAGCCTATGCTATGGTCGATCAAATTGACTGGCCAGAAGGGTTTTGCCGCCGCGATATCGGCTGGCGCGCACTTTAAGTTATCTAGACTTAAACGACACGCGCTGGCCCGCTGCTGCAGTGTAACAGAGGGCCACCGCAGTATTTTTAAATTTGACGCTCAGGCATCCGAACGATCAAACCGTCCAAAGCATCAGACACCCGCAGCTGGCAGGTGAGACGCGATTGGCCTGGTTTTGGCTCAAAGGCAAAATCGAGCATGTCTTCTTCCATACCGTCCATCGCCGGCAATTTATCTGTCCAAGCTCTGTCCACATAGACATGGCAAGTGGAGCAGGCACAAGCACCGCCACAATCAGCCTCAATGCCGGGAATGTTGTTGTCACGTGCGCCTTCCATGACGGTGAGCCCATTGGACACCTCCACCACATGCTCCGTGCCGCTGTGTTCAATATATGTAATTTTGGCCATGTTATGTGTCTCGCTAGAATGTTTCTCCCCTGAGGTATCATTTAATTCAAAAATTTCCAGCCCCATTCATACCGTTGTGAATTTGCTTGCTACATTATGTAAATGTTCTATTTTTGTTCTATGAATGTTAATTCACTTCAAACTTGGCCAATACCACCCGCAGCTCTGCCACATACGATGCTGGACCTGCTACCCAACGGTGCACGGGTCACTGTGGCCGGTTTGGTATTGGTGCGTCAAAGACCCGGAACCGCCAATGGTGTGATCTTCATCACGCTTGAGGATGAAACAGGGGTTTGCAATGTGATTGTCTGGCGTAAGCTTTATGAAACATACCGCCGGGCCGTGATCTCTGGGCGCATGCTGCGCGTCACAGGACGCATCCAGCGCGAGGGTGCGGTGTGCCATGTGATCGCTGAAAATGTGGAGGATATCTCCTTCATGTTGGATGAGCTGCTATTGTCCCAAACCAGCCGCGCCACAGAACAGCCTTGAGCTGACGCAGCCTCCAAACAAAAAGGGCGACCCAAGGGCCGCCCTCTATTAGTGAGGTGCGTGCAAGTTAGTCTTGCACGGTCAAAGCCAAGAAGCGCGGATCACCAGCACGGCGGACCAGCAAGAGCATCGTCTTGCGGCCCCCTTCTATTGTGGCTTCGACCTGTGCTTCGAAATCTGAAAGCGATGCGATTTTTTCCTGCCCCGCTTCGGTAATCACATCCCCAGATTTCATACCTTTTTTGAAGGCCTCAGACGTCTCTAGCACATCGACCACGACCACACCTACGGTGTCATCCAGCAGCTCAAGACCCTCCCGAATTTCATCAGTTATGTTCGACAGGGTAATCCCAAGATTTTCAAACTCCTTGGGCGTGTCTTCCGATATAGGCGCATCATCTGAGCGCGCCAAAGTCGCGTCATCTCGCAGACCAAGGGTCACGCTGAGCGTCTCGCGCTTGCCATCACGCACCACGATCACATCCACCGCTTTACCCACTTCGGTATTGCCGACGGTTTGCACCAAGTCGCGCACGTCTTCGACTTCGTAGCCATCAAAGATCACGATCACATCGCCTTGCAACATGCCCGCATCATTGGCAGGGCCGTCTGGCACACCTGTGACCACAGCTCCGGCGGCGCGATCCAAGCCTTCAATACTCTCGGCAATATCTGCATCCACATCTTGTATTCGCACGCCCAACCAACCGCGACGAATTTCACCAAATTTTGTTAATTGATCCACAACCCGGCTCACAACATTTGAAGCCATTGAAAACCCGATTCCGATGGAACCGCCATTCGGCGACAAAATCGCAGTATTCACACCGACAACTTCGCCGTCCAAATTGAACAAGGGGCCGCCCGAGTTGCCGCGGTTAATCGCAGCATCGGTTTGGATGTAATCATCATAGATCCCAGCCAAGGCCCGATTGCGTGCTGATACGATCCCAGCTGAGACTGAAAACCCCTGCCCCAGTGGATTGCCCATCGCAACCACCCAATCGCCAACCCTTGCGGTGTCGCTATCGCCAAAGTTCACGAAGGGCAGCGGCGTGTCAGATTCGACCTTCAACACAGCGATATCTGTATTCTTGTCGGTGCCTATTACTTTGGCCGCCAATGTTTCGCCTGAGAAAAACTCAATCTCGATTTCATCAGCGCCTTCAATCACGTGATTGTTGGTCACAATGAAGCCATCTGCAGAGATCACAAAACCCGATCCCAATGCAGATGAGCGGCTTGGCCCACCATTGCCACCACCACGGCGGCGATCTTCAAACTCTTTAAAGAAATCTTCAAACGGAGAGCCCTTGGGCACAATCCCACGGGGCGCTTGATCCGCACGGCCAGCGATGACCGTTGTTGTGGTGATATTGACCACCGAGGGGCTAATATCTTCGGCCAGATCGGCAAAAGTATTCGGCATCATTTGGGCCGAGACTTGGATCGCTTGCAGCATCAATAAAACCGTAACGGCAGTCAAAACTCCGACCACACGCAGATGCGTAAGTGATTTGGATACAGATATGGCAACAGATTTCATCATCATCTCCTTGTGAACCCGTCTACATAATGCAGATCGAGCTTTTTTCTTGGGTTAAGATGAATTTAGTGCGAAAGATTTCCAGCGCAATGGCACATTACAGTCGCTCAACAAGACGTGACTGTAAGAGCGGCGGAAATCCTCTTACGAAGCCGCCAAAACAGCCAAAATGCAACCACCAACCAGCAGTCAATGCACCCAACTGTCGACGCGCGGGAATGGCCAAGGACTTCAGCGCCTTGAGCAGCCCCTCAATGGCATGAGGGGCCAGTAAATATACCAGCCCCTCCGCAATCATAACGGCCGCTAGGCCGAATAGTAACTTTGCGATCAATTGGCCACGCGTGGCGCAGCAGACTGCAAGTAAGTCAAGAATTCGTGATCTGGTGGGATCACCAAAGTTGAATTCTCCGCTTTTATAGAGGCTTCATAGGCTGCCAATGATCGGTAGAAATCAAAGAACTCTGGATCAGCGCCAAACGACTCGGCCAAAATCCGGGTCCGTTGTGCATCTGCTTCACCTTCGATGATCAATGCATCACGTTTCGCCGCAGACAGCGTCTCTTCATGCGTACGATCTGCAACCGCGGTCACACGCTGTGCCGCTTCACGGCCCCGCGCACGTTCGTCTGTTGCTTCACGCTCGCGCTCTGCGATCATCCGCTGCAAGGTTGCATCAAAGTTTTGCTCTGGCAGGTTTGTTTGACGCAAACGCACGTCCACAACATCCAGACCCAAATCCTTAGCTCGCACCTGCGCCGCCTCACGAATGCTTTTCATCAGTCTGGACCGCTCTGGCGAGAGAATGGCGTTGGACGTAACACCATCCGCACCCAAAACCGCCCGGATTTGACCGTCCAAGATATCATTCAACTGAATGCTAGCTTCACGTTCACCGCCGGCACCCAAAGCTTGCCGGAACTGTACGATATCGGCGATGCGATACATAACAAAGGCATCCACTTCGAGACGACGATCATCGGCTGGCGTGACTTCAATCACGGGTGTTTCCAGCGACAAAATCCGATCATCAAACCGAACAACTTGATCCAACCATGGAAACTTAAAGCCCAAACCAGGATCCGTTTTCACCTGTTTGATCTGACCAAACCGCAGCACAAGCACTTTTTCACGCTCATCCACGATAAACAAAGACATCATCCCAACCACCGTGATTAACACGGCAATGATCACTGCAATACGAGATCTCATCGACATTAGTTTGACCCTCCTTGTGGTGTTTTGCGCAACTCATTGAGCGGCAGGTAAGGCACGACACCTTGGCCGCCCTCGCCATTGTCCATGATGATCTTGTCCACGTTGCCCAAAACCTTTTCCAAGGTCTCAATATACAACCGACGACGAGTTACCTCTGGTGCGACTTGATACTCTTTTAAGACGGCTGTGAAACGGCTGGCTTCGCCAAGGGCGGCGTTCACTACTGTTGCACGGTAGCCTTCTGCAGCCTCCACGATCTGTGCGGCAGCACCACGGGCTTCAGCCAAACGTTGGTTGGCATAGGCATCCGCTTGACGTTCACGTTGGTCACGCTCTTGCTCAGCGGCTTGCACGTCGCGGAAAGCATCAATAACGGAGACCCTTTTTTGTGCCCCATCAGCAGCCGTTACAATCACCTGACGGCTTGGCGGATCCACTTTGTTAAAGTTGACCCGAATGACCGAGATCCCTGTTTTGCGCTCATCCAGTGTTATTTGGATCAACTGGCGCACATTTGCCTCAATCGCAGCACGATCCCTATTCAAGATCGGAGCAAGTTCAGATTGCGCAATGACTTCACGCATCGCGGCTTCGGAAATCGCACGCACAGAGGCTTCTGGTTCCTTCAAGCTGAACAAAAAGTCTGCTGCGTTTTTGATGTTCCAAACCACTTGGAAATCAATATCCACGATGTTTTCATCGGTGGTCAGCATCAAACCCAAACCGCTTTCACGGCTGTCATTAAGGCCTAAAGATTCTGATCTGTTAGTTGTGACATTGAATTTCTCATAGGTCACAAGCGGCCAAGGAGCGAAGTTCAGACCGTTGGTACCGATCTGGCTAAACTCACCCAAAAACAGCTCAACAGATTGTTCTTCCGGTTTGACCGTATAGAACGACGAAAAAAGCCACATCACCACGGCTGCAAGCCCTGCGAATAGGAATGTGCTGCGCGGGATGCCCGCGCCGCCGCCATCACCAGAGGCACCGCCTCCGCCGCCGCCTTTGCCGCCCATCAAAACGCGTAGTTGCTCTTGACCCCTGCGCATAAGCTCATCAATTTCTGGGATCTGTGGCCCGTCTGGTTTACGGTCATTGCCGCCATTTCCATTGTTATTGCCCTTATTGCCGCCGCTTCCGCCGCCGCCCCAAGGACCACCATTATTATCCGCCATTAATCATTTTCCCTTCACAGTCATTCTGCGCATCTATCATACCTGTGGTCCGCATCAAAATTTTCAAGCGGTACGCACAGGAGATTTCATTGTTACCAGTTCCTCTGACATGGTTGGATGTACAGCACACACCCTGTCAAAATCCTCCTTTGTAGCCCCCATCTTCACTGCGATGCCGGCCATTTGTATCATTTCCCCAGCCCCATCCGCGACGATATGACAACCCAATACCTTGCGGCTTGCCTGACTTACCACCAATTTCATCAACACCTCGTGGGGATCATTGATGAAAGATGTATTCATCGGACGGAAGGTTGTTGCATAAACCTCAATCACCTCCTGCGCCCGAGCCTCTTCTTCACTCAGGCCGATGGTACCATATTCTGGTTGGGTGAAAACCGCTGAAGGGATCAAGGCGTGATCCACTGGAGTTGGATTGCCCTTCATTGCCGTTTCAACGAAGGCCATGCCTTCACGAATGGCAACCGGTGTGAGATTTACCCGGTTCGTCACATCGCCAATTGCGTAAATTGATGGGACCGCCGTTTGCGAATAGCTGTCCACCTCAACAGCTCCCGCGCGATCTAAGCCCACGCCCAGCGCCTCAAGGCCAAGGCCCGAGCTATTTGGCGCGCGGCCCGTCGCATACATCACCAAATCAAAGTCATGCACAGCCCCTTGGGTATCCGTAACTTGAACACCATCCGCAACCTTATCGATCTGTGCAATATTGGTTTCAGTCACAATCGTGACCCCACGCTCTTGCATGCCTTTAGAAATCACATCACGCGCTTCTCCATCAAAGCCACGCAAAACCTGCGTGCCGCGATACCAAAGATAGGTGTCGACGCCGAGACCGTTTAGAATGCCAGCAAATTCACAGGCGATGTATCCACCACCCAGGATCAACATCCGCTTAGGCAGCGCCTCAAGATGAAAAATCTCGTTTGAAGTAATCGCGTGCTCAGCGCCCGGAACTTTTGGCACAGTGGGCCAACCACCGGTGGCCACCAAAATTGTTTTAGCAGTGAGCTCACGACCATCGGCCAAACGAACCGTATTTGGCCCTGCCACTGTGGCGCGCATATCGTAGGTCTCAACGCCTGAGTTTTTCAGCAACCTGCGATAAACAGCCTCGAGACGGTCCAACTCGCCTTCCAGCTTCACGCGAAAAGCGCTCCAGTCAAAGCCAACAGCCTGAACATCCCAGCCATAGGCAGCCGCTTGTTTCATTGCAGGGGCATAGGTGGAGGCGAAAACCATCAGCTTTTTAGGCACGCAACCCCGGATCACACAGGTGCCGCCGTAGCGGCTTTCCTCAGCCATACCCACTTTGGAGACAGTATCGGCTGCCGCCACACGTGCTGCGCGCACGCCACCTGAGCCGCCGCCAATGACAAAAAGGTCATAATCAAAAGACATCTACGTCCACCTAAAATTGTTCAGAGGTCTCGAACCTCTTATTCCCTACCCGGCAGAAATCTGGGCTTTAACTTTTCGTTTGTTCTTCTACTGTGCCATCGCTCGCGCCAAGCACTACCAGATCACAGATATTAATAAACAATCCATTTTCAACCACACCGGGCACTTGATTGAGTGCAATGGCCAATTTTTTAGGGTCCACGATCTTGCCCAGATGCAAATCAAGGATGTAATTGCCCTCATCGGTCACAAAAGGCACATCACCCGCCATACGCGTGGTGATCTCACGACCGGCCACGTCCTGAGCGGTCAAAAGACCTGCGATCTGGCTTTGCGACGACTTGAGGCCAAACCCTAAAACTTCAATTGGCAAGGGGAACTGACCCAAATGCGTGACGCGCTTGTCGAAATCAGCGATCACAATCATCTTGTCACTGGCAGAAGCCACGATTTTTTCTTGCAGCAAAGCTCCACCACCACCTTTGATCAAGCTTAAGTTGGCGTCGAACTCATCTGTGCCATCAATGGTGATGTCCAAGCGACCCGCTTCGTCCAGAGTGATCACCTCAAGACCCAATTCACGCGCCAAATCCGCAGTGCGGGTAGAGGTTGGCACCCCTTGGATGCGCAGGCCTTCTTTATGCACCCGCTCGGCCAAGCAGCGCACCATCCAAGCAGCAGTTGATCCCGTGCCCAAACCCAACTTCATGCCGTCTTCAACAAATTCAACAGCTCGTTTGGCCGCCACATATTTGGCCTTATCGGCGAACAGTAACTCTGCAAACATTGAATGCGACTCCATAGGGTTTTTTCCTGTATAAACCGAAGCAGACATCGGGCGCGAGAGCCGATTTGTCTCGTTTTGGGTAAGTTGGGCGCGGATCCGAGTGAATGAGTCGCATTTTCACTGGCGCCCTGGTCGCTAGCGTGGTCAACGCAATATATTCAAACCTGCGAGGCGCTCATGTTTTTGTCTGTATTCGATATGTTCAAAGTGGGCATCGGGCCAAGTTCTTCGCATACTATGGGCCCAATGGTTGCGGCGGGGATGTTTTTGGACCTCTTGCGAGCCAGCCCCTTTGAGCCCGCAGGCGTGCAAGCCCGGCTCCATGGGTCTTTGGCCTTTACCGGCGTTGGCCATGCCACCGACCGCGCCACCCTGTTGGGTCTTGCAGGTTTTTTGCCTGCCACATTTGATGCACCCAAAGGCGAAGCGGCTCTGGAGGCCATGAAGATTGAGAAGGCCGTGCGCCCCGAAGGCCTGCCCAGCCTGCGGTTGGATCCGGCCAGTGATATCATGTTCGACTACGGCCCAGCGCTTCCAGGTCATGCCAACGGAATGGTGCTCATGGCAACCGATGCGCAGGGCGATGTAATCTTGCAGCAAACCTATTACTCTATCGGTGGTGGCTTCGTAGTGACCGCTGAAAACATGGCCAACGGCACGGCGACCGGTGACATGGCACCTTACCCGAACGAATTTAACACCGCCGCTGAACTGCTGGCCCTCTGCGCGGCGCAGGACAAATCCATTGCAGAGATCAAACGTGAAAATGAATTGAGTCGCCGCAGTGCCGCCGAACTAGACAAGGGCATGGTGCAGCTTTGGGAGGTCATGACCACCTGTATTGATCGTGGGTTAGAGCGTGATGGGATCTTGCCTGGCGGGCTCAACGTAAAGCGCCGGGCCAAAGGTATCTATGACGCGCTGCTTGCAGAACGAGGCTTGAACATGTCAGCGCCCCACACCATCAATGACTGGATGAGCGTATACGCCATGGCTGTAAATGAGGAAAACGCGGCAGGTGGCCAAGTGGTCACAGCCCCCACCAATGGCGCTGCCGGGGTTGTACCGGCCACGATTCGCTATTGGTTGGACCACGTGCCCGACGCGACCACACGAAAAATTCCCGAATTTCTCTTAACCGCCGCCGCCATCGGCGGGCTGATCAAATTCAACGCAAGCATCTCGGGTGCAGAATGTGGTTGCCAAGCAGAAGTGGGCAGTGCGGCAGCAATGGCGGCCGCCGGTCTCTGTGCTGTTTTGGGCGGCACGCCATTACAAGTGGAAAACGCTGCTGAAATTGCGTTGGAGCATCATCTGGGCATGACCTGCGACCCGGTTAAAGGTCTTGTGCAAGTGCCCTGTATTGAGCGCAACGGCCTAGGGTGCATCAAAGCCGTATCTGCCGCCAGCTTGGCCATGCGTGGTGATGGCACACATCTGGTATCTCTGGACGCTTGCGTTGAGACCATGCGCCAAACCGGCGTAGACATGCATGAGAAATACAAAGAGACTTCGCTCGGTGGGCTTGCAGTGAATGTGCCCAACTGCTGAAGTGACCTAAGCCCATATTTGAAAGTGCTTACATGCCCAAGGATAACACCCGCTTAGGACTATTGATGATGATCGGGTTTTGCGTTCTGGCTCCGGCCAGTGACGCTTTGGTCAAGATTTTGGGTGATGGCATCCCATTACTGCAAGTCCTCATCGCGCGGTTCATGGCACAGTTGTTATTGTTGCGGCGCAACCTATGGATCAGCCGTCACTACACTTGGATGCGCGCGGACCGGATTGGCTTGGTAATTTTACGCTCGGTCTTGCACTTGGTGGCCATTGCCTTTTTCTTTTTGTCCCTGCGCTATCTGCCCTTGGCCGATGCCATCGCCATCGCTTACGTGTTGCCATTTTTGATTTTGGCTGTTGGCTGGTTCACCGGCGATCGCGCCAGTCCGTTGACTTTGGGACTTTGTCTGCTTGGCTTTGTCGGCACTTTGATGGTGGTACAGCCAAGCTTCGCAGACGTAGGCTGGCCCGCGCTTTTGCCAATTGTCGTAGCTGTTTTATTCACGGGCTTCATGTTCATCACCCGCAAAATATCCAAGCATATTGAACCCATCGATCTGCAAGCTGCCAATGGCGTTTGCGCGATGGTGATCCTGTTGCCCATCGCCTTGGTCGGTAAGTCATTGGAAATCCCGATGTTGATGATGGTCCCGGTCAGCAATGTTGAGCTGTTGTATCTGATTGGATTGGGTGTGCTTGGTACCTTGGCACATCTTATGATGACATGGGCCCTGCGATTCGCCTCTGCCCCTACAGTGGCCCCAGTGCAATACCTAGAGATCCCGTTCGCAGCTCTTTATGGGTGGTTGATTTTCAAAGACTTGCCCAATGGGCTATCTGCTATTGGGATCGTGGTTACGATCACCGCAGGTCTGTTGGTCCTGCGCTATTCCAAAGCCTCAGCCCCTTAGTACGCTCAATACCACTCCCAAACAACGTGCCGGTAATATAGCCAACAAGCCAGGGCCATCGGTTTGGACGCGAAGTGGTTCACCACTGGATATATTGGAAGTTGCGATTTGGCCGGCCGGGTGCATGTCAGTATCACGCAGCGGCCATTGGACCCCCTGCAAGGTAACTTGAACCTGCAGCATCGGGTAAAACCCTACGGGCAGCCCCTCCTCCAGATCTATTTCGAACTGTGCGGGGACCATAAAGACCAGTTGATCTTCATCGACTAACACAACCGGCCTTTGGTCTTTTAACAATGCGGAAAAAGCCGCAAGCTGATGGTCCAACCTCCCACCTAAAAACCCAACACCTAAGAACACATCCGCAGCACAGACTGCGAGGCATTTTTCGAAATCTGTGGTCTCTTGATCGGTGATTGTCGCTGCGGCTTGGGAGCCCGGTAGATCCGCCTGCGAATCCATATCACCCACAACCAACGCAATGTCCAAGCCTGCCGCCTGAGCCGATTGAAACCCGCCATCCGCGGCCACCACACTGTCCGCATGGGCCGCCGTGCTTTGGATCATCGCCGAGGAAGTAGGCCCAGCGCCCACAAGCAAAATTGTGGCAGATTTATGTAAAATCGGGCAGGACATTGTTGATTTAACCTCACTTCACTCAGCTGCCTCCATTAGGCCACAGAAAAACCAAAATTCAACCGCGTGGCATTAATAATTTTGCAGGCGGCTCCGCGATATAGTGCAGTCAGTTTGGCAGAAATCAGTGGATATATGTCATGACCAGCGCGCGTCAGCCCCCTTTTCACTCACTCCAAGGTACCGAGTGAACGCTAAATGGTTGTCCGGTGGCGCTAGAGCTGAGGCAGCGCTATGGCCTTACATCGAGTTACACGGTTGGACACTCTCCTGCACAAGCCCTATCCCACAGTGCAACTGTCTATGCCTGAAGATGCGGTCTTGATCTAAAAACTGGACAAAATAAGAGGACAAACACCCGAGCATGCGCCAGCCTAACCAAATGACACGCCCCAAAAAGCGGCAGCTGACACGATGGCACCGGATGCAAGGATGGATCTCAGTCCAGTGCGACGGCGACAAAGAGCACCAACTGCCTAGCTTTGCTCGTCCTCAGCATCTGGATCGGCTTGACCGATTCCTTGAAAGACAAACTTCAAAGGAAATGCCCATGCAGTGCCCAAAATGACATACATGATAAATTCCAAAAATTTCGGCAGTGCCGGTAAAATCGCAACCAGATTAACCGCCAAAACAGCATAGACCGGCAGGCCGATCACCAAAATAATGAGCGACCACCGGCGGCGGGCTTTATAACTTAGCGGCATCAGTCAGCGAATGGATCAGTGACGAGAATCGTGTCTTCACGCTCGGGTGAGGTTGACACAAGTGCCACGGGGCAATCGATCAGCTCTTCGATGCGGCGTACATATTTGATGGCCTGCGCCGGCAATTCCGCCCAAGAGCGCGCACCGGCTGTACTGTCGGACCAGCCCTCGATTGTTTCATAGATCGGCGTAACACGCGCTTGTTGATCGGCGGCTGTAGGCAAGTAATCCAACTGTTTGCCGTCCAAATCATAACCCACACAGATTTTCAGTTCTTTAAAGCCATCCAAAACGTCCAGCTTGGTCAAGGAAATCCCGTTCACCCCTGAGGTAGCACAGGTTTGGCGCACCAAACAGGCATCGAACCAACCGCACCGGCGCTTGCGCCCGGTTGTTGTGCCAAATTCATGACCCCGTTCACCAAGTTGCTGACCATCAGCATCATCAAGCTCTGTTGGGAAGGGTCCCTCACCCACACGGGTTGTGTAGGCTTTGGTGATTCCCAAGACGTAATCAATCGCACCCGGTCCAATGCCGGTGCCGGTTGCGGCTTGGCCAGCGATTACATTGGACGATGTCACAAAAGGGTATGTGCCAAAATCGATATCCAGCAATGCTCCCTGCGCACCTTCAAACAGAATTCGTTTTCCAGCCCGGCGTTTTTCGTTCAAAACTTTCCACACTGGTGCCGCATAGGGCAGAATTTCGGCTGCAATGGCGCTCAATGCTTCGAGCAGGGCGATGCGATCTACGGGCTCAAGGCCAAGACCTTTGCGCAGCGGATCATGGTGCAACAATGCCCGATCAATGCGCAATTCAAGCGTGGCGGCATCGGCCAAATCTGCAACACGAATAACCCGGCGGCCGACTTTATCTTCATAACACGGGCCAATACCACGGCCGGTTGTCCCAATCTTAGCAACGGACACTTGACCCTCACGGGCCCGGTCCAATTCACCATGATAAGGCATAATAAGCGGAGTATTCTCAGCAATCATCAGGTTTTCGGGATTAATATCCACGCCCTGTTTGCGAATGCCTTCAATCTCTTTGATCAGATGCCAAGGGTCCAGAACGACGCCATTGCCAATCACCGATAGCTTGCCGCCGCGCACCACGCCTGAGGGCAATGCGTGAAGTTTGTAAACCTCTTCGCCAATCACCAAGGTATGGCCCGCATTATGACCGCCTTGGAAACGTGCGATCACATCAGCTCGTTCGGAGAGCCAGTCGACAATCTTGCCTTTGCCTTCGTCACCCCATTGGGTGCCCACTACAACAACATTGGCCATAACTTATCCTCTTTCGATCGGATCAAAACGTCGGAGGTATAGCCGGGATATTAACCAAGGGAAACTGCTAACTTGACGTGGGGCGCATATGCAGCGAATTAGCTAAGAATTCCATTTTAGAGATATCAAAAATTTGGCTTGGAATACGCAAATTTCAGGTGCCGCGCCTTTATTTTAGGGACCACTTTGGGAGTATTTCGGACCCTACTTGATATCAACGGCTGCAATACTTAGGTTTTCACTTGGCAAATAGGTTATCCTTCCTTAGATAGCCCATGACCTGAACCAGGAAATTATAATGCAAAACGTCGTCTTGATCATCCACCTTCTTTTGGCCGTCACTTTGATTGGCCTCGTTCTGTTGCAACGTTCTGAAGGCGGTGGCCTGGGCATGGGTGGCGGCGGTGGCGGCGGTGGCGCGATGTCCGGCCGTGCAGCGGCTTCTGCGATGACCAAGTTGACGTGGATCCTCGCTATTGCATTTATTTGCACATCACTTGGCTTAACGATTCTTCAAGTTCAGAAGTCCTCCGGCAGCTCAGTTCTGGATCAGTTGATGCCAATTACAGAGCAATCCAGCACCCAAAGTGCAGACGACCTGTTGCCGCCATCGGCCGCAGACTCTGCACCTCTTTTGCCGATTGCTGAGTAACCAACCCCTAAATATTGCGGCTAGAATAATTTTAGCCGCTTTATATTGATCTAAAGATTGCAGAATCACCGTGAAGCTGTTAAAGCTTTAATCCCGTGGTTAGGTGGAATTTTATTACCAAAATTTGAAACACGGGGATCCCTTTTTATGGCGCGTTATGTATTTGTTACCGGTGGTGTTGTTTCATCTCTTGGCAAAGGTTTAGCCTCAGCGGCCTTGGGCGCCTTACTGCAAGCCCGTGGATTTTCAGTCCGGTTGCGCAAGCTTGATCCCTACTTGAACGTCGACCCTGGAACGATGTCCCCATTCGAACATGGCGAAGTATTTGTAACCGATGACGGTGCAGAAACCGATCTGGATTTGGGCCATTATGAACGCTTCACCGGCGTGGCCGCCCGCATGACCGATTCTGTCTCCTCTGGTCGGATCTATTCCACCGTGTTGGAAAAAGAGCGTCGCGGCGATTATCTCGGCAAAACCATCCAAGTTGTCCCCCATGTCACGAATGAAATTAAAGAATTTCTTAAAGTCGGTGACGATGAGGTTGATTTCATGCTCTGCGAGATTGGAGGCACAGTCGGCGACATCGAAGGCCTGCCCTTTTTCGAAGCCATCAGACAGTTTGCCCATGATAAGCCCCGCGGCGAGTGTATTTTCATGCACCTCACATTGCTGCCCTATCTGGCCGCCAGCGGTGAGCTGAAAACCAAACCAACGCAACACAGCGTAAAAGAATTGCAATCCATCGGGATCGCACCTGACATTTTGGTCTGCCGCTCGGAGCATCCAATACCAGAGAAAGAGCGTGAGAAAATTGCGCTGTTTTGTAACGTGCGCAAAGAATCCGTGGTCGCCGCCTATGATTTGAAATCGATATATGAGGCACCTTTGGCCTATCACGCGCAGGGCTTGGACCAAGCTGTTCTTGACGCGTTTGGCATATCACCGGCTCCCAAACCTGAGTTGAGCAAATGGGTCGATGTACAAGACCGGGTGAACAATCCCGAAGGCGAGGTCAAAATCGCCATTGTCGGTAAATATACCCAACTCGAAGATGCCTATAAGTCTATCAAAGAAGCGCTCACCCATGGCGGCATGTCCAATCGCGTTAAAGTGAATGTGGAATGGGTCGACGCAGAAGTATTTGATCATGAGGACGCCGCGCCACATCTGGAGGGGTTCCATGCTATTTTGGTTCCTGGCGGTTTTGGCGAGCGTGGCACCGAAGGTAAAATCAAAGCCGCACAATTCGCCCGTGAACGCAAAGTGCCTTATCTCGGCATCTGCCTTGGCATGCAAATGGCCGTCATCGAAGCTGCACGCAACTTGATTGATGTGCCCGATGCTGGCTCTGAAGAGTTTGATCACGAATCCAGCAAAAAGCGGTTCACCCCGGTTGTCTATCACCTGAAAGAATGGGTGCAGGGCAACCACAAGGTGCGTCGCAAAGAATCCGACGACAAAGGCGGCAGCATGCGCTTGGGCGCTTATAACGCAACACTGAACTCTGGGTCATTGGTGGCCAAAATTTATGGCAGCACCCTAATCGAAGAGCGCCACCGCCACCGCTATGAGGTCGACATCAAATTCCGCGAGCAGCTCGAAGAAAAGGGCCTAATTTTTTCCGGCATGTCCCCAGATGGCTGTTTGCCTGAGATCGTGGAAGTCAAAGATCACCCGTGGTTTATTGGGGTTCAGTTTCATCCAGAGCTGAAGTCCAAACCCTTCGCCCCGCACCCCTTGTTCCAGGACTTCGTGCGCGCCGCGAAAGAAATGAGCCGTTTGGTCTAAAAGGCCAGCCCAGAAAAAGGAATAACTCATGGCCAAAGGATATTGGATCGCCCACAATCAAGTCACCGATGTGGAAGCCTATGAAGCCTATAAGGTGGCCGCGGCTCCGGCCCTACGAGCTTATGGTGCAAAATTCTTGGTCCGAGGCGGTGCGGCAGAGTTCCCCGAAGGCTCTCTGCGCCCTCGTACGATTGTGATTGAATTCCCCAGCCTCCAAGCTGCGCAAGACTGTTACGCCAGCGCGACCTATCAGGTTGCCAAGACCATTCGTGAGCCGGTCTCAATCGGTGATATCGTCATTGTTGAAGGTTATGACGGCTAATTTATCCGCGGCACCACAGCTTGCTGCCCAATTTGGAGGCTAAGATGTTTGCAAATCTATTTTCGCGTAAATCCAGCGTAGAGACTGAAGAGATTACCGCACCGTTGGCTCTGGCCGCTTTGATGGTGCGGATCGCCAAATCTGACGATGACTACGCCACCGCCGAATGCGAGCGGATCGATGCGGTTCTGTCTGTGCTCTATAGCCTATCCACAGCTCAAGCCTCAGCACTGCGCCTGCGTGCTGAAGCTTTAGAAGCCGATGCACCAGATACCGTCCGCTTCACCCGCGCCATCAAAGAGGAAGTCCCCTATGAGGAGCGCTTCGACGTTGTGCGTGCCTTATGGCAGGTGGTCTTGGCAGACGGCGCGCGTGACGATGAGGAAGATGCCCTAATGCGTCTATTGGCCAGCCTGTTGGGCGTGAGTGATCGCGACAGCGCAATTGCCCGCCAACAGGCCTAACTGCATTGTTCGCGCATCTGCCCATGTATGATGTGCCATCCAACCGCGCAGCGCATGTGCGGCTGTGGCAGGCGGTTCAGGACGTCATGCCCTCGGCACCAAATTTGGCACCGGCCCCCGGAGATCTTATCGCCGATTGGCTAAGCCCCAATCTGTTTTTATCACAAACCTGCGGCCTACCCTTTCGCGCCAAACTGCACGGGCTTGTGCAGCTGGTCGCCACGCCTGACAATCAAATTCCCAACTGCGCTGCTGGATATTACCATTCGGTGATCCTTGCGCGCAAAGGTTCAGATCCAGACTTGGCCGCCAATGATTTTATTTTAGCCTATAATGAGCCATTGTCACAATCTGGCTGGGCCGCGCCACAGTCCATCGGCATCACTGGCGTATCGCGGGTGCAAACCGGTGGGCATGCAGCCTCTGCGCAGGCTGTGATGGACGGGACTGCCGATGTGGCCGCCATAGATGCGCTCAGCTGGCATTTTCTGTCACGCGATTGGGACAAAGCCTCCAGTCTGACGGTTTTAACCACGACCCCCACAACCCCAACCCTTCCTTATATTACAGCACTAAACCAGGACGCGAACGCCCTCCGGCACGGATTAAATCGAGCGATTCTCTCGTTGGATCCAAAAGACCGTGAAACGCTGCAAATCTTCGGGTTGGTCGACATAAAAGCAGAAAAGTATCTATATTTTCCCCTTCCCCCGACCCCTTGACCCCGCGGAATGCCGCTTTTAGATTGTATAATCCGCCCTGCGCAGCCTAGTATTGCCTAAGATGAGATGGGGAACTCTGTGCAAGATCAACACGCGCCTATAATCGAGATTAAAGGCCTGCACAAAGCCTATGGCGAGTTGGAAGTGCTGAAAGGCATCGACGTAACTGCCAAGCGCGGTGATGTGGTGGCGCTTATTGGCTCCTCCGGATCTGGTAAGTCCACGCTTCTGCGCTGCTGCAATATGCTTGAAATCAGCCAAGAAGGCACCATCCTATTTCAGGGTGAAGCTGTCAAATGGAAAGGCACCGGCCACAATCGACGTCCAGCCGATCCCGCACAGGTCACCCGATTGCGCACCAATCTCTCCATGGTCTTCCAACAGTTCAATCTTTGGGCCCATATGACCATTTTGCAAAATGTCATGGAAGCCCCAGTCACCGTGCTTAAGCAAGACCGGGCCGAGGTCGAGACCCGCGCCCGCGCCCTGCTGCAAAAAGTCGGCATCGATGAAAAATGCGACATCTACCCCGCCCAGCTGTCTGGCGGGCAACAACAACGCGCCGCTATTGCCCGCGCTTTGGCGATGGAGCCACAGGCGCTCTTGTTTGACGAACCCACATCCGCACTCGATCCAGAGCTCGAACAAGAGGTGATCCGCGTCATCAAAGATCTAGCCTCCGAGGGCCGCACGATGTTGATCGTCACCCATGATATGGCCATGGCCCGTGATGTGGCCGATCATGTAATATTTTTGCACCAAGGGCTGATCGAAGAACAAGGCCCGCCCGATGCGCTATTTAGTGCCCCAAAATCACAACGGCTACAGCAGTTTCTTTCTGCCGTCGCTTAACCAAACTCAGCCACTCATCTTAGGGAGACAACCATGAACAAGCTGATCTTAACCACCGCCGCATTGGCACTCACCGCAGGCATGTCTTTTGCCGACACCGTCCGTATGGGCACCGAAGGCGCATACCCCCCCTATAACTTCATCAATGACGCCGGCGAAGTCGATGGCTTTGAGCGCGAATTGGGCGATGAGCTTTGCGTCCGCGCCGCACTGACCTGTGAATGGGTTGTCAACGACTGGGACAGCATCATTCCAAACTTGGTGTCCGGAAACTACGACACCATTATCGCTGGCATGTCGATCACCGCTGAACGTGATGAAGTCATCGATTTCACACAAAACTACACCCAGCCTGATGCATCTGCCTATATGGCGCTTTCAGCAGACGTGAACCTCTCCGGCGCGGTCATTGCCGCCCAAACCAACACCATCCAAGCCAGCTTTGTCGCAGCTTCAGGCGCCACATTGGTTGAGTTTTCAACCCCTGAAGAAACTGTGGCTGCTGTAAAAAATGGCGAAGCAGATGCAGTTTTGGCAGATAAATCCTATCTCGTACCGGTCGCTGATGCAGACAACAGCTTGGTCCTTCTGGCCCAGCAAGAACTGATCGGCGGCGGCGTTGGCATGGGTGTTCGTGAATCTGACAACGACCTGAGGGATAAATTCGACGCGGCTATTGCATCGATGAAAGCCGATGGCTCGCTCAACGCTTTGATCGCCAAATGGGAAGTTGGCGAACAGTTCTAAACTGAACCTTAGAATAACTCAGGGGCGGGGCCAAAACCTCGCCCTCCCATTCTTTCCGGGTCCTCCTTCTTCTAGCCAAAAATACTCAAACATCATAGCCCGCCTACAACGAGCCTCAGCCAAGGTCTTAATCCAATTTTCAGCTTTTGTTCAGATCCCAGCCTCCTCGATGGCCTGACTTGGCTCAGCTGCTACCTGACCACGGGCAAACATTTGATGTTTTACCAATCCTTCGGCACGGTTCTCATCTTGCTGGCCGTCACAGCGCCCAGCGCTCTTTTATTCGGCTTTGGCGGTGCTACCTTGGCACGGTCGCGGCTGTTTCCACTACGCTGGATCGGTAAGATCTACATCTCAGCCGTACGCGGCGTGCCCGATATCGCGTTTTTCTTGTTTTTTGTCATTGCCCTAGATCAAGGCTTTGAATGGCTGCGCCATCAAGCTTTTTGCCCAGATTGGCCCGACGCTATACGGCAAGGCAATGACTTTGTCGTCTGCACAGCGGCCAAACTGCCACTTGGAAATTCACCGCAATATGTCCACGAAATCTATGGTTTTTTTACCGCTGTGCTCACCTTCGCCATTGTCTTCGGAGCCTTTGCCGCCAATGTGCTTTACGGGGCCATGCGGGCCGTGCCCAAAGCGCAAATCGAAACAGCGCAGGCCTATGGCATGGGGCAAGGCCAAGTGTTTCGGCGCATTTTGGTTCCACAAATGTGGGTCTATGCTTTGCCAGGTCTGTCGAATCTCTGGATGGTTTTGATCAAGGCCACGCCATTGTTGTTCCTTTTGGGGGTCGAAGATATCGTCTATTGGGCACGTGAATTGGGAGGCACCAAACAGGCCAAGTTTTCAGCTTACCCCCACGAAGATTGGCGCATGCAGTATTTCCTATTCCTGCTCGTCTTCTATCTGGCCTTCACAAAACTCTCTGAAATCGTACTTGAGCGGGTCATGAAGCGCCTCACCCACGGGCAAGGCACATTGGGCGGTGTTACATGAGTTGTAGTCAAACCATTCTAGATTATGGGCTGCGCTCCCTTGGCTATGGCGCCCGGCTTTTGCCAAAGACAGATTTCACCCTCTGTCAACATTTCACCTTGATTGGCTCAGGCTTGATTTGGAACATTTACTTCGGATTCTTGGCGCTGCTTGCCGGGTTTTTCATTGCGAATGCTGTGGCCTTGGCCAAGGCCAGCCCGCGCAAGGCGATAAGAGTTCCTGCGGAATGGTTCATTTTGGTTTTTCGGGGTTCACCGCTGTTTATCCAATTCTTCTTGGCCTATTTTATCTTTTTAAGGCTTAAACAGCAAGGCATACTGACCTGGCTCACCGCCGCGCAATTCGGAGCCCTGCTGGTTTTAGTCCTCAACACCGCAGCCTATTCCGCTGAGATATTCTACGGCGCGTTGCGTTCGGTGCCAAAAGGTGAGGTTGAGGCCGCCGATGCGTATGGCCTCTATGGCTGGTCACGGTTCCGGCGGGTGATTTGGCCAACGACACTGCGGTTGGCTTGGCCTGCCTACACAAATGAGGCCATATTCCTGTTTCACGCCACAACCTTGGTATTTTTCTCTGGATTCCCGGCTTGGCAACAACGCGGTGATGCGCTTTACTATGCAAGCTACTTTGCTGATAAGACCTTCAACCCCTTTGTGGCCTACCCAATTTTGGCCTTCTATTTTGTGATTTTGACCTTCACTATCATTGGGGTATTCGGGTTTATCAACAAGCGGCTTAACCGACATCTTCCACAAGAAGCGCGTCCAAAACTGCGCTACCGACCACAGGTAATCAGATGAGTAAATCACTTCGCGTCGCGGCCGTTGATCTCAACGGCCAGCTGCGCGGCAAACGCGTCGCGGCTGGGATGGCAGACAAGCAAATGCGGATGCCTTTGTCTGTGCTTAATATTGATGTATTTGGCGCTGACATTGAGGACTCGCCGCTGGTGTTTGAAAGCGGAGACCAAGACGGTATTATGGAGACCACCGACCGCGACCCGATCCCCCTGCCATGGGTGGCCGGCGACGCGCTTTTGGATCTTCGCATGATGCACAACGAGGATGGCTCACCCTTTGAGGGTGACCCTCGCATTGCACTCGCCCAAGTCTTAAAGCGTTTTGCCATTCACGGCTGGCAGGTTATTGCAGCCTGTGAACTGGAATTTTTCCTGCTGGAGGATGGGGGCAATCTAGCGCCACCGATAAACCCAAAGACTGGCCGTCGTCTGTCCGGCACTGAAATCCTATCAATGCGTGAGCTTGATGGGTTCGACGTGTTTTTTAACGATGTCGCAGATGGCGCAAAGATGATGGGGCTTGGCGATTTGACCATTACCGGCGAGGCTGGTATCGGGCAGTTCGAGGTCACGATGACCCACGGCCCCGCGCTGCATATTGCCGATAACGTGATATTGCTCAAAGAGCTGATCAAAGGTACGGCACGCAATCACAGCATGGCCGCCACCTTCATGGCCAAGCCTTTTGCCACCGAAAGTGGCAATGGGCTGCACACGCATTTCTCCGTTTTGAATGCCACGGGCGAGAATATTTTTTGCAATGAAAATACTTTAGAATCCGCTGTTGCGGGCTGTTTGCAGGCCTTTGAGGCCAGCACATTGTTTTTTGCCCCCTATGCCAACAGCTTTGAGCGGTTTGTCGGCGGCGCCCATGCGCCAACCTCTGCAACTTGGGCCTATGAAAATCGGACCGTTGCAGTGAGAATTCCCAGCGGACCAGAGGCTGCCACCCGAATTGAGCACCGTGTCGCCGGTGGTGATGCAAACCCCTATCTGATGTTCGCAGCCATTTTCGGTGCGGCTTTGAAGGGCATGGAAGGCAACGCCAACGCACCGGCTCCCATAAGCGGAAACGCCTATGGGCAACCGGTGCTAATGCCGGGCCTTCTCACTGATTTGACCGCTGCCATCGACGGGCTTGGCGCACCGCTTCTAAAAGAATTTATGCCCAGTATGATCTTGGAAAACCTTGCGGCCACCAAGTCGCAGGAACGCGACCTGTTTGAGAAAATGTCAGATCATGAGGCTATTTTGGCTCTGATCGACACCGCGTAAACAGGTCTTTTCAATTGATCTTTTCAGGCCTAGGTTAACGTAAAATCTGAAAGAGGATCCAATGCTTATCGGCATTCTACAGTGCGGCCATGCGCCCGACGACGTACAAAGCCTACACGGTGATTTCGACACTATGTTCGCAGCTCTGCTTCAGGGCCATGGTTTTACCTTTAAGACTTGGAATGTAGTAGATGATGATTTTCCCGCCTCCCCGCTTGAAGCCGATGGCTGGCTGATCACCGGATCAAAGCATGGTGTCTATGAGGGTCATGATTTTATCACGCCGCTCAGCGCCTTGATCACAAAGATCTATGCTAGCGCCCGCCCGATGGTTGGAGTTTGCTTTGGCCATCAGATGATCGCTCAGGCATTGGGCGGGACCGTCGAGAAGTTTGATGGCGGCTGGGCCATTGGTCGTCAAAATTATGCCTTTGGAGGTCACGGCACTATCGCCCTCAACGCTTGGCACCAAGATCAAGTGATCGCTTTGGCGCCCGAGGCTCAAGTCATAGCTGGCAACGATTTTTGCAAGTTCGCCGCTCTGGTCTACGAAGATAAGGCCTATACCATCCAACCGCATCCTGAATTCAGTAACCCGGTGTTCTCCGATTACGTCAGCGCCCGCCGTGACAGCCCAGCCTATCCTGCAGCCTTGATGGACCGCGCGGATCAAACGACCAATATCCCAATACAAGACGGCCTTATAGCCGATGATATTGCGGCCTTCTTCAAGGGGACGTTCAAACATGAGGTGCTCGAATGAGCTGGAAAAATGAACTACCTGAAGCTGCTAAAGCCTATATTGGCGACCGCCAGTTGGATGAGGTGGAATGCATCATCTCAGATTTTCCTGGCGTGGCCCGCGGCAAAGCAGTTCCTGCGACAAAATTTGCCAAGCAAAAACACTTTTACCTACCTAATTCCATCTTTTTGCAAACGCTGACTGGCGAATGGGCAGAAGCAGCTGGAGAAGAAGGCTGGGTGGAACCTGACATGATATTGCGGCCCGATTTAGACACCGCTACGGCGGCGCCCTGGACCGCTGATGTTACCCTACAAGTGATTCACGACGCCTATGGTCGCGACGAAACGCCAATTCCCACAGCCCCACGCAATGTGCTCAAGCGTGTGGTGCAGTTGTTTCGCGACAAAGGTTTGGAACCTGTGGTGGCTCCTGAGATGGAATTTTTTCTCGTCGCCCGCAACATTGATCCCGCCAAAGCCATCATGCCCATGATGGGCCGTTCTGGGCGCCCCGCTGCAGCCCGTCAGGCCTATTCTATGTCGGCCGTAGACGAATATGGACCGGTGATTGACGATATCTACGACTTTGCCGAAGCACAGGGTTTTGAGATTGACGGTATCACCCAAGAGGGCGGTGCCGGCCAGGTCGAAATCAATCTACGCCATGGCGATCCTGTTAAGCTGGCCGATGAGGTATTCTACTTCAAACGCCTGATCCGGGAAGCGGCCCTTAAACATGATTGTTTCGCCACGTTCATGGCCAAGCCCATCGCCCAAGAGCCTGGCTCAGCCATGCATATTCACCATTCCTTCTTGGATGCAGAAGGGCAGAATATATTCGTGGGGCCACAGGGCGGCGAGACAGATATATTTTATCATATGATTGCCGGGCTACAAAATCATCTGCCCTCAGTGATCGCCATGTTAGCCCCCTACGTGAACAGCTACCGGCGCTACGTCAAAGATCACGCGGCCCCGATCAACCTTGAATGGGCCCGCGACAACCGCACCACAGGCATCCGCATCCCACTGTCAGACCCGCAAGCGCGCCGGATTGAGAACCGCTTGGCCGGCATGGACTGCAACCCTTACCTTGGCATTGCTGCATCTTTGGCCTGTTGCTACCTTGGACTGCTAGACCAAGAACGCCCGGATAAGCAATACCGTGGCGATGCCTATGACGGAGAAGAGGCCATACCTTACGACCTGTTCACAGCACTTGATTTGTTCGATGGAGCCAACCGGCTGCATGAGGTACTTGGTCCTGAATTTGCCCGGGTCTATTCCATTGTAAAACGCACAGAGTATAGCGAGTTCCTGCAGGTGATATCGCCTTGGGAGCGCGAGCATCTGTTGCTGAATGTCTAATTTTCTCTACGCCAATGATCAGCGTGCGACTTACCCGTCCAGTTGGTACGCTCAAAGCGTTGACCATGGGCCCAAGCGCGCGGGGCTCGACCAACCGTTGACCTGCGATGTCTGTGTGATCGGGGCTGGCTTTACTGGCCTGTCCACAGCCTTACATCTGGCGCAAAAAGGCTTTCGCGTTGTCGTGTTGGAGGCCCATCGGGTAGGCTTTGGCGCATCTGGCCGCAATGGCGGGCAGATGGGCTCAGGGCTCAACCAAGATCAATGCAAGTTGGAAAAAACTCTAGGCCAGGACGCTGCGCATCGCTTGTGGGAGATGACCCAAGAGGCAAAATCCCTGACCCGCAGCTTGATCGCGCAGCATGCCCCTGAGGCAGGCTATCAGCCGGGCGTGGCAGAGGCTGATTTCACCCAATCCGACAGCGACGCCAGCCACGCCAAAGCCGATTATTTGGCGCGCAACTATGGTTATACGGACATTGAATGCCTCGATAAATCGGCAATATCCGCCCTGATCAAATCCCCGTCTTATGCCGGTGGAATTCTAGACTGGGGCGCCGGACATCTGCACCCACTGCGCTACGCCATGGGACTAGCTCAGGCCGCCGAGACAGCAGGCGCCACCCTCTATGAAGATAGCGCTGTGCTGCAGGTACAAGATGGCACGCCCAATATTGTTGACACCGAGCACGGCCAGGTCAAGGCCGGCTATGTGGTCCATGCCACCAATGGCTATCATAACAGCCTCAACCGAAAGCAGGCGAAGCGGGTCCTGCCAATCAACAACTACCTTGTGGCTACCGCCCCGCTTGCAGACCCACAGTCTGTGTTAACCAAAAATATTGCCGTAGCCGACAACCGTTTTGTGCTGAATTACTACCGCCTGAGCCATGACAATCGGCTGATCTTTGGCGGCGGCGAAAGCTATGGCGCAAAATTTCCCAAGGATATCTTCGCAAAAGTACGCCGCCCCCTCACGCAGATATTCCCCCAACTCGCAGATGTCGATCTGACCCATGCATGGGGCGGCACCCTTGGCATCACAACAACGCGGCTGCCCATGTTCGCGCGCGTAGGCCACCAACAGCTCACAGCTTCTGGTTACTCCGGCCATGGGATTGCTCTGGCAGGTTTTGCGGGCTTGGTGCTCGCAGAAGCCATCGCCGGCAATGCCGCCCGCTTTGATCTGCTGTCCAAGCTCCCGGGCCCTGCCTTTCCCGGTGGACAGGCGCTCCGCAGCCCCATTATGACTTTAGCAATGACATGGTTCTCTCTGCGCGATAAGCTGGGCCTATGAAACAGATGCGCCCGTGCCACAGATCGCCAAAAAACGTGCCCAACCCCGGTTGGTTTGCAGTGTCCAATGGTACATGGGCCTGGGCCGGTGCGCCGCCACAGTGCAACCAAGGGCAGTTTGCCCCCTGTTAAACCGGCCTTAAATTCTTCTGGGCTAAAATACTCCCACCGGAGGCTACAAGCACCGGCAATATGTTCAAAGGTCCCCTCATGAAAGACCAATCCCCCAACAGCTGGGAAGCGCGGGCAGATGCCCATTCCTTTTACGGCTTCACCGATTTGCCGACGATTGAAACCCGAGGTGCAACCGTTTTGACCCATGGCGAAGGCCCCTATGTCTTTGACGTGCATGGTCGCAAGTTCCTCGATGCCAACTCTGGTCTTTGGAACATGGTCGCAGGCTTCGATCACGCGGGCATCGCTCAAGCGGCCAAAGATCAATATGATCGCTTTCCCGGGTATCACGCCTTTTTCGGGCGTATGTCAGATCAAACTGTGATGCTGTCCGAGAAACTTGTGGAGGTGTCCCCTTTTGACAGTGGCAAAGTTTTTTACACCAACTCAGGCTCTGAAGCAAATGACACCATGGTTAAAATGCTGTGGTTCTTGCATGGCTCCGAAGGCAACACCGAGCGGCGCAAGGTTATCACCCGCAAGAACGCCTATCACGGCGTGACGGCAGTTTCGGCTTCAATGACTGGTAAACCCTATAACTCCGTATTCGGCCTACCGCTGCCGGGCTTTTTGCACCTGACCTGCCCACATTATTGGCGCGAAGGCCGCCCCGGTGAGAGCGAAGCACAGTTTACCGCCAGATTGGCCAAGGAACTCGAAGATATGATCCTGACCGAGGGCGCGGAGACCATTGCCGGCTTTTTCGCCGAACCAGTTCTCGGCGCCGGCGGTGTAATTCCGCCACCGGCTGGGTATTTCCAAGCCCTGCAACCCATCTTACAAAAATATGACATTCCGTTGATTTCAGATGAAGTTATTTGTGGCTTTGGACGCACCGGTCACACGTGGGGCTGTGAAGCCTATAATTTTGTACCAGATGCTATCATCAGTTCAAAAAACCTCACCGCAGGCTATTTCCCAATGGGTGCCGTCATCTTGGGCGCGGAGCTGACCAACAGGTTACAAGCGGCCTCTGAAGCCATCGAAGAATTTCCGCATGGTTTTACGGCCTCAGGCCACCCGGTCGGAGCCGCCATCGCTCTGAAGGCGATTGATGTGATCATGAATGAGGGTCTTGCCGAAAATGTACGCAAGCTCACACCCTATTTTGAGGCGCATATGCAGCGATTGTTGGAGCACCCAAATATCGGGGAAGCCCGCGGCAAAGGTTTGATGGGCGCGTTGGAAGCGGTGCAAGATAAGTCCAACAAAACCCCCTTCGCTTCCGATCTCTCGGTCAGTGAGCGGATTGCCAATACTTGTACGGATCATGGGTTGATTTGTAGGCCTTTGGGGCAATCTATTGTCTTGTGCCCAGCGTTCATCTTCACCAAAAGCCATATTGATGAGATGTTCGAAAAGCTTGAAGCAGCCTTGAAGCAGGTTTTTTCCGAGGTTGCATAGGTTGCCTGTGGCGGGACATGTCCCCGCCACAGGCTCTACCGCCTTATAGTTTGGAAAGCTTTTCCTGAAGCGCCGCCAATTGTGATTTAATGTAACTCAAATCATCGGATGACTCAGTTTTACTAGATTCTGCAGCATTCGGCGCGGGGGAACCAGAAAGCCCCCCGGTCATGGCTTTCATGAAGGCTTCTTGTTGGGCTTTCATGATTTCAAAACCTGGCATGGCCGCCATCGGATTGACGACCGTCAAATTTTCCATCGCTTTTGATTGCCCATCGCGCAGCATTTCAAAGCTTGCCGCCAAAAATTGCGGCACGACGGATGTCGCTTGGGTTGCGTAGGAACGGACAAGGTCTGTCAAAACCTCGACGGGTAAAACGCTCTCGCCCCGGCTCTCATGCTCAGCGATGATTTGTAGCAAATATTGCCGGGTCAGATCGTCCCCAGATTTCAGGTCGATGATTTGGACCTCACGGCCACTGCGAATAAAACCCGCAATGTCTTCCAATGTCACATAATCGCTTGATTCTGTATTGTACAAACGTCGGCTCGCGTAACGTTTGATCAAAAGCGGTTTGGTCTTTTCGGTCATATCCAGCCCTTTACAGCAGCGACTCACCGCGATTGCGCGGCACTGCGGCAATGCTATGCAAACGCAGCACAAAAAGAAAGGGCGCAGCAAATGCTACGCCCTTCTTCGGTTGATTCAACTAAATTTGGGAGGAACGTTGATCCTAATTCTTTATGTTCAGCTTAAGCAGCTTTTGCAGCTTTGCCGGCTTTTTTTATTGCAGCAGTTGCTTCAGCGCTTACGTCTTTGCCAGCAGCCATCATCAATTCAGCAGAGTCGAGCTGAACTTTTTTAGCAACACTTGCGATCGCAGCCATGTTCTCGGCAGCCATTTCAGCGGAAGAAGAAGCGAACTCAGAAAGAGTTTGCGCTGCTGCCGCTGGATCAGTGTTAGCTTTTGAAAGGTCTGCAACTTTTTCCAAGGAAGCTTTTGTCCAAGCAGAAGAAATCTCAGCAGATTTCATGGCAGCTTCCAAAGCAACCGCTGACATTTTTTCGCCAAAAGCGGCTTGGGTTTTGAATGCATCTTCAAAAGCAGACATATCTACTGGGAATTTACCCATCATGTCTTTGAACATCGCGGTGATATCTGGTGTCTGTGTCATGTGCTTAATCCTTCAACTGTGGTTGCCTGTTTGAAGGATTGAGTACATGCTGCATCGCAGCATTGCAAGAACTTTCTGCACCGCAGCATAAATTATTTTTGGACGTATGTTCCGGGTGCATCTATTAGCTTCAACCCCTTGGCCGCTTTGGGCTTACGGGCCTTCACTGTATTACCGCAATGCAGCAAAAGCCAATCTTGCCATGCGGGCCACCAACTACCGGCGTGATGCTCGGCATTGGACTGCCAGTCGGCTGGGTCAGCTTGCAGATCAGGATTGGTGTAATATCCATATTTATTGCGTTTCGGCGGATTTATGATTCCTGCGACATGGCCCGATTCAGCCAAGATAAAGCGCCTTTCGGTCCCCTGCATTTGCTGAACACCCCGGTAAGATTGGTCCCAAGCGGCAATATGATCAGTTTCACACGCCACAGCTAAAAGCGGTACAGCAACATCACTCAGATGCAATTGCTCGCCGCAAACCTCAAACCCACCATCCGCAAATCGATTTTGCTGACATAGCCCACGAAGATATTCTATAGCCATACGCCCTGGCAGGTTCGTGCCATCTCCGTTCCAATACAAAAGATCAAAAGCAGGAGGCGTCTCGCCCATCATGTAATGCCGAATCGCCGGGCCATAGATCAGATCGTTAGAGCGCAGGAACGAAAAGGTGCGTGACATGAACATATTGTCCAACATGCCAAACTCTTCCACCTCGGCAGCGATTCCATCTACAAAATCGTCCCCCAGAAAGACAGACATTTCTCCTTGTTCTGAAAAATCAGTCAGGGTGGTAAATAGCGTCGCCGATTTGACTGACGTGTCACCACGCTTGGCCATCAAAGCCAAAGTCAGCGACAATGTTGTGCCACCAATGCAGTAACCGGCGGCATTCAACTGTGGCACATCACAAATTTCTTTGACCTTCGCAATCGCAGTCAAAAAGCCATCTTCTATATAGGTGTCGACACCCGTCTCGCGCATGCTGGCGTCTGGATTAATCCAGCTCACCACGAACAGCGTAAAGCCTTGATCAACCACCCATTTGACCAAACTGTTTTCAGGCCGCAGATCCATAATATAGAATTTATTAATCCAAGGCGGGAAAATCACCAAAGGCACATCCTGAACGGTCTCAGTCGTAGGGCTATATTGTATCAGCTCAAACATATGGTTGCTGAACACCACCTTGCCCGGCGTGGTAGCCAAATTCTTGCCCACATCGAACGCCCCTTGATCCGCAAGGGTTACCATCAAGTCACCATTATTGGCCTCAATATCACGCACAAGATTTTCAAGCCCTCGAACCAAGCTTTCACCGTCGGTCTCTACGGCGCGCGCCAGGGCCTGTGGATTGGTGCCCAGAAAATTGCTCGGGCTGAACATATCCATGATCTGACGGCTGAAGAAATCCAGCTTTTGCCGCTCGCGAGTGTCTAGGTTGTCCATCTGCGCCACGGCGGTCTCCATGGCCTGGGTGTTCAGCAAATATTGCTGTTTGATGAAATTGAAATAGGGGTGCTCGCTCCACATTGGATCTGCAAAGCGTCGATCACTGTTATTTTTCTGGCTGGCGACATAATGTTTGAGGGATTGGCCCCAGTAAGCGATTTGCTGTTCCATCATGCGTGAGGGATTGCTCATCATTTCGGTCAAATAGGCCGTTGCAGCCTTGGTAAACAATTCTTGGCTTGGCCCCTGAAGCGACGTTCGCACAGGCTTTTTATGGGCCACAGCCGCCAAAAGCCTTTGGGTCAGTGCATCAACACGCTGCAAATTCGAGCTTAATCGCTCTAATGCTGCGCCTACATCGTTGTTATCAGTTGTCATGTCGACAAAAGCCTCCTAGTTTGCAGTTGCAGCATACGTATAAATTAACATTATTTCAAAATATAATGATGCATAGCTGCCATGCAAGGAAAGAGATGTCGATGCGCTACATGGCAACCTACGATATGATGGAAACCCTCCGCAACACCAACCAATGGATGGGGGCGACGGCAAAAGCTATGGCCTCCTACCCGATGTTCGCGATGATACCTAATCCCGCCTTTCAATGGATGTCGGCTTGGGGTGAGGTCACAGAACGCGCTTTTTCACGCATGGTCGTAAAGCCCGGCTGGCGGTTGGACTTTGTTTCGACCGAGGATGGCAAAGATCATTTGGTTGAAGTTGAAACCATTTTGGCCAAACCGTTTGGCGATTTGATTCACTTCTCCGTTCCAGGCCGCAAAGTCCGTGACCGCAAGGTCTTGCTGGTCGCGCCGATGTCCGGGCATTATGCAACTCTTTTGCGCTCGACAGTTCGCAGCCTTTTGCCCGATTGCGAAGTCTATATCACCGATTGGCACAACGCGCGGGATATACCCGTTAGCGAAGGCAAATTCGATGTTGAGGATTACACGCTTTATTTGGCCGAGTTCATGCGCACTTTGGGTTCTGACATACATGTGATTGCAGTCTGCCAACCCGGGCCCATAGCACTTGTGGCCACGGCCTATTTGGCGGCCACAAACCCAGGAATACGGCCTGCCAGCCTAACACTAATTGGCGGTCCCATCGATCCAGATGCAAACCCCAGCGATATCACCGATTTCGGCCATCGGGTTCAAATGGGCCAGCTGGAAGAAACCATGATCCAGCAGGTTGGCTTTCAACATGCGGGCGTTGGGCGCAGGGTCTATCCGGGCTTACTACAATTGATGTCTTTCATGTCAATGAACGGTGAAACTCACAGCAAAGCCTTTAGTGATCAGATCACCAAAACGGCACAGGGCGAAGCCCGCGATAATGACAAACACAATCAATTTTATGATGAATATCTAGCCGTCATGGATATGACTGCTGAGTTTTACCTCTCGACGGTGGATCGCATCTTTAAAAATCGCGAAGTGGCGCGCAATGCGTTTTATGTGAACGGCGTTCATGCTGACATTTCACAGATCAAAAATGTACCGGTGATTGTGGTTGAGGGCGAGAAAGACGATATTTCAGCCCCTGGTCAATGTTTGGCCGCTCTGGATCTGCTGACAGGCCTGCCCAAAAATCTCAAAGCCGCACATCTTGAGCCGGGCGCTGGCCACTACGGCATTTTCGCGGGCAAAAGCTGGCGCAACAACATCCGGCCCTTGGTGCTGAAATTCATCGACACGCATCAAAAGCCCAAAGCAGCTAAAACTTCATAGGATTTAAAACTCGATTTTAGCGCCATTGCCAGACTCTCGCGAAGAGTGCTGGCAATGGCGCTAAAATGTGACACTATGTGGTAAAAGCGCGGCACGCGCTGAGGAAAGAACGAGCAATGCTGCCCGACACGTCACATGATGATGCCCTAGCCCCCCCCAACGCTGAAACCCAGCTTCGGAATTTGGGATGGAGTGCGTACCTTTGGAACCAAGTGAATCCGGCTGAGCTCGAAAACACTCCTCCAGTGCGCATCACTCAAGTGCACAGAAATACCTTGCATATCCAAGGCGCGAACCTCGACATGATGATCCCCTCTCTGCACGGTGTAACAGTCGGGGATTGGTTGCTGTTCAACCGCGAAGACGCCCGCTCTAGCCAATTGTTAGATCGCAAAAGTTTGATCAAGCGCCGCGCACCGGGTCATGACCGCAAAGAGCAGTTGATCGCCGCCAATTTGGACACGGCCTTTATCGTGTCGTCCTGCAATAATGATTTTCGCGTCGCCCGGTTGGAGCGCTATGTCGCCATGGCCCACGAAGCCAATGTGACACCGGTGATCGTTTTGACCAAGATCGACTTGGCCAGAGATGTAGAGTCTTTCGTGTCACAAGCCAAAACCATTTCCGAGCGCGTAGCGGTGGTCAGCTTAAACGCCAGAAGCTCCTCAGTGCTGGAAGATCTGGCCTTATGGTGCGCGCCAGGACAAACTGTGGCCTTTCTAGGGTCTTCCGGCGTTGGCAAATCCACATTGGCAAACACTTTGGCCGGCAATGACGCAATTCAGACCCAAGAGGTACGCAGCAGTGACGATAAGGGCCGTCACACCACCACGGGGCGACAGTTACATATCATGCCGTCGGGTTGTGCCGTGCTCGACACGCCTGGAATGCGAGAACTACAGCTCACTGATGTGTCCATAGGGCTGGAAGAAACCTTCGCAGATCTGCATGCCTTGCGGCAAAACTGCAAATTCAACGATTGTGCTCATGACAAAGAACCGGGATGCGCAGTTCAAGCAGCCATTGCCAGCGGTGACGTTGATGTGCCGCGCATGCAGCGCTGGCTTAAGCTGGTGGCTGAGGATGTGGAAAACACGAAAATTCTTGCCAAACGTCGGATGCGAGAGAAATCAAAGAACAAAAACGTGAAATCCGTTCAAAAACACAGCCACAAAAAATAGGGCTCTTGCTCTAATCGAGCCAAGTCTGCAAAGTGGCAATGGTGGCCTCAGGCTGTTCTAAGGTTGGCAGATGACCGGCGTTCCCGATGACCACCAATTCCGCTGGTCCAATAAATTCAGCCATGAATTCATGGAGTTTCGGCTGGGCAATCTGATCCTGCGCCCCACAGAGAATCAAAGTTGGGCACTTGATATTGCGCAGCATGGATTGCTGATCACGGCGTTTTTGCAAAGCGCGAGATTGGCGCACAAACACCTCCGGCCCCAGAGAGAGAGCCATATCCACCATCAACTCTAAAATATGTGCCTTAAATAGGGTTTTAGCGAGATAATGTGGCACAAGATCCTCTCGCATGATTTCCTCCAACCTTCCAGTACGCGCCGCGATGATTTGTGGCTCACGTTCTGCCGCGCGTACGGAGGTTTCCGACACGGGATTGGTGTCCATCAGGCAAAGCTGGCTCACCCGATCTGGGGCACGACGGATAATCTCCATCGCCACCATCCCACCCAAAGGCAACCCGCATCAAGCAAAGCGACGCGGAGTCATGTCCAAAATGGTGCTTGCAATCTCTTCAATCCGCTCGCCCAAATGCACTGGCGCGACCATCACGGCACGCTCATGCGATAACCCATTAATTTGAGGGGCGAAAAGCCGCGCGTCGCACATCATGCCCAGCAAGAATACAATAGGTTCTGGGCTCATGAGAGTGTTGTGACAAGTTTTCTAACCCCTGCCAAGATCAAGACACCGCCTCTACCGATAATTAACCATTATTTTAACCGGTTAGCCAATCGTCCAGCCACCATCGATCAAAAGGGTTCTGTCAGATAAAACTTGTTTGAAGCGAGTAGGGTTACTTTGAAGCGGGTGCTATTAGACAAATGAGTGTGTGCATCAAGTCACATAGATTGGAGAGCCTACTATGGGTGGTCAGAGGCGTTTGATTAAAGTTTTATCTGACAGAATCCATCCGGTTCATCCACTTTCCCATCTGAACTTTACCCTCATCCGGGCTGCTGAACTGTGGTTGTCCTAAATATGTTAGCAAAAATTAAGCCATATCCGTCCCCCTAAAAATGTTATGTCTAGTTTTCTATGGTTTCAATTACATCGGCAATAGCAGCCTCGATCAATGCCAATGCATTTGGCGTTGAAAACCGGTGATCGGCACCTTTGAGCAAGCGCAATTGCACATCTAGGCCCTTGATATGGGCAAAAAGTCTATTGGCCAGTTGAACCGAAACATCCTCATCTTCATCCCCTTGCAACAAGCGAACCGGGAATGGCAATTCGAGCGGCGTACGCAACACCAAATGCGCCCGGCCATCTTCAATCAACCGCTTGGTGATTGGATAAGGGTCACCATAATCTGAGGGGATATTCACCACCCCTTCTTGCAGAAGGTACTTACGGGTATCCTCGTTGAAACCTGCCCAAAATCCATCTTCGGTAAAATCAGGCGCAGCAGCGATTGTGACCAATCCGGCCACTCGCTCGGAAATCCGTTGCGACATCAGCAACGATATCCAGCCACCCATAGAGGACCCCACCAAGATTTGTGGCCCCTCTGTGAGGGTTTCAATAACCGCCTGCGCGTCCTCGGCCCAATCGCCGATACAGCCATCGGCAAAAGCCTCCGATGAGGCGCCATGCCCAGAATAGTCAAACCGCAAAAACGACCGGCCCTGTGCTTGGCACCAGCTTTCAAGATGCAGAGCTTTGGTGCCTGACATGTCCGACATAAAACCGCCAAGAAACACTACGCCTGGGCCCTTGCCCGCCACTTGCACATAGGCAAGCCTGCGGGCTGAGTCTGTTGTCAAAAAATTCATTTGTTCATCACCCCAAGTCATCGATCATAGGCTAATCAAGACAGCGGCCATTCTAAAGTCGTTTCAGATAGTCATCCCTTCAGGCTCAGCGCATGTGTCATAATGGTCTCAATCATAATGCTTCGGCGGTTGACAGCGAAAATCAAAAGCGCCAAATAGCCTTCGTACCTTATACCCGCAACCGGGCGTTCCGTGGGCGCCAAACTGACGAGGAGTGCCTTTGATGGTCCAGATCTCACTTACCCTCCCTGATAATTCCATTCGCAACTATGAAGCCGGTGTCACCGCAGCTGATGTTGCGGCTGATATCGCATCTTCACTGGCCAAAAAGGCCATTTCTGCCACTGTTGATGACAAGCATTTCGATCTAGCTTGGCCGATTGAAGCTGATGCGACCATCGCCATTCACACCATGAAAGACGAGCTGCAAGCCGATGAACTAATACGCCACGATCTGGCCCATGTCATGGCGCGTGCGGTCCAAGAGATTTGGCCTGATGTGCAAGTGACCATCGGTCCGGTGATCAAAGATGGCTGGTATTATGATTTTGACCGCAACGAGCCTTTCACACCTGAAGACCTTGCCGTCATCGAAAAGAAGATGAAAGACATCATCAACCAACGCGATCCTGTCCGCACCGAGGTTTGGGACCGCACCCGCGCCGTGCAGCATTACACCGATGCAGGTGAGCCCTATAAGGTGGAGCTTATTTCTTCGATCCCGGGCAATGAGCCATTGCGGATGTATTGGCATGGCGAGTGGCAAGATCTCTGCCGTGGCCCACATTTGCAACATACTGGCCAATTACCCGCCGATGCCTTCAAACTGATGAGTGTGGCAGGAGCCTATTGGCGCGGTGACAGCAAACGCGCCATGCTGCAACGCATCTACGGCGTTGCCTTCACCAATAAAGAAAAGCTCAAGGCGCATTTGCATATGCTGGAAGAAGCCGCAAAACGCGACCATCGTAAGCTGGGCCGCGAAATGGATCTATACCACATGCAAGAAGAGGCCCCCGGCCAAGTCTTCTGGCATCCAAATGGCTGGACCATCTACACTGAGTTGCAAGATTATATGCGCCGCAAACAACGCGCCGGCGGCTATGTCGAGGTGAACACCCCGCAAGTGGTGGACCGCAAGCTTTGGGTGGCATCTGGACATTGGGACAAATATCAAGAAAATATGTTCATCGTTGAAGTGGATGAAGAGCATGCACGTGAAAAAGCCGTGAATGCCCTAAAGCCGATGAACTGCCCCTGCCACGTGCAGATTTTCAACCAAGGCCTCAAATCCTACCGGGATTTGCCATTGCGCATGGCCGAATTCGGCAGCTGCGCCCGTTACGAGCCCTCAGGCGCATTGCACGGTATCATGCGGGTGCGAGGCTTTACCCAAGATGACGGGCATATCTTCTGCCGCGAAGACCAGATCGAAGAGGAAACAGCGCTTTATATCGAATACCTGACCTCTGTTTACAAAGACCTTGGCTTCGAAAAATTTCGGGTAAAATTCTCCGACCGTCCAGAAAACCGCTCCGGATCAGATGAGGTTTGGGATCGCGCCGAGACTGCGCTTTTGGCAGCCACTCGAAAGGCCGGTATTGAGCCAGAAATGAACCCCGGCGAAGGTGCATTTTACGGACCAAAGCTCGAGTTCGTGCTGACGGACGCCATTGGCCGTGATTGGCAATGCGGCACCCATCAGGTGGATTTTGTTCTGCCTGAGCGTCTGGGTGCCAGCTATATCGGCGAAGATGGCAACAAGCACCGTCCGGTCATGTTGCACCGCGCCTGCCTTGGCTCGTTCGAACGCTTCATCGGTATTTTAATTGAAGAGCATGCGGGCAAACTGCCGATTTGGTTGGCACCACGTCAGGTGGTTGTGGTCTCTATCGTGTCTGATGCAGATGATTTTGTGCGTGAAGCTGTGGCCGCTCTGCGCGCTGTGGGCGTCCGTGCTGAAGCCGATATTCGCAATGAGAAGATCAACTACAAAGTCCGGGAACATTCCGTGGCAAAAGTACCAGTTATTTTGGCAATAGGAATGAAAGAGGTGGAAGACCGTACTGTTTCAGTCCGCCGCCTTGGCAGCAAACAAAGCGAAGTTATGAATTTGGAACAGTTGGTTGCCGATCTCAAAGTTGAATCAACTCCCCCTGATCTATTGTGATTTGAAAAATAATATCAAAAAAACTCACTCAGATTGAGCGGCCTTTTTTTATGATCGATAAGAAGCCGATTAAGATCCTTGTATATCTGCATAAAACGCGGCGACATCAGGCTTCCACCCGAGGGTCATCTCAGACCCATTCACGATTAAGGGCCGCTTCATCAAAGTGGGATGCGCTTTTAACAATTCCAACGAATCCATGGCCCGCGCTTGCTCGTCCAAACCACGCCATGTAGTGGAAGATTTGTTGATCAAAGCCGCTCCGAATATCTCCAAGGCCATTTTCAGAACATTTCTAGGGACACCAGACTCCCGCACGTCAACATATTCAATCGTTATGTTTTTAATAGGCTTTTCGAGCGGCGCGGCAACTGTCGCATGAATTTAATCCGTAGAGTTTCATCAATTTTTCCTTGATTTTATTTCCATTCACACAATTGTAGAGTTGTGACACCTAAAAACGAATATTTATTCGCAGTATTTTGGTTTTCAGGGCCCTGTCATGCCACCGGCGAAGTGTCCGGCGAGCAACTATGAACTAGGAGAATAAGATATGCCTCTGGGCACAGTAAAATGGTTTAACACCACAAAAGGCTTTGGCTTCATCGAACCCGAAGGTGGTGGCAATGATGTTTTTGTTCATATCTCAGCTGTAGAACGTGCTGGAATGACAAGCTTGGCCGACAACCAAAAAATTAATTACGAGTTAATTGAAGGGCGTGATGGCCGTGAGATGGCTGGTGAATTGAGCCGCGCCGACTAATCTGAGTTCGGTCATTGCAAACGGAGACGCATCCGCAAAAAGCTAGGCTCGCCTAGGAAGTATGGTTTTGCGACTCAAAAAGCTGCATTGGGGCAATCTATGCCCCAATAACACCTTCAAATTCGCGCCATTCACCTTTGCTCATACCTGAGGTTTCATGCGTCACCTTTTCGCCCGCTAACATTCGGCGCACGCAATCCAGTGATTTGGCTGACAAGACAGCACCACCCAAGCGATAATCCTCAAAAGCACCATAAGCAGCTGGAACCCAATCGCGCACCATGTCGCAAATCGCTTCCGCATAGACCCTAATTTCATACTGCGCATGGGCATCTGCCCGCAAACGCAAGAAGTGAAACAGGTTGTGCAGATCGACCTTCCAATACCATTGCGTATAGATATTGGCCGGTAAGTTCATCCGCGCCAATTCCCGCGCCAGACCGTCTTGGCCCTCGTCAGAGATCATCGCTTCATAATTATCATAGGCGCGGTTGCTGTCAGTTTTCAAAATCTCAAGAACCCGAGCCGCCTCAGCACCTTGCAGCACCCGACCACGACCTTGATTGTTGACCACAGATTGCGCCGCCAAAGAATCCGCCTCGGGGATATAAAACTCCCGATCGAGGATGGAATAGCGCGCTGAGTATTCATTTACATTCGCCGTCCGGTGCCGGATCCACTGTCGCGCCACAAAGACTGGCAGCTTCACATGCAATTTAATTTCGCACATCTCAAACGGAGTCGAATGCCAATGACGCATCAAATAGCGGATCAATCCAACGTCGTTTTGTACAGATTTTGTGCCTTTGCCATAGCTCACTCGGGCAGCCTGACAGATGGCGGCATCATCGCCCATATAGTCGATAACCCGAACAAAACCATGATCCAACACGGGCTGCGCTTTATAGAGATGGTTTTCCATCCCAGGCGCCACGGCCCTCAAGGTTGGCTGAGGATTTGATCGCAGCTGATCAATTTCTTCTTGTTGTTCTGGTGTCAGCAGCATCAATATCCCCTAAGTTAACTCCATCTGGAGCGATTCCCTGAACACTATATATGGAGCAATCCAAAGGATGAACCTACTATATAAAGGTAAATGAAAATGAAATATCTACACACAATGGTCCGAGTCGCGGATTTAGAAGCTTCAATCGCGTTTTTCGCCCTTTTGGGGCTCGAAGAAACCCGCCGTTGGGATAATGACGGTGGCCGATTCACCCTGGTTTTCATGGCCCCCTCAGGCCAACATGAATGCCCCGTTGAGCTGACTTACAATTGGGACGGCGACGAAGGCCTGCCCTCTGACAGTCGTCACTTCGGGCATCTCGCTTATGAAGTGAAAGACATCTACGCAACCTGTCAGCATCTTATGGACAATGGAATCACCATCAATCGTCCGCCGCGTGAGGGTCGGATGGCGTTTGTACGCAGCCCAGACAATATTTCCATTGAGCTTCTGCAAGAGGGTGACAACCTCCCCCTTGCCGAGCCTTGGATAAGCATGAAAAACACTGGCAGTTGGTAACCTTTTCGGCTTTTAGATCGCTTGCGGCGGCAGCTCTGGTTGTTGCCGCAAGCCTTTCCTCAGCGCAAGCGGCTTGCCGGCAGGCTTTAGCTTTAGGCTTGGATGTCTCCGGCTCAGTGGATGCCGAGGAATATCAGTTACAATTGCAAGGCTTGGCCGCAGCGTTGAGCAGCCCCGATGTGACCTCAAGCATTTTATCCATGCCCAAAGCTCCAGTTAAGCTGTTGGTGTTTGAATGGAGCGGACAGAACTATCAACGAATTCTCGTCCCCTGGACCGAGATTTTAAATGATCAGACCCTGCAAAATCTCTCAGCTGAATTGCGCCAAGCAATGCGACGCGACGCGCCACCCACCACCGCATTGGGCAAGGCCATTCAGTCTGGTATCGGGTTTTTGAACCAACAATCAGACTGTTGGAAGCGCACCCTTGATATATCGGGCGACGGAAAGAACAACACCGGTCCAGAGCCACATCGGGTCAACCTACCTGAACAGATCGGAGATATTGTAATCAATGCATTAATCATTGGTGTCGACGCAGCCTCCCGCATGTCGCATGCGGAATTGTCCACCGACGAATTGACGGCCTATTTTTCCAATCGGGTTTTGTCAGGTCCCGGGGCATTCTCAGAGGTGGCCATCGGCTTTGACGATTATGAACGTGCCATGAGTCGCAAATTATTGCGCGAATTGGAGTTCATCAGCATGAGTCAGTTGGATCAGTAAATAAATCGGATTTGATTGCTTCAGTAGCACTCAACCTGACGCAATGATCTGTTGATCTCCTCCACGCCAATCTCATCCAACAAAAGCCGGCGCAATCATTGCACAAGAGCCAAGCTCTCGAGGTAATAGGCCATGAAGTCTTTGCCATCCTGCGGCTTGTTTGTATTTTGCCCACTCATTGCAAACCCCCTCAATCTGCTGCTTTGAGCAGTATTGGGAATATTCGCGAATATTATCTAAACAAGGTGCATTTAATTCGACTGAATTTGCAAACCGGCCACGATATCCCCAATTAAGACAGAAAATTCTGGTGGCGTTGGTGCGGTCCCCGTGACCCAAGAATACAAGTCATGATCATTTTCTTCGAGCAACAGGTCATAGGCCACAAGCTCATCCTTGCTCATGTCTCGCAGGGTTTTATCAGCAAAATGACTTAAAATAAGATCCATTTCCTTGATCCCGCGCCGCATAGACCGCATTTTCAGGCGCTTGATTTTATGCTCGTGTAGCTCAGTCATTTTAGGGCCAACCTCAGGTGTTTCTCCAACCGGCTCAAGCGGTCAGCAGTCCGTGTCATATCCGTCTTAATTGCGCGCATTTCAATTAAAATTGTTTGTATATCTTCAGATAATGGCGTCGCGGTGGGTTCTTCGGGTCCAATTCCTTCTCCACTCAGCAGCCAAGGCAGAGACACATTGAGCATGCCAGTCAACATTTGCAATTTATTGGCCCGTGGCTCGGACCGGTCTTCCTCCCAAGCTTGTAAGGTGGACAGTTTAATCCCAAGCCTGCGTGACAGCTGTGCTTGTGTCATGCCAGATTTTTCGCGCGCTCCCAAAACACGGTCGCCAAAAGTGGCCGCATCGGGGCCAAACCAATCAAATGGTGCATCTAAATTATTTTCCGTCATATCGTACCTCTTTCCAATCGGTTCTGCTTGCAACTTTGTAAACGGAGATCTAAGACTTGAGCAGATAAAATCTCAGATTGAGGTCGGCATGTCGTTTTTGTCAACAACACTTGACCGTGTAAAACCATCCCCCACCATAACTGTAACAACGAAAGCGGCGGAATTAAAGGCGGCGGGACGTGATGTTATCGGATTGAGTGCAGGTGAGCCGGACTTTGACACTCCAGATAACATCAAAGCCGCAGCCGTGCGGGCCATCACCGAAGGCAAAACAAAATACACCGCACCTGACGGTATGCCCGAGCTAAAACAAGCCATTTGCGACAAATTTTTGCGTGAGAATTCATTAAGCTATACCCCGGCTCAGGTCAGTGTTGGCACCGGAGGCAAACAGACACTTTACAACGCGTTCATGGCCAGTTTGAACTCAGGCGACGAGGTGGTGATACCCTCCCCCTACTGGGTATCATACCCCGATATGGTGTTACTTGCAGGTGGAACACCCGTTATTGCCGAGACCTCATTTGCAACCAACTACAAGCTCACCGCGGATAAACTGGAAGAAGCTATCACGCCAAAAACCAAATGGTTTATCTTCAACTCTCCCTCCAACCCAACCGGGGCTGGTTATAATTGGGATGAGTTGAAAGCTCTCACCGACGTATTGCTGCGCCATCCGCATGTCTGGGTGATGTCAGATGATATGTATGAGCATCTCGCCTATGGGGATTTCAAGTTTTGCACACCAGCCGAGGTTGAACCCGCCCTTTATGACCGCACTCTGACCTGCAACGGCGTGTCTAAGGCCTATGCTATGACCGGTTGGCGGATTGGCTACGCCGCCGGGCCACAGCCCTTGATCGCCGCCATGTGTAAGGTGCAATCACAGTCCACTTCGAACCCCTGTACAATAAGCCAATGGGCCGCTGTAGAAGCTCTTAACGGCACACAAGATTTCTTGGTCTCCAATAATGAATCGTTCATTCGCCGCCGCAATTTGGTGGTGGAGATGCTGAACAAGGCTAAAGATATTACCTGCCCAACACCAGAAGGTGCATTTTATGTGTACCCCTCTATTTCTGGGTTGATCGGGAAAACCACGCCCAAAGGTATCAAAATCACCACTGACGAGGTTTTTGCAACCAGCCTTTTGGAGGATGCCGGGGTAGCAGTTGTGTTTGGCGCCGCCTTTGGCTTTTCGCCAAACTTTCGGGTGAGTTATGCAACTTCTGACGAAAATTTGCGCGAGGCCTGCCAACGAATTCAACGCTTTTGTGAAAGCTTGATTTAATCTAGCTATATTAGACCTTTACCACCTAAATACTTTTCCGCACCCGTGAACATGGGGCATGCAGTTTAAGGTCGAAACCGAGAACCGCCAAAGCAGGCTAGACTCAGAACAGATTGCTGTGATCAACATTCGCAATGGCGATGTGAAGCCACATGGCACCTACAGCCGGACGCAAGGCGAAGAACAGTTGATCCAAGACTGGGTTACGCAGCGCAAAGACCTGCTCGCCCGGCGCGAGATTTATGATATGCTGCGTACGGTGGGCCATCTCAATCTCACGGCGCAATAGGCGAAGTCCAAAGCCAGTTATGATGATTTAGAATTGGTAACAGATCAGCTGTTACTCTCCATGCATGATCTGCGTGCTGTTTTGATGCGGAATAAAACTGACCACATGCTAAAAGAAAAGATCTAAGCCCGCGTAACACCCGCACGAGTTAAGACCGCGAACCGCGCCCAAAGTAATAAAGCCGCAACCCCCAGGCCGAAGACCAAGCCCAGCCAGATCCCCGTCTCTTTGAAGTCCAAAACAAAACCTAAGACATAGCTGATTGGCATGCCTATTATCCAATAAGACACCGTCGCGATCAGCATCGGCACTTTGGTATCTTGAAGCCCGCGCAAAAGGCTCAAGGCCACCACCTGCGCCGCATCCACAAATTGAAACATCGCCGCGACAATCAACAACAGGGTGCCAATGCGCAGGATCTCAGGGGTCAGTGTATCTTCTGCATCTAAAAATGCACTGATCAGCATATTGGGTGTGGCCAAAAAGAAGAGAATTGCGACCAAAGCCGCCAAAGTTGAAAGCACCATCGTGATCGCGGCAATGCGTTGTACGGCCGCCCAATCGCGACGTGCGAAGGCCTTGCCGACCAACACCGTACCCGCCTGAGACAAGCCCAGATGTACCATGAAACTCAGCGCCGCCAATTGCAGCACAATCCCGTGTGCCGCCAATTCCAAATGCCCCAGCCAACCCATCATAAATGCAGAGGCCGCGAACAAACCACTTTCCGCCAAAGCCGTGGCTGAAATTGGTAGTGCGAGGCGCATCACGGCCGCTGTGGCCACCCGATCAAACCGCCAGAAGCGCGCAAACATTTCTTGCTCGGGGAAATAACGCTGAATGTAAACAACAAAACCTAGCAAAGACAGACCCGCCGCAATTACCGAGGCAATCGCTGCCCCCTGCAATCCCAGCTCTGGCATACCCCAATACCCAAAGATCAAAGCATAGTTGATCAGAGCATTGGCAACCAAAACGCCCAAGGAAATCCACAGCACAACGCCCGTATGCTCCAACGCAGAAAGATAGCTGCGCAACACAAGCCCCCAAAGCGCCGGCCACAGCCCAAAGCCCGCTATGCGCAAGTAATCCTGCGCCCCCTCCGCCACAATCGCATCTTGTCCCATGGACTCAAGAATCGGGGCTGCAAACCACATCGGCAAAAATAACAACCCGGCCGCAATGGTCGACAACCACAGCCCCATCCTCGTGGCGCGTCTGGCCGATAGCGGGTCATCTTCTGCCATGGACTTGGCCACCATCGGCAAAATAGCAAAGGCGAAACCAGAGGTGGCGATAAAAGCTATGAACAAGATCTGTGCGCCCAATGTCACCTGCGCCAAGGCCAAAACTGAATACCAACCGAGCATCAGCGTGTCAGTGGTATGCACCGCAAATTGCGCCACCTGACTGCCAGCCAAAGGCAAGCCCAGCACCAGCAAGGATCGCGCTTCACGTTTGATTGTTTGAGACTTGTTCATGAGCCTTTTTAGGCAGCGATGACACAGCTGACCAGTGGAAAAAGCGTTCACATATTATTCATATATTTCAGGTCTCACTCTCCCCGCGGCGTCGGCAAAATAGGAGAAGTCGCTACAGCTTAAGCGCCCAAACGCGAAATCTAGTGTAGAATATGGCCCAACATGTTGGGGAGGCCTTTTCTTGCGACGCAACTTCTGCCATGAATAGCGACAATCAAAGAAAGAGCAGCCCCATGGCAAGTGACCTATTATCCGCAGCTGATGATACCACCTATGACGCGTCATCCATTGAGGTGTTGGAGGGGCTAGAGCCGGTTCGAAAACGCCCAGGTATGTATATTGGCGGCACCGATGAACGGGCGCTGCATCACCTTGTGGCGGAAGTGCTCGATAACTCGATGGATGAGGCCGTAGCAGGTCACGCCAATCGCATCGAGGTTGAGCTTTTGGCCGATTATTCGGTTATGATCCGTGACAATGGCCGCGGCATTCCGGTGGATCCACATCCTAAATTTCCGCATAAATCTGCACTCGAAGTGATCCTTTGCACACTACATGCGGGTGGTAAATTCTCAGGCAAAGCCTATCAAACCTCTGGCGGCCTGCACGGTGTTGGCGCCTCAGTTGTGAATGCGCTCTCCGATTCCATGGTGGTCGAAGTCGCCCGCAATCGTGAATTATATGAGCAACGCTTCTCACGTGGTATTCCGCTTGGGCCCATCCAAAACATAGGTGCAGCCCCTAATCGGCGCGGTACCACGGTAACGTTCCACGCGGATGAGCAAATTTTTGGCAAGCACCGTTTCAAACCGGCCCGCATGTTCAATTCCATCCGGTCCAAAGCCTATCTGTTCTCAGGCGTTGAAATTCGCTGGAAAAGTCAGATTGACGATGGCGAAACGCCAAAAGAAGCCACCTTCCATTTCCCCGGTGGCCTGTCTGATTACCTCAACGAAACCCTAGGCAAGGCCAGCACCTATGCGGAAGCCCCATTTGCGGGCACCGTCGACTTCAAAGAGCGCTTCAATGTGCCCGGCAAAGTCGAATGGGCGGTCAATTGGACGCCCTCTCGCGACGGGTTCATCCAATCTTACTGTAACACCGTGCCAACCCCCGAAGGCGGCACACATGAAAGCGGCTTTTGGGCTGCGATCTTGAAGGGTATCAAGGCTTACGGCGAATTGGTCAACAATCGAAAAGCCACCAATATCACCCGCGATGATCTCATCGCCGGCGGCTGCGCTTTGGTATCATGTTTTATCAGCGAGCCAGAATTTGTAGGCCAGACCAAAGACCGGTTGGCGACAGTCGAAGCCCAGCGCTTGGTTGAAAATGCTGTGCGAGATCGGTTTGATAATTGGTTGGCCGCCGACACCAAGTCCGCTGGCGCGATCCTTGATTTTCTGGTGCTGCGCGCTGAAGAACGGCTGCGCCGCCGTCAAGAAAAAGAGACCCAGCGCAAATCCGCCACGAAGAAGCTGCGCCTGCCAGGCAAGCTCACCGATTGCACCTCAAAAACCCGCGAAGGCACAGAACTGTTTATAGTGGAAGGCGACAGTGCGGGCGGTTCTGGCAAAGGCGCGCGCAATCGCGTCAACCAAGCCTTGCTGCCTTTGAAGGGTAAGATTCTCAACGTGCTGGGGGCAGCCTCCAATAAGCTAGGCTCCAATGCAGAAATCAGCGATCTTTGCGAGGCGCTTGGCGTCGGCATGGGATCCAAATTCAACGTCGATGATCTGCGCTATGACAAAATCATCATCATGACGGATGCGGATGTGGACGGTGCGCACATCGCGAGCCTGCTCATGACCTTCTTCTTTTCGCAAATGCGGCCCTTGATCGACGCTGGCCACCTGTATCTGGCCTGCCCACCCCTGTTCCGCCTCACCCAAGGGGCTAAACGTGTCTATTGTTTGGATGAAGCTGAAAAAGCCATGTGGCTGGAAAAAGGTCTCGGAGGCAAAGGCAAAATTGACGTCAGCCGCTTCAAAGGCTTGGGCGAGATGGATGCAAAGGACCTCAAAGAAACAACAATGAACCCCGCCACCCGAAAATTGATCCGCGTCACAGTGGATGAGGATGTGCCGGGTGAAACCGGAGATTTGATTGAACGGTTGATGGGCAAGAAACCTGAAAAACGCTTTGAATATATTCAAGAGAATGCAAGGTTTGTAGAAGAGCTGGACGTTTAACACTTTAAGGAGCCTGCTGCATGCCAACCTATGCCATCACCATGCTTGCTGCCGGAATTGGTATTCCAGTATTGGCGGCGATGAATGCGGCTTTGGGACGCCATCTTGGGGCGCCTATGTTGGCTGGGGCTGTGTTGCTTGCCGTTGGCTTTCTCACGGCTTCGGTGGTGGCCTTGATCACCGGGCCCGGAGCCCTTGTTAAACTAGCATCCGCTCCCCGGCATTTGCTCTTGGCCGGCTTGTTGCTCGCGTTTTACGTGCTTTCAATCACTGCCATCGCACCCAAGTTTGGCGTTGGAAATGCGATATTTTTTGTGCTAGTTGGTCAGCTGCTCTCTGCAGCCACGATTGACCATTTTGGCCTATTCGGCGCGCAGCCCGTGCCGCTCAGCTGGTCACGTCTCTGCGGGCTGTTGTTGATGGCGACGGGTGTGGTGCTAACGCAAAAGGCCTAAGCTGGGCCACGGCCCAAAACGCCCACTGCATCCCAAAGCGCATCTGGCACATTAACCTCTGCAATAGGCTCCCGATTGCTGCCAGGCAGACGAGCGCCCTCTTGCAAAGCCACAGCATCCACCAAACGCGCCAATCTATCGGCAAACCCCGCGTGATGGGTACTTGGGTCAATAATGAAATAGAACTGGCCCAGCCCATGCGGCGCGCCTCCAGGCAGCTTCAGCCCACCCACATCCAAAGAGTTTACAGATCCTGTGATGCCCGCAGCCAGCAGTTCGGCCAAAACCCCAAAGCCCCATCCCTTATATCCGCCAGCCGAAACCAAAGCCCCCAACAAAGCCGCTTCAGGGTCTGTCGTGGGTTCCCCTTGCGCATCCACGGCCCAACCCAAAGGAATGGCCCGGCCCGCAGCCTTGGCCATGGTGATCTTACCCAGCGCCACAGCGGAGGTTGAAAAATCAAAATGTACCGCCAAACCGCCTTGCCCATCAGGAACAGACATAGCGATTGGATTCGTGCCGATCACCTTTTGGCTGCCACCAGGAGGGGCGACGACTGGGCTTGCGTTTGTGAAGCCAATGGCCAGAAAACCTTCTGCGGCCAATTGCGAGGTGAAATATCCAAGCGAGGTGCAGGTATGAGCACGGGCCACAGACAGCGATGCCGTGCCATTTTTCCGCGCGGCTGCAATCGCTGCTGGCAAGGCCGCTTCAAAAGCAGATTGTGCAAATCCAAATTGGGCATCCGACAAAATCGAGCCTGGGCGCGAGGCTGAGACATGCGGATCAACAACGCCATCGACCCGGCCCGTGGCCAGTTGAAGGCAATAACTTTCGAGGTAATACAGCCCACAGATCACATTTCCATAAGACTCTGCATCCGCAACCGCGCGCGCCACAGAGGCTGCGATCCAATCTTTGGCCCCGTAGGCCTGCAAGGCCGTTTTACTGGCACGTTCAATTTCAGTGGTTGAGACGAGTGGCATAGGCTTTCCAATTCACGATGGGCTTTGTCAGTTCTAAAAATCGGGGTTCACAGCGAATTTCAACACAATATTACAAGATCTGGCCCTTACTCAGCCGAACCTGCCGATCCATGCGCGCCGCCAAATCCATATTATGGGTGGCAATCAATGCCGCCATGCCCGTGGTGCGAACCAAATCCATTAAGACGCTGAACACATGATCCGACGTTTCCGGGTCAAGGTTTCCTGTGGGTTCATCCGCCAACAACAGCTCGGGCTCATTGGCCAAAGCCCTACAAAATGCGACCCGTTGCTGTTCGCCGCCTGACATTTCACTCGGCCGGTGATGCCCACGGTCTGCAAGCCCCACTTGGTCCAACAGCTGCAAAGCGCGCAACCGTGCTACTGAGGGTTTGAGACCCGTCGCTTGTTGCGGAAGCATGATGTTTTCCACTGCCGTAAATTCAGGCAGTAGATGATGGAACTGATACACAAACCCAATCTTCATACGCCGCATATCTGTGCGCAACCGATCCCCGGCATGGCCCATGTCTTGCCCCACAATTTGCAAGCCCCCGCTGTCAGCGGTATCGAGCAAACCGGCAATGTGCAGCAGAGTTGATTTGCCCGCGCCAGAAGGTGCCACAAGCGACACAACTTGCCCCGCCTCCAGCGTCAAATCACAATCTTGCAACACCGGTACTTCATTGGCGCGGCCCGGATTGTAAGACTTATATACGCCAGCCATTTTCAGGATCGGTTCACTCATTTCGCAATGCCTCAACCGGGTTCATCCGCGCCGCACGCCGAGCGGGAAAAATAGTTATGATGAAAGACAATGACAGCGAGATGCCCATAGCCTTGGCTACATCCACGCCACGCAATTCCGAGGGCAGATGGTATATTCCACGAATAGAGGGATCCCAAACTTCACCGCCAGAGATATAGTTTACAAGGCTGAAAATCGCATCGATGTTCGCCACGAATAAAACCCCGAACAAAACACCCAACAGCGTTCCGATTAAACCAATCCCCGCGCCGCATAAAAAAAATACCCGCAGCACGGTGCCTTCGGTCAGCCCCATGGTGCGCAGAATGCCTATGTCTCGGCCCTTGTTCTTGACCAACATGATCAGCCCGGAAATGATGTTCATGGTCGACAATAAGATCAGTACGATCATGATCACGAGCATCACATTATCTTCGATGGCCAGGGCCCTGAGAAACCCGCCCGCATAATCGCGCCACGTCTCCAAAACCGCGGTATCACCGCTGGCTTCCCAAATTGCTGATGTCATATCATCCACCGATTCCGGATCGCTGACAAACACCTCTATTTGATCCGCCTGGCCTTCCCTGTTGAAAAAGCTTTGTGCCTCTGCAAACGGCAGGTAAAGGCGGGTTTGGTCGATGTTGTAATGCCCAGCGGTGAAGATATAGGCCACCGTATATGACTTCACGCGGGGGCTGGTGCCAAAAGCGGTTCTGATCCCGTTAGGCGAAATCAGTTTGATGCGATCACCAATGGACAGCCGCAAGGCCTTCGCCACCCCAGAGCCAAGGGCCACTCCGTCCGGGAAATCCTCTATATTCCCCAAACTGCGCTCAGAATTGGCCACATTCGGGATTGTTTTGAGCTTATCGAGGGTAATGCCAAACACCATGATTCCATGATTGAGGTCATCGGAGCTGCCCATCACTTGGCCGCGGATCAAAGGGGCCACCCGTGTGACACCTGCAACCGCCTCAATGCGATTGGTCAAATCCTCATAGCGATCTATCGCATAATCAAACTTACCGGTTTGCGGATCAAATTCGCGCTCATAAACAGTGACATGGGCATTCGCGCCCAAGATGGCATCAACAAATTCAGTTCGAAATCCGCTACGCACCGCTAGTACGATGATTAAAGCCGCAACAGCTAAGGCGATGCCAACCAAGCTGATCAGGGTCATGACGCTCACGCCACCCTCAGCCCGCTTGGCCCGTAGATAACGCCAAGCAATCAGAAATTCAAAACCAGAAAAAGGGGCCGCACGCTTCATAGACACCCCTCAAAAACAAAGAAGGCCATAATTAGGGAGCTGGCGCGCCCATCGCTCAAAGTCATTTCATATCGCATCATGACATTTTTAGCCTTTTGTTCACGCCAGCCAAATCTTATCCGCCCTAAAGGTATTGGGCTATTACTTTTTCAATAGCAGCCTCAGGCGACATTTCTTCGCTGATGCCTGTTTTTCGATTGGTCAATTCGACCACACCATTTTTCAAGCCCCTTGGCCCTACCGTGATGCGCCATGGTAGACCGATCAAATCCATCGTAGCAAATTTTCCGCCTGCGCGCTCATTGCGATCATCATAGAGCGGCTCAAGACCGGCTTTGGTCAGCTGCTTATATAGATTTTCACACGCCGCATCGGCCTCATCGTCGCCCTGCTTGAGGTTTACAATTCCACAATGGAACGGGGTTACACCCTCTGGCCAAATTATGCCTTTGTCGTCATGGCTGGCCTCAATGATAGCGCCTACAAGACGGCTCACACCAATGCCATGGCTACCCATATGGACCGGCACTTTCTTGCCTTCCGCATCTTGCACGGACGCCCCCATAGTTTCGGAATATTTGGTGCCAAAGTAAAAGATTTGGCCTACCTCGATGCCCCGTGCAACTTTGCGGCGCTCCTCTGGAACCTCGGCAAATAGCGCCTCATCATGGGTTTCATCGGTGCGGGCATATTTAGTGGTGAACTCTTCCATGATCGACTGGCATTCTGCGACATTGTCAAAATCAATCTCACGATCACCAAATGTCAGATCCGTCACAGCACTGTCATAGAACACTTCGCTCTCGCCTGTTTCCGCCAAGACCAAAAACTCATGGGTGTCATCGCCACCAATCGGACCACTGTCCGCGCGCATTGGAATGGCTTGCAAGCCCATGCGTTCATAGGTGCGCAGATAGCTAACCAAATGGCGATTGTAGGCGTGGAGGGCCTCCTCTTTGGTGAGGTCGAATGTGTAGCCATCTTTCATATAGAACTCACGACCGCGCATCACCCCAAAACGGGGGCGGCGTTCATCGCGGAATTTCCATTGGATCTGATACATGGTCAAAGGCATGTCTTTATAGCTGGTGACATGGCCACGGAAAATATCGGTGATCAATTCTTCAGCGGTAGGCGTGAACAGCATGTCGCGGTCATGACGGTCTTTAAACCGCAGCATTTCCTCACCGTAGTCATCATAACGCCCGGATTCACGCCACAGATCTGCAGATTGAATCGTCGGCATAAGCATCGCCAAATGGCCTGCTTTTTCCTGTTCTTCATGAACGATGGTTTCAATTTTCTTGAGAACCTTGAGACCCAAAGGCAACCAAGAATAAATCCCAGCGGCGGATTGTTTGATCATTCCCGCTCGCAGCATTAAACGATGTGAGACAATTTGAGCCTCAGCTGGATTTTCTTTCAGGACGGGCAAAAAATAGCGGCTAAGGCGCATGGAACACTCCAGTTAAATTCTTCATCCTGTTTAGAGCCACGATGCCCTTGTCACAAGCGAAAGCAGCCAAAATAGCGCTTTTTGAGGACATATTTAGCATCAACCTCTTGCAAGGTGCGGCGCAATACGCAAGTTGGATGACAAAGGGAGATTGATCATGGCTTTACCGGTATCTTCACAACTGCGCTACTGGGGTATCGCGGCACTTATCTTTGGCCTGCTGTTATGGCTGCTGGGGGATATGCTCTTGCCGTTCATCTTAGGCGGCGCGATTGCCTATTGCCTTGATCCCGTTGCTGATCGTTTACAACGCTGGGGATTGTCTCGGTTGCTGTCGACCACCGTGATCACATTGGTGGCGATGCTAGCCTTCGTTTTGGCCATTTTACTGATCGTGCCACTCTTAGTGGAACAGGCCATTGCGCTGTTCAACACGGCGCCAGCCATTTCTGCGAAATTGTGGGACTTTTTGACGACGCGCTTTCCGGACCTTTTGGACAACAGCAGCAGTATCAGACAGTCGCTCACCGGATTGGGAGAGACCATTCAGTCGCGGGGCGGTGATTTGATGAATGGCTTAGCCTCTTCACTGAATTCGCTCGTAAATATATTGGTATTGATCGTGGTGGTGCCAGTTGTGTCTTTCTATCTACTGCTGGATTGGGACAATCTTGTGACTAAAATCGACGAGCTGGTACCGCGCGACCATGTGAACAACGTGCGCCGTTTGGGTCATGAAATCGATACCACACTTGCCTCTTTCATCCGCGGCCAAGGCACAGTGTGCTTTATTCAAGGCCTATACTACGCCAGTGCCTTGATGCTGGCCGGTCTGAACTATGGCATCGTGGTGGGTTTCGTTGCCGGTATCATCTCATTCATCCCCTATGTCGGCGCATTGGTCGGCGGTGGTTTGGCGCTGGGGTTGGCGCTGTTCCAATTTTGGGGTGACTGGACCTCTATCGGCATTATCGCGGTCATCTTCATGATCGGGCAGGTTTTAGAGGGCAATTTCCTGACGCCTAAATTGGTCGGGAATTCTGTGGGTCTGCATCCGGTATGGTTGATTTTCGCCCTCTCAGTATTTGGCGGCCTATTTGGATTTGTCGGCATGCTGGTAGCGGTGCCGGTTGCGGCTATGATCGGCGTAGTGGCTCGGTTTTTCATCGCGCAATATAAAGCAGGTTTGCTGTATCGAGGTTTGAGCACAGAAGATGACAACGATGTTTGAGCAACTTAGCTTCAAATTGCCGATCAAAGTTGCGCGCGAGCGCGACGCCTTTTTTGTGTCTGTTGCCAATGCAAATGCTGTGGCGACCTTGGAAGAGCCTGCAACTTGGCCTCTAGGAAAAATGATCTTGCTTGGCCCAAAAGCCTGCGGAAAATCCCATCTATTGGAAATCTGGCTTAGCGAGAACGGGGCACAAAAGATCAATCCTTTACGGGATTTTGATCAGCCAGAATCTGGTGCAAAAATTGTGGTGGATGATCTGCACACGGTGGCCGGTATTTCTCAGGCAGAAACACGATTGTTTCATTTGCACAATCATCTGCTATCCACTGGCGGGCTGTTGCTCATGGCCTCAAGTATCGCAGCACGCCAAGCCGGATTTCGGCTGCCGGATCTGCTGAGCCGTCTGGAAGGCACAAGCTCTACCAAAATTGATCGCCCGGACGACGCGCTGCTACATGCTGTTTTACTAAAAGCTTTCATGGACCGCCAATTGTCACCACCTCCCGCAGTGCTGGCTTATATTCTCAAAAATATGGACCGAAACTTTGATGCTGCGGGCAATATTGTGGCGCAACTGGATGCACAAAGTATGTCGACAAAACGCCCCATCACGCGCGCCATGGCGACAAGTATTCTAACCTAAGCCCCGAAGCTTTGGCCAGCATGATCTTACCCCTTACAATTTACCCTTAAAACGCTTAAATTGTGTGACTGCATACAGGATAACTGATGACAAACCCGGCTGACTTTCTCCACAATGATTTTTCTCCAGCGCGCAGCTGTGGGCTGGATATGGCTGGGCCAGACCGTTTTTTGAACCGCGAGCTGTCTTGGCTGGCGTTCAATTGGCGCGTTTTGGAAGAAGTTGATAATCTCAATGTGCCTCTGTTGGAACGGTTACGGTTCTTGTCGATCTCAGCCACCAACCTTGATGAGTTTTATTCTGTCCGCGTCGCAGGCCTGCGTGAACTAGCCCGTGCGGGTAACACCAGCCCCGGCATGGATGGCCTGAGCACCACCAAGCAGTTGGAGTTGATCGACACCGAAGCCCGCGACTTGATGGCCAAACAGCAATCCATTCTGTCAAATTTGCGCATCGAGCTAGCAGCACAAGACATACACATCCTAACCGCAGCTCAGGCCGCAGAAGATCATGCCTACCTGCAACAATTATTCTTGTCTGACGTATTTCCCGTGGTGTCTCCATTAGCCATTGACCCCGCACACCCTTTTCCATTCATTCCAAACGCAGGTTTCGCTTTGGCACTGCAACTGGAACGCAAATCCGACAAACGCAGCCTGCGCGCCTTGGTGCCCGTTCCCCAGCAGGTAAACAGGTTTGTACAACTGCCCGGTGATGGTTATCGGTATTTGCCACTGGAAGAGCTGATCCTAATGCAGTTAGAACAGCTGTTTCCAGGCTATGAGCTCAAAGGCCATTGTGCTTTCTCAGTCCTGCGCGACAGTGATCTTGAAGTGGAAGACGAGGCGGAAGATTTGGTGCGCGAATTTGAAGTTGCCCTCAAACGTCGCCGACGTGGCGAAGTTATCCGCTTGAAGATCAGCACCCAAGCCCCAACGGCACTACGCACCGCCATTATGGCAGAGTTTTCCATCACCGAAACCGAAGTGATTGAGGTTGATGGCATGCTTGGCCTGCCGGACCTAAAAGAATTGGTCGTCGAAGATCGCGCAAATTTGCTCTGGCCAAATTTCACCCCCCGGGTCCCTGAACGGGTATCAGATCATGAAGGTGATATGTTCGCCGCGATCCGGCAAAAAGACATGCTGCTGCAACACCCGTATGAGACCTTCGACATGGTCGTGCGGTTCTTGCAGCAGGCCGCCCGTGATCCGAATGTCTTGGCGATCAAACAAACTCTCTACCGCACCTCCAAACGCTCGCCCATTGTGGAAGCGTTGTGCGAAGCGGCAGAAGACGGGAAATCTGTCACCGCTTTGGTGGAACTGAAAGCTCGGTTTGATGAGGCTGCCAATATTCGGCAGTCGCGCAGGCTTGAACGGGCCGGCGCCCATGTGGTTTACGGTTTTATGAACCTCAAAACACACGCCAAAATCAGTACCGTGGTCCGCCGCGAGGGAGATCGTCTGGTCACCTATACCCACTATGGCACAGGAAACTACCATCCCATAACCGCACGTATTTATACCGATGTCAGCCTTTTCACCTGTGATGCAGCTCTGGGTCGGGACGCCACAAAGGTGTTCAATTACCTATCTGGCTACGCGCAGCCCAACACGCTTGAGAATATTTCAATCTCACCGCTGTCCCTTCAATCAACCCTTTTGGAGCGCATCGCCACTGAGGCTAAAAATGCCAAAAACGGTAAACCGGCCGCCATTTGGGCCAAGATGAATTCCTTGATTGATTCAGATGTCATTGATGCGCTGTACGCCGCTGGACAGGCCGGGGTGAAAATCAGCTTGATCGTGCGTGGTATCTGCGGATTGCGGCCGGGAGTGAAGGGGCTCTCCGAAAACATCCGAGTGAAATCTGTCATCGGGCGGTTTCTGGAGCATTCGCGAATCGTATGTTTTGCCAATGGTCACGGCCTGCCCAGTCTGGAAGCGCGGGTTTATATTTCGTCGGCTGATTGGATGGACCGCAATCTGCATCGGCGGGTCGAAACTTTGGTCGAGATCAAAAACGCAACAGCCAAGGCCCAAATTGTAAGCCAAATCATAGCAGCCAATTTGGCCGATGTCGCACAGTCTTGGGTGATGCAGCCCGATGGTACTTATACTCGCGCCACATGGCCAGAGGGCAGCTTTGCCTTCAATTGCCATAGATTTTTTATGGAAAACCCGTCTCTTTCCGGCCGCGGCAGTGCCGGTGCGCGCGATGTGCCAAAATTGACCCACACCGATGACACCCAATCACCATCAGGGGGGTGGCCGGATTGACCTGACTTGGGGGTTTGATATCAATGCCCAAGCGCAGGGGAACGTAAATGGACGGATCATCAGACACCGCACCAGAATGGGAACCCTTCAACCGGCCCCTTTTTGAGAACCCAAAAGTACGAGACCTGTCACGGGTTGGCGTGATTGATATCGGATCAAACTCTGTGCGCCTTGTGGTGTTCGACGGGGCAGCCCGTTCACCAGCCTATTTCTTCAACGAAAAAGTCATGTGTGCCCTTGGGGCGGGACTCGCAGAAACCGGCAAGCTAAACCCCAGCGGCCGCATCCGCGCCCTATCGGCACTGCGCCGATTTTGCACCATTGCCAAAGGGATCGGCCTACCAGACCTTACCGCCGTCGCGACCGCCGCTGTGCGCGAGGCCAGCGATGGGCCCGAATTTGCAGCGCAGGTCTTGCAAGAAACCGGTCTAAAAATTCATGTGGTTGACGGTCCAGAGGAGGCGAGGTTATCCGCACAGGGTGTTTTGCTGGGCTGGCCGGGCTCTTATGGCTTGGTTTGTGACATCGGTGGGGCGTCTATGGAGCTGGCCGAAATATCTGATGGGAAAGTGGGCCAAAGGCTCACCTCCCCGCTCGGACCATTGAAACTCGTTAACATCCCGGGCGGCAAACGGGGTCGAAAGGCCTTCATCACACAAACCTTGGATCAGCTGCGAGAGAAAATGGGGCCGCAATCAGATCGATTGTTCTTAGTGGGTGGATCTTGGCGCGCCATTGCACGGATAGACATGCACCGCCGCGGATATCCTCTGCATGTCATGCATGAATACCGGATGACCGCCCGCGACATTAAAGAAACAGCAAAATACATCGACGAATGCGATCTTGAAAGACTACGCGCTGAGATTCGTATTACCCTGGGACGGATGACCCTTGTGCCCATCGCCTCTCAAATTTTGAAGGGCATCGTCAAGCGCTTCAAGCCGCATGATATCGCGGTGTCGAGCTATGGCATCCGGGAAGGCATGCTCTATGAGCAAATGCCCCAGAACATGCGCGATCGTGATCCTTTGATCGAAAGCTGCCATTTTGCTGAACGCAAAGACGCCCGCCTGCCCGGATTCGGAATGCGGTTGCACAAGTTCATCTCTCCGTTGTTTCTCAACAATAACCCCAATCGCGCCCGGCTCGTTCGGGCTGCCTGTCTGCTGCATGACGTCAGCTGGCGCGCCCATCCAGATTTCCGTGCAGAGGTCTGTTTTGAATATGCCACGCGAGCCAATCTGGGAGGGTTGAGCCACGATGAACGCGTGTTCTTAGGTCTGGCGCTGCTCCACCGCTATCGCAACAAGCGTGACGGAACCCGCTTTGAAGAACTGTATTCCCTTCTTCCAGACGAAGGCCGTAAAGAGGCGGAAGTCTTGGGCAAAGCAATGCGTTTAGGCGCGATGCTTTGGGCAAATCCAGATGATGAAACCGCAACTCTGCACTGGGATGCCAAGAAAAAAAGACTCTCCTTGATCCTAACTGCAGAAGCGTCGCCCCTGTTTGGCGAAGTTGCCGAAGCTCGACTTGAATCTCTTGCCACTGCTCTGAACGCAACCACTCATGTAGATATTAAACTGACCTAGGTAGACGTGTTCAAACCTGAACTTTCGTCAAGTCATCCCAGGCTTGATTGATCGCCACCAGACGAGCCTCAGCCAATTTCACTGCCTCAAGCGGCACACCGCGCGCCATAAGCTGATCTGGGTGATTCTGTCGCACTAAAGTTTGCCAGGCCGCACGCAGCTCCTCAGGACTTGCCGAAGACTCCACGCCCAAAACATCATAGGGATCTGCAGGTGTACCGTTTACATAACGTGCCTTCACCACCCGAAAGCACCGCTCGCTGAGGCAAAATATTTCAGCCACGCGGCTTAAGAAGGCATCTTCCTGATCATGATAAGATCCATCGGCCACAGAAATATGGAACAGGCCTTCGAGCAAATCTTCCAAAATAGTCATCCGGGAGCCAAACATGGATTTGATCCGGCGGGCATAGGTTTCGAATCCAGCAACATCTTGGCGCGCAAGATTGAACACCTTAGCCGCACTCGCCTCGTCCGCAGCGGGGATATGAAAAATCTCCCTAAACGCCAAAACCTCCGCGCGAGTCACAATACCATCCGCCTTGGCCATTTTAGCACTGAGAGCGATCACAGCAATCGTGAAACCCACCGTCTGTTCCGGTGGGGTACGGAGTTTTTCAAATAGAGATGAAAGCCCTTCACCAGTAGCGAGAGCTGCAAGCGCGTCGGCTATGCGGGACCAAATAGACATGCCCAATTATAGAAGCTGTAATCGAAAGGCGAAAGGGCAAAGCCGGCTACCCTAAGGTCACGACACCGTGATCCGTTTGAATTTCGGCGGAAATATGCGCAGGGCCATCAGAAAAGCCAATACGCATATCGTTCAATAATTCCCCAAACACCTCTTGCATGCGGGCCGCCTGCGGGTGTTGGACCTGTAAGCTTAGCAATCTGCAGCCGCTGTCCGGCAAGTCTTGGCACGGATGCGCAGGGGGTTGCCACTGAATAATGGCCGGGCCATATCCGCCAAAGGGCAAGACACCTGAGCTCGAGACAGAGATCTCCCAAGTGTATTTTCCACGCTCCAAGCGAACTGGAGTTCCAAACTCTGGACCGAGCTGTTTTAAGGTTGCCTTCATATCTGTGGTTGCCAAAATCCAACTGCCGATACGCGGCGGGCCAGAAAATTGATCCAGCCCAAACCACCGCGCGTAAGTTGGTTGAGGCGCATCGGGATCAATAGCAATAGATTCCAAATAACAATCCGCCCCCATGCCCCAAAGATGATTATGGGTGCCAAAATGTGGATGCGCCCCCTGCGCAACTGGGGCGATACCCAAGCTTTTTTCAGCAAAACCCGTCGCCAGCTGACGGGTCATTCCCACCACTGCAATATGATCCAATACCAGCATTTTAGTCTCCGTTAAGTATTATTTATCCACGCGATTTGCGGATCAGGTCCAACACATTTTGCGCTGCGTCTGGGATATTGGTGCCAGGTCCAAAAATCGCTGCTACACCAGCGGATTTGAGGTATTCATAGTCTTGTTGCGGGATCACCCCACCACAGACCACAAGAATTTCTCCAGCATCCGCTGCTTTCAGCGCCTCAACCAGTTTGGGCGCCAAGGTTTTATGACCAGCCGCTTGGCTGGAGATTCCGACCACATGCACATCATTGTCCACAGCATCCTGAGCGGCCTCTTCCGGAGTTTGAAATAAGGGTCCAACATCCACATCGAAACCAATATCAGCGAAAGCGGTGGCAATAACTTTTGCGCCGCGATCGTGGCCATCTTGCCCCATCTTGACCACCAACATCCGTGGTCTGCGGCCCTCTTCTTTGGCAAAGTCTTCTACCGATCTTTGGATCGCTTCAAAATTTTCGTCGCCCTCATAGGCGGATCCATACACCCCTGCCAATGTCTTCACCTCCGCACGATGCCGGCCGAATGTGGCTTCCATCGCTAATGAAATTTCACCAACCGTCGCGCGATGCCGCGCCGCCTCAATAGCCGCCTCGAGCAGGTTGCCACCCATTTCACAGCGTCGCCCCAGCTCCAACAATGCCGCGTCACAGGCCACTTTATCCCGGGTGGCCCGAATCGTTTCTAGCTTAGCCACCTGCGCGTCGCGCACTTGATTGTTGTCGATATCGCGCACTTCAATATCGGGTTGGCTGTCGGCCTTATATTTATTGACCCCAACAATCACTTCTTCACCCCGATCAATCATCGCCTGACGGCGCGCCGCACTTTCCTCGATTTTCAACTTGGGCAGGCCACTGGCCACGGCCTTGGTCATGCCCCCCATTTCCTCAACTTCTTCGATCAAAGCCCAGGCCTCATCAATCAAATCAGCTGTAAGCTTTTCCACATAGTAGGAGCCTGCCAGCGGGTCGACCACATTGGTCACGCCCGTCTCTTCTTGCAAAATCAACTGTGTATTGCGCGCAATCCGAGATGAGGTTTCCGTAGGCAAGGCAATCGCCTCATCAAAGCTGTTGGTGTGTAAAGACTGGGTGCCTCCCAAAACCGCTGACATGGCCTCAAAGGCTGTCCGCACAATATTGTTATAGGGATCTTGTTCCTGCAGGCTCACGCCAGAGGTTTGGCAATGAGTGCGCAACATGCTGGATTTTGGATTTTTCGGCTCAAATTCCGCCATAACACGATGCCAAAGCACCCGCGCCGCCCGTAGCTTAGCCGCTTCCATGAAAAAATTCATACCAATGGCAAAAAAGAACGACAACCGACCCGCGAATGCATCCACATCCATACCGCGCGCAATCGCCACCCGCACATATTCGCGGCCGTCAGCAATGGTGTAGGCCAGCTCCTGCACCAAGTTCGCCCCAGCTTCCTGCATATGATAGCCGCTGATCGAGATGGAGTTGAACTTCGGCATTTCGGTCGCCGTGAACTCAATGATATCCGCCACCATCCGCATCGAAGGTTCTGGCGGGTAGATATATGTATTGCGCACCATGAACTCTTTGAGAATGTCGTTTTGAATCGTGCCTGACAGCGCCGCCCGGCTCACGCCCTGTTCTTCACCAGCCACAATAAATGAGGCTAAAACTGGAATGACCGCACCGTTCATTGTCATCGACACTGAGATTTTATCGAGTGGGATACCATCAAACAAAATCTTCATATCCTCAACACTGTCAATCGCCACGCCCGCCTTTCCCACGTCCCCCACGACCCGTGGATGATCGCTGTCATAACCACGGTGGGTGGCCAAATCGAATGCGACCGAAACCCCTTGCTGCCCTGCAGCCAGACCTTGGCGGTAAAAGGCGTTGGATTCCTCAGCAGTTGAAAATCCAGCGTATTGACGGATGGTCCAAGGACGGCCCGCATACATGGTGGCTTTGACGCCCCGCGTATAGGGCGCTTGGCCCGCAACGCTGTCCATATGCTCCAAGCCCTTTAGGTCATCCGCCGTATAGATGGGCTGCACATTGATGCCTTCGAGCGTGTCCCAAGTCAGAGAATCCAAGGGTTTGCCGCGCAGCTCTTTTTCGGCCATTTGGCTCCAGGATGTCTTATCAGTCATAACGGCATTCCTTTTGTCATGGCCACTTGGCCAAGTATTTTTACAGCAACCCCCTTCGCTTATAGGAGTAAACACCCTATATAAAAGCGAGAAGGAGATATTATGTTTAAACGAATCCTTGCACTGTGCTTTGGCCTTACCGTCATGAACTCCGCAGCCGTGGCAGGCGAAACATTAGACACTTGGCGCTCTGATTCCACCCACATTTTTGACGCGAAAGACGTGGATATCGCTGATGTCATTTGGGCCGCACGCCCTTGGGTGATTTTCGCAGACAGTCCGTTGGATCCAATATTTTCACAGCAAATGGCGTTGCTGCGGGCTGGGTTGAACGTGGCGCAAGATCGTGACGTGATGATCATTGTTGACACTGACCCTAGCGCAAAAAGCAACCTGCGCGAAACCTTGCACCCAAAAGGCTTCAATTGGGTTTTGATTGGGAAAGACGGCATGGTAAAACTGCGTAAACCTTTTGCTTGGGACATGCGCGAACTGAGCCGGGTGATCGACAAAATGCCGATACGGCAGCAAGAAATGAGTAAGCCCTGACTTCTGCTCCGCCAAGCTGCAAAACTGCAGCACATCATGCGCTGCAGTAATTCAGCGAGCAACATCACTCAAACTCCATGATGATTGCATCCACAGCCAAGCTGTCGCCGGGGGCAACATGAATTTTGCTGACAACTGATTTTCGTTCAGCGCGCAAAATATTTTCCATTTTCATTGCCTCAACCGTGCAAAGCGATTGACCTTCTTGCACTTCATCACCGATGGCAACTTCAACCTTAACGATCAAACCTGGCATTGGGCAAAGCAAAAGCTTTGACGTATCCGGTGGCGTTTTTTCTATCATCAGCTTGGCCAATTCTGCTTGGCGTGGGCTGCGCACAGTCACCTTCATATCTGCGCCGCGGAACCGGATGCGGAAACCGCTGGTGCATTTTTCAACTTTCAAAGCAATGTCAGTGCCATCCACATTCATCAAGGCCAGTGACTTGCCCGGCGTCCAATCGCTAGCGATCCGGTGGCTGCCAGTCTCAAAGTGAACGGTAGAGCCATTGGGATCCGCGGCAATATCCACAGTAAAATCATGGCCCTGCACACTTACGACCCAATCATCACGTACGCGGCGCTCATGATTGTCGATGCGCCCTGATACCCGCGTCCGGCGAATTTCGCCCAAGCGGTACATGGCAGCCGCACAGGCTGCGACGATTTTGAGGGTCACGGTGGGCAAGGCCACCCCTTCAAATCCATCAGGATATTCTTCCTCAATAAAGGCCGTTGTAATAGTGCCAGCGCAAAACTTTGGATGATCCATAACCGCAGATAAAAATGGGATGTTGTGAGCAATGCCTTCCACCTCAAAAGCGTCCAAAGCGTTGCGCATTTTGTCAATAGCCGATGCCCGATCTGGGGCCCAAGTGCAAAGTTTAGCAATCATCGGATCATAAAACATGCTGATCTCGCCGCCTTCGAACACGCCCGTATCATTGCGCACAACAGAAGTTTCGTTGTGGCCTTCGACCGGAGGACGATAGCGGGTCAGACGACCGATTGACGGCAAAAACCCCCGGTATGGGTCCTCGGCGTAAAGACGACTTTCCATGGCCCAGCCTTTAATTTTAACGTCTTCTTGCTTAAGGCCAAGAGCTTCGCCATTGGCCACACGGATCATCTGTTCGACCAGATCTACCCCTGTGATAAGCTCCGTCACGGGATGTTCGACCTGCAAACGGGTGTTCATCTCAAGAAAGTAAAAATTTTGTGCGCTGTCGACGATAAATTCCACAGTCCCCGCGCTGGTATACCCCACCGCTTGCGCCAGTGCACAGGATTGCTCACCCATGGCCTTGCGCACTTCGGGGGTGAGGAATGGGCTCGGGGCCTCTTCAATCACCTTCTGATTGCGCCTCTGAATCGAACACTCGCGCTCATTGAGATAAATGCAATTGCCATGGCTATCGGCCAAGACTTGAATCTCAATATGGCGCGGCTGGGTGACGAATTTCTCAATAAAAATCCTGTCATCGCCAAAACTGCTGGCCGCTTCATTCTTGGATGATTGAAACCCTTCGCGCGCCTCGGCATCGTTCCAAGCAATACGCATGCCTTTACCACCACCGCCAGCGCTGGCTTTGAGCATCACAGGATAGCCAACCTCATTGGAGATTTTGACGGCCTCATCAGCGTCAGCGATAACGCCCATATAACCCGGCACAGTATTGACGCCAGCTTCTTTGGCCAGCTTTTTGGACGTGATTTTATCGCCCATGCTTTCAATCGCATGAGCTGGCGGGCCGATAAAGACAACCCCTTCAGCTTCCAAAGCTTCCGCAAACAGCCGGTTCTCAGACAAAAATCCATAACCCGGATGCACCGCTTGCGCACCTGTTTGGCGAATGGCCTGCATCACTTTTTCGATCACAATATAGGATTGATTGGCTGGAGATGGACCGATGTGAACCGCCTCATCCGCCATTTGCACATGCAAAGCCTGCGCATCAGCGTCGGAATAAATTGCCACGGTTTTGATTCCCATAGTTTTAGCTGTTTTGATCACACGGCAGGCAATCTCACCACGGTTGGCAATTAAAATTTTATCAAACATTTGGGAATCCTTCTTGGCGCGCACAGGCCGATGACAAAGTGCTGCGCTTAAAAAAGAACCGGCTCCGGCAAAAGCCAGAACCGGTTGAGGAAAGAAGGGGTCGATAGATTCTCAAAACCAATGCAATCAATTTTGAATCTATAACTTCAGCATTATGAAACGCAGATTGCATCGCGCCAAGTGGCGAACGGCATGCCCCTCCAAACTCGGCGCAAAGCCGCGCAATACCCCTGGGGAAGGTAAGCGAATTCACGCCGACCAGCCTTCGGCAAAAATTTGTGGGAAGGTGGCTTGTGCTTTGAGCATATCAACACGCAACAATGCCACGTAGGATTCTGGGTCAAAATCCTCCTGCGCCGGCACAACTTCACGCTCAAAGAACCAAGACAAACGGCCACCATCTAGATTGCCGCGTTCAAAGGGTTCTGCACCAAAATGCTGTACCAAAGCCTGCAGAAAAGCCTCATCTGCCCGACGGTCTGGGGACCGGCGATCTGCATAGCGTTCCCGTCTAATGATTTTAGTTGCACCATCCTTGCTGGCGCGGCGAATGGTAAATTGCGCATCCGTGCCTGCCAAACGGCCGGGAAATCCTCGATGTTTTTCCATTATTGGCTCTCTGCAATCTTAAAGTGGAATATTGTCATGTTTTTTCCATGGGTTTTGCTGGGACTTACCCCGCAGACTGGCAAATGCGCGGCACACCCTACGACGGGTTGAGCTGGGAATAATAACTTCATCAATGAAGCCTTTTTCTGCGGCGACAAAAGGATTAGCAAACCGCTCTTCATAATCTGCAACATGCTGTGCAATCTTTTCTGGATCACCAAGATCTCCACGATGGATGATCTCTGTAGCGCCCTTAGCCCCCATGACAGCAATCTCCGCTGTCGGCCACGCATAGTTGAAATCGCCACGCAGATGTTTCGACGACATCACATCATAAGCGCCACCATAGGCCTTGCGGGTGATCACCGTCACTTTGGGAACAGTCGCTTCGCCATAGGCAAACAACAGTTTCGCGCCATGTTTGATGACGCCGCCAAACTCCTGACCAGTGCCAGGCAGAAAGCCCGGAACGTCGACCAGAGTGAGAATCGGAATTTCAAAGGCATCACAAAACCTAACAAAACGTGCCGCTTTCCGGCTGGAGTCAATATCCAAACAACCAGCCAAAACTGTCGGTTGATTGGCCACAATTCCGACGGTTGATCCCTCCATGCGCACAAAACCCGTCAGAATATTCTTAGCAAATTCTTCCTGAATTTCATAAAAATCACCTTCATCAGCAATCTTCGCAATCAGTTCCTTCATATCATAGGGCTGATTGGGGTTAGCAGGGATGAGCGTATCCAAACTGGAATCCACCCGCGCTGGATCATCATAAAATGGGCGCACAGGAGGTTTTTGACGATTGTTTAGCGGCAAGAAATCCACCAAACGCCGCACTTCGGTGAGCGCTTCGACGTCATTCTCAAACGCACCGTCCGCTACGGATGATTTTTTTGTATGAGTAGCAGACCCACCAAGCTCTTCTGCCGTGACAATCTCATTCGTCACTGTTTTTACAACATCCGGGCCTGTCACAAACATGTAGCTGCTATCTTTGACCATGAAAATAAAATCGGTCATCGCCGGCGAATAGACCGCGCCGCCGGCGCAAGGCCCCATGATCACACTGATCTGCGGCACAACACCAGACGCCATTACATTGCGCTGAAATACTTCGGCATAACCGGCCAAAGACGCCACACCCTCTTGGATACGCGCGCCGCCAGAATCGTTAAGGCCAATCACAGGGGCACCGTTTTGCATCGCCATATCCATGATCTTACAAATTTTTTCCGCATGGGTTTCAGATAGGGACCCACCAAAGACGGTAAAATCCTGACTGTAGACATAGACCATACGGCCATTGATCGTACCCCAACCGGTCACAACCCCATCACCAGCGTATTGCTGTTCTGCCATCCCAAAATCGACGCAACGATGGGCCTTGAACATATCAAACTCTTCAAAGCTGTCTTCATCCAACAGCAAATCAATACGCTCGCGTGCAGTCAGTTTTCCTTTAGCATGCTGCGCATCGATCCGGCGTTGACCGCCCCCCATACGAGCGACGTCCCGACGTGCTTCTAATTCAGTCAAAATATTGTTCATGGCAGTTCCTCTTTGCCCGTTCATACCCCTCTATCACTACAAAGCGAAGTTGAATTTGGAATATTTGCAAATATTTTGCACTACAAAACTGCAAATTTGCATAACTGCAAAGTAACTGGACAAGGCGTCAAGGCAGATATAGCAATTTCGGATGGGTATACAGTCACCAACCAAATTCCTGAACAAGGCAACGCCGCCAACCATTTTCACACTGATTTGCCTCTCCGCTATCGGTGCCTTGGCGATGAATATTTTCCTACCTTCACTTCCGGCCATGGCAAAGTCATTTGACGTCACCTATGCAACCGCAACCCTTTCGGTAACGCTATTTTTGGCCATGAACGCGGTTTTCCAGCTGTTTGTAGGTCCATTGTCTGACCGTTATGGCCGCAGGCCAATCGTTCTCTGGTCGTTGGTCATATTCTGCATCAGCTCATTCGGCTGTATACTTGCCACATCTTTCGAAGTATTTTTGATCTGCCGCTTGCTGCAAGCCGTTGTAGTGGCAGGCTTAGTTTTGTCGCGCGCCTCCATTCGGGACGTGCACACCCAAGATAGAGCAGCCTCAGTCCTAGGCTATACGACCATGGGTATGGCCGTTTTACCCCTAATCGGGCCAGCCGTGGGTGGTGGTTTGGAGGTCCAATTCGGTTGGATCGCCAGCTTCTGGGTTTTGCTCGGCATCGGCATCTTTGTGTTTTTGCTCGCCTATTTGGATATGGGTGAGACCAACCAGCATAAGACCACCTCAATGGCAGTCCAATTTCGCGCCTATCCCGAGCTACTCAAATCACGCCGTTTTTGGGGTTATTGCCTCACCGCAACCTTTAGTGCGGGCGCCTATTTCGCCTACCTCGGCGGCGCCGCCTATGTTGGGCGCGAGATCTTTGACCTCTCCCCAGCCACTCTAGGATTTTATCTCGGCGCCCCTGCCATGGGCTATATTTTGGGCAATGGGCTATCAGGCCGGTTCTCCACAGCGCTCGGCGTCAACAGAATGATCCTTACCGGTACTTTGGCCACAACGACGGGCCTTCTGCTGTGTATTGTACTGTTCCTATTCACGACACCTCTGCCCATCACCTTCTTCGGTTGTGTCTGCTTTATGGGCCTTGGCAACGGTATGGTTTTGCCCAATGCCACATCCGGCATGATGTCAGTGCGACCCCATTTGGCAGGTTCAGCCTCCGGCATTGGCGGCACGATCAACACCGCAGGCGGCGCACTCATCGCCACAGGCACAAGCGCCATTCTGGTCCCAGGCACTGGTACCTTGCCGCTATTGTTCATCATGCTGACAAGCACTCTTATGTCCATCGTCACCATCACCTATGTGATCAAACGATCCAATGATTTGAATTTCGCTAATTAGCAAAGTTGAGTTTGCAAATCAGCCATGCTAGGCCAAGCCATGGCCAAACAAAAACTCTATGCCGGAACCAAACTCCGCGAATTGCGGCGCAAAGTAGATCTCACGCAGCGGGAATTTTCCGAGCGGCTTGAAGTATCTTTGCCCTATCTCAACCAAATGGAAAACAACAACCGCCCGGTCTCAGCCTCAGTTATAATAGCACTTGCAGATGTGTTTGGCTTTGATGTGACCGAACTGGTCACCGGCGATAATGCCCGACTGGTAAGTGATATGCGCGAAGTGGCCGCCGATCCAATCTTCGGCGATGATGCCCCACATTTGGCAGATCTTAGGATGACCGCCAACAATGCACCCGGATTGGCCCGTGCTTTTCTGCAACTGCACCGCGCCTACCGCGAAACCCATGAGCGGCTAGCCTCTCTGGATGAGGCTTTGGGCCGTGCCGACAGCCGGCTTCAATCCAGCCCTTGGGAAGAGGTGCGGGACTTCTTTCACTATTGCGACAACTATATAGACGCGGTCGACCGTGCGGCTGAACGCTTTGCAGGCAAGGCTATAGGCACCATGCAATCGCATGTCACAGCTGAGCTACAGGCCCATGGGATCACCCTCAGACGTGGCGCAGAGGCAGCATTGCGCAGCTATGATCCGGCCACCAAAACTCTTACACTTTCGGCCCACCTGCCGGAACCAACCGCCACATTCCAAATGCTCATCCAACTGGCATTGCTCACACAGAATGATCTGCTTGACGCCACCTTGGATTTCGCCCGATTTCACTCCCCTGCGGCCCGTGACATCGCCAAGCTGGGCTTGGCCAATTACTATGCGGGTGCCGCTTTAATGCCCTATGTGCCACTTCTGGAAAGCGCGCATCTGTTTAGGCATGATCTTGAACAATTGGCCGGGAAGTTTGGGGCAAGTGTGGAACAGGTCGCCCACCGGCTTTCGACCCTTCAGCGCACAGGAAACAAAGGTGTGCCATTCTTTTTCGTAAGGGTGGATCAAGCTGGGACGATCACCAAACGCCATTCCGCCACCTCATTACAATTCGCCCGCTTTGGCGGCGCCTGCCCCTTATGGAACGTGCACCGTGCCTTTGAAACACCAGGACAATTTCTGCGCCAAATGGCAGAGACACCAGACGGCAAGCGTTACTTTTGCTTGGCCCGCGACGTCACCAAAACCGGCGGAGCCTGGGGTGCGCCAGTGCGACGCCATGCAATCGGTCTAGGGTGCGAGATGCGCCACGCAAGATCTTTGGTCTATGCGGATGGTCTCAATACCGGAGCCAATGCCCACTTTGAGCCTATCGGCATCTCCTGCCGAATTTGTGAGCGCCGGAATTGCCATCAGAGGTCAGTGCCACCTCTGGAGCGCAATCTAAAAGTAGATCCTGACCTTCGGGGTGTCTTGCCCTATCAGGTGAGTTAAGCTAGGGGCTTTACCAAAAATATTAATTACATTTATAATGAATAAATTACATATTGTTTAGGCAGATGGCGTGTTCCTATCGTGGTGCTGACGTGGCCATAGATTGCCCCGCACCATAGATCGATTTTGACTGCAGAATATTAAAAGTGATGATAAAGACACTCCGCCTGAACCAAGGCCTATCCCAGAAACAATTGGGCGACCATGGCAGGGATCAGCACCTGAAGGTGCAGCTCATTGGAAGTGGTGCCGACGCAAGCGTCGAAACACTTAAATGTCTCACAACAGCTTTAAACATTAATTTTGCACTCTTGCGAAAAGATTAAAACATGACAGCCAAACGACCGCTCAGATTGATGCAACAGAAGCGCAGAAACAGGCGCAACGGCAAGCAGGCTTTTACTAGCATGCCTTGCCTTATTTGATGACTGGGAACAGCGAGAGGTCCCGCGCCCCTTGGGCAAAAAATAGACGGATATGCTGACCAAAATATTGAAGGGCAGTCCTCTATCGCCGTTCTATCCGCGCACTAGGCCATCCGTTTCAGTAGGGCGCTTCCAGCTCGCTCATCCGCACATAGACAGATTTGAGTTGAGAATAGTGATTAATCGCAGCCTTTGAATTTTCGCGGCCCACCCCAGACAGCTTTGTCCCACCAAACGGCGCCTCAACAGGGGCGTCGTTATAGGTGTTGATGTAGCACGTGCCGGCTTCAAGAGCCTTAACCATCCGATGCGCCCGAGGCAGGTTGAGGGTGAAGACCCCCGCCGCCAGACCATATTGCGTATCATTGGCACGAGCTAAGACTTCAGCCTCATCTTCAAATTCCAAGACAGACATGACGGGACCGAAAATCTCATCGCGGGCAATCGACATATCATCGGTCACATCTGTAAATATCGCAGGGGTGAGCCAAAATCCGGGCCGCTCCAACCGCTCGCCACCACAAACTAAACGCGCACCTTCCGCTTTGCCCTTAGCGATAAAGCCTTCCACAATATCGCGCTGGCGTTGCGATACCATCGGACCGAAATTCGTGGCCTCATCCATTGGATCACCCAAAATAGCCGTGCCAACGCGCTCTGCCAGGCGAGCTAGAAAAGCGGGTTTGATGCCCTTTTGCACAAATACCCTAGTTCCGTTGGAGCAAATTTGCCCCGAAGAATAGAAATTCGCCAAGATGGCACCGCTGACGGCATCTTCCAGATTGGCGTCATCAAAAATGATCAGAGGGGATTTACCGCCCAATTCCATGGTGACACTTCGCATGCCCTCAGCCGCCGCCGCATAGACCTTGCGGCCAGTCGGCAATGAGCCGGTCAAAGACACTTTATCCACGCGCGGATCAGTAACCAAGGCCGCGCCCACGTCTCCCAATCCCTGCACCACGTTATAAAGCCCCGCAGGCAAGCCCGCCGTGTGCAGGATCTCCGCAACTTTAAGCGCGCAGAGCGGTGTAGTCTCGGAGGGTTTAAATACCATAGCGTTGCCACAGGCCAAAGCCGGTGCAGCCTTCCATGCGGCGATCTGAGTGGGGTAATTCCAAGCACCTATACCGACACAAACCCCCAAAGGTTCCCGAATTGTATAGATGAAATCTTCACCAAACTGCACATGCTCGCCCGTCAAACTACCGGCCAAACTGCCGAAATATTCCAAGGCATCGGCCGCGGAGGTGGCATCAGCCACCATGGTTTCCTGCAACGGTTTGCCGGTGTCATAGGTTTCCAACTCGGACAAAGCTCTATTTTGCGCGCGCATCATATCAGAGGCACGGCGCAAAATCCGCCCACGCTCGGTTCCAGTGAGGGCAGCCCAAGCGGGTTGTGCGGCTTTTGCGGCTGATAGGGCGGCTTCCAAAATCGCAGGGGTGGCACTGTACACCTGCCCGATGACCTCACCTGTCGCGGGGTAAATGACGTCAATGACGTATCCCGCCGTATCTTCAACATATGCGCCGTTGATGAAATGGCTTGCGGTTGGTTTCGGGTCGATCATAGCCCAGTCCTTTCAAGTCTTCGCTTCAGTTGGGCTTCTCGCAATGTGATGTAGAGAACTGCCCCAATGATTGTAACTCCCCCCAATATAACGAAGGCGTCAATGTTTTCACCAAACAACAAATAGCCAATGGCAACGGCCCAAATCAACTGTAGAAATCCAACAGGTTGCGTCACCGTGAGCGGTGCACATCCAAAGGCAAAAGTCATTGAGTAATGCCCTGCAACAGCAAAAGTGGCCACAGCAAACAACGTGACAACCTCAAAGCTTGTTGGTGTAATCCAGACCGGAATTGTGAGCGGGATTAAACCAATCGTGACGCCAATCGAAAGAAGCGCCACCACCATGTCGGCGCTCGCCAGGTCCGTCAGCCGCTTGGCCATCAGATAGCTGACACCAAAGCACAGTGTGGTGCCCAGCATGGCCAGATGCCCCATGGACACCTCACGCAATCCAGGTCGCAAAATCACTAAGACCCCAATGATAGCAACAACAATCGCCAAACCGCGGCGCAACGCCAAACGTTCCCCCAGGATAAAAATGGCGCCCAGCGTCACAAAAATTGGGGTGAGGTAGCCCATGGCTGAAACCTCAGCGACCGGGATGCGGGCCATGGCATAAAACCAGAGGGTCACGGCAAAGGTGTGCAAAAAAGCGCGCCCTGCCCCCAGCTTGATCACATGCACAGACAGACCTTCACGAAACAGGCTGCGTGCCACAGGCAGCAAAAACACCAAGCCCAGCGCATAGCGCAAGAAAGCGCTTTCTGCGGCAGGCAGACGGGTGCCTACATATTTCACGCCGACATAGACGCCGATGAAACAGAGCCCTGAAAGCCCCATCCACAATGCGCCCGCTATTGGCCTATCCGGTTGTCCTATTGTCATAGACAATGGCTTTCACGCCCCAGTGGGAGAGGCAAGAAAAAACGATCTTAAATCTAGCCAACAAGTGATGGAAGCCAAAGAACAATTCCCGGGAAAGCCACAAGTAAAGCAATTGTGACGCCATCGGCCAGAAAGAACGGTGTTACGCCTTTGAACACGTCTTGCACAGTCAGATCATCACGAACCCCAGCCACCACAAAGCAGTTGAGGCCAATGGGTGGGGTGATCAAACAAAACTCCGCCATTTTCACCACCAAAATCCCAAACCAAATTGCGCACATAGTGCCATTCATGCCAAACGCACTGTCGGCGGCGGTCACATATTCGCCGCCGTTCAATGCCATGACCGCAGGATAGACCACCGGCAGGGTCAAAAGCAGCATGCCAATCGCATCCATGAACATTCCGAGCACCGCATAGGCCAGCAAGATGCAAATCAAAATCAGCATCGGCGCCATATCAAGACTTGTGATCCAGTCGGAGAATACGCCCGGAAGATCGGCAAAGCCCAAAAAGCGCACATAGATCAAGACGCCCCAGATGATTGAGAAGATCATCACGGTGAGCTTGGCCGTTTCCAGCAAGGCATCCTTAAGCTGTCCCCAGCGCATGCCACGATACAAAGCCATAAGGAATACTATAAACGCCCCAACAGCCCCGCCCTCAGTGGGTGTGCCCCAGGCATCTCCGAAAGGATTGTAGACAAAAAAGATGATGATCACGACCACAGCCACAATAGGCAAAGCCGCAGGCAAGGCTTCAAATCGTTGTTTCCAAGTAAAGCCACGCACCGGCGGACCCACATTCTTGAAAACCACTGCTATACCGATGATCAGACCAGCATAAACCAAAGCTGAAAAGGCCCCCGGAATAAACCCAGCCAGCAACAACTTGCCCACGTCTTGCTCAACAATGATTGCATAGATCACCAAAATGGCTGAGGGCGGGATGAGCGAGGCTAGAGTTCCACCTGCCGCAACAACGCCCGCTGCAAACTGTTTGTTGTATCCAATTTTCAACATCTCCGGAATCGCGATCCGTGCGAAAACCGCCGCAGTTGCGACCGACGCACCAGATACGGCTGCAAAGCCTGCGGTTGCAAACACGGTCGACACGGCCAAACCGCCCGGCACCCATGCGATCCAACGCTTGGCAGCCTCAAACAGCGCGGTTGTCAGCTTGGCGTAATAGGCGAGGTACCCAATCAAGATGAAAGTTGGAATCAAACTCAGAGCTTGGGATGAAATTTTTGAATGCGGCACTTGGCCTGCGATCTTAACACTGATTGTCAGCGCCTTGCCCAGCTTGTCGGGATCATAGTCAAAGCCATTCCAGCGGAGCCAGAACAGACCGACAAAACCTGCCATCCCAGCCGCAAAGGCCACGCGCATACCAATAAAAACCATGACCAACATGCCACCGGTGGTCCATAGACCAATTGCGATAGGATCCATTAGTCTTGCTCCGCCAAAAGGGCCGCTTCAGCCATGGCCTGTTCTTCAATACTCATAATCAATGGCACTGCTACAGGATGCTCCAAATCTAAGACCATAGCCCTGCCATACCCAATGGCTTGCAAAACTAACCTCACCGACAACAGTCCAAAGGCCACAGGGATCAAAAGCTTTGAGGGCCACATAGGAATACCTATATCGATAGAGCTATCACGGCTCCACAAGGGCTTGGAAAAATCAAAACTGCGATCAAAATGGGCCCAAGAGCCCCAGATCAGTGCGATCATCACCACCAGCATCAGGGTAACTGTAAAAAACTCCATCGCCCAAAGCATACGCCCACGCATTTTGCCAATGATCATGTCCATACGGATATGACCGCCATAGCGCTGCACATAAGATACGCCCATAAAGGCAATCACCGGCATGGCTGCTTCGATGTAGTCTACATAGCCCGACAGCGGATGATTGAAAAACTTGCGGCCAGACACAGAATAGGCTGCCAAAAACATCAACGAAAAGACAGCGAGCCCACTCATCAACGCGAAAATGCGCTCAAGCGGCAGTAAGGCGCGATCGGCGCGGCTCAGCCATGAATTATCTTGGAGCACAGAGGAAGATGAGGACACGTGTATGCCTTTCGGAAAAATAAAATAGAACGCCCACCCCCATTGTTAGGAGGCGGGCGCCACGGGTTTAGTTACCCTTACGAGTGTTTTCCAAAGTGGACATCACAAGATCAAACAACTCTTGGCCTGGAATGCCTTGAGCTTCCATGTCAGCAATCCATGCCGCACGGATCGGATCAGCAGCAGTCGAACGGAATGCAGCCAATTCAGCATCGCTAATCTCTACTTTTTTGACGCCTTTTTCAGCCAGAACAGAGTCCCAGCGCTTCAAAAGTTCTCCATAGTTGGCAAGGTAATGCACGATGGACTCGTCTACTGACTCGTTCAAAACTGTGCGGTGCTCATCTGACAGTGACTCATAAGCATCAATATTGACCACAACAGGGCAGTTTACAGTGCCCGGGTTAAGGTTTGCAGTCCACCAATCGGCACGGTTGATTGTGCCATAAGACAGGTGCGCGTGCTGCGCGAAGGCCACTGTGTCAACGACACCAGATTCCATCGCTTGATAGGCTTCCGTCGCTGTCACAGATGTAGGTACACTGCCCACAGCTGCAAAAGCTTTGCCCAAGCCACCGGTTGCACGAACGCGCATACCTTCAAAGTCAGCCAGCTTGGTGCGAGGTTCACCGGTACCAACGATGTTGTACTGTGGCATTGGTGATGTCATCAAAAGACGCGCATTCCACTGTGCCATTTCTTCAACAGCTGCAGGGTGTGCGTAGACAGCATGGCTAACAGCCACTTCTTCCGCTAGATTTGCAACGCCCAAGAATGGCAATTCCAAAACAGTGACAACCCGATTTTTGTCGGGGTGGTAGCCGGCACAGAATTGCGCCATCTCAAAGGCACCGATAGAAATGCCATCAAGGTTTTCTCGGTTCTTTGACAGACCACCATAGCTTACATTCATGGTAAACTCACCATTGGTCTTTGCAGACACAAGCTCAGCAAGCTTTTCAACATGCTCCGTAAAGGCGCGACGTTTGCCCCAAACCGATACATTCCATTCAGTAGCAATGGCTTCGCCTGCAAACGCAACAGCAAGAGCCGCTACAGCAGTTTTGGTTAAAAAAGTTCTCATGGTATCCTCCCAGATAATCAGCCTTAGTTAATTTCGGCATCGTATACAGAATAACGTATTGAGCCGTCATTAAAAGGGCGATGTCGCAAAATGTTCATAATTTGGACCGAAAATTATCCACCTACAGTCAAGCTGCTGAAAAAGATGGCAATCATACGGCACGACAGGTTGCGCGGGCCGACAATCGAATATCACATTTGGTCCTGATCAAGCTTGCCACCTTGTTCGGGGGCTCAGACTGCGCAATCAGTTGGCACATTTCTCGCCCCGCAAGCCCCCCAATTTCATGTGCTGGAAAATGTATGGTGGTAAGGGCCGGCTCCATTTCTTTACTGCCTTTGAAATCCCCAATTCCCATAACGGATACATCCTCAGGCACCTTCAAGCCGCGCTTTAACAGGGCATATATCACCCCCTGAGCGATCACATCATTGCCACAAAGCACCGCCGACGGACACTCGGGCAAATCGAACAGGGCCCCGCAAGCCTCCTTGGCCTCTGCAATATTGTAGGGCGATTGGATAGTCCATTCCTCGGGTGGCAGTGCACCTTGGTCCTGCAACACCTCCACTGCCCCCCCCAATCGTCCTCGTGCTCGATCATTCCCAATGGTAACTGGAAACACCAAAGCAATGCGCCGATGTCCCAGCTCCACCAAATGCTCAGCAGCCATCCGCCCAGCGTCGTAGTTTTTGGCCCCCACACAAGAGATCCGACTGTCAGCCTCATAATTCCAAATTGAAATCACTGGAACGGCTTGCTGGTCCAACAGCTGAAACGTCGGCTCCGAATGGTCCAAGCCGATCAGCGCCACCCCATCCACGCGATGCTCCAAAAACTTCCGCAGCACCGCATACTCACGGTCCAAATCGAACCCATGGCTGGCAATCAACAGGGTGAAACCAGCGTGATCCACAGCATCTGAAAAACTTTGAATTACCTCAGCAAAAATGGCGTTATCAATCGTCGGGACGATCAAACCAATCGTACCGCTACGGCGGCCATGCATGGTTTGAGCTGCGCGATTGCGAATATACCCCAAAGCCTGCACCGCTCGTTCAATCTTTTTGCGAGTCGCGGGATTCACTAAATCTGGATGATTAAAGCTTCGTGAAACCGTTGATATCGATACCCGAGCACGGCGTGCTACATCCACAATATCAGCTTTTCCCCCTTGTTTTAATGACATTTTTATAAGTTACCTTCAGATTTTATGAAAACATTTGCATTACTATTTTCATGGCCTAGTCTGACAAGTCAAGATAAAGTCAAAACATGGGATCGATGATGGAGTTTCTCTATTACTTTGATGAGGTATTCACCCTCTGGGCTTTCAGCATGCTGCTGTTGGGCACTGTCTTTGGGTTAATCCTAGGGGCGACCCCCGGCCTGTCCCCCACAATGGCCGTGGCTTTGGCTATCCCCTTCACCTTCAAGATGGAACCTGCGCATGGGTTGATCTTGTTGGGCGCGCTTTACACCTCCACCGTGGCGGGCGGTGCTGTGAGTGCTATTTTACTTAAAATTCCTGGTGCGCCAGCGAATATCGCCACCACCCTAGACGGGCATGCCATGGCCAAGAATGGCGATGGAAAGCGCGCTTTGCAGCTGTCGTTCCTCGCATCCTTGTTTGGCGGGGTTGCAGGTGTGCTACTGCTGATTTTCACCACGCCGATCTTGGCAAAATGGGCTTTGGTCTTCGGGCCCAGCGAAAGCTTTTGGATTGCCATTCTCGGGGTAACGATCATTGGCACCTTGGGCAGCACCTCGGTGATCAAGGGCTTGCTGGCCGGCTGCATTGGGCTTTGGATATCCACAATTGGTTTTGACGATATTCTCGGAACCCAGCGCTTTATATTCCACTCTTCATTGGCGGGCGGCATCAACATCATCCCCGCATTGATCGGTCTCTTCGCCATCCCACAAGTGATCGCCATGTTTGCCAAGGGCCGCTCGCATGAGGATATGGAGGTTTTGGAAATCAAACCCCACCCACTACGCAAAGCTATTCGCGAAGTGGCGAGCAGCAGGAGGGCGTTGGGCATTGGCACGGCGGTTGGCTCCATGATCGGTTTAATTCCCGGTGTAGGGGGGCAAATCGCGGGCCTTGTCGCCTATGATCAAACCCGCAATTTTAGCCCAGAACGCACAAAGTTTGGCACTGGTCACCCCGAGGGCATAATCGCGGCTGAAGCAGCCAACAATGCGATGGTTGGCCCATCTTTGGTACCACTACTCACGCTCTCGATCCCCGGAAGCCCTACGGCCGCAGTTTTGCTCGGTGGGTTGATCATCCATGGTATTTTCCCGGGCCCAAACATTTTTAGAGATTACCCCCAAGTGGTCTGGCCATTCATCAATTCAATGTTAATTGGCCAAGTGTTAATGTGTGTGTTTGGCCTGATGATCGCTGGAGCCGCCGCACATGTGGCGCGAGTCCCCCGCTCTGTTATGGCGGCTGTGGTTCTGGCCTTAGCCGTGTTTGGCAGCTATTCAGTACAGCTGTCGATGGATGATGTCTTTGTCATGCTGATCTTAGGAACAGGGATGTACTTCCTAGAACGCTACGGCTATTCCGCAGCGCCTCTGGTTTTGGGCCTCATCCTAGGGCCAATAGCTGAAGGCAACTTTGTTGAGGGCGCCATGATTGCGGCTGCCCAAAACGGCATTGGTACCTATTTCTTCACCGGCACACTCAATCTAACAATGATCGCGATTGTCGTTGGGTCGATCGCTTATTCTGTCTGGCTCGAGTTAAAAAACCGCCAAGTGGGGGGTGTATAATGCAGAAATATCAACACGCCATTCCCGCCGGACTCATCGCTTTACTGGGCCTTTGGGTTGCATATGTGAGCTACACTCAATCACCAGCGGCAGCCTTTGCCTTTCCCCGCCTGGTCTCAGCCGTCTTTGTTGTCCTTGCTGTTTGGACCTTTGTCAAAGCCCTACGCGAGGGGGCCGATCAAGATGGCGGCTTCACCCGCACCGAAATTTTCAAGATTGCGCCAGGCATGATCTTGTCTGCTGCCTATGTTTTTTGGGGCGCTAAGTTCTTTGGCTTTTACACCGGCACCACAATCGCATTTTTTATACTGCTCAGTTTGTATGACCCAGCCGATCACCAGCTCGCAAAATCATGGGTCAAACGCGTCATCATCACGGCTGGCTTCATGGCCGTAATGTACTGTCTCTTCGCATTGATCTTAAACGTGTACACACCGCGAGAGATTTGGTCCTGAACTGTAAGTACAGCAGGACATCACAAACCCTAGGGAGGATTGAACATGAAAAAACTACTCGCAGGTGCAGCCATTGCACTGACGACCTTGGCGGGCATTGCCCAAGCTGACGGCCACGCAAATTACCCCGACCGCCCCATCATGCTGATGGTAAGCTATGGTGCAGGCGGTGCTACGGACTTCCAAGCCCGGATCGTGACTATGACCGCAGGGAACGACGATGCTTTGGGCATGCCCATCGCCATCATCAACAAACCTGGCGCAGGTGGTCGTGTCGGCTGGAATTGGTTGGCAAGCCAAGCCGAAGCAGACGGCTATACCATGGGCGCCTACAACATCCCGCATTTCATCGCACAATCTGTTAAAGGTGGCGTTGACTACTCCGCTGCCAGCTTTGAGCCCATCGCCAACTGGGGCGCAGACCCAGCTGTCTTCGTTGTCGCTGCAGATAGTGAATTTAATTCCATGGCCGATGTTGTTACATGGGCCAAGGCAAACCCAGGCAAACTTACATTTTCTGGCGCAGGCCTATTTGTGGGACACCACATCGCTGCGTTGCAAATCGAAAAGGCGGCTGGCGTTAAAATGGCCTATATCCCTAATAAATCAGGCGGCTCTGGCGCTATGAAAGCCGTGATTGCGGGTGACGTTATGGCCGGCGTGAACAACCTGTCTGATGCTTTCCGCGCACGCGCTGCTGGCACAGTTAAGATCTTGGGCGTCGCAGATTTGGAGCGCAACTCGTTCATGGAAGATGTTCCAACAATGATGGAACAAGGTCTTAATGTGGACAATGCTTCGGTTAACTTCCGCGGTGTTATGGTCCCCAAGGGCACGCCACAGGGGGTGATTGATAAGCTCGCTGCGGCAGTTCCAGCCATGTTTGCTAACAGCCGTGTTGCCGGCAAAATGAAAGCTGGTGGTTCACCGATGCATATCATGACCCGTGATGAGGTTTTAGCCATGTGGGCCGCCCGTGAAAAGACACTAAAAGATCTGCTCGCAGGACTGTAAGAGCATAAATGCGGTGGGGGCTTGCGGGCCCCCACCTCTCCCAAACGAACGGAATTCTCCTATGACAACCCCTGATGATCTTACTCAAGTAGACCTTGTGATTGCCCGTGCCCGCAAAGCCCAATTGGCGTTTGAGGCGCATGGTAGCCAGGCACGTTACGATCAAGCAGCACAAGCGGTTGGCTGGGCTATCATGGAGCCGGCACGCAATCGCAGCTTGGCCGAATTGTCAGTACAGACCACCGGATTGGGTAATGTCGCCGATAAAATCACAAAAAATCATCGCAAAACCCTCGGACTGCTGCGCGATATAGCTGACGCTAAAACCTTTGGCGTTGTCTTGGATGATGCCAGTACTGGGATCACTGAAATTGCTCGCCCAATTGGGGTTGTGGGTGCTGTTGTGCCTTCAACCAATCCAGCGGCCACTCCAGCAAACAATATCATCAATGCGTTGAAGGGTGGCAATGCCATTGTGCTATCGCCCTCACCCAAAGGTATTCCAGCCTGTGCGCTGCTGCTGGGTTATATCTATGATGAGTTTGATAAACTGGGTTTGGATCATGATCTGGTCCAGATGGTGCCCGCCCCTGGCTCTAAAGCCAAGACGCAGCGGATGCTTGAGACCACAGATTTGGTTATTGTCACCGGCAGCCAAGACAACGTGCGCCGAGCTTACACCTGCGGAACGCCAGCCATTGGGGTCGGTGCTGGTAATGTAACTGTGATCGTGGATGAAACCGCTGATCTTGCGGGTGCTGCGTCCAAAATCACCGCCTCCAAGACCTTCGACAACGCCACATCCTGCTCGTCAGAAAATGCGCTAGTAGTTGTAGATGCCATTTATGATGCCTTCATTTCTGCCATGGCCGCAGAAGGCGGCTGCTTAGTGCGGGACGAAGCACCCATCATCGCCAAGCTTTGGCCAAATGGCCACCTGAACCGCGCCGTGATCGCCCAGGATGCCGATGTTATGCTTGAAGCCCTGAATATGGCGGACAGTGTTCCGCAGGGGACAAAGTTTCTCGCGGTTGAAACCTTGGGCATTGGTCCGGATCATCCCCTCTCGGGTGAAAAACTGTCACGTATTGTGGCGCTTTACCGGGCCAAAGATTTTGCCGATGCCAAGGCCATTACATCGCGCATATTGAGCCACCAAGGCGCGGGGCATTCAGTTGGCCTTCACTCAACTCTTGATGCCCGCGCGCTGGAATTGGGCCGCGAGGTACCGACCTGCCGCGTGATCGTCAATCAAGCCCATTGCTTCGCCACTGGAGGCGCGTTTAATAACGGACTGCCATTCTCTCTTTCGATGGGCTGCGGCAGCTGGGGCGGAAATTCGATAGATGGCAATCTCAACTGGACCCATTTCATACAGACCACTAAAATTGCGCGTGAGATTCCAGCCCACGAGCCAGCTGTTGAAGATATTTTTGCGGAATATTGGGCTGCGGCTGGTAAATGACAATTTTTGACACAGCCCCCCCCAAAGGCACAGTGCGTGATTGGCTAGACAGCCAAGCTGAAGTTGGTGGCGCGGCGATTGCCTACAAGTTTACAGATGGCACAGCTCCCCTGTCTTGGTGTGATATGCGAGATCGCGCACGTAACATGGCACGATATCTCACTGAATTGGGACTGACCAAAGGTGAAAGTCTCGCAGTTATGATGCCCAACGGGAAACCTGCACTTGAGGCGCTCTTTGCCAGTCTCTATGGCGGATTTCGGGTCACAATGATTAATCTTGCTGCGGGCAATGACGCCATCCGCTATGCGCTTGAACATTCCGAGGCGCGTTATGCTTTTGTAGGCAAGGCTCAACAGGATCAATTCAGCGAGACGCGGTCCAATCTGGTCGCAGCCCTCCCGGATATCCCAAGTGAAACACGCCTTGCGCAATTGCACTCCCTAGACGCCGGTGACGATGCCTTGCTTATGTACACATCAGGCACCACAGGTCGCCCAAAGGGCGTCGTGCACAGCCATAGCAGCCTTCTCGCAGGAGGATGGACGACCGCAACGGCACATGCCCTAACGCCAGCAGACTGCGGCTATTGCGTTCTACCAATCTGCCACATCAACGGGCTTTGCGTCAGTGTTATGGGCAGCCTTATTTCCCAAAGTCAACTTTTGGTTGCGCCAAAATTTTCAGCCAGTCGATTTTGGAGCGACATAGATACAGGGGCCGCCACTTGGTTTTCGGTCGTCCCTACAATCATTTCGCACCTACTCCATGGCGCAAAAGACCCCAACGAAAGCGTTAAAGCGCGTTTACGCTTTGGCAGATCCGCCAGCTCAGCTTTGGCTCCTGACGTGCAAACAGCCTTTGAGGCTAGGTTCGATGTACCGATCGTAGAAACCATGGGCATGACGGAAACGGCGGCGCAAATGCTATCAAATCCACTACCGCCGGGCTTGCGTAAAATTGGTTCGCCCGGCCTAGCTCTTGGGAATGAGGTGGCAATCCTAAGGCAAGACCTCTCCCTTGCTGATTCTGATGAGCAGGGTGAGATCGCAATTCGTGGCCCAAATGTAATGAAGGAATACCTGAAGAACCCAGCTGCCACACAGGCTGCCTTTACCCCAGATGGATGGTTATTGTCCGGTGACTTGGGCCACAAGGACACGGATGGCTACGTCTATGTAACCGGCCGCCTGAAAGAGTTGATTATCAAGGGCGGCGAAAACATCGCGCCCCGAGAAGTTGATGAGGCCCTCTACGCCCATGCAGATGTGGTTGAGGCCGCGGCATTTGCACGGCCCTGCAGCACATACGGCGAACGCGTGGAGGCTGCGGTTACCCTGAAACCGGGCAGCACGCTTACGTCCGAGGACTTGATCAAAATATGTATTGCAAGGCTTGGGGTTTTTAAGGCGCCTGATTACGTACATTTAATAGGTGAGCTACCCAAAGGACCCTCTGGGAAAATTCAACGTTTGAAGCTGGCCGAAATTGTAAAGATCTACGCCACCACCATGCCTGAGTAACCTAACCTGCTGTCCACACGGCCGACTGATTAGGATTAGTGAGTCCAAATTCCGCGGCGATGAGTGGCAAAATTTTCACCATAGCCGCCTGCTCGGATGTTTGCGCTACGCTTTTGTGGCTCTTGAACAGTGGCAACAATGTTTTTCGTAGAAGCGTAGTCCAATGCGGCTTCTTTGGTTTCAAATTGAAGTCGCACCTGAGTTTGGGTCTCATCGCTCGAGGTCCACCCCATGAGTGGATCCACATCCCGAGCCTCAGTTGCCGCAAATTCCAATACCCAGTGTTTGGTTTTAGCGTTGCCCGATGACATTGCCGTTTTGGTTGGCTGATAGATTCGTGCAAACATGATGGCCTCCATTTAGGCTGTTGTAATAATATTTGCGAGTAAAACAAGAGGGGACCTAAGATCACAGCTCAGCTTAGACCGAGAAAAAAGTAGACCCGCAAGGCCGCCAGTTAATAGAAGTATAATTTGTTTATCGTTATGAGAGAGACAATTATTTGGTTATGATCTATCTAGGATTGGCGATGACCTACTCTCCCACAACTTAAGCTGCAGTACCATCGGCGCGACCATGCTTAACTGCCGAGTTCGGGATGGGATCGGGTGTTTCATTGGCGCTATGATCACCAAACCAAGATAGATCTTAGCCTGATCGGGTTTTGAGGCCCATTTCATAGTCAGAGAGTTCCAAGTCAAATACGCTTATGCGGCGTTTATTATTGTGTATGGCTTTCGGTCTAGTATTTGGCTGTGTCTGCCTTCTACTGGATCAAATCAAGCCTATCGGACCATTAGTACCAGTCAGCTGAACGTGTTACCACGCTTACACCTCTGGCCTATCGACGAGGTGGTCTACCTCGGTCCTCAGGGATACCTTGTTTTGAGGGGGGCTTCCCGCTTAGATGCTTTCAGCGGTTATCCTGTCCGATCATAGCTACCCAGCACTGCCGTAGTCGACAACTGGTCCACCAGTGGATCGTTCACCCCGGTCCTCTCGTACTAGGGGCAACTCCTCTCAAGTATCCTACACCCACGGCAGATAGGGACCGAACTGTCTCACGACGTTCTAAACCCAGCTCACGTACCTCTTTAAACGGCGAACAGCCGTACCCTTGGGACCTGCTCCAGCCCCAGGATGAGATGAGCCGACATCGAGGTGCCAAACGGTGCCGTCGATATGGACTCTTGGGCACCATCAGCCTGTTATCCCCGGCGTACCTTTTATCCGTTGAGCGATGGCCCTTCCACTCGGGACCACCGGATCACTATGGCCGTCTTTCGACTCTGCTCGACTTGTCAGTCTCGCAGTCAGGCTGGCTTCTGCCATTGCACTCAACGAGCGATTTCCGACCGCTCTGAGCCAACCTTCGCGCGCCTCCGTTACGCTTTAGGAGGCGACCGCCCCAGTCAAACTACCCACCATACAGGGTCCTGGATCCGGATAACGGACCGCAGTTAGATAACAAGAAAAATAAGGGTGGTATCTCAAAGGAGGCTCCACAAGGACTGGCGTCCCTGCTTCAAAGCCTACCACCTATTCTGCACATATTGTGCCTGTTATCAGTGTAAAGTTGTAGTAAAGGTGCACGGGGTCTTTCCGTCTAACCGCGGGAAGCCTGCATCTTGACAGGCAATTCAATTTCACTGAGTCTATGTTGGAGACAGCGGGGAAGTCGTTACGCCATTCGTGCAGGTCGGAACTTACCCGACAAGGAATTTCGCTACCTTAGGACCGTTATAGTTACGGCCGCCGTTTACCTGGGCTTCAATTCGGAGCTCTCACCCCTCCTTTTAACCTTCAGGCACCGGGCAGGCGTCAGACCCTATACGTCGTCTTACGACTTCGCAGAGCCCTGTGTTTTTAGTAAACAGTCGCCACCCCCTGGTTTGTGCCCCCAGCTTCCAGTTGCCTAGAAACCGGGCCTCCTTCTCGCGAACTTACGGAGGTATTTTGCCGAGTTCCTTCAACATAGTTCTCTCAAGCGCCTTGGTATACTCTACCTATCCACCTGTGTCGGTTTAGGGTACGGTCTGATGGAGGGCTATTTCCAGGAACCAATTAACTGCTGGGGCAACTACGCCTGATCCAACAATCTTCATGATCCGTCACTTCCTCCTGGCCCAGGAATATTAACCTGGTTCCCATCGCCTACGGCTTTCGCCCTCGGCTTAGGGGCCGGCTCACCCTGCTCAGATTAGCTTTAAGCAGGAACCCTTGGATTTTCGGCGAGGGGGTCTCTCACCCCCTTTGTCGTTACTCATGTCATCATTCTCACTAGTGATCTCTCCACCGGATCCCTCACAGGCCGGCTTCACAGAAAGCTCCTTGCGTCCAATACTCCCCGAAGGAAGTTAAAGACGCATGGAACTATGTCACACTACGCTCCGCTACCATGCATAAATG
>CAJJBJ010000001.1:107500-167899 GCA_905182455.1 uncultured Planktomarina sp.
CTGGTGGGAGGCTCTTCATCTGTCAATGTGATCCGCACAATGGATTTGATGGACTTAAATCCATACTTCCAAGGCACAACCAAACGGATCGGAGCGCCGTTTTGATTTGGAATGGGTTTGCCATAGATCCCAGTGGCCATCATGGTCAGCGGATGCATGGCCTCATCGAGGCGCAGACCTTCACGGTAAGGCCAATCCAGCACGCTATAGCGGACACCGGGCATTTCATCAGGGCGCAAGGCCGTTTCAAAGGCAACATATTTGGCTCCAGACTGCACTCCCACCTTATCAAGAATGTCTTTTAGCTCAAACCCATTCCAAGGCACAACCATCGCCCAAGCCTCAACGCAGCGAAAGCGATAGATTCGCTCTTCCTCGGTCAGGTCGTCGGTGAGAGCCGCCACAGAATAGAGGCCCGGCGCGTCTACCATACCATCTATCTCAATTTCCCACCCAGAGGTATTGAGCATATGCGCATTAGTGGCAGGGTCTTCTTTACTGGTCCCAAACTCATAATAGTTGTTGTAGCTGGTAATATCCTCCCAGCTGTTGGGCTTTAAAGCCTCGGCCATGGCCGGGCTGGCAATCGTGCCCAGCGCACCCGCTCCCAAAGCGCCCGCAATCACTTGCCTGCGGTTCAACCACAATGACTCAGGGGTCACGTCCGCCCGTCTCAGATCATTTGTCCAGCGATATGCCATGATGAAATCCTTTTGTTTGATCAAACCTAGCGCGAAGCTCACTTCAGGCCAAGACACATCATATCACAACTGCGCCACGGGATTGAAACAAAACAGCCGCTTGCCTCTGCCCCGCGCACAATGCACTCTATAAAAAACATCGAGGTATATCATGAAAACAGCTCTCATCACCGGCGCCGCACGCGGCATTGGCTTGGCCACCACAGATATCCTCTGCGCACAGGGCTGGCATGTGGTCATGGTGGACCGCGACGCACAGGAACTTGCCCTCGAGGCCGCAAGCCGTAGCAATGTCACCGCCGCCGCCTTTGATATCTCAGATCCCGAACAGGTTGAGGCCATGATCACGGATGTCATGGCGAGCCGTGGGCAAATTGATGCTTTGGTCAACAATGCCGGGGTAGCAGATTTTGGACCTATTGAGGCCACAACCTTCGCCCGTTGGCGTCGAGTCATGGACACCAATCTTGATGGCGTCTTCCTCTGCACACAGGCCGCCATTCCTGCGCTCAAAGACAGCCGTGGGGCTGTGGTCAATATCGCCTCCATCTCAGGCCTGCGGGCCTCTACCCTTCGCGTAGCCTATGGTACCTCCAAAGCTGCGGTGATCCATCTGACCCAGCAACAGGCAGCAGAGCTTGGTGAATTTGGCATCAGGGTCAATTCCGTGGCCCCCGGCCCGGTGCGCACCAAGCTGGCCATGGCGGTCCATACGCAAGACATCATCGATGCCTACCATGACGCCATCCCCCTCAACCGCTATGGCAGCGAGGCAGAGATAGGGCAGGTGATTGCATTTTTGTGCTCAGAGCAAGCTAGCTTTGTGACGGGTCAAAATATCTCAGTGGATGGTGGATTTGAAAGCACGGGCATTGGCCTGCCATCACTGCGCGTTAAGCCCCAATAGGGCTGGTAGATCCGCCATATCATCAAATAGCATATCGGTTATCCCAGCGAATTTGGCCGCCGGGGTGTCATGGGTAAAGCCCATAACCACCATTCCAGCCGCCACACCGGCCCGCGCTCCCGTTGCGCTATCTTCAATCACAACACAATCCCCTGGAGCGATCTCGATCTTGCTGGCGGCCAAAAGATAAACGTCGGGCGCAGGTTTCGGGTTGGCTACATCTTCAGGAGAGAAGGCCCTGCCTGCAAAGCGCTCGGCTACGCCACATCGCCCGAGGGTGATGCCCATCTTCCTATGCGAACCGTTCGAACCAATCGCAAAAGGAATACCCTGATGGTCCAGCGCATCCAATACCGCCTCAATGCCCGGGATGAGCTCCACGCTTTGCCCTAAGACAGCAAACATCTTTTCATAAAACTGATCGGCCCAATCATCGAGGATAGCCGCCCCCATAGCCTTAGCTTGCACCCCGATCCCGCCGATGGTGCCCCCAACCGCTAAATCAATCACTTCTGGAAGCGACAAACTCAAGCCGTGAGACGCCAGATCTTCGCACAACAAATTAAGGGTAAGAGGTTCGCTGTCCACAACCACGCCATCACAGTCAAAAATTACAAGCTTCGGTGGGGATGTGAGATTGCGCATGGTGTGGGGGGTCCAGGATTTTACTTCAACGCCACCCTGCACAGCAAATTGGAAAAGCTGCAAACACTATCCCGCGCAGAGCCATCTCCGCACGGGGTATCGTTAGTTCTAAAGCTTAATGCACCACCGCATCTTCTGGTGGCAGACGGTTAGAGGTACTCACGCGGTCGCCCACGATCAACCCCTCCGTCCCGGCGCTGACGGGCAAAGTGTCCCCCTCGTCAATTTCGCCGGCCAAAAGCATCTCCGCCAATTGGTTTTGCAAGGCGCTTTGAATCACACGTTTCAAAGGCCGCGCCCCGAACACAGGGTCATAGCCCTCATCGGCCAGCCAAGTCTTAGCCGGCTGATCCAACTCAAGCGTGATGTTGCGTGGCGCCAAACGGGTGGCCAAACGCGCCAACTGGATATCCACAATCCCATCCATATCTTTACGGCCTAGTCGATCAAAGATGATTGTTTCATCCAAACGGTTGAGGAACTCAGGGCGAAAATGTGCCCGTACTGCGTCCATCACACCCCTGCGCGCATCCGAGGCATCAGCCCCATCTGGCAATAGGCTTAACACCTGCGCCCCAAGATTGCTGGTCAACACGATCAACGTCTGTTTGAAATCCACCTTGCGTCCATGGCCATCGGTAAGCACCCCATCATCCAGCACTTGCAGCAAGATGTTGAACACATCCGGATGCGCTTTTTCAACCTCATCAAACAGCACCACCTGATAGGGCCTGCGCCGCACGGCTTCGGTCAAAACACCACCCTCTTCATAGCCGACATAGCCCGGAGGTGCACCGATCAACCGCGACACGCTATGTTTTTCCATGAACTCCGACATATCGATTCGCACCATTGCGTTGTCATCATCAAATAGAAAGTTTGCCACAGCTTTGGTCAGCTCAGTTTTCCCGACCCCTGTTGGCCCCAGAAACAGAAAGCTGCCCAGCGGCCGGCATTCATCATTCAGGCCTGCGCGGGCACGGCGCACCGCATTTGACACAGCCCGCACCGCAGTGTGCTGACCAATGACCCTTGCGTGCAACTCATCTTCCATACGCAGCAGCTTTTCACGCTCACCCTCCAGCATTCGCGAGGTTGGAATGCCCGTCCAGCGCTCAACCACACCGGCAATTTGATCAGGTCGCACGGCTTCTTCCACCATATGACCATCGCCGGCTTCCGCCTCGGCCAATTGCTTTTCAAGGCTTGGGATCACCCCGTAAGACAGCTCACCTGCCTTGGCGAGATTGCCTTCACGCTTGGCAATATCAAGATCCGCACGGGCTCGGTCCAATTTCTCTTTGAGATCGCGCGCTGAGGCTAATTTATCCCGTTCAGCCTGCCATTGCGCATTCAGCTCACTGGATCGGTCATGAAGGTCTGCCAATGCTTTCTCAAGCGCCGTCAATCGGGTTTTGGAGGCCGCGTCATCTTCCATCTTCAACGCCTCAACCTCGATTTGCTTTTGCAAAATATCGCGGTCGAGCGCATCCAGCTCTTCGGGTTTACTATCCACCTGCATACGCAACCGGCTTGCGGCTTCGTCCATCAAATCGATGGCCTTATCAGGCAAAAACCGATCTGTGATGTACCGGTTCGACAATGTGGCCGCTGCCACCAGCGCCGCATCGGCAATCCGCACTCCATGGTGCAGCTCATATTTCTCTTTAATGCCGCGTAGGATTGAGATGGTATCGGCGACGCTAGGTTCATCTACCAGCACCGGCTGAAACCGCCGGGCAAGCGCTGCGTCCTTCTCAACATATTTGCGATACTCATCCAACGTAGTGGCCCCGATGCAGTGCAATTCACCACGAGCCAAAGCCGGTTTGATCAGATTTGCCGCATCCATCGCGCCATCGCCTTTGCCAGCACCAACCAAGGTGTGCATCTCATCGATGAACAGCAAGATTTCACCGGCAGCAGCCGTCACCTCATTCAGCACCGCTTTGAGACGCTCTTCAAACTCACCGCGATATTTCGCGCCAGCAATCAAAGCCCCCATATCCAGAGCCAGCAATCGCTTGTTGCGCAGGCTTTCTGGCACATCGCCATTTACGATCCGAAGGGCCATACCTTCCGCAATCGCGGTTTTGCCCACGCCGGGCTCCCCGATCAAAACCGGGTTGTTTTTGGTGCGCCGCGATAGCACCTGCATCGCACGTCGAATCTCTTCATCGCGGCCAATAATGGGGTCAATCTTGCCCTCACGAGCCCGCTCGGTGAGATCTTGCGCGTATTTCTTCAGAGCCTCGTAGCTGTCTTCAGCACTGACGCTGTCGGCGGTACGACCTTGGCGAATGTCATTGATGGCCGCATTGAGTTTTTGCGCTGTCACCGCTCCTGCATCCAACGCATCCTTAGCCTTGGACTTCACCATGCTCAGCGCCATTAAAATACGTTCGACCGGAACAAAGCTGTCCCCGGCCTTTTGCGCCAGCTGTTCAGCTTCGGTCAAAACTTTGCCGGTGGTGCTGTCCAGGTAGACCTGGGCATCACCTGTCACTTTGGCAATCTTGGACAGGCTGATGTCCAAATGCTCCACCACCCGTGCAGGTACGCCGCCAGCGCGGATAATCAAATTGCTCGCCAAACCCTCTTTATCGTCCAGCAGGGTTTTGAGCAGATGTTCTGCCCCCAAGCGCGCGTGGTCTTCTCTTTGCGCGATGGCTTGGGCCGCCTGAATAAAACCGCGCGACCGTTCGGTGAATTTCTCTAAATTCATCGTTTCTCTCCTTAGATAAGCGTCGCGTTAGATATGCTGCCCGAGTTTGGCACAGCCTTGATGCGACCTTAACCTTTATTTGGGTATCACCGTAAGCCACGACAAGGGCCAAACCTGAAAAGCACTCGAAATTAGGCTCATCTCTTCAAAATATGGCCTTAGGCATGGACAGGATACGCTGCAATAGATAATTCAGCCCCAATAGACATTTTGGAGGCGTCCATGGCTGATGATAGATTAATTGTTGCGATGGATATGCCCAATGCCATTGATGGTTTGAAAATGGCCGAGCAACTCGGCGATGCCGTCAACTTTTACAAAATTGGCCTTGGCATGTTAACCGGTGGCGGGCTCGCCTTGGCCAATGAGCTGAAGGCGGAATTTGGCAAGCGCATTTTCTTGGACATGAAGCTGTTTGATATCGGCGCCACCGTGGAACATGCGGTGCGGGGTTTAGCGCAGTTTGATTTCGATTTCCTCACCGTCCATGGTGATCCTTATGTGGTGCGCGCGGCCAAGGAAGGTTCCGCCGGCAAAGATCTCAAAATTCTCGCTGTGACCATCCTAACGTCGCTGGACCGCGCCGACCTTGATGGCGCCTTGATCAAGCCCGGTGCAATTGCAGATTTGGTGATTGAACGCGCGGGCAAAGCCTTTGAGGCAGGCGCAGATGGCGTGATTTCTAGCCCCCAAGAAGCGGCATTGATCCGCGCTTTACCAGAGGCAGAAGGCAAGTTGATCGTCACCCCAGGCGTGCGTCCAACGGGAGCACCGTTGGGTGATCAAAAGCGGGTCACAACTCCAGCGCAAGCTATTGCCAATGGTGCAGATCACGTGGTTGTAGGCCGCCCAATTTGGACAGCCCCGTCACCGCGCGCAGCAGCATTGGCTATTTTGGCCGAACTGAGCAGCCTGCAAGACATAAACCCTAGAGCCTAAATTCAGTCATTAATATCACTGTCAAAGGTTTTGACCTACCCTTAGGGTAGCTCAAACACCCGACGCAAAATCAATGTCGCTATCAACGAAGCAATTGCGAAAATCGCCAAGGTGACCGCCACAGAGCCTCTCATGATCCCTGCCCCTCCCAACGGCATGAACAACGACACGCAGGCAGCCCCAATGGTCATGCCCAAAAACACGAATGCGGGCAATTTCTTGCCCGTGGACGCCCCTTCCGTTCCAAGATACCCTCATGCACATGCCAGCACTTTGCCGCGATTGTTTGACCATCTTTGAAACTGCGCCCAAGCGGTGTTCTAACTGTGGCCTTCCGCGCATTACGGCTCATCCTGAGCTCTTCACACTCTCAATCGCCCATATGGATTGCGATGCCTTTTATGCATCGGTGGAAAAGCGAGACAATCCGGAACTGGCAAGCAAGCCCGTGATCATTGGGGGCGGGCAGCGGGGTGTAGTTAGTACCGCCTGCTATGTCGCACGGGTCCGTGGCGTCAGATCCGCTATGCCAATGTTTCAGGCTCTTAAGCTCTGCCCAGAAGCCGTGGTGGTGCGCCCTAGGATGGATGAATATGTCAAAGCTAGCAAGGCCATTCGCACCATGATGCTCGACCTCACCCCTGCCATTGAACCGTTGTCACTGGACGAAGCCTTCATGGATATGACCGGCACTGCAAAACTGCACGGCGCGCCGCCAGCGGTGATGTTGGCGCGCTTGATCAAAAGAATGAAGGACGAGCTGGGCCTGACAGGCTCGATTGGATTGTCACATAATAAATTCCTGGCCAAAGTGGCTAGTGATCTCGACAAACCCCGAGGATATTCAGTGATTGGCCTGGCCGAAACAGATGATTTCCTGCGCGACAAACCCATTGGCTTGATTTGGGGCGTTGGCGCCGTGGCACAAGAACAGCTGAGTAAAGCCGGAATAAGGACCTTCGCAGACCTGCTGCGCTGGGACAGGCAGGACCTTGGTAAACGCTTCGGCTCTTTGGGAGAACGTCTTTGGAATTTGGCGCGTGGCCATGACCTCAGACGCGTCACCTCCCATGCACCAGTCAAAAGCATTTCCAATGAGACAACCTTTTTTGAAGACACCTCAGACCCCGATATTCTTGACGGCCATATTTGGCGCTTGGCAGAAAAGGTAAGCGACCGCGCCAAGGCTCGTGACTTGGCCGGGCGGGTCGTGACGCTCAAACTGAAGCGCAAGGACCACACCTCCCTATCCCGCAGGCTGTCCCTACGCGACCCCACCCAAATTGCAGATAGAATTTATCGCACCGCGCGTGATCTGTTTGATCAGGCCGGGCCACAGGGCCCGTATCGTTTGATCGGAGTTGGCTTGTCAGATTTGGTAAGTGACACGGACAGTGATCTCACCGGTGACCTGCTAGATCCCAATGCGGAAAAGCGCATCAAGGCCGAGCGGGCCACAGATTCCATTCGTGCCAAGTTCGGCAGTGACGCCATCGCAAAGGGACGGTCTTTGCGTTAGGTCATTCAGCGGCCAGACGCGCCTTACCCATATCCAGTCCAGCAATCTTAGCAATCACCAAGCGCAAGCGGGCTTGGAATGCGTCAAAACTGTGCAAAGGCTCAATCGCCGCCTCATTCATATACAGGCTCCGATCAATCTCAATTTGAATAACATGCTGGCCGCGTTGAGGCTTGCCGTAGTGTTGGCCAATATAAGCGCCCGCAAAGGGATTATTCCGCGCCACCCGAAAGCCCGCCGTTACAAAGGCCGCTTGGACCTGATCGACAACCTCCTCATCGGCCGCCGCGCCGAACCGATCCCCCAAGATAATCTGAGCAGGCGTATCACTGCGCTTCTCCATGTTCACCGCCAGATGCGGCATGGAATGGCAATCGATCAACACCACATGCCCAAATTTTGCACGCGTTGCATCCAGCAAGGCCTGCAAACGCTGGTGATAGGGATGCCAGATATCTTGCAGCCGCGCCTGCGCCTCCTGCATGGATATTTTACCGTTATAGATTGGGCGCCCTATTGCTACGACGCGCGGCACCACCCCAAGCCCAGCGGCCACCCGGGCATTAAGTCCCACGGAGCGCACCCCATAAATCAATGCAGGATCAAGTTCATCACAGGCGCGATTAAGGTCAACATAGGCGCGCGGTGCACAGGCAGCCAACAAGGGTGCGCCAAAATCAGTAACCAATTGGAACAAGTGATCCACAAAAGCATCTTCAGACGCGCGGATTGCATGAGAATCAAGTCTGGATTGATCCAGAAACTCCAAGCTATAGCCCCGCCCTGAATGTGGTGAGGCAAACACGACACAACTGGTGAGCTCAACAGGCTCATAAAGGGCAAAAGAAGCGTCATTCATGGGCTTAACATAGCACCAGACCCAAAATGAGGAAACAATTCATCTGTAAAATGAATAAAAATGCACCCAGCCACTGTATTTATGGTCTCAGCTGCGATTTCAGCTTGAAGACTCGGCACCCGCTGCATATACGGCCGCTACCGGCGCGGATTTCTGCGTCCTTTTTTGTGGGGCGCGGGGTTTGTTTCGGTTCAACGGGCGCGTAGCTCAGCGGTAGAGCACTTCGTTGACATCGAAGGGGTCACTGGTTCGATCCCAGTCGTGCCCACCATGTAATTTAGCTAGGGCTACTCCGCGGCCCGGTTTTGAAGGAGAAGGCCATGAAGGTCAAAAACTCGCTTCGCTCGCTTAAGAGCCGCCACCGCGATTGTCGTGTGGTACGCCGTAAAGGCCGTGTTTATGTTATAAACAAAACACAGCCTCGTTTTAAGGCACGTCAGGGTTAATCTCTGTCGCAGCGTTTTAAAAAGGCCGTCCCTCTTTGGGGCGGCTTTTTTTATGCTGATTTTTGATTTTTAAGCTGCTGGCCACTGTCGGACGCGAAATGAATCGACAAGACCTATCAATCGTAAGTGCGTTGGTCCTCGATGATCACACCGTCTTTGGGAAGTGTGCCTATGGCCACCACTTCAATTTGCGCACGCAGTTTCAAGGTCTCAGCGATTGAGGCAGCATAGACATCCGCACGGCCCACATCGCCTTCGATTTTCACTACCATCACATCCGACTCAGCTGCACGGCTGGCGATCACTCTCGCCCGCGTAACTTCGGGATGTTTGGCCACAAAGACTGCAACCTGTTCAGGGCGGATGAACATGCCTTTGATCTTTGTCGTCTGATCGGCTCGGCCCATCCAGCCTTTGATCCGTAAATTGCTCCGCCCACAGGGGCTAGAGCCTTCCATGAATGCCGACAGATCCCCAGTCGCAAAGCGAATCAAAGGGTAATCAGGGTTCAGTGTGGTGACCAAAACCTCACCGACCTCGCCAAAGGGCACGGGATTCCCAGTTCCGGGCGTTACAATCTCAACAAGTACACCCTCATCAAGAATCAAACCCTCCATCGCGGCACTTTCGTAGGCCACATTGCCCAGATCCGCCGTCGCATAGCATTGCCGACACGCTATACCACGATCAAGATACCACTGCCGCAAGGATGGGAACAAAGCCCCACCGCCAACAGCTGCTTTGCTAATCGCCAGCGTTAACCCCATCTCATCGGCTTTTTCGAGAATCACCTTCAAATAGTCTGGCGTGCCTGCGTAGCCAGTCACCCCAACATCATGAGCGGCCTGAGCTTGCAGTTCCGTCTGTCCCGTGCCCGCAGGCAAAACAGCTGCGCCAACGGCACGTGCGCCGTTTTCAAACATCGTGCCAGCTGGGGTTAGGTGATAGGAAAAGCAATTCTGAACAATATCACCCACGCCAATGCCCGTTGCATGCAAAAAACGCCCGAATCGCCACCAATCATGACTGGTGCGGCCCGGCTCATAAAGAGGGCCCGGCGATTGGAACGCATATTCAAAGTCTGGCCCAGAAAAGCCACCAAATGGCGGGCGCAGCTTTTGGGCCACGCCAAGCTCTGATTTGCGCAGAACTGGCAATCGCGCTAAACTTTCAGCGGATGTGATGTTTGTCAGATCAAAATCTGTCAGCGCAGCATTGCCCGGCAGGGTTAGGGCATGCACTAGTAGAGCAGGCAAGCATTCCGCCAGAGAGGCAGCGCGCGCATCCGCGGAACGGGTTTCCAAATCATCGTAAAAGGTCATTGCACCATTCCTTACCAACCGTAATCAGAGTTTAGATCAGCTCAGCCACCTTTTGCGGCGGCGATAGCTGCGGGTATCACGGAAGGATTTGCGGCCCTCATCACTCATGCCAAGATAGAATTCTTTCACATCTGGATTTTCACGCAGCTCGGCGGCAGGGCCGTCCATAACCACGCGGCCAGATTCCAAGATATAGCCATAATGCGCAAAGCGCAGGGCAACATTGGTGTTTTGCTCAGCCAGCAAAAAGGACACGCCTTCTTTTTCGTTCAAGTCTTTTACAATGCCAAAGATCTCTTCCACCAATTGCGGCGCCAAGCCCATGGAAGGCTCATCCAGCAAGATCGTTTCTGGACGCGACATCAAGGCCCGCCCTATAGCGCACATCTGTTGCTCACCGCCGGAGGTATAGCCTGCTTGGCTTTTGCGACGTTCGCGCAGGCGTGGGAAATACTCGTATACTTTTTCCAAGTCAGCAGCCACCGCAGCCGCACCATCTCGGCGGGTGTAGCTTCCGGTCATTAAATTCTCTTCAATGGTCAAATGCTCAAAGCAATGACGACCTTCCATAACTTGGATAACGCCGCGCTTCACGAGATCGGAGGGGTTCAAACCAGATACAGATTGACCGCGATATTCAATCGTTCCTTTGGTGACCTCGCCCCGTTCGGAGTGCAGCAATTGGGAAATGGCTTTAAGTGTTGTGGTCTTACCAGCACCGTTGCCACCCAACAAAGCCGTAATGCCGCCTTTTGGCACGCTTAAAGAGACGCCTTTCAACACCAAGATCACGTGATTGTAGATCACCTCGATATTGTTGACTTCTAAAAGGGTTTCATTCTCTGGAGTGGCATCAAGCATGACTATAATCCTATATGGGTTGCTCTGGCCCAGTGTGGGCCAGAGCGCTGTTAAAAATTTTAGTTACAGCGAGTTTCCATACTGTTTTCTGCGGCATAGGCTGCAGAGTCAGCATCGATTAGTGGCTGGATAACTGACATGTCAGACTCAGCAAAATCACTAATCAAAGACCATTTTTTGTTGGTCGCATCCCATTGTGCCACAGCGCCAGTACCTGGACCACCATGGTTTTCACAGGACACTTTAAATGATGGGCCAAAGTTTGGCATGCCCAAATCAGTCATAACCGCTTCAGTTATTTCCAAGGCTTCCATCCCATCGCGCATCATTGCAGGGGTAATATCAGCAACACCATGGATCTTTTGAGCAGTTTTTACTGCCTCTGCAGCTAACATTGCAGCGTAGAAGCCTCGGTTGTAAATAGCAGTACCAATTTGGTCCCCTGCACCCGCAGCTTTACCTGTATCAAGAACATATTTTGCTAGATCATCAAATACTGGGAAGTCACTACCTACATTGTGGAACGTTATAGCTTTGTAGCCATGGGCTCCATCTCCAGCGGGCAGCACAGCATTTTCAGAGCCCGACCACCATACACCAATAAAGTTTTCCATTGGAAATTTTATGTTTGCAGCTTCCTGGATCGCAACTGCGTTCATCACACCCCATCCCCACATAGTTACATAATCAGGACGTTCACGGCGGATTTGTAGCCATTGTGATTTCTGCTCCTGACCTGGGTGGTCAACCGCGAGTAAGGTTAGTTCAAAACCATGTTTACTTGCGAGCTCTTCGAAAGTCCGGATTGGCTCTTTGCCATAGCCAGAGTTGTGGTAGACTAAGCTAAGCTTTTTGCCTTTGATATCACCGCCATTGATGTCCAATAGGTGGTTCACAACCAGTGACGCACCATTCCAATAGTTGGCAGGGTAGTTAAACACGTTAGAAAATACCTTGCCATTGGCTGCAGAAGTCCGGCCATATCCCATAGTGTGCATAGGAATGCCATCAGCTGTTACTTTTGGAATCAGCTGATACGTGATGCCCGTTGAAAGCGGTTGATACACTAGAGAGCCTTCACCCTTAGTCGCCTCATAGCATTCAACACCTTTTTCGGTGTTATAACCGGTTTCGCATTCCAAAATGCGGGTCATAACGCCACCAATTCCGCCATCACGTTCATTCAAGAGCGTCATATAGTCTGCATAGCCATCCGCAAATGGAATGCCCCCTGCAGCATAAGCGCCGGTTCGATAAGATAGTGATGGGAACACGAGATCAGCCATCACTGGAGCTGCTGCCATGACGGCGGCCACTGTTACTGTTGCTAGTCTTTTCATCGGATTAATCCTCCCTTGGTTGTCCGAATATCCCGGTTTTACCGGATCGTATAGCCAACCACCCCCTAGTGTGGGAAAGGCCAGAGTCGTAATTTTTCTTTAGCAATGCGCCAAAGCTGTGCCAAACCGTGCGGCTCTGCGATCAGAAATACAATGATTAAAGCCCCCACAATGATAAATTCGAGATGTGCGGCCAGTGCCGTGTCCCAGCCAAGGCCACCGACTAAAATATTTTTGAGAAGTACGGGCAGTAAAACCATAAAAGCGGCTCCGGCAAAGCTGCCAAATATTGACCCTAAACCACCGATAATTATCATAAATAGCACCAAGAATGATTTTTGGATACCGAATGCCTCTCCAACCTCTACCGCGCCCAGATAGACACTGAAGAACAGAGCGCCTGAAATACCAATGAAGAAGCCAGAAATTGCAAAAGCCGAAAGCTTGGCAGAAAGTGGGTTAACACCAATAATTTCAGCAGCAATGTCCATGTCGCGAATAGCGGACCACTTACGGCCCAAGGATCCGCGGGTCATATTGCGTGCAATGATACCCGCAAAGGTCAAAAATACCAAGCAAATCATATACTTTGCCCATGCTTCGGTATTTGGACCCGTAACCAAATAACCAAACACCGTGCGATCTGGCGCATTAATCTGACCAGAAGCAGAATAATTGTAAAACCAAGCGACCCGGTTAAATAACCAAACTAAGAAAAACTGGGCAGCCAGTGTGGCCACAGCGAGATAAAAACCTTTAATGCGCAAACTTGGCAAGCCAAACAGGGTCACTACTGCCGCCGTAATACCCCCAGAAATTAATATATGGAGTACGATGCTTATATCAGGGAAGGCCGTCATCAACTTATAGCAGGCATAAGCCCCCACGGCCATGAAGCCGCCAGTGCCAAGCGACACCTGGCCACAATACCCCACAAGGATATTAAGCCCAATAGCCGCAATTGCGTAAATTAAAAATGGCACCAAAATCGCATTTGCCCAGTAATCATTTATGAAGAAAGGGATAATTAGGAAGGCAACTACTAAAACTGCATAGTAGCGGTAGCGGTCAAACTTGATTGGAAATGTTTGACTGTCGGCTGGGTAGGTTTCGCTAAAATCACCAGATTCACGATAAATCATGCGCCATCCCTTTCAAGTTTAGATTATTGTCTAGGTTTTCTTGTGCAAGTGGTTCTCCGCGTGTCTGCCGTGAACATTCCCAATCATATCAAACACGCTCAATAATTTTCTCCCCAAATAAGCCCTGAGGGCGAAAGACCAAAAAGAGGAGCGCCAACATATACGCAAACCAATTCTCTGTTGCACCGCCCAAGAAGGGCGCACCAATCAGAAATTCGAACAATTTTTCACCCACACCCACGATCAACCCTCCAACGATTGCACCGGGGATAGAAGTGAAACCACCCAGCATCAGAACCGGCAAAGCTTTCAAAGCGATCAAGGACAGTGAGAACTGCACCCCAGACTTTGCTCCCCACATGATCCCAGCAACCAAAGCCACGAAACCCGCCAGCGACCAAACCAAGACCCAGATAAAACTAAGTGATATGCCAACCGACAGAGCCGCCTGGTGATCATCGGCTACTGCCCGCATCGCTCTGCCCTGCTTGGTATATTGGGCGAACGCCACCAATATAATAACTAGTACGACGGCAACCACAGACGCCACTATTTCTAACTTATCGATGAAGAACCCATAAAAATTTGAGCCACCTAAGAAGGTTGTCGCCTCTTCGATCCACATGCTGCCACCCTGCGGAATGCCAATATCTAACTTTTTAATTTCAGAGTTCCACATCAGGTCACCGAAGCCTTCCATGAAATAGGCAAGCCCAATAGTCGCCATGAACAAAATAATTGGTTCCTGGCCAACCAAATGCCTAAATATGAAATGCTGAACACACCACGCCAGTCCAACCATCACGACCATTACTAGTAAAATCGATAAAAAGGCGGGGACATGCCAACCGAAGTGGTGCACGTCCGTACCAAAGATCGCATTGATCAAATGAGCGAAAGGAACCTGACCGTCCATGATTCCCACCAGGGTGAGCGCCCCAAACAGCGCCATCACACCCTGAGCATAGTTAAAAATACCTGAGGCTTTAAAAATTAGAACAAAACCTAAGGCCACAAGCGCATAAAGTACCCCAGCCATCAGGCCGTTTAGCATAACTTCAACAGCAAATAAAAACTGATCTGGCAACATAACTTAAGCCTCCACGCCGGTGTTTTGGATTGGCAACATCTGTTGCGGCCTCACTAGGTTTTTAGACTTAATCATGCGCTACCCCCAAATAGGCATCAATCACAGCTTGGTTGCTGCGCACATCCGTCGGGGTTCCGTCACCGATCTTTTTGCCATAATCCATTACGACCACTCGATCAGAAATATCCATTACCACGCTCATGTCGTGCTCAATCAAAGCAATTGTGGTACCAAATTCATCGTTCACATCGAGAATAAAGCGGCTCATATCCTCTTTTTCTTCAACGTTCATTCCCGCCATTGGCTCGTCCAAAAGCAACAGCTTTGGGTCTGCAGCAAGTGCCCTCGCCAATTCAACCCTCTTTTTCAAACCATAGGGCAAACGGCTGACTGGTGTTTTGCGGATGTGCTGGATTTCGAGGAAATCAAGCACCCGCTCAACAACTTCACGATTTTCTGTTTCTTCACGTTGCGCTTTTCCATACCAAAAGGCTTGGCTCATTATGCCCGCGTTCATGTGGTTCAAGCGGCCTGTCATCACATTGTCCAAAACACTCATGCCTTCAAACAAGGCAATATTTTGGAATGTCCGTGCGATGCCTTGGCGCGCCACTTCAAAAGGCTTCATCGAGGGGCGACGTTCGCCCTTATACCAAACTTCGCCATCTTGAGGATTGTAGAACCCAGAGATGACATTCAGCATCGAGGATTTTCCAGCACCGTTTGGGCCGATGATCGCGCGAATTTCACCTTCGCGGATATCAAAGGAGATATCCTTGATCGCCACAACGCCACCAAATCGCAACGTGATATTTTTCATTTCCATCATGACACCGCCAATAGTGCGGCCGTCTGCGGTTACAAAGCTTTCAGGTTGGTCAAACATAGGTCAGACACTCCAGACAAATTTGGGTGAGCAAAGCTGAAAAGTTCTGGATCATTCTGCGGCCATCCGTTGTACTGCAACTATCGCCGCATCACGCAGCTCCAAAGTCGCCGAAATTGAACCCTTGCGCCCATCTTCATAGGTTACTTCAGTTGTGGTCGCCACGCGCTCAGAGCCATCATAAAGACCAGTGATCAGATCGGAAAATTTTTCTTCCACAATCCGGCGGCGCACTTTGCGCGTGCGAGTCATTTCACCGTCATCAGCATCCAGCTCTTTGTGCAGCACAAGGAAACGGTTCACTTGGCAGCCCGACAACATGGAATCATCCGCGATGCTTAGGTTGGTTTCCTCAATATGGGCTTGGATCATGTCCAACACCTCAGGGTGCTGGGACAATTCTTGATATCCACCATAAGCGATGTTGTTGCGCTCCGCCCAGTTACCCACCGCATTCAGATCGATGTTGATAAAGGCCGTGCAAAATTCGCGGTCATTGCCAAATACCACGGCTTCGAGAATATTTGGAAAGAACTTTAACTTATTTTCAACATATTTGGGCGCGAACAAACGGCCATCAGCCATTTTTCCAACATCTTTGGCCCGATCAATAATCCGCAGATGGCCACTGTCTTCTTCAAAGAAGCCCGCATCGCCAGTGGCGACCCAGCCCTCTTTATCCTTGGTCGACGCGGTACTCTCGGGATTGTTATAATATTCAACGAATACGCCCGGCGAACGGTAATAAATCTCACCATTGTCACCAATACGGACCTCAACACCGGGAGCAGGAACCCCCACAGTATCGGCACGCACTTCGCCATCCGGTTGGATCGTCACGTAAACGGTGGCCTCTGTTTGGCCATAAAGCTGCTTAAGGTTAATGCCCAGCGAGCGGTAAAAATCAAACAACTCAGGCCCGATGGCCTCACCGGCGGTATATCCCACCCGAACGCGGCTAAGGCCCAGCGTGTTTTTCAGTGGGCCATAGATAAACTTGTCACCCAGCCAATATTTCACACGGTCCATGAAGCTCACAGGCAGGCCGCTCAACAAAGCGGGACCCACAGTTTTCGCATGCGCCATAGATTTGTGGAACATCCACTGTTTCAAACGTCCAGCATCTTCCATCCGGATCATCACGTTGGTCAATTGGTTTTCAAACACGCGAGGGGGAGCGAAATAGTAGGTCGGCCCAATTTCGCGCAGATCCGTCATCATGGTTTCTGGGCTTTCAGGGCAGTTCACGCAAAAACCGGTCCACAATGCCTGACCCATAGAAAAGGTATAATCGCCAACCCAAGCCATCGGCAGGTAGGCAAGCACTTCTTCGTTCGGTCCCAAGTTATCAAACTGTGAAGAATTCTTGGAGGTCTCGATCACATTGCGATTGGACAGCACCACGCCTTTAGGACGGCCCGTGGTGCCGGATGTATAAAGCATCACACAGATATCATCATAATTTTGGCCAGCTTGCCGCGCAACGAGCTCAGGGCCCAACGTGGCCTTAGCAGCACGTCCCGCATCTTGCAGCTTATGAAATTGCGACAAAATGCTGTGATCATATTTGCGAAGACCACGGGCATCCAAGTAGATGATATGTTCTAGGTTTTTCAGATCAGCCCTAATATCTAAGATTTTATCAACCTGCTCTTGATCTCCAGCCACGATAAAGCGCGCGTTGCAGTGATCCAAAACATAGGCGATCTCATCACCAACCGCATCTTGATAGATCGGCACAGGCACAGCACCAATGGATTGAGCCGCCAGCATAGACCAGTAAAGATAAGGACGATTGCGGCCGGCGATCGCAATGTGATCGCCCCTGTTTGCACCTAGCGACAACAGACCGAGCGCCAGCGCCTCAATCTGTTCAACGGCTTCACTCCAGGTCCAGCTTTGCCAAATACCAAACTCTTTTTCGCGATAAGCAGCTTTGTCACCAAATTCACGCACATTGCGCGCCAGTAATGCTGGAATAGAAACCAGTTCCGCGGAGTCAGTCGCAGTCACAATATTATCCTCCCAATGCCGGTTCCCGGCGCCTTTTTTATATGTGTCGTATACCAAATACGTTATAAAATGCTATTACAAGATAAGTGGACGGCGACTAGACAAAGGTCAATCAGTTTTTTTGAACGATCGTTCAATTCCTTCCTGAGGCCAAACTATTCTATGCTGATTAACGAAAAAAATTCTGATTCTTTATAAACATTTACAAAAATACGGCGCATTTAACGAAATTACAGTTATTTTTATATCAAAATTATTTACTCAATTTACGGGCTGATTTCTCAAAAATATCAATGGATTTTGGGCTTTGCGATCCTTAGGCTCTTCGAGGGACCGACCGAAGCCAGAGTGCTTCGCCAAAAAAATGGCAAATACCCCAAAACCAGGGCGCAAAAAATCGTGCCATTTTGTCGCAGAACCCAATTTCAGCTTCGAAAACCCAATATGCGGCCAAGTCGGCAGCCAACCCCACACTGGGGTTGGCTATAGGTTTCACATTTTTTCGCTATCGTGATCGCGCGAGCACCCGAAAATCAGGCGAATCCTACTCGGCGGCGATTTGCTCCTCGACTTTCTCGACCTTTACAGCTGAGAATTTAAATTCAGGGATCTTTCCAAAGGGGTCAACGGCTGAGTTGGTCAGCAAGTTCGCGGCGGCTTCTACAAAAGCAAAGGGCAAAAACACCATATCAGGAGACACACCGCGATCTTCACGCGCCATGATGTCAATGCTGCCACGCTTTGTGGTCAATCGAACCAAACCGCCCGGAACCACATCCAGATTGCGCAGGGTAGACGGATGCAGTGAGCAATTCGCCTCAGGCTCAACCGAATCCAACACTTTAGAGCGGCGTGTCATTGAGCCGGTGTGCCAATGCTCCAATTGCCGACCAGTGGTCAGGATCATTGGGTATTCGTCATCAGGCACATCGTCCGGTGCTATCAAATCCGCAGGGGTAAACCTCGCACGGCCATCTGCCCTTGGGAAGCCATCGCCAAACACGATAGGTTGGCCCGGATCTGTGGGGGACAAAGACGGATAGGTCACCGCATTTTCATCTTCCAACCGGTCCCAACTTATATTGTCGAAGGACTTCATGGTTAGCTTCATTTCCGCAAATACTTGGCTTGGGTGATCATAGGTCCAGCCGAGACCCAGACGCTTGGCCAGCTCAACTTCAATCCACCAATCCGCGCGCGCTTCACCGGGAGGAGATACTGCCGGACGGCCCATCTGCACTTGGCGGTTGGTATTAGTCACGGTGCCCGCCTTCTCGGCAAAAGCTGCTGCGGGCAGAATCACATCCGCATAATTGGCAGTTTCGGTTATGAAAATATCCTGCACCACCAGATGCTCCAACTTCGCCAAAGCATCGCGGGCATGGGCCACATCTGGATCAGACATCGCCGGGTTTTCACCCAGGACATACATCCCACGAATGTCGCCCGTGTGTACCGCATTCATAATCTCTGTCACAGTCAAACCTTTGTTGGGATCAAGTGGCTCGTTTACACCACCATCACGCGCCCAAACATCGGCGAACTTTTGGCGAACTTCATCGCTCACCACAGTTTGCATGTCTGGCAGGAACATCGGGATAAGCCCCGCATCCGACGCGCCCTGCACATTGTTTTGCCCCCGCAGAGGATGCAATCCAGTACCCGGACGGCCAACTTGGCCGGTCATCAAACCAAGGCTTATGAGACAGCGCGAATTATCAGTGCCGTGGATATGCTGCGACACGCCCATACCCCAGAAGATCATACCTGCTTTAGCACCGGCAAACGTCCGCGCCACATCGCGCAGAGTTTCCGCATCAATGCCGCAAATGCCCGCCATTTTTTCTGGGCTAAAATCTTTTAGATGTGCCTTCTCAGCTTCCCAGTTTTCGGTATAGGCCTCGATGTATTGCTGGTCGTACAGCCCTTCCTCAACGATCACATGCATGATCGCATTGAGCATGCTCACATCCGCACCAGGACGGAATTGCAGCATGTGACTGGCAAAGCGCTTCAGGGCCTGACCACGAGGATCCATCACAATCAGCTTGCCGCCACGTTTGGTGAATTGCTTGAAATATGTGGCAGCAACCGGATGGTTTTCAATTGGGTTGGCCCCAATCACAATCGCCACATCCGCATTTTTGATCTCGTTAAAGGTAGCAGTCACCGCACCTGAACCCACATTCTCCATCAAAGCAGCCACGCTGGAGGCGTGACACAGACGGGTGCAGTGATCGACATTGTTGTGGCCGAAGCCCTGCCGAATTAGCTTTTGAAACAAATAGGCTTCTTCGTTGGTGCATTTGGCCGAGCCAAAACCCGCTACAGATGCGCCACCGCGTGATTGCTTCAGCTTGGCCATGCCGCCAGCGGCAAAATCAAGCGCCTCTTCCCAGCTGGCTTCACGAAACACATCGCCCCAATTGCCCGGATCCACGTTCAAGCCCTTGGCTGGCGCATCATCTCTGCGGATCAGCGGTTTGGTAAGGCGGTGATCGTGATGAATATAGTCAAAGCCAAACCGCCCCTTCACACAAAGTCGTCCTTCATTGGCGGGGCCATTAATGCCATCCACATATTTCACACGGCCATCTTTGACCTTCAGGCTTACCTGACAGCCGACCCCACAGAAGGGGCATATACTATCAACTTCGCTGTCAAAATCCTTGCTATCTCCAACTTGATTGTCGTCTGTCACAGTGGCGGGCATCAACGCACCCGTTGGGCAAGCCTGCACACATTCGCCACAAGCTACACAGCTGCTCTCACCCATTGGATCGGCCATATCAAAGGTCGGGTAAGCATCATGACCGCGGCCAGACATGCCGATCACATCATTCACTTGAACTTCACGGCAGGCCCGCACGCACAGGCCGCATTGGATGCACGCATCCAGATTGACTGACATCGCAACATGGCTGTCATCCAAAAGCGGAATGCGCCCATCTTCCAACTTGGGAAAACGGCTTTCCAACACGCCTTGACCGGTGGCCATGTCCCAAAGATGGCTTGATTTGTCATGCGCCACCTCTTGGTCTGGCTGGTCGGCCACCAACATTTCCATCACCATCCGACGCGCCTGCGTGGCGCGGTCAGACCGTGTGTGCACAACCATGCCTTCAGATACCGGTCGGATACAGGACGCAACCAAAGTACGCTCGCCCTCAACCTCAACCATACAGGCCCGGCAATTACCATCGGCCCGGTATCCCGGTTCGTCACGGTGACAAAGATGCGGAATGATAAAACCCTGCCCCTTGGTCACATCCCAAATTGTCTGTCCAGCTGGGGCCGAAACTTCGGCTCCATCTAGGGTGAATGTGACGGTATCTGACATCGGACGACTCCTGCGAATTTATCCCTGTTTAGACCAAACCAGCATCGCAAACACATGCCATACGCGACAGGCACAGCCGAATTTGCGCCAAGCGACGTTTCCAATCCGATCGAAAGGAGCCGATTGGCAAAGATTATGAAACACGATATTGCAACCGAATGATGAAAACAGAAATTATCCTCATTCGCCATGGCCAAGCAAATACTGGCGCGCAAGATGAAGAAAGCTACGACCGGCTGTCTGACACAGGCCATCAACAAGCCAATTGGCTGGGTGAGTATCTGCGTGGCCATGGAGAAGAATTTGACCGGGTAATTTGCGGGAGCCTGAGACGGCACCGTGAAACTGCCTCGGGGTTAGATTTGCCCCATGACGTGGCCATTGACCCCCGCGTCAATGAAATGCGCTATTTTGATTTGGCTCATGAGTACCACACCCAAACCCAGACGCCTGTACCAAATTCGACCGAGGAATTTGCCCAACAAATCCCACATCTACTCACCGCTTGGCAAAGTGGTTCCTTGGACAATGCGCATATCAGCTATATGGATTTTGCGCAGCAGTGTGCGGATGTGATGTCAGAGCTGGCAATACAGGGCGGGCGCAGCTTGATTGTGACCTCCGGCGGCGTGATTGGCATGGCCATCGCGCAGCATTTGGCCCTCGGGCCAGAGGGATTTGCCCGAGTGATGTTGCCGATACACAATTCCTCCATGCATCGTTTTGACGTCTGGAATGGGGCCACACATATGGCGGGTTACAACGCCACCCCGCATTTGGATGGCGCAGATCGCCGCCACGCCCGCACAAATATCTAGGAGATAGACATGCTCAAACTATTTGCCGCCAAACATACAGTGTCTCTGGCCTCAGCATTGATTTTAGAAGAGCTGGGTACCGAATATGAGCTGTGCTTGGTCGATATTGCGGCCCGCGCGCAGCGCGAAAAGCCCTATTTGGACATAAATCCCAAGGGCCGGGTGCCCACGCTTGTGACTCCCGACGGAATTTTGACAGAAACAGGGGCGATTTTGGAATATATTGCGCCCAATCTTATGCCGGAAGATGCCTTCACCTGCGCCAAGATCCGCGAGTTTATGCATTATTTGGCCGCAACCATGCATGTGAACCACGCGCATAAACTGCGCGGCAAACGCTGGGCAGATCTCAAAGAGTCCCGTGCAGATATGACCGCGAAAATACCCCAAACTATGTCGGAAAGCTGTGCCTATGTTGAGACCTTGATTATGGGCCCTTACATTTTCGGATCTGAAATCACCATCGCCGATGCGCATCTGTTCACCTTGTCACAATGGCTGGAGGGGGACGGTGTGGATATCAATATCTATCCAAAACTGGCCGCATTCGAGCGTGCCTTTGCGGCCCGTCCCTCTGTGGCCGCCGTCCATGCTAAAGGTCTGCTATGACCCATCTTTGGATCAGGGCCGAACAGCGCCCTAATGAACAACGTGTTGGCGTCACGCCGGCGGGTGTGCAAGCCTTGCTGGAGGCAGGTTTTGAGGTGACCCTTGAACAAGACCCAACCCGCGCCATTCAGACCGAGGCCTATGCAGGGGTTCAACTTGCAAGCACTGGCAATTGGCAAACCGCCCCTCAAGACGCCATCATCATGGGACTAAAAGAATTGCCCGATGACGGCACGCCGCTGCGGCACCGGCACATCATGTTTGGCCATGCCTATAAGGGCCAGCCCGATGGTCAACGTCTTTTGGCCCGATTCAAGGCCGGTGGCGGTACGCTGTATGACCTCGAATATCTCACCAATGAAGCTGGCCGTCGGGTCGCAGCTTTTGGTTATTGGGCCGGATATGCCGGTGCGGCCGTGGCGCTCAAAAGCTGGGCAGCAGCGCAAGCAGGCGATCTCTGTGGCCCTGTGCAGGCCTTTGCCTGCGCATCTGATCTTATGGCAAATGTCGCCGCAGATCTAGGCCACGCACAGCCCACAGTGATCATTATCGGCGCAAAAGGCCGTGTGGGCAGCGGTGCTGCCGATTTTTGTGCAGCACTTGGGGCCCCAGTGACTGAGTGGGATGTGGCAGAGACCGCCCATGGCGGCCCCTATCCCGAAATTCTGGCTCATGATATTTTTCTCAATTGTATTTTGGCCAATCAAGACACCCCAGTCTTTGTACCAGCCTCCGCAAAAACTGACCCGCGCCAGCTTATGGTGATAGGCGATATAGCCTGCGATCCAGACAGCGCCTATTCTCCGATCAAAGTCTATGACCGAGCCACCAGCTGGGACAAACCCGCTCTACGCACTCAGGGTGCACCAATCTTGGATGTCACCGCCATCGACAACCTACCCTCAATTCTGCCCCGCGAAAGCTCTGAAGATTTTGCAGCTCAGCTCCTGCCAAGCCTCCTAGCCCTCAAGCAGTTTGATACCGGTGTATGGGGCAAGGCAAAGGGTATATTTGACCGCCATGTTGGGGGTTGAAGGTCTGGTAAGGGCTTCAACCCCGGGCCCAGTCAACAACCAAACTTCTAAATCCAGCCCTAACGAAACACCCGGTAATACAGCCAATCGGGCCAGAACTGGCTGAAGCGAAACAGCCATGAGAATAGGGTGGGAAAGCTGCGTTTGAAGCGGGTGCTTTGCATGTGTTTGAACATGTGGTCTGCGGCCTCCTCGGGCGACATGAGGAACGGCATATGGAAGGTATTTTTCTCGGTCAGCCTTGTTTTGATGAAACCCGGGTTAACCACTTGAACTTTGATGCCTGAACGCCTCAGATCGGCATAAAGGCTTTCGGCCAAAGCCATGACCCCAGCCTTGGACGCCCCATAGCCAATTGCACCTGGCAGTCCGCGAAACCCGGACAGGCTGCCCGTGATCACTATATGGCCCACATCGCGCTGCAAAAACTGTGGCATAACTTGATTGAGCACCCGAAATGCGCCAACAAAATTGATATCCGCCATGGCCAAGGCAGAAGCCCCATCCCAATCACGCGCAGACATAGGCCAATAGACTCCGGCCAAAAATACCAACCCGTCCACATGACCCAAGGCCGCGCCAGCCTGCGCAACAGAGGCTTCATCGGCCAAATCCAGCGGCAAAACTTGGGTCTTGCCCGGCAAATCATCCGCCAAGGATTGCAACCGGTCTTCCGCGCGGGCGGATAGGATTAACTCAGCCCCCGCCGCACTCAGCTTATGGGACAAAGCACGGCCTAGCCCTTCGCTGGCACCCACCAACCAATATCGTTTCCCGTCAAACCTCATTTTGCAACACGCGCATCCGTTGGCATCGGCCGCATTGTAGCAACTAGCTCCGCCACTTTGATTCCAAATTTGCGAAATTGACTGCGATTCATGATCGAACCGTTTTCCATGAGATACATCCAATCCGTGACCTGTAACGCATGGCCGCCAGCATCCTTGGTCAGTTGGATGGTGTAATTCAGCATCACCGTCGATCCCAGCTGCGTACCTTGCCCAGTGCCAAGAAGATCAGGTGCTTCGGCTTTAATTTGACCAGCATCATCCACCCTCAGCGTCCATTCACGGTGCTGGATGTTGCCGCTGTCATAGCGAAAGTCCTCAGTCATCCGGCCGGTGTTACCCTGCCACTCAGCATGCATCTGCGCCACAAAGCGCGATGTCACCCGGCCAAAGGGGCCGTAAATGATACCTTCACAGAGCATGTCGCCATTAAGCTGCTCGCGAATATCAAATGCCGGTGTCGTGGTGGCATAGTTACTTGGTTTTTGCGCTAGAAACCCGGTTTTATACTGAATTCCTAGGACCACCGCGAGCGTGCCCAATATTATGAATGCCAATGTCATATCTGTTCATCCTGCAATGGGGTTTTGATCAACAAGAGGATCGCAACCAGTTTTAAAAACAACGGACAAGCCGCGTAGAGAAATGTAAGTGTAAACAGTGCCTGCCCAGTTTGGTTGGAGGCTGTGGCGTCAAACCCCGCCATTTCGAGCAGCGGAAATAAAGCGATGGCGGCCAAAGCCAAGGTCAGCTTATTCATCAAGGACCAAAGCCCAAACCCCTGCGCGCCGTTGGGAGCAATGACGGCCAAACGTTGTGCAAAAGCCGCGGGCATAAGGGTCAAATCAGCGCCAATGCTGGCCCCAGAAATCACACAAACTAGCGCGAAAAGCCCCACATCACCAGTGTCAAGAAAGCCCACGACCGCAAAAATCACAATTGCCAAACTCATCGACCCAAGCAAAGCTCGGCGGGTGCCATAACGACGGGCCAGCGCGGCCCAGATTGGCGCTGAAGCGGCGGCAGACAGAAAGAACACCAACAGTAAAGCCCCCGCCCAAGCCGTAGCCTGCAAGCGGTGGGTCACAAAAAATAGAAACAGCGAGGAAGACACAGCCACCGGCAAGGCATTAACAAAGGCTAGCACCAACAGGCGGCGCGCAGGTAGGTCCTGCCAAATCAGTTTGAAGTTCGAGGGCACCCGCTGTGTCGGGCCCACCCATTGCCGGCGCATCACCCAGAGGGACAAGAAGCCCAATCGCCGCAAATCCGAGCGCAAAACTCAACATCGGCGCTTGTGTCCAAAGCACTAGCAAACCCGGAGCGACCGCAGCCAAACACACCCCGATCAACGCCCCAGTTTCACGCCATGCAGCAACTTGCATATGCCCGCCAGGCAGGCTCGCAGCGGCGGTGATGCCTTGGGCATAGAAATTGATGGTCAGAAAACTAAATGCGCTGAATAGTCCGGTAATAGACAAGGCGAACCAAAGCAACGGCGCGGTTCGCGGTGGAATGGCGAAAAGCAAAATCATCGCCCCCACAAGAATGAAACCCGCAAAGCCAATCCAGAACCCGCGCTCACGCCCCAACCGCTCGGATATCCAGCCAAACAAAGGATCCTGCACAGCGTCCAACAATCGCAGCCAAAACAACACCGCAGCGATGGCAGTGAGTCCAACACCGTAGTTTTCCGCATAAAATGTTGGGGCGAAAATGTAGATGGGCAAACCCGCCGCAGCCAGAAACCCACCAAACAAAGCAAAGGACGGCAAAGAGGGGCGTTGGGCAGTACTCATCTGCTAAAATCGCTTTGCGGCGCTTCGGGGCAAGGCCTAAAGGTTGCCTTGCGCCACCACAACTTAGTAGCCTGCCAATGTATCAGCGCCAAAACCCGTCGCGAACCAAGGGGCCGGCGCAGAAAAGCCGACAGAATGGATTTACTCGAGAGAGGCTGACGCGGCCCGACGAGCGTTGCAATCAACCCACCACCCTTTCGCAGATATTCAATTGAGATGCCAATCCGCTCGGCCCGAATGTCGAAGCGAAACCGATAGTCGCCCTGCGTCGGCTGAAAAGGCGACACATGGAAAATCTTCTGGGCTCCAATTTCATCTGATGGACCGATTGCGGCAAAATCATCACGGTGACACAGATAACTATGACGTTGGCCGAAGGTATTGCTGACCTCCGCGATCACCACCCTTAGATCGTCTTGTGCGTCAAAGCAGAGCCAAAAACTGACCGGATTGAAGACATGACCTAACATGCGCGGTTGCGCTAAGAGCAAAATGCGCTCTAGGCCCGGCAGATCTTCAGCCCGCAAAATATCTTCCGCCCAGCTGAGGCCCCGCCCCTGCTTTGGTGCTCCGCCATGATCCGCATCATAGAGGCTCCACAAATTAAACCGATTGCGCGAAAACAGACGGGGCCACGACGCCTGAGCATTCATGTCAATCAAGACGTAGTCGATGGCATAGCGAAACGCGTTTTCGACAGGCCCTTTACGCCCATGGTAGGTGTGAGCTTTGATATGATCGATGCTGCTCATTCAGCCGCCATCATCGTTGCACTCTGCACCATCAAGCGCCGTGCTGCCTCAATACCGGTGGCCAAGCCATCCTCATGAAACCCGTTGCGCATCCAAGCGCCACAAAACCAAGTGGAGTTGGCACCATTCAAATCACTTAAGACCTGCTGCGCCTTTAGAGCCGTCACATCGAAGACTGGGTGATGGAAGGTAAACTGATCATAGATCAACGCCGGATCGATATCGCGTTGCGTGTTTAGCGTTACAAAGCAAGGATCATCATTCGGCAGGCTTTGCAGACGGTTGATCCAATAGGTAAGATCAATACGGTCTGACTGGCGATCTTTATCTTCAGTATAAACCCAAGAGGCCCAAGCGGCTTTACGCTTTGGCATAATCGAGATGTCCGCGTGAAGGACCATTTCATTGGGTTGATACTTGATCGCTTCCAACGCTTTGCGCTCTACACCATTCGCATCACTCAGCATCGCCAAGGTGATATCTGAGTGCGTGGCGAAAATTACATCATCAAAGGCCTCATACTCCCCACCTGCAGTTTTAATCTCAACCCCCAACGGGCCTCGCCGCACTGACTCAACCGGCGTGGAGAGACGCAGTTCAACCCCGGCGGCAGTCAAAGCCTGCTCGACCCGACTCACATATTCGCGAGACCCACCATTAACCGTCCGCCATTGATGCTGACCGCCAGCCCCAAGCAGGGCGTGATTCTTCATGAAAGTGATCATCGCCTGTGCCGGGAAATCCAGAATTTGAGTGATCGGTGTGGACCAGATTGCGCCAGTAAAGGGAGTGAGATAGTAATCTCGGAACCAGTCCCCAAGCCGCCATTTTTTAATCAAGGCCCCAATGGTGATGTTTGGATCAATCTGTTCAGCATTGGCGCGTTTATTAAATTTCAAGATATCGCGAATCATGCCCCAAAACTTCGGTCGCAAAATATTGCGTTTTTGAGCAAAGACCGCAGAGGGCGCCAAAACGCCATATTCAAACCGCCCCCCATCTATCGATGCGCCAAAGCTCATGTTAGAGTCCATGATTGGCACATCGAGTTCTTTGAACAATCGAATCAAATGCGGATAGTTCACGTCGTTGAAGACCAAAAACCCGGTATCAACAGATAAATCTCCATTTTTTCCAGCCATAACGGTGCGCGCATGCCCACCCAACCGCGGGGCCGATTCAAACAATACCACCTGATGCGATTGACGCAATTCATAGGCGGCTCCCATGCCGGAGATACCCCCGCCAATCACCGCAATGCGCTTCGTTCCCGCTCTGGTATTCTCAAATGGCATCGGCACATCCCTCATCTTTGTGTCATTATTCTACGCAGGCGGCGTGCAAATGGATTACATTTGAAAACTTTGATTTTCATGTGATCCAGTTTAATTTCTTGAGCGTATTAAAGCATGTTCGGAATTTTGGATAGATTACATGAAACGGGTGCATCTGAGTATCAGGTGCCCTATGGTGCGTTGAAACCAATTCGACCGCACTATCAGAAGGCTAACACCCCCACTGTGAAAAAAACCGTCCCACAAAACACTTGGGTTGAGCATCTGAAGCGTATTCAGGCAGATCAAGACCAACGGGCCTTTGCCGAATTGTTCGCGCATTTTGCGCCGCGCGTGAAGGCGTTTTTGATGAAATCAGGTGCCTCGCCGAGCATGGCCGAAGAATGCACTCAGGAGGTTATGGCAACACTCTGGCATAAAGCCCATCTGTTCGATCCGAGCAGAGCCAGTGTGGCCACGTGGATCTTCACCATTGCCCGGAACAAAAAAATCGATGCCCTGCGCAAACAACGCAGGCCCGAGCCTGAAAATTTGGAATGGGGCCCGGAAGCCGAACCCGAAGCCGCCGATATTTTGGTTCTGCAACAAGAATCGCAACAACTGACCGAAGCAATGACAGCACTGCCCAGCCAACAGCGAGAGTTGATTGAGAAAGCCTATTTTGGAGACTTGAGCCACAGTGAAATTGCCGCTGAAACGGGTCTGCCCCTTGGCACAATCAAATCCCGCCTTAGATTGGCTTTATCGAAACTCCGACAGACGATGAAATGAACAATATGACCCAGATCAAACATCACCTCACCGATCAGCTTTTGATCGGCTATGCCGCCGGAACGCTTCCTGAAGCGTTCAATCTGGTTGTGGCCACACATCTGTCCATGTGCGACAGTTGCCGTGCCGCGGCCCAAGCCTATGACGCAATTGGCGGCGCGTTTCTGGAGACTGACGCTCAAGCATCCATGGATGAGGGCGCTTTGGAAGAGACGTTGGCGCTGATCGGAAAAGGTCCAAGTGCAGCAAAACCTATGGCGGCCAGTGACGTGCCGTCCCCCTTGGGCGCCTATATAGGTGGCGGTTTGGGCGATGTAAAATGGCGCTCTGTTGGTATGGGCGTTCGTCAGGCGGTTCTAAGCACCTCGAAATCAGCCACCGCACGCTTACTCTATATTCCTGCTGGAGCCGCCGTACCAGATCACGGTCACCGTGGCACCGAACTCACTCTCGTGTTGCAAGGCGCGTTTCGCGATGCAACCGCACGCTTTGCCGCTGGTGACGTGGAAGTTGCCAATGAAGATCTAAACCACACCCCTGTGGCTGAAATTGGCGAAGATTGCATCTGTTTGGCCGCCACAGATGCACCCCTCAGATTCAACTCTTGGATTCCCCGCATGGCGCAACCATTTTTGCGAATTTAAGACACACTGCGCGCCAAGCCGAGTTATGGCTTGGTAAGAGGCACCACGTTTTCTGAGGCTTCTATTTCTTCAAAATCAAAGTTGTCCAGCTTGTGGGCGCGTTTTCCCGCCCGTTCAGCAGCAGTGGTAATGCCTTCGATGTCTTTACGCGCTTGGTTGAAATGAGTGTTCAGTTTATCCACCCGGTCCACCACCAGCTCCACATCACGATGCAGCAAACGCAGCGCCGTGCGGATTGCCCCAGCTTGTTCGCGCATGCGGGCGTCTTTCAAGATCGCGCGCATGGTGTTGAGCGTGGCCATACAGGTGGTTGGGGACACGATCCAAACCCGTGCTTCAAATCCATCACGCACCAATTCCGGAAAATTTGAATGCAATTCTGCGTAAACCGCTTCAGAGGGCAAAAACATCAACGCCCCATCGGCAGTCTCACCATCTAGGATATATTTCTCCGATATAGCTTTAATATGAGCCTTTACGCTGACGCGCATGAACTTAGCAGCCTCATTCGCCTCCCAATCCGTCTTGGCATTGCGCAGCGCCTCATAGGCCTCTAGTGGGAATTTGCTATCGATGACAATCGGGCCGGGTGGGTTTGGCAGATGAATCAAGCAATCCGCGCGCTTTCCGTTGGACAGGGTCACCTGCCAGGCATAGGCATCTGAAGGCAAAGCCTTGCTAACAATTTCTTGCAACTGGATCTCGCCAAAGGCCCCACGGGTCTGCTTGTTGGACAAAATATCTTGCAAGCTAAGAACATCGCCAGACAGCTTTTGAATATTGTCCTGTGCCTTATCAATCGTGACCAGTCTTTGCTGCAACTCGCCCAAGGAGGAGGCTGTGCTTTTCGCGCTAGTGGTGAGATTCAGCGTCATCTGCTCTTGCACAGCAGAGAGTCGGGCCTCCATCAACTTAATCATATTGCTTTGCTGAGCCGCCTGCGCCTCTGAAACATGGGTCAAACCGCCAGCCAATTGCTGTTGGCCGTCGCCAATTGTTTGAACCCGTTGATTGAGGTACTCCATCTGGCTGGTCAAAGGCGCTGTTGCATGCGCCGAGCGTCCAGCAGCCCGCGCCACCACGAGCAGCAAAATGACAACCAAAAATGCAAACCCGCCAGCGCCTACCAGCAGCATTAAAATAATATCAGGGGTCAGTATCATGTGCGTCCAAACAATTTTTCAATATCAGACATCGCAAGACTGACATAGGTGGGGCGACCGTGGTTGCATTGGCCGGAATGGGGCGTTGCCTCCATTTCGCGTAAAAGGGCATTCATTTCATCTGCCTGCATGCGCCGACCCGTGCGCACAGATCCATGACAGGCCACCCGGCTCAAAATAGCATCGAGCCGCGATTGTAAGCTTTGGGAGGCTCCCCCATCGGACAGCTCGTCGACGATATCCAGTACCAGACGGTTTACATCCACATGCCCCAAAATCGCAGGCACCGACTGCACCGCTACAGCCCCTTGGCCAAAGGGCTCAATGCTCAGACCCAATTGCGTAAGCGTCTCGGACTGCTCCATCAGCAACGCCATATCACCATCAGACAGGCTGATCACCTCTGGGATCAACAAGGCCTGCGCCCGCACACCCGACTCAGACATTTGTACCTTGAGATTTTCATAGACCAAGCGTTCATGGGCCGCATGAGCATCAACGATTACCAAGCCTTCAGCCGTTTGTGATAGTATATAATTCTCATGCAATTGCGCGCGCGCAGCTCCCAAGGGCCGGTGTTGCGCCTCCAACTGTGGCATCCCTTCGATCCGCGCCGAAGGATGGACGTCGAACATTGTCTCCGTCTCCGCCAGTCCAGAATATCCCGGCGCATTGCGGGGCCTGTCCATTTGATAGACCCGCGGCTCACCCTGTAGATGCCCCTGCGGCTGGGCTGTAAAGGCGCCCAATGCGGCATCAGATACTGTGGTTGAAGCCCGATGGCCCGCATCCGCCAAAGCATGACGCAAACCTGACACGATCAACCCGCGCACCATCGCTGGCTCACGAAATCGAACCTCGGATTTGGCGGGATGCACGTTCACATCCACACTGGTCGGATCGCATTCCACAAACAGCGCCACCGCAGGGTGACGATCACGAGATAAAAAATCCGAATAGGCGCCACGCAAGGCGCCAAGCAACAGCTTATCGCGCACTGGGCGGCCATTCACAAAAATGAACTGCGCCACGGCAGCGCCACGCGAATAGGTCGGCAAAGCTGCAAAACCTGTTAAGGTAATCCCCTCACGCTCCGCATCCACCGCAATCGCATTTTTCACAAAATCATGGCCCATCAGCTGGCCCAGGCGGCCGCGTAAAGCCGAGAACATATCACCCTGCTCTGCTTGCACCTGAAAGACCATCCGGTCCGAGCCCGCATCCCGCAATGAAAAAGAAATTGCAGGTTCGGCCATGGCCAAACGCTTGACCACATCCGCAATCGCCTGCGCCTCAGCGCGATCTGAACGCAGAAATTTAAGCCGCGCCGGTGTCGCGTAAAACAGATCTCGGAGGGTTGCGCGGGTGCCCAGCTGCATCGCAGCAGGGCGCACTGGGCTCAGCTTGCCACCGTTCACCTGCAACTCAGCCCCAGTTGCCTCAGAAGTGCGGCTGGTCAGGGTCAGTTTACCCACAGCTCCCAGCGATGGCAAAGCCTCACCGCGAAAGCCAAAGCTTTGGATGTTCAACAGGTCCGAGCCATCAATTTTGCTAGTGGCGTGACGTGACATAGCCAGCGGCAAATCATCCGCCGCGATGCCACAACCATTGTCAGTAACTTGAATAAGGCTTTTGCCGCCATCGGCATATTCAACGTCAATGCGCGTCGCCCCCGCATCGATTGCATTTTCTACCAATTCCTTAATGGCCGAAGCGGGACGTTCCACCACCTCACCCGCCGCAATCTGATTGATCGCAGTTTCGTTCAATTGCCGGATAACAGGCTGGAATTGGCTTATGTTGGGGTTAGATTTAAGCATGCTACAATACATAGCATGCTCGGATCCGATTCTGCTACTCTTCGTTGAGGCCTTTTGGCTGACCCACTACGATAAAATGCAAAGCCTCCGGTTGCAACAATTCCGCCGCCACACGGTTGATCTCGCCAAGGGTCACAGCATTGATCTTATCGTTGCGCGTGTTGATATAATCGGTGCTCAACCCTTGTCGTTGCATCCCAACCAATATGTTTGCGATCTTCGCATTGCCATCGAACCGCAGAGGATAAGCGCCAGTGAGATAGGTCTGCGCATCGTTCAGCTCGGCTTGGGTCACCCCATCGCGCGCCATCTTGGTCCATTCGTCGCGGATCACAGCAATTGCCTCGCCAATACGATCATTGGCACTTGCCACTTGTCCCATCAGCATGTTCGCTTCTTCCTTGCCCACCAAGAAGGTCGACACACCATAGGTTAGCCCGCGTTTTTCGCGTACTTCTGCCGACAGGCGGCTCTCAACACCCCGGCCACCCAAAATCGTGTTGAGAACAAAGGCCGCAAAGAAGTCAGGGTGATCCCGGTCAATTCCAACATGGCCAAACAAAGCCACAGACTGCGGGGTTGGCATGTCCACAACGGTCAACCCACCCTCAGTCGCAAACTCAACTGCTGCGGTTTTGAGACCTTCACCCGCAGGCAGCTGTCCCAGCAAGTCATCTAGCATTGGACCCAGCTCAGCCGCTGAAATGTCACCCACTGCGGATACCGACAAGGAATCACGCGTAAACAATCGTTGATGTGCGGCAATGATGTCTTCGCGTGTAAGGGCCGCAACTGAGGCCGCTGTTCCCTCACGCGGCGTGCCATATGCGTGCTGCCCAAAAGCCAATTGCGACCAGGTTGCACCAGCAACCGAATCTGGGTCTTGTGCGTCAGAGGCTAAGATCGATAATACCTGAGTCCGCACCCGTTCGATGGCCTCGGGGTCAAATCGTGGTTGGGTTAGAACGGTTTTCAAAAGCGCCAAGCTTTCCGCACGGTTTTCCGTCAAAAATCGAACTGAAATTGTGACTGTGTCATCATAGACATCAAAGCCAAAGGAGGCCGCCAAAGCCTCTTGCGCGGCAGCAAAGGCCTGCGCATCCATGTCCCCGGAGCCTTCTTCGAGAAGCCCCGTCATCAAATAGGCTGCACCGCGTTTATCTCTAGGATCCAGCGCGGCCCCACCGGAAAACATAATCTCCAATGCGGTGAAGGGAATAGATGGCTCTTCCACCACCCAAGCGGCAATGCCACCGGGACTGGTGGGGGTTTTGATTTGCACTTCGGCCTGCGCCGCGCCGGCCCAGAGGATGACAAATGTTGAGAGAATACGGATCATTTCAACTCCTCCTGCGGGCCCATCAACCATCCAGTCACTGAAGCCTTTTGATCAAATACCAAACGTGCTGCGACCATGACCTCATCGGGCGTGACCTCCTGCAATATTCGTGGCCACTCTTGCACATCGGCAATGGTAAGCCCTTGTGTCAAAGCCGCGCCATAACGGTTGGCAATACCTTCAACGTTGTCCATCGCGTAGATCTCACTGGCTCGCATTTGCATCTTGATCCGTTCAAACGTCTCAAGATTAATTCCGGTGGCCATAAATTTGGCAATCGCGGCATCCATGGCATCTTCAACCTGCTGTAAGCTCACACCCGGCACAGGCACAGCAATCAGCCCAAATGTCGTATTATCCAAGGCAGTTCCGCCATAGTAGGCGCTGGTATAAATCGCTTGCTGCGTGTCGAATTGCAACTCTTTACCCAACACCGAGGTCGCCCCCGATCCCCCCAATATTTCTGCCAAATACACCAATGCGGCGGCAGTCGTTTGATAGCCACTGTCTCGCTCTGGGGCCAAGTAACTGCGGCTCACATAGGGCTGAGCCACGCGCTCATCATGATAAGTCATGCGGCGCGCAGATCTGTGTGGTGGCTCTTGGGTCCGCGCGCGCGACTGCACCGCCGGGTTGGCGGGGATCACACCATAGTATTGCTCAGCCAGGATTTTAACCTGCTCTGGCGTCACATCACCTGCCACCACCAAAATCGCATTATTGGGCGCATAGTGCAGCTTATAGAAGGCCACCGCATCCTCAAAATTCAACTTTTTCAGTTCATGCATCCAGCCAATCACCGGCACGCCGTAAGCGTGATTCATATACATGGCAGCTTGTTTTTGCTCGTTGAACAAAGCGCCAGGGGAGCTTTCTGTACGTTGATTTCGCTCTTCGATCACCACATCGCGTTCGGTGGCTATATCATCAACAGACAGCTGCAAACCCGTCATCCGATCCGATTCCATACTCATCATAAGTTCAAGGCGGTCTGCAGCCACACGCTGGTAATAGGCCGTATAGTCTTGATTGGTGAAGGCATTGTCAGACCCACCATTGGCCGCCACTGTATCCGACAGTTCACCCGAAGCTAGGTTTTTGGTTTTCTTGAACATCAAATGCTCGAGGAAATGCGCAATACCAGATTTTCCAGGCGCCTCATCTGCGGCACCAACTTTGTACCACACCATATGCACCACGACTGGGGCTCGGTGATCTTCCACCACAACAACCTGCATGCCGTTGTCCAACATGAAATTTGAAACCTTGGCCTGAGCCTGAGCCTGCATTGGCAGGCAAAGGCCCAAAACTGCGAAAATCCTAATTAGCATGAACGTTCCTTATAAATGCAAGATATACTAAAGCAAATACGCTCAAAATTTGCGCTTACAAGACCAAAGCGGCAATATGCCCACCACTCACTAAAACTTGATGAGACCGAGGCCGCAAGCCACGGCCGACTAAATAGCGCTCAGAACCTTAGCTATTTTTGTGATCTGTCGAGAAAATAACCAGGCCAAACAAGCCAACAAATATCGCAATATCTGCCACATTGAACGCATAGGGATTGTAAAAACCGCAACACGTCACATTCAAGAAATCTGCAACACTGCCATATAAAACCCGATCAAGTGAATTGCCCAAGGCCCCACCAATTACCAAACCCGCTGCAATCAACGCTATTGGCTTCTTCTCGTCACGCATCCAAAAGCCAACAAACCCGCAAACCACCAAAGCCACTGCCACCAGCAACCAACGGACCAGATCCCCTTGGCCCGCAAACAGACCAAAGTTGATGCCAGTGTTCCACGCCATATGAAAGTGAACAAAGCCTGGCCAAACATCAATTTGACCTTTTGAAATAAGCTCCATCCAGAACACCACCACCACTTTTGTGATCTGATCCAATGCCAAAGTCAGCGCTGCGCTCCAAAGTAATATCTTTCTCATATCAATGCTTAAAATGCCTCATGCCTGTGAATACCATTGCGAGGCCGGCCGCATCGGCGGCGGCAATCACCTCGTCATCGCGCATCGAGCCACCCGGTTGGATCAGTGCGGTTGCACCTGCCTCTGCTGCGGTCACAAGACCGTCTGCGAAGGGAAAAAACGCATCGGATGCTACAACTGAACCATGGGTCAGTGGCGCATCGAGGCCCAAGACTTCGGCCATATCCTGCGCTTTACGCGCGGCAATTCGGGTGCTGTCCACGCGGCTCATTTGCCCAGCACCAATACCAACCGTTGCACCATCTTTCACATAGACAATCGCATTCGATTTCACATGTTTGGCCACCTTCCACGCAAACAACATATCGCTCAGCTCTTGCGGGCTTGGGGCACGTTTGGTGACGACTTTAAGATCACTGGGCAATACCTGCCCCACATCTTTGTCTTGCACTAAATAGCCGCCAGAGACCTGACGAATGGTTTGACTAACAGCCGTCACATCCGGCAACGACCCCATGGTCAAAAGACGCAGGTTTTTCTTTTGAGCGAAGATACGGCGTGCATCTTCATCAGCGTCAGGGGCAATAACGACCTCTGTGAAAATCTTGCAAATCTCAGCGGCTGTGGCGCCGTCCAAGGTTTGGTTCAACGCAATAATGCCACCAAAAGCACTGGTTTGATCACATTGAAACGCGGCCTGATAGGCTTCGAGCAAGCTGGAGGCTTGGCTCACACCGCAAGGATTGGCGTGTTTAACAATTACGCAGGCCGGGCCATTGGCCGGATCAAATTCAGCCACCAGCTCAACCGCTGCATCGGTGTCGTTGATGTTGTTGTAAGACAGCTCTTTGCCCTGATGCTGCACTGCTGTAGCGATGCCCGGGCGCGCTTGACCGTCTGTGTAAAACGCCGCCGACTGATGCGGGTTCTCACCATAGCGCAGGGTTTGGGCCAAAGTGCCAGCAACCGCTTTACGGCGTGGAGTAACTTCAAGCGTTTTTGCCATCCAGTTTGAAACGGCAGAATCATAGGCCGCGGTGCGCGCATAGGCATTCAACGCCAATTTTTGACGGAAGCTATAGGTTATAGCACCGTTGTTCTCGGTCAACTCAGCCAACAGGGCGTCATAATCTTGGGTGTCCGTGACCACAGCGACAAACCCATGGTTTTTGGCTGCGGCCCGAATCATCGCCGGCCCGCCAATATCAATATTCTCAATCGCCGTGTCATAATCTGCGCCTTTGGCGACTGTTTCCTCAAAGGGGTAAAGGTTCACCACCAAAAGATCGATGCCCGCAATACCGTGCTTTTGCATCGCAGCCAGATGCTCAGGATTGTCTCGCAGGGCCAACAACCCACCATGCACATTTGGATGGAGAGTTTTGACCCGCCCATCCATCATCTCTGGAAATCCAGTCACAGAAGCCACATCGATCACTGTGAGCCCAGCATCGCGCAAAGCTTTGGCAGAACCGCCAGTTGACAGCAATTCAACACCGCGATCTGCAAGCGCGCGCCCAAGGTCCAACAGACCGGTTTTGTCAGATACGGAAATAAGGGCGCGTTTGAGATCTACGAACTGTGTCATTGGTCATCCTAATAATATGCCACGACCGACGGCGTAGCTTCTTAGGCCGCCTTTTGAGGGTTTTCGCTTGCTTTGGCCAGTGACCAACGGACGCGGGTGGTAATTTCTTTGACCTCACCTGACAAAACAATTTGCGCTGTAGGGCGCGGATGCACCCGACCTTCCTCAAAATAAACACTTTCTTCCAAAGACAACTCAACAAGCCCCTGATAACGAAACACCCATACATCGCCATTGATTAGCAACAAAGAGACCGAAGCACCGTCGGAATCCAAACTGGCCGCCACATCCGGGTGCAAGTGAAAGCGAACCGAAGTGTAGCGAAATCCCCATGTGACCTTCCCCCGAATAGCATAAAATCGCTTCATATCCTGAGTATCTGGAGCGTAAAGCTTATCTTCTCCCACTAAGCCTTTGCTATCGACCGGTAGATCCTAGTGTGCGCGCATGTAGCAAACCATGGCTGCTTTGGTACCCATTATGGCTCACCCTGCAAGCGCATACCGTCAACGGCACGGGTTTTGTGGCCTGTAACAGTATCGTAGGTGCGTCTTTCAGCGCTCGACCCTTGCCCTTTTTAGCCGGGGCAAAAGCTGAGGATGATAATCCATTAATTCCCAATGTGGCGTGAGAAGCAGTTACACGGCCAGCCAAGTGCCAATCAACACCAAAACACAAGCCAGAACCACAGTTCACAATCACCCGATTGCGCCCCACAGACAGCTCAAAGGCACAGGTTGAAGCATGCCCTTCAAACTTTGAAAGGCCTAAGGGCGGTGGGGCCGCATCTACGATAAGGCTGGTGGCCCCGGCGTTCAGGCGCGCAAATCCCATTGCTCCGTCTTGCGGGATTGAAGGCCGCACGCCCGACACCGCAAGTGCTTGATCCAACATATGCTCACTGCCCTGTCCCCCACCGTGGAATCGCGCCAATGTCCCATCCCCGTGACGCAAGCTGCGCAGAACCGGGGCAATAGTTGTGATTGTAGTGGCCAAGACCTCAGGGATCAGTGTGTTGCTCTGATCCAAAGTATACTTGACCCAGGCCAGCAGGCCAAAAATCTTTAAAAGTTCCTCAGGATTACGCGAGTTTATTCCGCCATCCACATCAATTTGAGTTTTACATTCCAGCGCAAGCGCGCTCAAAGCGGGCGCCATAAGCGATCCCATCCCAATCAATGATTGCGCAGCGCCAACCAGAGCACATAAGGCTTCAAACCGCGCCCGGCCCGGTTGCAATTGCCGCCAAGACTTTGCCAGAAATAGGGTTTGAATGGCCATCGAATGGAAAACCTTCGCCTGCCGTCCTTCGGATAGTTTGTTCATGAGAAAGGAAGAATGATTAATCAAGCGGATCAACCGCCAGCCCGTCAGATCCGCACTCCAACCCGACCCCTTACCCATGCCAAACCCAGAAATCCAATCCAGCACCCAGCTTTGTGCTTTGTATTTAGCAGCCTGGTCTCCCAGCGCGGCCAAATCATCCAGCCAGCCAAAGCCTTGCAACTCTGTGGCGAATAACTCCGACGGCGGCGACTGGCTCCAAATTGAGTTTTCCCCGACATCCATCATATGACCGGTGATCAAAACCTTGCCAGAAACCAACTGCTGCCCACGCTCAAAATCGCCAATCGTCCATGGTTCGGGCGCAGTGACCAAACCAATAGCAGGCTTAGACCAAACGGCCCTGCGCAAAAGCCAGCGATACTTGAGTTGGGTTATCCAAGACAACCGATGTGGACGTTTTTTCACGGGAGCACGCGACCTTAAATTGTCACTGTTTCATACCTATTATATGTTGAAATACGCTCCGGTGTCACCCAGAAATTTCTCAAGCAACCCGGTTCATTCGGATAATGTAGAATCCATCCATGCCGCCACGATCAGCCCAATAGTCTGGCCGCAGGCGATATCCACCTTCTTCTGTGCGCCATTCGGCCTCCATACCTTTCGGAACTGATGTATCAACCACAAAATCCTTATGGGCTTCCAAAAAGCTTTCTGCCTGCACTTCACCCTCATCTGGGATCAAAGAACAGGTACAAAACACCAAACGTCCGCCGGGTTTCACGCGTCGTGCAGCCGCAGACAGCATTTCAGCCTGCAGTCCGATCAGCTCAGAGATTCCAGTGCCATCCTTCGCAAAGGGCAGATCTGGGTGACGCCGAATTGTGCCAGTAGCCGAGCAAGGCGCATCGAGCAAGACCGCATCGAACTGCCGCTCATCTTGCCATTCCAACACATTGGCAATCACCAGGTCAGCTTTCAATTTGGTGCGCGCAAGATTTTCTGCAACCCGTTCCATTCGGCTGGCCGAAATATCCAGGGACGTGACCTCAGCGCCGGCCAGAGCCATCTGCATGGTTTTGCCACCTGGGGCCGCGCAGACATCCAACACAGCCTCTCCAGGCTTCAGCGCCAGCCAAGCCGCAGGCCAAGAGGCCGCTGCATCCTGCACCCACCATTTGCCATCGCCAAAACCTGGGAGAGCAGAAATTTGGCCCATATCGTCCAGACGCACTGAGCCATTGGGCAGAACAGTGCCACCCAAAGTTTCGGCCCATGACTGCGGATCAGAGGTCACAGTCAGATCCACTGGCGCACCGCGCATATGTGCCGTTTCCATCGCCATAATCGTGCCATTGCCATAGGCTTCGCGCAACGGATTGCGCAGCCATTTTGGCATCATCTGCACAGGAGATTTGTCCCACTTTCCGGACACATCAGCGACAGCTTTGCGCAACACTGCATTGATCAAACCCTTGTAAGGGCGGGTTTGGCCGCTTGATGCACAAATAGAAACCAAATCATTCACAACCGCATGGGCTGGGGCGCCAAGACCCACAATCTCAACGACACCCAAACGTAATATATTTAAAACTTCCACCGCTGGCAGCTTAGCCAAATGCGGCCGCAACGCCCGATCCGCCCGACCAACGTGACGCAGCGTATGGGTGGCAAGCCGCTGAGTGCGGGCCCGATCTTCAGGGGCCAAAGCCTTAAATTCATCGGTTTTTGTCATCTCAGAGAGCTGTTTTTGCTCCGTCATCACCCCGTTCAAGATACGGATCGCAGCAAGGCGAGCGACGTTCAAAACAAGTCGTTTCTCCGTCTTGCCAGCCAGAGAAGTTCCGGGGCGACCTGAATTTTGCGGGGGGCGGGGCATGAGCTATCCTTGCGATCTGATGAAAGCGGCGTATATCAGCCTTATGACAGAAAACAAGAAACTCGATCTTAATGCTGCCGCCGCACGCGCGATGGCGGAAGCTGAAGCACGCAAAGCGGCTCAGCCCAGTACAGAAATGCCACGTGAATTGGGCGGTAGAGACGGACCCGAGCCCGTGCGCTTTGGTGATTGGGAGCGTAAAGGTATTGCGGTCGATTTCTAAACCGGATTGAAATCGATCACTTATTTAAGTGAAAAACGAGCGCTGGGCCCCGTTCCGCGATCACTGGTGAATTCGATTTTACCGAAATCCAGCACCACCTCCTGACAATTTGGTCCGAGATCCCGAGTGCCCCAAGTTAAAGTGCGACAAAAATATCCTTCTTCCCACCGCCAGAGCCCGGTCACCAGGCGCCCGAAGCCCTTACCCTCGATCCGCCCGTCTTCATAGATCCGGAGTCGCACTCCAAACAGGGCCAATCCGAGCGTTTTGTCTAAAACAGAGTCCAGGAAAGTTGCGCTGTCCAAGATTCGATCCTGTGCCGAAGCGGAGGAGGCAAATACAGCCAACACCAAAGATAGAATTTTGCCGCGCATGTCAGTCCTGACCGGATGGGTTAAAAGCAATATACGCTTCAATTTTAGATTTGGATCACAGACCTAGCACATCCATCATATTGTAGTGCCCAGGCTTTTGGGTTTGACCCCATAGGGCTGCTTTCAATGCTCCACGCGCGAATATACCGCGATCTGTGGCCATATGGCGCAAAATGATCCGTTCGCCCGCGGCTGCGAACAGCACATCATGCTCCCCCACGATATCGCCACCACGAATCGCTGTGAATCCGATGTCACCACGATTGCGCGCACCGGTTATGCCATCTCGGCCACTGTCGCGCACTTCCGCAAGTTGGACACCACGGCCGGCCGCCGCTGCTTCGCCCAGCATCAAAGCCGTGCCCGATGGCGCATCAACCTTGTGGTGATGATGCGCTTCGATGATTTCGATATCAAAATCTGCATCGAGTGCCGCCGCGACTTTTTCGGTCAATTTGGTCAGTAGATTCACGCCCAATGACATATTGCCGGCCCTTACGATCACCGCATGACGGCTGGCGGGTTCCAATTGCGCAATTTCCGCATCGCTCATACCGGTTGTGCCAATCACATGCACAGCGCGCGCTTGAGCGGCTAAGGCTGCGAATTCAAGCGTGGCGCTGGGCGCGGTGAAATCAATCACGGCCTGAGAGATGGCAAAGGCCTCCAACGGATCATCGGTGACAATCACACCATTGGCCTGGCTCCCCATTGCCTCTCCCACGTCACGGCCCACCCAAGGATGGCCTGACCGCTCAACTGCACCTACAAGACGGGCACGATCGCTATCCAAAACAGTTTTGAGCAGCATCTGCCCCATGCGGCCGGATGCGCCGGTGATGGTAATTCCTGGGATTTCAGCCATGACATTCTCCTTTGACATGTATTTGGCGGAAAGTTTTGCCACTTGCAAACCTATTGGCACAGGGCCTATGTCCCAGATATGGCAAAAAACAGATCATATCAAAAATCAGGCCCGTCTCAACGGCAGCTTAAAGTGGGTGAAGTTATCCGCCGTACCCTCTCAGAAATTCTGGCGAGGGATGAAATTCACGATTCTGATTTGAACCAGATTTCCATCACCGTCTCTGAAGTCACCACCTCTCCAGATCTGCAAATCGCGACCGTGTACGTCATGCCCTTGGGCGGCAATCTTTATGACGAGACCATCGCGGCTTTGGCCCGCAACAAGGGTCAAATGCGCAGCATCGTTGGCCGCAGGGCTGGGCTAAAATTTGCGCCCGACCTTCGGTTTCGTATCGATGAGACCTTTGACCGGATGGACAGCACCCGCGCGCTGTTTGACCGCGAAGAAGTGCGGCGCGATCTTGACCCGGCCACGGAGCCTGACACCGCGCCAGAGCCTGACAACACATCAAACACAGATTGATCTGTAGCGCGCATAGCGCTAGGGCAGCCGCCTGCAACTTAAGAGGGCATCATGGGACGTACACGCAAAGGCCACGATATTTCGGGTTGGGTCATCGTTGACAAACCCGCAGGCCTCACTAGCACAGCAGTGGTCAATAAAGTCCGCTGGGCCTTTGATGCCAAAAAAGCCGGCCATGCAGGCACGCTTGATCCAGAAGCGACCGGGCTTTTGGCCGTGGCTTTGGGGGAGGCTACGAAAACCATTCCCTATATTACCGATGCAACCAAGGCCTATGAGTTCACCATCAACCTTGGGTCCGCCACCAATACCGATGATGCAGAGGGCGAAGTGATCGCCACCTCTGATCTGCGGCCCAGCGATGCTCAGATTGTCGAAGGCATGCAAGGGTTTTTGGGCGAAATTATGCAGGTGCCGCCGCAATTTTCTGCGGTGAAAATCGATGGCCAACGCGCCTACAAGCTGGCCCGCGCTGGTGAACAGATTGAGATCGCGGCCCGCCCGCTTTTGGTCGAAGAGCTGATCTTGGCAGATAGACCCACCCCCGACACAGCCGTGCTCGAAATGACTTGCGGCAAAGGCGGTTATGTGCGCGCGATTGCGCGAGATTTGGGCGCAGTTTTAGGCTGTTATGGTCATGTAGCGCATTTGCGGCGCATCTGGTCTGGCCCGTTTGATCTGGAACATGCGGTGACGTTGGAGCAGATTGAGTCCTTCGCCAAAACCGCCGGGATTGGTCAATTCCTGCGCCCCTTAGAAGTGGGTCTCACCGATCTACCACAAGGCACCACCAATGCGGAAGGAGCCGCCAAGCTGCGCAATGGCAACCCGGCGATCTGCTTTACCAATGCGGAATATGGCGATGAAATTTGGGTGAGCTATAAGGGCAAAGCCCAAGCGATTGGCCGCTATAAATCCGGCGAAATCCACCCGGCCCGGGTGATCTTGCAGCACGAATCCTGAGCCATAGGCCCTCGACCCAGCGCTGGTCTGGATCGCTGGTTCCTCATTCGACCACAAGATCAATTTCAGCCAGGGAATCTCGGCTGGCTTTGCATTCTACTCTTGGATCTCTGTTATCTCATCTGCTTAAATGTACCGCGCATCAATATGCTGAAATTATGCTTGTAATCAGTAGGTTTAGAAATATATTTCCCCATCCTGATCGCTCTAGCTTCCCGATCCCAGGCATCCTCTGTCTCTTGATCTCTCCTGTGCAATCGCTCACCATAGGCCATGATTACCAGATCACATACCAAGGGCGATGCGCCCAGCTTTGCGGTTTATTCAGATTGCGAGCGGTATCGCTATGCTCTCACCCGCGTTTGGGATCCCGCTGGCACCAAGGTTGCCTTCGTCATGCTCAACCCCTCCACCGCCACCGAGGTGCAGAATGATCCCACCGTTGAACGCTGCGAGCGTAGGGCGCGGACCTTGGGCTTTGGCGGGTTTCGGGTGACCAATATATTTGCATGGCGCGACACGGATCCACACAACATGCGGGCGGCGAAATCCCCCATCGGCCCCGAGAATGATACCGCCATCCAAGAGGCCTGCGCTTGGGCCGATCAGGTGATTGCCGCTTGGGGTACCCATGGCGCCTATCTGGATCGCAGCGCACAGGTGACTGAGCTGTTGCGCGACTGCGGCAAGCCTCTGTTGCATTTGGGCCTATCCAAGCAAGGCCATCCCAAACATCCATTGTATATCGCCTACACACAACAGCCGGAGATTTGGACATGATTGCAGGTTTCACAACATCCATTCAGCGCTGCAATGGCGTTGATATCGCCGTTCATAGGGCTGGCAAGGGTACGCCTTTGTTGCTGTTGCATGGCTATCCGCAAAATCACATGTGCTGGGAACTGGTGGCTCCGCAATTGGCCCTGAACCATGATGTGATCATCCCCGACCTGCGCGGCTATGGTGCCAGCAGCGCACCTGCAAATGATGCGGGTAATACAACCTATTCCAAGCGGAACATGGCACAGGATATGGCCGATCTGCTCACCGCTCTGGGCATTGCCCGCGCCGATGTCTTGGGCCATGACCGCGGGGCGCGGGTATCTTATCGCTTTGCCTTGGATCATCCGGACCGGCTTGGCAAGCTGGGCATCATCGAGATTGTCCCGACGGGAGATTTCTGGGCCAGTTGGACCGCCGATCTCGCTATGGCCGCCTATCACTGGACCTTTCTGGCGCAACCCGCCCCCATGCCCGAGCGGATGATCAGCAGTGACCCAGATGCCTATGTCGACTGGACGCTCACACAATGGACCCTGAGCCATAGTCTCGACACTTTCTCGCCAGAGGCTTTGGAGAGCTACCGTGCTCAAGCCCGCGACCCGGCACGCATCCATGCCATGTGCTCGGATTATCGCGCAGGTGCCAGCTTTGATCGCGCCTTAGATCTGCAAGACCAAGCCGAGGGCAAACGTATAGCAGCACACATTCGGTTTTTATACGGCGCCCACGGGTTTCCGGCCAAAAGTGGCAATGCGGCCGAGCTGTGGCGCGGCTGGGCAGACCATGTGGAGGCGAGCGTTTGCGAGTCGGGCCATTTCGTGATGGAAGAAAACCCGCAGGCGGTTTTGGATGCATTCGTGCCCTTCTTTGCCGAATAGCGCGATGATTTTAGCGGGCATATAAGCCTCTTTCCTTTTGAGATAAAATTTCCTATACGCATCCATCGCTCAGATTCTGGGTGGAGCCTCCACGGGCCTTGCTGGACGACATCCCGGCCTGCGCCATAACCCTTAACCTTTTAAAGGAGACCCCGATGTCGATTACACCTGAAGAAAAAGCACGATTGATGAAAGAATTCGCAATCACCGAGGGCGACACTGGTTCACCCGAAGTACAAGTTGCAATTTTATCCTCACGCATCGCGACTTTGACCGAACATTTCAAAACCCATAAAAAAGACAACCACGGTCGCCGTGGCTTGTTAAAAATGGTTGCCACACGTCGCAAGTTGCTGGATTATGCCCGCAGCAAAGACGAAGCCCGTTACCAAGGTTTGATCAAACGTTTGGGCCTGCGCCGCTAAGCGTCTCCCCTACGACAGATATCAAAACCGCATCCTTCGGGTGCGGTTTTTTTGTGTCTAAATTTCGAAAATGACTGGACAATCACTGGGCAGTCTTTGACACCAGCACCATGAACCTGCAAAATCCTTCAAGCAATTTCGCCTCTGCAGCCGTGCTCGTCTCAGCGGCGATTTGGGGGCTCTATTGGATTCCGCTACGCTATCTCGAAGGGCTTGGGGTGGCGGAAGCTTGGACCGTGGCGCTGATCAACATCCCGGCGGCTGCTGCGGTTGGTGTGATCTTCTTAGTTCAGTTCAAGGCGCAAAAACCGCATCTGCGGCGCGGGTTTTTGATTGGCATTTTCATGGGGCTCACAGTGGCGATGTTTACCATAGGGTTGGTCCACTCATCAGTGGTTCGGGTCACCTTATTGTTTTACCTCACACCGGTTTGGTCAACCTTGATAGGCACCTATTGGCTCAAAGAACCGATCACCCGTGGACGGTGGCTGGCCATTGCGATTGGCCTGCTGGGCTTAGGGTTTCTGGTATCGCAAGGTGGCGGGGATTTACCCCTGAATATCGGGGATCTCTATGGCTTTGTCTCGGGTATCACCTGGGCGATCGGCGGTGCGATGATCAAACGCTATGGCGAGATTCCCATGCCGACCCTGTTGGTTTTCCAATTTCTCTTGGCCTCTGGCTTTGCCCTATTGCTGGGAGCGGCAGCAGGTCTTGCGCCAACGCCAAGCCTTGCATTGTTGTACCAAGTGGCCCCAGCATCCATGGCCATTTCCATAGGATTGATATTTCCTTCAGTTTTGATCATCTTCTGGGCCCAGAAATTTCTCTACCCCGGACGGGTGGGGTTGCTGATGATGACAGAAGTTATGGTCGCCACCCTAACTGCCAGCCTGTTTCTGCCAAATGAAGCACTGGGATTTATCGAATGGATTGGCGCCTGTTTGATCGTAGGGGCATGTTTGGTGGAAATCATCGAACAGCCTGCCAAAGCCTAGGTTTTCACTCCCAAATTATAGCACCCCTTTCCCTGCAGCGATTCTTGATGTAAACGCGCGTTATCTGAAACGTGGCGCCCGGACTCCAGCGCCCGAAAATAAGATATCGGAGTCGGCGGCAATGGGGCCGCCATGTGACTGGCCAATGGGCCGTTTAGGAAAACATAAATGTTTATAGAAACAAAAAAATCCATGCAATGGGGTGAAGAAACTCTCACCCTGGAAACTGGTAAGGTTGCGCGTCAGGCTGATGGCTCTGTTATCGCCACTTTGGGCGAAACCTCGGTTATGGCGAACGTAACATTCGCCAAGAGCCAAAAACCTGGTCAGGACTTCTTTCCTTTGACCGTGCACTACAATGAAAAATACTATGCCGCTGGTAAAATCCCAGGTGGCTTTTTCAAACGTGAAGCCCGTCCTACTGAAAAAGAGACGCTGACATCACGCTTGATTGATCGCCCAATTCGGCCCTTGTTTGTGCCTGGCTTCAAAAACGAAGTCTTGGTGATCTGTACTGTTTTGTCACACGATCTGGTCAATGACCCAGATATGGTTGCGATGATTGCAGCCTCTGCCGCTCTGACAATTTCAGGCGCGCCATTCATGGGCCCAATCGCGGCTGCACGGGTTGGCTTCGTAGGTGGTGAATATGTGCTCAATCCAACGATTGATGACATGCACAATCTGCGCCTGAATCCAGAACAGCGTTTGGATCTGGTTGTTGCCGGCACCAAAGACGCCGTGATGATGGTTGAATCTGAAGCCTATGAGCTGACAGAAGACGAAATGCTCGGCGCTGTTGCATTTGCACATGAGCAAATTCAACCTGTGATCGACCTGATTGTTGATCTGGCAGAAGATTGCGCAAAAGAGCCGTTCAACTTCCAAGCACCAGACTATGCCGATTTGTTTGCAGCGGTTGCAGCTGCTGGCGAAGATGGGATGCGCGCAGCCTATGCAATCACAGACAAGCAAGAGCGGACCTCCGCTGTTTCTGCTGTGAAAGACAGCATCAAAGCCGGCTTGAACGCCGAGCAACTGTCAGATGAAAATCTGGGTTCTGCGTTGAAAAAATTGGAATCCAATGTTCTGCGCGGCGATGTTGTTAAGAACGGCAAACGGATTGATGGCCGGGCACTGGACACAGTGCGCGCGATCAACTGCCAAACTGGCCTATTGCCACGGACCCATGGCTCTGCGCTGTTCACACGCGGTGAAACTCAAGGTTTGGTTGTGACCACATTGGGCACCGGCGACGATGAGCAAATGATCGACGCTTTGCACGGTACGTATAAATCAAACTTCCTGCTGCACTATAACTTCCCCCCCTATTCAGTGGGTGAAGTCGGACGCTTTGGCCCTCCAGGTCGTCGTGAAATTGGGCATGGTAAATTGGCTTGGCGTGCGCTTCAGGCAGTTTTGCCTGCGGCCACTGATTTCCCTTATACCATCCGTTTGGTGTCAGAGATCACTGAATCCAATGGCTCCTCTTCCATGGCATCTGTCTGTGGCGGCTCCTTGTCCATGATGGATGCAGGTGTACCTTTGAAAGCGCCAGTTGCTGGTGTTGCGATGGGTCTGATCTTGGAAGACGATGGCGAATATGCGGTTTTGACCGACATTCTGGGTGATGAAGATCACTTGGGCGACATGGACTTCAAAGTGGCTGGTACTGAAGCTGGGATCACATCCTTGCAGATGGACATCAAAGTGGCAGGCATCACGCAGGACATTATGAAGAAGGCCTTGGCACAAGCCAAAGCAGGCCGCCTGCATATCTTGGGCGAGATGTCGAAATCAATCACGGGCGCGCAGGAATTCTCAGTGCACGCACCACGTATTGAAACCATGAAGGTTCCAACTGACAAAATCCGTGAAGTGATCGGTTCTGGCGGCAAAGTGATCCGTGAGATCGTTGAGCTGTCCGGCGCCAAAGTTGATATCAACGACGAAGGCGTGATCAAAATCGCCAGCCCGAACGCTGATAGCATCAAAAAAGCCTATGACATGATCTACGCGATTGTGGCTGAGCCAGAAGAAAATGCGATCTACAAAGGTAAAGTTGTCAAAGTTGTTGATTTCGGTGCTTTCGTTAACTTCTTCGGCAAACGCGATGGATTGGTACATGTCAGCCAAATCGAAAACCGCCGCTTGAATCACCCATCTGACGTTCTCAAAGAAGGTCAAGAAGTTTGGGTGAAGCTCTTGGGCTTTGACGATCGCGGCAAAGTGCGTTTGGCAATGAAAATGGTCAACCAAGAAACCGGCGAAGAAATGGCCGCAGAAGACACAAACGAAGGTTAAACCACTCTGGGAGTTTTGCCGACAGCAGCAACCTTATGAAAGCCCCGCTTCGGTGGGGCTTTTTGCTGTTTTGGACATGGCCCACTGCCGAGCCGCGCGCGACGCTCGCCCCTGCGCTAAAATTAAGCCTGGATATTTTTATCACGTGAATAAATCACTAAGGGTGCTCTTGCATGCCAAACCTGTCCGGACTAAGCGCCTGTGGTCATGTGACCTTCCAAGTCGACGTCCCAAAAACCTATGGGACGTGCCACTGCCAAATGTGTCGTAGCTGGTCTAGCGGGCTTTGGATCGGTGTTGTGTGTGACACGGTTTTTGCCATCCAAGGTAAAGTCAAAATCTGGACCTCATCTCGCATTGCCATCCCCGGGTTTTGTGGGAAATGTGGCAGCTCGATATGGCACAAACCTCACATTTCAGCTTGGCGGTGACAGGCCAAACGTCCTTTACTGAATGAGAAACGCTTTGGGCGGTTTTGACAGGACTATTGCCCCGCTAACACACATGGCTAAATGCCTAAAAAACAAGCACAGCCCTCATTCCACCGCTTGCGCAATCCGTCCGGCGGTGACATTCTCCGGCAACTTTACAACTTGCTGGAGGCAGACATGATCGATAAGCGCCAATTTTATATCAACGGCCAATGGGTAAGCCCAGCAAAAGCCAATAATTTTGATATCATAGACCCAAGCACCGAAGATGTGGTAGGTGTGATTTCCCTCGGAGGTCAATCCGACACAGATGCAGCGGTTGCAGCGGCCAAGGAGGCCTTTCCCGCTTGGTCACAAACCTCCAAAGAAGAGCGGCTCGTTCTGCTGGACAAATTGCTGGAGATCTACAAGGCACGCCAAGCCGAAATGGCCGCAGCCATCAGCCTTGAGATGGGCGCGCCACAAAAGCTGGCCCGCAATCAACAGGTTGGCGCAGGCACATGGCATTTGCAGGGCTTTATCAACGCCTTTCGCGATTTCGAATTTGACCGCCCCCTTGGTACGCAGGCCCCAAATGAACGCACAGTGATGGAGCCGATTGGCGTCACTGCTTTGATTACCCCTTGGAACTGGCCAATGAACCAGATCGTGTTGAAGGCCATCCCAGCCATAGCCACCGGCTGTACCATGGTCTTGAAACCCTCTGAAATCGCGCCGCTCTCTGGACTGCTCTTTGCGGAAATGATCCATGAGGCTGGCTTCCCAGCCGGCGTATTCAACATGGTAAACGGCGACGGTCTAGGCGTGGGCACACAGCTGTCAATGCATCCCGATGTAGATATGGTCAGCTTTACTGGCTCATCGCGCGCGGGCATTGCGATCTCCAAAGCGGCCGCAGATACGCTCAAACGCGTCAGCCTTGAGCTGGGCGGTAAGGGTGCGAATATCATCTTCGCAAACGCTGCCGAAGATGCGGTCACCAATGGCGTGGTGCGCTGCATGCGCAACTCAGGCCAATCTTGCAACGCCCCAACCCGGATGCTGGTTGAACGCTCACGCTATGCGGAAGCTTTGGAACAGGCAGCAGCTGCGGCCAATGCCACCAGGGTAGGATCTGCAGCCGAAGAGGGCAATCACATCGGTCCAGTGGTCAGTCAAATGCAATATGACAAGATTCAAAACCTGATCGAAGTGGGCATCAAAGAAGATGGCGCCACAGTGATCGCGGGTGGCTTGGGCCGCCCTGAGGGTTTGAACCGTGGCTACTACGTGCGCCCCACCATCTTTGCCAATGTCGGTAATGACGCGCGGATCAACCAAGAGGAAATCTTTGGCCCCGTGATGTCTATCATGCCGTTTGATACGGAAGAGGAGGCCATCGCCATCGCCAATGACACCCCCTACGGATTGACCAACTACATCCAATGCGGTGACCAAGAGCAACGCCAGCGGGTCGCGCGCCAGTTGCGCTCGGGCATGGTCGAAACCAACAGCGTAGGCTTCGGCATGGGCAGCCCCTTTGGCGGCTACAAGCAATCGGGCAATGGCCGCGAAGGCGGATTGTTTGGCCTGCATGAGTTCATGGAAATCAAAGCCGTGAGCTGCTGGGAAGACGCTTAAAATACCTGATGCGGCGTGAAAACGCGCCGCATCACGCTCGGCGGCGTTACGTCAAACGCCCTGATCAGACGGCAAACCCTTCGGCCTGTAGCCCTAAGCATTGCGCCGCATTCCAATGTATCTGTCCAAACTGCAGCCAGATTCAATGAACCACCGTCCCCCCGTAAATCTAAACTGTGGCCACGGCTCTGGCGGAACAGATTTAGACAGTTGCATCTATTTTGCTCAGCGGGCGGTCCTGTTCATATTATTTTACCTGACAGCGCCGAAACACGCATATAGGCCTTGATCATATTTGGGCTTCTACGACGCAAGTCGCCAAAAAGTCTCCTAAAAAAGTGCCGTCACCAAAAAAATGCCTTAAAATTACAATTAATAATATAAGACTTTGTTTTAAATTATATTTTTTAATTTTTTACAAAAGGTCAAATGGTTTTAGAATGGTTGTTTGGCCCGAAAATCCATGACTTCGCCACCATCCGGGTGGCGCAGGCGCAGGCGATGCGAATGCAGCATCAGCCTCGGGGCTGCTTGGCTTTCGGGTGTGCCATAAAAGGGATCGCCCAAAATCGGATGTCCCAGCGCCAGCATATGCACCCGCAGTTGATGCGAGCGCCCAGTCTTAGGACTCAACTTAACTCGCGTCTCGCCTCGGTCACGGTTGATGACTTGCCAATCAGTCAAAGCCGCGCGCCCGGTGTTATGACAGATCATCTGTTTCGGACGGTTTTCCCAGTCCACTATGAGTGGTAGATCCACCGTTCCACTGTCGGCTTCAATCTGCCCCCAAACCCGTGCGACATAGGTCTTCTTGGTTTGACGTTTCTCGAACTGCAGTCCCAAATGCCGCTGCGCATTTGGCGACAGCGCAAAGATCATTACGCCAGAGGTGTCGCGGTCCAAACGATGCACCAACAAAGCCGTGGGGTAATCCGCCTGAATGCGCGTGATCAGACAATCCGCCAAAAGCGGCCCCCGCCCCGGCACAGACAGCAGGCCAGAGGGTTTGTTAACTACTAAAAGTTCGTGATCAAGGTGAACGACGTCAAGCGGATCCATCGGTGGAAAATAATGTGTCATGACGGCTCCATAGCCCCATCGCAGCCAGAGGTAAATTCCACATCAATGAAATGCCTAATAGCTCTTGGAATTGGATCCAAAATCAGGTGAAATTCTAACCAGATTTTTGCGGCAATACAGCGCCGGGGTTCAATATCCCCTGCGGGTCCAGTGTCTCTTTGATCTGCCGCATGAGCTGTAGTTTCACTGGGTCACAAAAAGTTGCTATATCGTTGACCTTTAACCGGCCCACCCCGTGTTCCGCTGAGACCGAGCCACCTAGTTCATGGGCCAAGCGATGCACCTCTTGCTGCAAGTCTTCTCGAATATCGACATGATCCGTCACACGCCCTCCAGCCGGTGGAAAGATATTATAATGCAAGTTTCCATCGCCCAAATGACCAAAACAATTGGCGCGCAACGCCCCAAATTTTGCAATACGCAGCGTGGCAGTTTCAATGAATCCCGGCACTTCGGATAGGGGCAGCGAGATATCCGACGAGCAAATCGCTCCAATCGCCTTATTAGCCAGTGGGATGGTTTCACGCAGAGCCCAAAGATCCCTGGCTTGCTGTTGCGATTGCGCGATCACACCATCCAAAATCAAATCAGAAGCCCGCTCAAAGAGAGTCTCAAAAGCTTGCTCCGGCTCCAGGCCACCTGACAGCCCAAGCTGCAGCAAAACTGACCATTCGGGCGGCTCCGGCCAAGGTTGGCGCATCTGAGGAAAAGTCTCAGCCAAAAACTGCAGCCCCCGCGCCGAAATAATCTCAAAGGCAGAAATGCCTTCGCCCATGATCTCTTTGGTGCGACCCAACAATTCGAGCGCAGCTCGCGGGTTTTGCACGGTCAAAAGCGCAGTGCCCTCAGCGCTTGGACGCGGGGCCAGCTTGAGGCTGGCCGCAGTGATAATGCCCAGAGTGCCCTCAGACCCAATCAGCAAATGGCGCAAATCATAGCCGGTATTATCTTTGCGCAGACGCTTAAGGCCGTTGAAAATCTGCCCATCCGCCATGACCGCTTCGATACCAAGCACCTGATCGCGTGCCATACCGTAGCGCAAAACATTCACGCCGCCGGCATTGGTGGCCAAAAGGCCGCCAATCTGTGCAGTGCCCTCAGAGGCCAGAGACAAGGGGAACAAGCGGTTCACCTGTGCCGCAGCCGCCTGCACCTCGGCCAAAACTGCACCAGCTTCCACCACCAACACATTTTCGTCTGGATAGCTGGCTCTAATCCTCCGCATCCGCTCAAGGCTCAGAATCAGCGGGGCGGGTGCGCCATCCTCAACGCTGGGCAGTATCTGCCCACCCACAAGGCCCGTTCCGCCCCCATAGGGCACAACGGCAATCCGAGCTTGTGCCGCCGCCTGCATGATCTGTGACACCTGCTCTGTGCTGTCAGGCGCAACCAAAAGCCCTGCGGAGCCATAATACCGGCCGCGGGGCTCTGTAAGATATTTGTCACTGAGATCCGGGAAGGCCGCTGCGGGCAATATCTGCTGTAATTGCGCCGTGAATTGGGCCGTTACTGAATTTAGCATCTTCTTCCCTCGCCCTACAGGTGACCACCATACTACGCTTAAATTAGCCGACGGAGCGAAAATATCTACGTATTAGGTTCTTGAAACCCTGCTTAATGGTAATGCGCGCAGTTTCCAACTCAGGAATACCCCCATACCAAGAGGCATAATCTGTCACGCTAGCTTGACTCCAATCCTCATGCGCGTGTATTGGCCTTTTAACTCCGGGAGCTTTGTTCTTCCGGTCCTTAGGCTTTTGCCAGGATCGCCACCCGTCAGCGCGCTGCGCCCACGGGTGCTTTTTCGGTTTGGCACTTGGGAAATCGCCGCGACCCACCTTATCAAGTGGATCGTGACTTGTAGAAAGGGGCAGGCCCATGTTTGAAAATCTATCCGAACGCCTTGGTGGCGTCTTTGATCGGCTGACCAAGCAAGGGGCGCTTTCAGAAGAGGACGTGAAAACCGCCCTGCGTGAAGTGCGCATCGCCCTTTTAGAGGCTGATGTCAGCCTGCCGGTTGTCCGAGAATTTGTTAAAAAAGTACAAGCCAAAGCCACCGGTTCTGCGGTTACGAAATCCGTGACACCCGGCCAGCAGGTCGTGAAAATTGTACATGACACACTAATTGACACCCTGCGTGGTGAAGGCGAGCCGGGTGATCTGAAAATTGATAACCCGCCCACTGCCATTTTGATGGTGGGTCTTCAGGGCTCTGGCAAAACCACAACCACCGGTAAATTGGCCAAACGACTATCAGGCCGTGACGGAAAAAAAGTTTTGATGGCTTCATTAGATATCTATCGCCCAGCGGCGATGGAACAGCTGGCCATTCTTGGCGCACAAGTTGGCGTCGACACCTTACCAATTGTGGCCGGTGAAACCGCTGTACAAATTGCCAAACGCGCGAAACAGCAAGCCACACTTGGCGGCTATGACGTCTATATGCTCGACACCGCAGGCCGCCTACAAATCGACGCGACTTTGATGCAAGAAGTCGAAGATGTGCGCGATGCCGTCTCTCCACGTGAAACCTTGCTGGTGGTCGATGGTTTGACCGGCCAAGTGGCCGTTGAAGTGGCCGAAGAATTTGACGGAAAAATCGGCATCACAGGCGTAGTTTTGACCCGTATGGATGGCGATGGTCGCGGCGGCGCCGCTTTGTCTATGCGCGCTGTCACTGGCAAGCCCATCAAATTCGTGGGCTCCGGCGAGAAAATGGACGCGCTGGAAACCTTTGAACCTGAGCGCGTTGCAGGCCGTATTTTGGGCATGGGCGATATCGTGGCCTTGGTGGAAAAGGCGCAAGAGACCCTTGAGGCCGAACAGTCCGAACGGATGATGCGCCGCCTGCAAAAAGGTATGTTCAATATGAACGACCTACGCAACCAGCTTGAGCAAATGCAAAAGATGGGCGGCATGCAGGGCCTAATGGGCATGATGCCTGGCATGGCGAAGATGAAAGGCAAGATTGAAGAAGCCGGTCTGGATGACAGCCTGTTGAAACGTCAAATCGCGCTGATCAATTCCATGACCAAAAAAGAGCGTGCCAATCCAGCCTTGCTACAAGCCAGCCGCAAAAAGCGGATCGCAACCGGATCTGGCATGGAAGTGAGCGATCTCAACAAACTGATCAAACAGCATCGGCAAATGGCTGATATGATGAAAAAGCTGGGCAAACGCGGTGGCCTTGGAGCTCTAAAAGGTATGATGGGCGGCAAAGGTGCACCAAGCCAAGCGGAACTGGCCGCAGCACAAGAACAAATCACCAGCGGCGCCATGGGCTCAGGAATGCCTAAGGGAATGAGCCTGCCCAAAGGCATGGGTGGTCTTTCCGGCCTCGGCGGCGGCTTACCCGGCGGCCTCAGTGGCTTGGGGAGAAAGAAATGATATATCCACCCAACACCCAATCGGAGGCACTGTCATGACCGATGCCGTTGCTCGGGCTGCCGAGCTTTTGAAATCCCATCGCGCCAGCATTGATCGCTTGGATGCCGTGTTGATTTATACATTGGGCGAGCGTTTCGCGCATACCAAAGCCGTGGGTCAGCTCAAAGCACAGCACGATCTGCCCGCCTCCGACCCAACCCGTGAGGCCCAACAAATTAGCCGTCTACAAGATCTCGCACTCCGTGCGGATTTAGACCCCGAGTTCGCCAAGAAATTTCTGAATTTCATTATTCAGGAAGTCATCCAAAACCATAAAACTTATCAAGAATAGGATGCAATACCTGCACCCTATTTGCCATTTTCAAGGAGAATAACAATGGCTATGAAAATCCGTTTGGCCCGTGGTGGGTCCAAGAAGCGCCCGTTTTATCGTGTTGTAGCTGCAGACGCACGCATGCCACGCGATGGCCGCTTTATCGAAAAACTGGGCACATATAATCCTTTGTTGGCCAAAGACAGCGAAGAGCGCGTTAAGCTCGACCTGGACCGTGTAAAACATTGGTTGGGCCAAGGCGCACAGCCAACGGACCGTGTTGCACGCATGTTGGAAGCCGCTGGCGTTATGCCTGCAAAAGTCCGCAGCAACCCAGTCAAAGCCCTTCCAGGCAAAAAAGCTCTAGAACGTGCTGAAGAAAAAGCTGCGAAAGCTGCGGCACCTGCTGAAGAAGCTCCAGCTGAAGAAGAAGCTGCAGCAGACGCATAAATTGCGCCCCCTTGCCCTGCGTGTTCAGGACTTAGTAAAAAATAACAAACCCCGCCGCACAGGCGGGGTTTTCCATTTTAAGCTTTCGCTTTATGGATAACCCATGTTGTTGCGCCCTATCCGTACTTTGATGTTGATTGGAATTTGTTTTCTGATTGGGTATTTTTATGCCCGCAATCAAGCATCTGAGAATTGTGGTAAGGATGGCGGCGAAATGAAGAACGGCTATTGTTTAGGAGTGAACCGATGACTGAGTTGATCTGTGTTGGCATGATTGCAGGCGCCTTTGGTGTGCGCGGTGAAGTACGGGTGAAGAGCTTTTGCGCCAATCCCGGCGATTTGGAAACTTATGCACCTCTCGTCACCGAAGAGGGTGATCGGAGCTTTGAAATATCATTGATCGGTCAAATCAAGAACGGATTTTCCGCCCGAGTTGTTGGCGTTGAGACCAAGGATGACGCCGATGCTCTGCGCGGCATCTCTTTGTTCGCCCGACGCGAGGATCTTCCTGCCCTGCCGGATGATGAATATTACTACTCGGACCTGATCGGCCTACAAGTGGCTGACACCGGCGGCACAGTTATAGGCCATGTGAAGTCCGTGATGAACCATGGCGCAGATGATTTGCTAGAGGTCACGGTTCCCGGCGCCTCCGATACGGCTCTTATCCCGTTTACCAAAGTAATTGTGCCAACGGTTGATCTAGCAACCCGGCGCATCGTTATTGATCCACCTGAAGGGCTGCTATGACCACCCCGGACCGGTCCCATGGGCGCAAGTCCATCCGCGAAAGCCTGAAGCCCCGCGCCTTGGACGGAGAATCTCCCGACTTGGTCGGTATTTGGCGGGCCGATATCATTACCCTGTTTCCCGATGTCTTTCCCGGCGTCTTGGGCGCATCGCTTACGGGCAAAGGTCTAAAAGACGGCAAATGGCAGCTGCACACCCATGACTTGCGCCAATTTGGTGAGGGCAAGCATCGCAATGTAGACGACACTCCTGCAGGCGGTGGCGCTGGCATGGTCATGCGCGCCGATGTGCTCGGCCGGGCCATCTCTGATGTGCTCCGCCGCCGGCCACCCTGCCCGATCATCTATATGTCACCCCGCGGCAAGCCTCTGACCCAAGCGCGCGCACAAGCTTTGGCTGAAGGTCCAGGTGTTGTGGTGCTCTGCGGCCGGTTTGAGGGGATTGATCAAAGGGTCATAGATCACTTCCAGATCGAGGAAATCAGTGTCGGCGACTATGTGCTGTCAGGCGGCGAGCTGGCCGCGCAGGTGATGCTCGACACCGCTGTGCGCCTGATCCCCGGCGTGTTGGGCAATCAGATCAGCACTGAGCATGAAAGCTTCTCCAACGGCCTGCTAGAGCACCCGCAATACACCCGCCCCCCGGTCTGGGAAGGTCGCGAAATTCCAGCCGTTTTGATGTCCGGCCACCACGGCAAAGTGGAAGACTGGCAAAAACAACAATCCGAAGCCCTGACTCAAGAACGGCGACCGGATCTATGGGAGGCCTTTGAGGGGTAGATTGCCCTCAAACTCCCCTTGCCTCGCCCGCATTCTCGAAATATACGGCGCTAGTCTGGTCTAGCAATGGATTCGGACGGCTTTGCTATTGTGCCTTCTGTTACACGTAGACCCTTTCTTCGGGGTGAGCGGATGGGCCGGCACTGGGGTAAAGCTACAAGCAACGACGACCTAAACTCTGGCGGGCACTGCGGTGGACCCGGAAGAAGACCGAGAGCGCTGAGGTGGTATCAAACTTCGTGGAACAACCACGAGCAACCAAAGGAGCATCAGATGAATCTGATTGCACATTTAGAGGCGGAACAAATTGCCGCCCTCGGGAAAGACATTCCTGATTTCAAAGCCGGAGATACCGTGCGTGTTGGTTTCAAAGTAACCGAGGGCACACGAAGCCGGGTTCAGAACTACGAAGGCGTATGTATCGCCCGTAACAACGGCACTGGCATTGCTGGTTCGTTTACAGTTCGCAAAATTTCGTTTGGTGAAGGCGTGGAACGTGTGTTTCCATTGCATTCCACAAACATCGACAGCATCACCGTTGTACGCCGTGGCCGCGTACGTCGCGCCAAGCTGTATTACCTCCGTGATCGCCGTGGTAAATCTGCGCGTATCTCTGAGCAAACCAACTACAAACCCAAGTCTTAAGGAGCGGGACCATGAGAAAAGATACCCATCCGGACTATCACTTCATCAATGTCAAAATGACCAATGGCGACATCATCCAAATGCGTTCCACTTACGGCGCAGAAGGAGATCAACTGTCCTTGGACATCGACCCAACTGTACACCCGGCTTGGACCGGTGGCGGCGCGCGTTTGATGGACACTGGCGGCCGTGTGTCGAAGTTCAAAAAGAAATACGAAGGTCTTGGCTTCTAAACCAAACCTTTGCCAAAGATGTGAAAAGACCGGTTCCTTGGAGCCGGTCTTTTTCGTTACAGCCTCAGGTTTGTGATCAAGCTCGCTTCCCTTGCCCCAGGTGACGCTCTATAGCCGGGGCAAGACAAACAATACAATTTGAGAGGCATCTAGTGGCGCATATTATTGTCGTGGGAAATGAAAAAGGTGGGTCAGGTAAATCAACCACAACCATGCATGTGGCAACAGCTTTGGCCCGAATGGGGCATCGCGTTGGTGGATTGGATCTTGATCTGCGGCAAAAGACCTTTGGCCAATATGTGGGCAATCGCGCTCGGTTTGCGGCTGAAAGCAATATTGCACTTCTTTCCCCTCATTATGCGGAATTGCCAGAGATTGCCCAAGACACTTTGCAGCCCGGTCAAAACCTGATGGATCAGCGTCTTTCTACGGCGGTTGAGGCTTTGGAAAAAACGTCCGACTTTATCATCATTGATTGCCCTGGCAGTCATACGCGCCTATCTCAAATGGCCCATGCCATGGCCAACACCCTGATCACCCCACTAAATGACAGCTTTGTTGATTTTGACCTATTGGCCAAAGTGGAAAGCGACGGAATCACAGTCAAAGGCCCATCCGTCTATTCCGAGATGGTCTGGAGTGCGCGGCAATTGCGAGCACAGGCGGGATTGAAGCCGATGGATTGGATCGTGGTGCGCAACCGTTTGGGCACGCAAAACATGATCAACAAGCAGAAGATGGGCGACGCGATTGCTCATCTGGCGCAGCGTATTGGATTTAGAGTAGCGCCAGGCTTCAGTGAACGCGTGGTATTTCGCGAACTCTTCCCGCGCGGCCTCACCTTACTGGACCTCAAAGACGTGGGGATCAATCAGCTGAGTATTTCAAACATCGCCGCCCGCCAAGAGCTGCGCGAATTGATCAAGGCTTTGAATCTGCCAAATGTCAGTGTGGAGTTTTAGGCCAACTCTTCAGCGGTTGGCGGGTCGCACCCCTCACGCCCACAATTGATGGCCGCGGCCTTTGCAGCCCGAGTCAGCAATGTGGTCAAAGTCGTTTGATCCAAAGTCTCCAACGCGTCCTGCGCCAAAAACCCCGATGCATTGAGTTGGCTCAATACCGTGCCCATAAACGTATCGCCAGCCCCAACCGTATCCACCATCTTTGGCACCGGATGCGCAGGAACGGTGACACTGGCGCCGTTGCAGTATCCGATAGCGCCCTCACCCCCTTTGGTCACAATGGTCAGCTTGGCCTTGGTCTTGGTTAATAGCTCCGCACAAGTGGCATCAAAATCCAAATCTGGGAAGATCCACTCAAGATCCTCATCGCTTAGTTTGATAATATCAGCAGTGTTCATCAATCGCCAGAGCCGCTTAAGATAGGCCTCACGGTCAGGAATCAGCATCGGACGGACATTTGGGTCCAGGGTGGTCACAATGCCAGCGGCATGTTTCTGAGCAAAGAAATCCGCCCAAGCATCCGCATCTGTGCCCGAGATGATCGCCAGTGACGTTAGGTGAAACGCGCGGCCATTGGCAGGGAAGTTGTTTTGCAACAGCGGTAAATCCACCTGCCGTTCGGCGGTATCATCTCGGTAAAATTGGTAGCTAGGTTGACCATTATTTAAGGTCACCACCGCCAAGGATGACGGTTTTTGCGAGCGCGGGCTCAACAGCTCCACCCCGTCAGAGATCATTTTGTCAGCAAGAAAATGGCCCAAATTGTCCGTGGCAATTGGCGTGATGAAACCGACAGATTGGTCTTGCCGAACCGCAGCTCGGGCGGTGTTATAGCCAGAGCCACCCCGAGCACCTACAAAAGACACCGCGCCGTCATTTCGGGCGCTTTCGATCAAGTCGATCAAGTTATCTCCACCAACAACAATCATGGTTCACCCCTTATATTTAAAGTCTAAGACACTGTAGCAATGACCAGTCGCTTTGCCAAAATAGTTTTCCGGCTTTTACTAGTCAATTTTTGCAGAGTAGTAATGACAGAACGCAAGAACAGCCTATTTATTCAGCAACCTTGATTTGAAGGTCCCTATGGCACACTGTAGGGGCCAACGTGACAGAACGCGACTATGCATAAATTGGGAA
>CAJJBJ010000002.1 GCA_905182455.1 uncultured Planktomarina sp.
TAAATGGCTCCGGCGGTAGGGATCGAACCTACGACCAATTGATTAACAGTCAACTGCTCTACCGCTGAGCTACGCCGGACCACTTGACGCGGATATATCTGGGAGGATTTGAGAGGTCCAGTCTAAAATTTCGAAAATAGCCCTAGCGTGCGGAATATTTTGTGTGAAGGTCGATTATGCCTTGGGCTGACACCCGTTGGCGGGTGTTTAGGTCAATTAGATGGGCCAAAACGTTGCGGGTGGCCGCTGGGATCAGGCGAGAATCTACATCTGTATAAATACGCTCTGCCAGTCCTTGGGCGGTGTCGGGCTGTTGTGTTAAGGCGGCCATGATTTGAGCCTCCCGCGCGTCCCGATGTTCCATCAACCAGCGCACCCGCGCCGGCCCGTCCGACACCGGCTCACCATGCCCAGGTAGGTAAAGACGCTCCGGCCGAGCCAAAAGGCGGATGCAGCTTCGCCGAAACGCCCCGAGGTCACCATCGGGGGGCGAGACCATCGAACTGGCCCATCCCATCACATGATCGCCGCAAAAAAGCACGTTATCCCATGCAAAGGCCATGTGATTACCAAAATGCCCCGGAGTCCAAATGGCGTTGACCTGTGCGCCCTCATGCTCGAATTTAGCATCATCGGGCAGGGAGATGTCAGGCTCAAACCCTTTATCTACGCCCTCACCACCACCCATGTTGCCCAATTCAGCAAGCGCCACCATATCGGGGTTGCGGCCTGCAAAGCTGTCACCATAGGCATAGATTTTGGCCCCACAGCTTTGGCTCAGAGCTTTGGCCAGCGGGGAGTGATCTATGTGGGAATGGGTCACTATAATTTTGGTGATCTTGTTGCCTGGGCCAACGGCGTCCAATATTGCGACCAGATGATTGGGGTCATCGGGGCCTGGGTCAATCACAGCTATGTCGGTGCGGCCCAGCAGATAGGTATTGGTGCCGGTAAAGGTCATGGGCGAGGGGTTTGGGGCCAATATTCGACGTATTGACCGGGTGATCGTTTCAGCCATTCCTTCTGCGCCCTTAACTTGGTAAACTGCCTGCATGATAGGCACCTACTTTAAAAGATTTGCACCCCAAACTCTCTATGGCCGCGCTGCGGCTATTTTGCTTTTGCCCATGCTCACTCTGCAATTGGCGGTTGCTGTTGTCTTTGTGCAACGTCATTTTGAAGATGTCACGGTGCAAATGACCAATAACCTTTTGTTAGAGATCAAAATGGTGCTCGATGAGCTGAATGATCGCTCAATTGAGGATGTGGCCCGCACCTCCGCGCGCACTCTGAACTTGGATCTGCACGAATGGGACGGGGTGGCGAGCGGCAATGCGCCGGTATTTTATGATATTTCTGGACGCACCATCACGCCGATGCTGTTTAAAAATCTAGACCGGGTCAAAGATGTGGATCTGTCCAATTTGGATCAGGTCACCATCGGCGTGCAAAGCGCGAAGGGCCCAATCGAAATTGTGTTTTCGCGCTACCGTGTCTCCGCGTCAAATCCGCATCAGGTTCTTGTTCTTATGGTGTTCACTGGTGCTTTCATGACCGCGATTGCCTTTTTATTTTTGCGCAACCAATTGCGCCCGATCAAGCGGTTGTCACTGGCATCTGCCGCCTTCGGACGGGGCCACAGTGTGGCATTTAATCCCAGCGGAGCAATTGAAGTCCGCGCTGCGGGACAGTCATTTTTGAACATGCGTGACAGAATTGAACGCCAAATTGAGCAGCGCACCATGATGCTGAGCGGTGTCAGCCATGACCTGCGTACCCCCATCACCCGATTGCAATTGGGGTTAGAGCTTTTGGATGGGCCCGAGGTGCAGGATCTCAAAAAAGACGTCGATTCCATGCGCCTGATGGTGGATTCCTTTCTCAACTACGCCCGCGATTCGGCGGCAGATCCGGTGGCGGATGTGGACCTTGTGGCTCTGGTGTCTGATTTGGGAGAGCGGAGTGACCCGCCGATCCATCCGCAGGTGGTGGGCTTGCCGCGCCTGATTGCGCTGCGGAGTGTACCCATTGCGCGGGCGATCGAAAATTTGCTGGTCAATGCACTGCGCTACGGCGATCAGGTACGGATCTTGATCTGTTTTGAGGCCCACGACATTGTCATTTATGTAGCGGATAATGGCCCGAGCATTCCTGCAGATCAGCGTGAACAGGCTTTGAAACCTTTTATGCGACTTGAGGCGGCGCGCGGTCAAAATCAAGGCAATGGCGTGGGCCTAGGGCTGGCCATCGCTGCCGATGTTGCCAGATCACACGGCGGCGTATTGATTCTTAACGACAGCGCTGAATTGGGCGGCCTGTCCGCCGAAATGAAGTTGCCACTTTAGCTGACTTCGCCCTCAGACCGTTTCAAACAGATCATATGAATAGGGAAATATCGATAAAATGGTAGGCCCGGCAGGACTCGAACCTGCGACCAATCCGTTATGAGCGGACTGCTCTAACCAGCTGAGCTACGGGCCCCCTGTGCACTGACTAGCAGAGAATACTCAGGCGTCAAGCGGGCTTGATGGACACTTTCGCCAGAGCCTGATATCGGATCGGCGAATTTGCAATTAATGGTGCACGAATGACCCAAGGTTTAACATATGCGCAGGCTGGCGTGGACATTGATGCAGGCAATGATTTGGTAGAGCGGATCAAACCGGCAAGCAAATCGACGCAGCGGTCAGGCTCCATGTCGGGTCTTGGTGGCTTTGGGGCGATGTTTGATCCAAAGGCCGCTGGGTTTTCTGATCCTATCCTCGTAGGAGCCACTGATGGGGTGGGCACCAAATTGCGTTTGGCGATTGATACGGGCGACGTGTCTACGGTGGGCATTGATCTTGTTGCGATGTGCGTTAATGATTTGATTTGCCAAGGGGCGGAGCCGTTATTTTTCCTAGATTATTTTGCAACTGGCAAGCTGGATGTGGCGCAGGCTGCTCAGGTTATTGAAGGCATTGCCGATGGCTGCCGCTTGTCGAGATGTGCTTTAATCGGAGGCGAAACCGCCGAAATGCCGGGCATGTATGCCAAGGATGATTTTGATTTGGCGGGTTTTGCTGTGGGCGCTATGGAGCGTGGCACGCATTTGCCGGCGGGCGTGGCTTTGGGCGATTTATTGATTGGTTTGCCCTCCAGCGGTGTGCATTCAAATGGCTTTTCCTTGGTGCGGAGAATCGTTGCGGACAAAGGCCTGACTTGGGACAGTCCGGCGCCCTTTGGGGATAGCACCCTTGGTGCGGCACTTCTTACGCCAACGGTTCTTTATGTGAACGCCTGTTTGGCAGCGCTCAAAGTTGGCGGCGTGCATGCGATGGCCCATATCACCGGTGGTGGTTTGACCGAAAACCTGCCACGGATATTGCCGGATGACATGGGGGCGACCATTGATATGTCCACTATTCCTGCCTTGCCCATAATGGCGTGGTTGTCACAAGCGGGTGGCATTGCTGAGGCAGAGATGCTGAAAACCTTTAATTGCGGCATTGGCATGATTTTGGCTGTGGCACCGGATCAAGCGGCGGCTGTCGAGGCCGAACTTGCAGCCCATGCCATGAGCCCAGTTCGTATGGGGGAAGTGATTACGGGGCAGGGTGTGCATTATTTGGGACAACTGCCATTTTAAACGTTGGGATCCTGATTTCCGGCGCGGGCAGCAATATGCTGCGCTTGCTGGAGGACATGGAACAGCCGCATCCGGGCCGTGCGAGCTTGGTGGTGTCCAACACACCGGACGCGGCAGGCTTGGCCAAGGCCGAAGCCATGGGAATTGCAACGCAAGTGGTGGATCACAAGCTCTACCGAGGTGATCGATCTGCCTTTGAGGCAGCTCTGCAAAAGATTTTGTTGGTCCATGAGATTGATGTGATCTGTTTGGCTGGATTCATGCGCATTCTGGGCGCCGATTTTGTCAGCGCTTGGCAGGGGCGCATGCTGAATATTCACCCGTCCTTGCTACCAAAGTATCAAGGCCTGAAAACCTATCAACGTGCGTTGGATGCGGGCGATGCAGAGGCAGGCTGTAGCGTGCATGAAGTGGTGCCAGAGCTGGACGCTGGGCCGATTCTTGGGCAAAGTCGGGTGGCGGTGCTGCCCGATGACACAGCAAGCAGCCTTGCGGCCCGCGTGTTGGTGCAAGAACATCAGTTATATCCTAGGGTTTTACGCGATTTTCTCGCGCAATTCCCATCTCAAGCCTGAACACGACCGAGGCGGCTATCTTTTCAAGGATTTTCGCCATAATGTGCCCCAAATAAACTCAAACAGTCGGAATACGCATGAAGACTCTCACCACCGAAGCCGAGCTAGATGCATTTTGCACCATGGCGCAAATGCATCCCTTTGTGACGATTGACACAGAGTTTTTACGCGAGCGGACCTATTATTCCAAACTGTGCCTGTTGCAAATCGCTGTGCCGGGCACCTGTGTGGATGATGCCGTTTTGGTGGATCCATTGTCGCCTGACATGGGGCTTGAGCCCTTGTATCGCCTGTTTCGTGACACCTCGGTTGTCAAAGTTTTTCACGCTGCACGCCAGGATTTGGAAATTTTCTGGAATGATGCCAAGATTTTCCCAACCCCGCTATTTGACACTCAAGTTGCCGCTATGGTTTGCGGATTTGGTGAGCAGGTTGGCTATGAAACTTTGGTTCGCAAAATTGTAAAAGAGCAGGTCGATAAATCCTCACGCTTCACTGATTGGTCGCGCCGGCCGCTTACGGATGCGCAAAAAACCTATGCAATTGAAGATGTGACCCATCTTCGCGGCGTTTATTTGTTTTTAAAGGCAGAGCTGGAACGCACAGACCGAGAGGCTTGGGTGGTTGAAGAAACGCAATCTTTGACAGATCCTGCTATTTACGATGTGGTGCCTTCTGAGGCCTGGCGTCGGATCAAAACACGGACAAGCTCCAATAAATTTTTGGCCTATGTGCGTGAATTGGCTGCTTTTCGCGAGCAATATGCGCAAACACGCAATGTGCCGCGCAATCGTGTGTATAAAGATGATGCTATGGTAGAGCTGGCATCAACCAAGCCCACCACCCACGAAGATTTGAGCAAATCTCGTCTACTGCTGCGCGAAGCGCGCAAGGGTGAGATTTCTGATGGAATTTTGAATGCGATCAAAACGGTTAACGCGATGGATCCGGAAACCTTCCCAAAACTGCCAAAATCAAACGACAAATTACAGGTGAATCCGGCTTTGGCCGATCTGCTGCGTGTGTTGTTGAAAGCCAAATCTGAAGGCTCTGATGTGGCGCAAAAGATGATTGCCAATACCTCGGAATTGGATGCCTTGGCCGGAGGTCAACGTGATTTGCCCTCTCTCAAGGGTTGGCGCATGGATGTCTTTGGCTCAGATGCGTTGCGGCTGTGTGAAGGCAGGGTTGGTCTGGCGGTTAAGGGCAATAAGGTGAAGTTATTTGAGCTTTAAGTGCCGTAGGACTTAGGTTCTGGACCTAAAATATTTTTGGGCTAACTCATAAGCGGTAGAGGAGACACCCATGGCGCAAGCTGAATTTGAAGACCTTGTTGAAACATTTGAACTTTTGGAAGATTGGGAAGATCGCTATCGCCATGTGATCGATCTGGGTAAGGCCTTGCCTGATATGCCCGAAGCGCTCAAAGTGCCCGCTACCAAAGTGGACGGCTGCGCGTCACAGGTTTGGCTGCATATCACTATCGACAACGGGGTTTTAACCTTCATCGGCGAAAGCGATGCGATCATCGTGCGTGGGCTGATTGCGGTGTTGATGACGCTTTATTCTGGCCTTCAGGTGTCTGAGATTGGCAGGATTGATGTTCTGGCGGAGCTTGGGCGTTTGGGCTTAAATGAACACCTGTCGTCGCAGCGGTCTAACGGGCTGCGTGCTATGGTGACGCGCGTAGTTGAAACTGCTGCTCGCAGCTTAGATTTAATCTGCTAGACTGGTGAGTGCCACTGCCAAATCACCATAGCTGGTAAACCGGTATTGATAGGTCAGCCCCATGCGACGAGCACATTCTTCTGCTTTGGCCTCCAGAGCTGGATCTTGGATTTGAGCCTGATAGACCAGCGTTGTGTAATTGCCGAAATACATATCCAAAAGTTTGGGGTGACGGTCCAATCCCATGGGCCGCCAGAAAAATGCGTCAAACTGGCGTACCAGAAAATCAGTGAGATAAAAGCAGGTGAGTTCTTCCCGGGCCTCAAACCCCGCATTGCCCTCAAAAAAGCTATAGCAATGCGGCCCCGCAATCATCGACACGCCCATATCATCGCAGAGGCGTTGCAATTGCCCTCCGGTGCCGCAATCCGCATAGACGACGAAAATTTCCGCATACTCCGCGCGGGAGCGCTCAATCATCGCTTTGACGGCGGGGGTGATTTTTTCGGGCGCATTGTGGAAGATGGCAGGCAAGCATTGCAGATCCATATGGGTCCAGCCATTGGCCTTGGTCAGGGCTAAAATTTCCCGCGCTAAAGCGCCACAGGCAATCAACAACACTTGGCCATGATTGCGCAGCTCCAATCCCTCAGCAGAAAGCTGTTCGTCTGTGATCATGGGCGAGGGCTGGCTCATAGGTTGGGATCCTAATGGTAGTTACAAAAACGGCCCCACCGATGCAGGTAGAGCCGCGTTAAATCATCTATTTGCTTGATTTAAGCGTTAGCGGCCATGCGGTTGTGTTTGCGAGCCATGAACTCTTTTGCGGTTTCCACAGCGACAGCAGCGTCGCGGCAATAGGCGTCTGCGCCAATGGCTTTGCCAAACTCTTCGTTCAGCGGCGCACCACCCACCAAAACAGTATAATCTTCGCGCATGCCTTTTTCGATCAGCGTATCGATCACAACCTTCATGTAGGGCATTGTGGTGGTCAAAAGCGCTGACATGCCAAGGATGTCTGGGCCTTCTCTTTCGATAGCGTCCAGATACGAGTCGACTGAGTTGTTGATGCCAAGATCCACAACTTCAAATCCCGCACCTTCCATCATCATCCCGACCAAGTTCTTGCCGATGTCGTGGATGTCACCCTTAACGGTGCCGATGACCATCTTGCCAACGCGTGGTGCGCCGGTCGCGATCAACAATGGTTTCAGGATAGCCATGCCACCCTTCATCGCGTTTGCGGCCAGCAGAACTTCAGGCACAAACAAAATGCCATCGCGGAAGTCATTGCCCACAATAGTCATGCCGCCAACCAAGGCTTCGGTCAAAACGCGGTAGGGTGCCCAATCGCGCCCGAGCAGCAAATTAACAGCTTCTACGATTTCTTCTTTCAAGCCATCGTAGAGGTCATCAAACATCTGTGCGACTAGATCTTCGTCGTTCAATTCGGAGAGGATGATATCGTCTTCTTGGTCAGACATGCGCCAACGCCTTCTAATGGGTTTCTATAACTCGTATGCGGTCGGTCTTGGCTTTGGGTCTTCACCGATTGCGACACCAAGACCATCGCAACCGACCTTTTTACAAAAGCAGCCCGTGCGGGTTGGTGTTTCACCCAATGTTTGAGCCGTTACAAACGGCCCAGGGGCCGCTGTGCTAAGTGGTGCGGCGGCGGCGGTTCTGCCGCTCACGGGTAGGTGCGTTGCCGTCGGTGCCATCACTGTCTGACGAAAACCCACCCAATGCAGTCTTGATTGTCTCAAGGGAAGGGCGCTCTTGTGGCACATGGCTTTCCAAGGCTGCGCGCATGGCTCGAAGATGATCTGGAGTGGTGCCACAACAGCCGCCAATGATGGTGGCGCCGCAATCGCGTGCCAAAGTGGCATAGTTGGCCATCAGCTCAGGTGTGCCGTCATAGTGGATATGGCCATCATGATATTTTGGAATGCCAGCATTACCCTTGGCCACAATTGGCACCTGCGTGCCCGTGGCCGAAAACCCGAGCACGGTGCGCAGCAAATCAGAGGCGCCAACGCCACAGTTTGCCCCGAATGCCAGTGGTTTATTTGGGATTTTTGCTAGCAGCTTCACCATGTCAGGGGCCGTGATGCCCATCATGGTCCGCCCTGCGGTGTCAAAGCTCATGGTTCCAACCCAAGGCATATCTGCCAGGGCAAAGGCCTCGGCAGCCGCCCGGTATTCATCACCAAAGGAAATGGTTTCAACCCACGCGACATCGGCGCCACCGGCCTTAAGGCCTTCGGCCTGCTCATGAAAGATCTCGACAGCCACCGCATAGGAAAGTGGTCCCATGGGCTCCATTATTTCACCAGTGGGACCTACAGAGCCCGCAACAATCACCTGACGCCCAGATGCATCGGCCACCTCGCGGCCAATTTCAGCGGAGATGCGCGACAGTTCAGCGGCGCGATTCTCTGCTCCATGCAGCTTGAGCCGTGAACTGTTGCCGCCAAAAGAGTTGGTCAGAAACAGATCTGATCCTGCATCGACACTGCCTTTGTACAAAGCCTTGATCTTGTCTGGATCGGTTTCGTTCCACAATTCAGGCGCATCGCCGGACGACAGCCCCATGTTGAACAGGTTGGTCCCTGTGGCTCCATCGGCCAAGATCCAGTCGCGGTTTGCAAGCAGTGTTTGGAGTGGGGAGGAAGGTGCAGAGCTCATGGGGCCGCCTTATTGTTTAAAAAGTCGTCTCATTTGGCACAGTTAATGACATGAGTGAAACTGATTTTTATAATAAACTTCATGAAATTGTTACATAATGTCTTTACTTCTGGTTTGGATACGACAATATCGGTCTTATTTTATCGTATCGGCCAAAACCACAACACTGCGCTGCTGAAAAACCTTTAGCGTTTCTAATAGGATATCGCGTTCGTGATTGGCTCAGTGCTTGGAAGATGAAATCTTCTTGGTTTGTAGCGCGTTGCCTGCTTGCCGCCCGGCTTGCATTGCCATATGACGCGATCAAAGCACGGAGAGTCGCATGGCACGTCGCAAGTTGGTTTATGAAGGCAAGGCAAAGATCCTCTATGAGGGTCCGGAGCCGGGAACGCTGGTGCAGTATTTTAAAGATGATGCCACCGCATTCAATGCTGAGAAAAAAGATATCATTGAAGGTAAGGGTGTGTTGAACAACCGCCTGTCAGAATTTTTCATGACCGGTCTCAATACATTGGGCATTCCAACCCATTTCATCAAACGCCTCAATATGCGCGAGCAGTTGATCCGGGCGGTGGAAATTGTGCCTTTGGAAGTGATCGTGCGCAACTATGCAGCCGGTACCATGTCCAAACGTTTGGGTATTGAAGAGGGCACAGCCTTGCCAAGGCCCATCGTTGAATTTTGCTTGAAGGACGATGCTTTGGGTGATCCGCTGGTTTCAGAAGAGCATATTGTTGCCTTCAATTGGGCCAGCCAACAAGATCTGGACGATATGCTGGCCTTGGCGTTGCGGGTGAATGATTTTCTTTCCGGCGTTATGTATGGTGTTGGCATTCGTGTTGCGGATTTCAAAATTGAAATTGGCCGGGTGTTTGAAGGCGATTATCAACGATTGATAATTGCCGATGAGATCAGCCCGGACAGCTGTCGTTTGTGGGATCTTAAAACTGGCGAGAAGCTGGACAAAGACGTGTTCCGTCGTGATTTGGGCAGCCTTACGGATGCCTATGCGGAAGTGGCTCGCCGGTTGGGCGTTTTGCCTGAAAATCCAACTCCAATCACCAAGCCGACTTTGATCAACTGACTCTAAGGACAATACTATGAAAGCTATCGTCACTGTGATGCTCAAAAACGGCGTTCTCGATCCACAGGGTGAGGCAGTTAAATCTGCTCTCGGTGGTTTGGGCTTTTCTGGCGTCAATGGCGTCCGCCAAGGCAAGGTGATAGAGCTTGATCTTGCCGATGGCACCGATGCGGCGCAGGTTGATGACATGTGCAACCGCCTGTTGGTGAATGCGGTGATCGAAAGCTTTACAGTGGACATTCTGTAATGCGCGCCGCTGTCGTTGTTTTTCCAGGATCCAATTGTGATCGTGATATGGTTCTGGCGCTGCGCGAAAGTGGTGCGGATGTGACTACAGTTTGGCACAAAGACGCTGAATTGCCGCAAGATCTCGATCTGGTCGCGATTCCGGGTGGCTTTTCTTTTGGTGATTATTTACGCTGCGGTGCGATTGCCGCGCAATCCCCTATTTGCAGGGCTGTTGTTGAGCATGCAAATCGCGGTGGCTATGTGCTGGGGGTCTGCAATGGGTTTCAAGTATTGACTGAGACTGGACTTGTGCCAGGCGCTCTGATGCGCAACTCAGGTTTGAAGTTTTTGTGCAAAACTGTCGGTTTGATCGTTGCGACAGAAAACAGCGCCTTTACCTCGAGCTATGCTCAAGGTTCTGAAATCCAAGTGCCAATTGCACATCATGACGGCAATTATTTTGTCACTGACGCAGAGCTTACAATGATGCGTGACGAGGACCGCGTAGCTTTTCGCTATAGCGACAATCCAAATGGCTCAGCCGATTCAATTGCTGGTGTGTTGTCGTCCAATCGCCGGGTTTTGGGCATGATGCCGCATCCGGAGCGGGCAATTGAAGCGCAGATGGGCTCAGCTGATGGGCAGGCGCTTTTCCGCGCGTTGGTGGGCCAAACCATCGCCGCATAAGCAGCACAGCTTGTGTGGCACCGGCTGGCACCGTAACTCTATATTATGACTGCTGCAACCGAACACTCCGATACACTCGCCCCTCGTGAGGCCAACCTGTCTTGGCGGGTGCGCTTTGCTTTGCTGGCGATTTTCATGTTGGCGGTGGGAACGGTTTATATCACCAATCAATTGTTGACCGCGCGGTTCACCCAATCCACCTTGCAACGGGCGCAACTGCGGCTGGCGCTTTATTCGGGCAATATGGTGAGCGAGTTGCAGCGTAATTCTATTGTGCCAAGATTGCTGGCCAGCGATGCGGAGTTGATTGGCGCTTTGAACTCCAATGACTACCAACGCACAAGCCAAAGATTGCTGTCTTTCGTTGACGAAATTGGCGCTGCGGCGATTTTGCTGTTGGATTCAGATGGTCTGGTGGTTGCAGCAACAGACCGGAACCGTTTGGGCGAAACCCAACGTAATTTACCACATTTTAGGGAGGCGGCCCGCGCCAGCCAAACCGTATTTACCACCCATAAACACGATACGGACGTCTATGACTTTGCTTATTCGCGGAAGATTTTGTCCAATAATAAGCCCTTGGGCGTGATTGTGGTGGAAGTGGATCTGCGTAAGTTTCAGTCTGCTTGGGCGGGAATTTCCGATGCGGTGATTGTCGCTGCGGCGGGAGGCCAAATTTTACTTGCGACAGAAAATTCATGGGTCGGCTTGCCGGAGCAGGAGGCGCTGGCACTCCGATCAGCCCCAAGTGCGATTGATCGCGCCATTCAAGCCACGCAGGATTGGACGGTTTTGTCAGCGGATGCTTATATGCAAGGCAAGGCGGTTATGCGTCAAGAGCTTCGGGTGCCGTTTCGGGGCTGGAATATGGTATTGTTCACCACCTATGGTGGCATCCGGCAGCGGGTGAACACGGTTTTGGCTTTGGAGATCATGGGGTTTTCGATCTTTCTAGCCTTGGCCTTTTACCAACTGTCGCGCCAAACTTTGACTCGGGCTTTATTTTTCCAACAAGAATCTGTTGATCTGCGTCAGCTCAATATTCGCCTTCAACGTGAAATTTCAGAACGTAAAAAAGTTGAGAAAAACTTGGAAGTGGCCGAGCAAACCTTGGCGCAGTCTTCAAAACTGGCGGCTTTGGGTGAAATGTCGGCGGCGGTGAGCCATGAGCTGAACCAACCACTAGCGGCGATGAAAACCTATCTGGCGGGGGCAAAGCTTCTGTTACAACGCAAACGTTTGGAGGAGGCACTAAGCTCGTTTCAAAGGATTGACGACCTGATTGGTCGGATGAGTGCCATCACGCGGCAGCTGAAGTCTTATGCGCGAAAAGGTGGTGAGGAATTGGTGCCTGTAGATGTGCGCATGGCGGTGAATGGGGCTTTGGAAATCATGGAGCCACAATTGAAATCGCGGCAAATATCGCTTTCTAAAACAATGCCAAGCGCGCCGGTGATGATCTTGGGAGATCAATTGCGGCTTGAGCAAGTTGTTGTCAACCTGTTGCGCAATGCGTTGGATGCTATCTCAGCAGTGCCAACGCCCGAAATTGAACTGCTGTTACTGGGTGGGGAAACTGCCAGTTTGACAGTGCGCGACAATGGCGAGGGCATATCAGATCTTGATGATTTGTTTGAACCTTTTTTCACGACCAAAAAACCTGGTGACGGCGTGGGGCTTGGCTTGGCAATTTCATCTGGGATTATCACGGATCTGGGTGGCCGGCTTGTGGCGCGCAACAGTGAGACAACCGGCGCGGTTTTCGAGTTCACTCTTCCAATTTTAAATACTGATAAAAGCGAGGTCTAAATATGGCAAAGGCTATGAAAATTGCGATTGTAGACGATGAGCAGGATATGCGGCAGTCGATCAGCCAATGGTTGGCCCTCTCAGGATTTGAAACCGAAACCTTTGCGACCGCAGGTGATGCGCTCAAAGGGCTGAACGCCGATTATCCTGGGATCATTGTGACAGACATTAAAATGCCAGGCATGGATGGGATGCAGTTTCTCAAAAAGGTAAAGGGCATCGACAGCAGCCTACCTGTCATCATGATCACAGGGCATGGCGATGTGCCCATGGCGGTTGAGGCCATGCGGCTTGGGGCCTTTGATTTTCTGGAAAAACCCTTCAACCCGGATACGATGACCGAACTGGCAAAAAAAGCCACCTGGACCCGCCGCTTGGTGTTGGACAACCGGCAGTTGCGGCGTGAGCTGTCGTCGGGCAGTTCCATCATGGAAAAGCTTATCGGCGCCAATGGCGTTATGGAGCGGTTGCGTGAGGATATCTTGGATCTAGGGCAGGCTGATGGTCATGTTCTGATCGAAGGGGAGACCGGTACTGGCAAAACGCTTGTGGCCCATGCTTTACACGCGGTTTCGGCGCGGTCGCGCAAAAAGTTCATATTGTTTTCTTGCGCTGGCGAAGAGGAAGAAACGATTTTGCGTCGGCTGTTCGGTCCGGCAGGTGAAGAAGACCGCATCCCCGCCATGGAATCGGCCCGAGGCGGGACCTTGGTTTTGGAAGATATTGAGGCGCTCAGCCCTCAGGTGCAATCCCGGCTGTTGAAGGTCATAAATGCGCAGGGCGATCCCTCAGAAACACGGATCATTGCCATTTGCAATCTGCAAGAGCAGGGCAAAACCTGCGAAGATGTGTTACGCTCTGATCTCTACTATCGTTTGGCCACATTGCGCATTGAGCTGCCACCTCTGCGCAACCGAGGCGAGGATATCTTAACGTTGTTTACCCGCTACGGTGAACAGTTTGCGGAAGAATATGGCTGCGATACCCCTGTGGTCACAGCGCAAGAGGCGGCGCAGTTGATGCAAGCGCCTTGGCCGGGCAACGTGCGACAATTGATCAATGTGGCCGAACGCGCTGTGCTGCAAAGCCGCCGGGGCACAGGCACAATTTCATCTTTGTTGATGGCAGAAGGTGATGATGATCGCCCTGCCATGACCACCGAAGGCAAGCCGTTAAAAGAATACGTCGAGTCTTTTGAGCGCATGTTGATCGATAACACCATGCGCCGCCACCGGGGATCTATTGCCAGCGTGATGGACGAATTGTGCCTGCCACGGCGGACGTTGAATGAGAAAATGGCCAAATATGGATTGAGCCGTTCGGATTATCTGGGCTAGGGTGTAGTAGAGTTCTACTTTTTGGGAAGTTTACAGTGTCTTTCGCAAAGGCATTGTCCGAACAGGGACTTTTTGCCATTGTCTTCCCCCCCTGTTCGCCCTTAGAGTTATACAAGCGCTCAGGTTGAAACAAGCCGGAGGCTTATGGTTTTTTTCGCATTCGTCGCCTCTTCATCGAAAGTGGCTGGATGTGACGGAAAATGGCTCGTTTGGGTCAATTGAGATGACCTATAGTTTCGAAACATCGAAGATATGGGCAGTTAACGGGCAGAAATAATTCTGTCGGAGATAGCAACGCGATGACACAGGCTCACGCCATAACATTGGATGAAGGCAGGCCATCGAGCCGCCCCCATGTTGCGTGTATCGCCCTTAATAGACATCCCTTCGGTTTTGGCTTCTTTTCAGGAGGCCAGCCGGACGATGCAAGTGGACATAATGGCAAAAAAGATGCTTATAGATGCCACACACGCGGAAGAAACACGTGTTGTAGTGGTCGACGGAAACAAAGTTGAGGAATTTGACTTTGAATCGCAAAACAAGCGGCAAATAGCTGGTAATATATATTTAGCAAAAGTCACGCGGGTTGAGCCCTCGTTACAAGCCGCATTTATTGACTATGGCGGAAATCGCCACGGCTTTTTGGCATTTTCGGAGATTCATCCCGATTATTACCAGATCCCAGTTGCGGATCGTGAAGCGCTTTTGGCTGAAGAAAAAGCCTATGCTGAATCTGTTGGCTGCGGAAGCAGAACGTGAAGAACAAAAACCAAAGCGCAACCGCCGTCGTCGGGGCAAACCCGCTTCGCAACGCAATTTGGATCCTGTTGAGACCCGTGATGTGGCTGCAATTGACGGTATGGAAACCATTGATCTGAGCGAAGATGATGCGCAGGCTAATGATGACCAGCCTGAAACATTTGTTGTATCAGAAACAGCCGCACAAGATGGTGTTGAGGCTTTAGAAGCCGTTGTTGAGGACGCTCCTGCCGTCGTAGTTGAAGTTGTCGCTGATGATCTGTCTGAAGATGCGATAGCCCCAGCGGCAGATGTGGATGAAGGTGATGGTCAAGACGATGGAGACCACGATGACGGAATCGAATCTGTTGGTCAAGAAGATGACAGTGACGAGGTTCGCCCAGTGCGCAAACCGCGTCCACGGCGTTACAAAATTCAAGAAGTGATCAAAGTTCGTCAGATCATGCTTATTCAAGTTGTGAAAGAAGAGCGTGGCAATAAGGGCGCGGCTCTAACAACTTACCTCTCGTTGGCCGGTCGTTACTGTGTCTTGATGCCCAATACTGCACGCGGTGGTGGCATCAGCCGTAAGATTACCAATGTTGCTGACCGCAAGAAACTCAAAGAAATCGCCACAACCATCGTCGTGCCAGATGGAGCTGGGTTGATTGTGCGGACTGCAGGGGCCAAGCGCACCAAGACCGAAATTAAACGCGACTATGAATACCTTCAGCGCATGTGGGAGCAAATCCGCGCGTTGACTCTGAAATCATCTGCACCTGCGGCTATTTACGAAGAAGGCGATTTGATCAAACGATCCATTCGCGATTTGTACAACCGCGACATTGACGAAATTTTGGTTGAAGGGGCCGCAGGGTTCCGCAACGCCAAAGACACTATGAAAATGATCATGCCATCGCATGCTAAAAACGTTAAGCATTACGTTGATACCATACCTTTGTTTGCTCGTTTTCAGGTTGAAAGCTTCATGGATGGGATGTTCAACCCAACCGTGCAGCTTAAATCCGGTGGGTATTTGGTCATTGGTATCACCGAAGCGTTGGTAGCGATTGACGTGAACTCTGGCCGTGCCACCAAAGAAGGCAGCATTGAGCAAACCGCTTTGAGCACCAACCTTGAAGCCGCTGAAGAAGTCGCGCGTCAAGTGCGCCTGCGCGATTTGGCGGGTCTGATCGTGATTGACTTCATCGACATGGAAGAGCGCCGCAACAACACAGCCGTTGAAAAGCGGATGAAAGACAAATTGCAAACAGACCGTGCACGCATCCAAGTGGGCCGCATCAGCGGCTTTGGTCTGATGGAAATGAGCCGTCAGCGTTTGCGCCCGGGCATGTTGGAAGCCAGCACCCAGCCTTGTATCCATTGCCACGGCACTGGTTTGATTCGGTCGCAAGACAGCCTTGGCCTGACCATCCTGCGTGAGCTGGAAGAAGAGGGCGGGCGGGAGCGGTCAAAAGAAGTTTTGATCAAAGCTCCCATTAGCATTGCCAACTTCCTCATAAACGAAAAACGCGAACATATTGGCCAAATTGAGCTGCGTTACGGTATGTCTGTGCGGGTCGAAGCTGATCCGTTCTTGATTAGCCCAGACTATGTGATCGAAAAGTTCAAAACTGCCACCCGTGTTGTGCCTGTTGCCTCTGTAACTGTCAGCTCTGTTGATATTGCTTTGATGGAACAGATTGATGAGCAGGTTCACGAGGGCGGTGATGATCAAGAGTATGATGTGGTCGCAACTGTTGAAGTGACCTCTGAAGAAGAAGCACCAAAAAAACGCCGCCGCCGCCGCCGCCGCCGCCGTAGTGGCAGCGATGCGGAAGGCAATGAGGTGTCAAATGAGAATGACACTAGTGAGACTTCAGCTGATGCGTCTTCTGAGGCTGCCTCTGATGAGACGGCGGTATCCCCAAGTGAAGACGACAAGCCTAAACGTCGTCGCCGCACGCGTGGTGGGGCAAAAGGCAAAGCTGTTGAAGTTGATGGCGTGGCTGAGGTTGTTGATGTTGTGACTGAAGCTGTGACTGACGAAGCGGGAGCTGACGTCCCTGTGGATGCGGCGGTAGAGGCTGAACCTCTGGCTGACGTTCTGGCTGAAAAGCCCAAACGGGTTCGCAAACCGCGCAAAACTAAAGCGCAGCGCGAAGCTGAAGAAGCGGTAGCGGCGGCGGGCGATACGGACACGGGTGCTGAAACACCTGTTGAAGCTGGGGTTGAAGCTGTGAAAGCGGCGACCAAACCAAAAGCCAAACGCGTTCGCAAACTCGCTGTTAAAAAGACCGTAGCGGTCGTGGTGGATGAACCGGCCGAGGCCGTGCAAAAGGCTCCAGTGATGGAACCGGTTTCAGAGCCTGTGGTTGAAGCGGCACCCGTTGTTGAAGTGGCTGCAGTGGTGAAACCCTCCCCTGAGCCAGAACCCGAAACACCTGCAGCCCCTAAAAAACGCGGCTGGTGGTCACGCGGTTGATCTCAACGATTCTAAATTGATTGAAGGGCTCTCTGAAAAGGGGGCCTTTTTTTCTGGATTAATGCTAAGATAATTGGGGGAAGGTTAACCCTGTTTGCGGATCAAAAACTTTAATCGCCCGTCTTGCGCCTCTTGCGACAAAAGCTCATGTCCACATTCAACACAAAAATGCGGCACGTCAATGATGGCCGCCGGATCATCCGCCAACATCAGCAAAACAGCACCATCCGCCATAGACATCAAACGCTTGCGCGCCTTCAGCACTGGCAAAGGGCACAGCAGCCCAATCGCGTCTAATTCTTCATCCCAAGTCATGGCCAAGGATTAGGGCGGATATTTCACTTTGTCCACATAGATGTGACCATCTTGAGGATGACCTCAGGGCTGAGATAGCTTATGAAGGGCTAAATAGCCAAAGGGTATCTGTGATGTTTGGAATTGATTTATGGGATGCAAGTTTGCTGCCAGCGATGCTTGTGGCCATTTTGGGTGGGCTGATCAGCTTTGCCAGCCCCTGCGTCCTGCCTATTGTTCCGCCTTATCTCGCCTATATGGGCGGTGTCAGCATGGATGAGATGAACTCTACCGCCCATGCGCGTCGGCGCGCGGTTGTGGCCTCCTTGTTCTTTGTGCTTGGTCTATCAACGGTGTTTATACTGCTCGGATTCACCGCCTCCAGCTTGGGGCGGTTGTTTTTGTCCAATCAAGATTGGTTCGTAATTGGGGCTGGTGTGATGGTTATGATCTTTGGCGCGCATTTTTTGGGGGTGATCCGCATCGGCATTTTGGATAGTGAAGCTCGGATGGATGGTGGGGACCGGGGTGGATCAGCCTTTGGGGCCTATGTGTTGGGGTTGGCCTTTGCTTTTGGTTGGACGCCCTGTTTGGGGCCAATTTTGGGGGCCATCCTCGCTTTGGCTGCCGATACGGCAAACCCGGTCAAAGGCGTTATTTTACTAGCCAGCTATGCGGCAGGCCTGGGCATTCCTTTCGTTTTGGTGGCCGTTTTTTTCCCCTCGCTCAAGGGTCTTATGGGCTGGATGAAGCGGCATATGCAGCACATTGAACGGACCATGGGCTTGTTACTTTGGACGGTGGGCTTGATGATGGTCACCGGACAATTCACCCGCTTTAGTTGGTGGATTTTGGAGCAATTCCCAGCTTTAGCCACATTGGGGTGAAGTAAAATTTAGATTTATATCTGCCAAATAATGCGTTAGAAATTTCTTGTATTTTAGAGGTCTCGCGATTGGGCAGGTAATAAAATTAAAGTCTTTTATATTCTCGGGTATGATCCAATTCATCCCCGCCGTTACCTCAGGCTTTAGCCCCGAAGGGGCAGAGCAAGCACTCATCATCGGCTATTCGATAGCTCTCAGTCCAAAACCACATGAACCTTATGGCTGGCATGTCGACGCTGCGATCGATGGTGCAGAGGTTCATGTGGATATGGAGGTGATGGTCTGGTCTGACATCGTAAGACGCTGGATGGCCAGCTGTATTTTTGACACCCATATCCAAATACTGCGTCTTTGGAGCTGAAACACCACACCAGCTTTGTTGCAACCGATGTGTTTTTTAGGACCCTGTTTTCATTCTCATTGAAGATCAGATGGCCCGGCAGGTCTTTGAAGAGTTCAAAACCGATCAGCGCAGCCCACCTGTGGTGAATTTGGTGGCTTTTATCCGCCTTCCCGCACCGATGCCGCGGCCGTTTTGCTCAAAACAAGGGCCAGTGTCGCCGGCATTCGCGTGTCGATCTCCACTTTGACTCAAAAGCGGGCGGATTAGATTTTGGCCAATACCGCGCCGCCTGATCTCGCTTCGAAGATTATGACCACCCATGACCAGTTGACCGTTGAGATGTTTTAGCCCGCAGAGATGGTGGATAAAGTGGCTATATTCTTTTTGGCTGGCCATGAAACCAGCGCATTAGCCCTGTCGTGGGCCCCGTATTTGATGGCCATGCATCCGGAGTATTAGGTCCAAGTGGCGTAAGAGTAGGTGGCGCTGGCGGCTGAATAGTTTTAGGATGTACGCAAATTGCGTGTGACCCGAGACGTGTTTAGAGAAACCCTGAGGCTTTACCCGACGGTGCCAATGATGGTGCGTGAGACGGTGCAGCAGGAGAGTTTTCGCGGGCGCCTTGTGGCGCGTGGCAGAGCGAGAATGGAAAACCTGCCAACGTGAGCCCTATATTTTCTTCTCAGTGGGGCAGCGTGTCTGTACAGTCGCCGGTTTTGCGATGGTGGAAGAGGCTTTGTTGCTCGCAAGGCTCTGCGCGGCTTATGAGTTTAATCCGGTTGCGGAAAACATCCCGCAACCGGTGGCACATCTTACTGTGCGCTCCAAAATGGTATTTGGCTACAGCTTACGCCGCGGGAGTAATATTTTGTGGTAGCAAACGGCCTGCGTCTTTGCGGGCAAAATTGCGCATTTTAGGGCCGTGTTCCGTCAAAAATGCCGCTGCACGCTCAGGGTCTTTGCGCGACAGTTCAAAAACCCAAGTGGCCACAGCCTTTTGAATGGATGTGTTTTGATCTTCCGCAAGGCTTGCCGCCCAACCGAGAACCTGTTCGCGAATGGCCAAATTTTCAGGTTTAGGATTACGGTGTTTGGTCCAAGGCAACGTGATCGTCAACGCGGCACGCCGGGTCCACAGATGTTGGCTTTGTGTCCAAGCTTCAACCTCGTGGATCCGTGACGGATTAGAGGTCAACCGGCGATGACCGGCTAAGCAAAAATGATCTGAAATCGCAGGACAATCCACTTCAGTCCAACCACGTTTTGATCAGTGTCCAAGCGGCGTGATCATCTGGGCGAATGCGGGCTTGGATCAAAAGCTTGGTCGCACAGATCCGTGCTTCATGGGCGTTACTGTCCCACAGTTCTGAAGCCAATTGCAGGCGCTCATCGAGCGGCAGATCTTGGCGCCACAGGCGGGCTTGATCGTCTAAAACAGGGTTAGTTAAGCCCCAATAAGAGCGGTCAACCTTGTGGTAGGCGCGCATCTCAACGGCTTTACCCGGTACTTCGTGGATTTGCAGCGCAACGATTGCATCTTCGATCAGCATATTTCTCAGCCTTATAGAGTTGATTTGGCGCGGCCTGGATCAGAGGGGATTTATCCACCCCCTGTCGGTCTTGCCGATGGCCATGAATGTATCAAACGGGCTCAAACGTCCACCCTATTACGTAGCTATAGTTTGCTCAGGCGTGTTTTATTCCACTGTGACTGATTTTGCCAAATTGCGCGGCTGATCCGCATCTGTGCCTTTTGCCACGGCAGTGTGGTAGGCTAAGAGCTGTGCCGGGATCGCGTATAGGATTGGTGCAATCAGTTCAGGTGTAGCAGGCATGGTCAATGTGGACCATGTGCCATCGGATGCTGCATTAAGCCCATTTTGGCACGACAGTAGCAAAACCTTGCCTGAACGCGCCATAACCTCCTGCATATTGGAGACGGATTTTTCGAACAATGAATCCATTGGCGCCAAAACCACCACAGGGATTTTTTTATCGATCAAGGCAATTGGGCCATGTTTTAGCTCTCCAGAAGGGTACCCTTCAGCATGTATATAGCTAATTTCTTTCAGTTTAAGTGCGCCTTCCATGGCGATGGGATACATTGCGCCGCGACCAAGGAAAATCACGTCCTGTGCGGTGGCCAATTTGCGGGCCACTTTTTGCACGGCTGTGTCTATGCCTAAAGCTTGGCTCACCAGTCCCGGGATGCGGTTTATATCGGAGATATACGCTCTATACTGCGCCTCGGAGATTACGCCCTTGGCATAGGCAACTTTTATGGCGAGCAGGGCTAGAACGGTGAGCTGTGCTGTGAAGGCTTTGGTGGAGGCAACGCCAATCTCAACACCGGCATGCAGTGGCAAAACCAAGTCACTTTCCCGCGCGATTGAGCTTTCGGGCACATTGACCACCGATATAATTGTGGCATTTTGCGAGTCATATAGCGCAGGGCGGCCAAAGTATCTGCGGTTTCGCCAGATTGGCTGACAAACAGGGCGCTGGTGCCGGGGGCAACGGGAGGCTCGCGGTAGCGAAATTCTGAGGCGACATCCACTTCCACCGGTACGCGGGCGATCTTCTCAAACCAATATTTCGCTGTTAAAGCCGCGTAAAATGCAGTTCCACAGGCTACCATGGTCAGCCGTTCGATGGATGCCAGATCAATATCATTGGCGGGCAATTCAATATTGGTGCCATCCGCGATTATGTAGTTTTGCAGCGTGTTCTTGAGCACTGAAGGTTGTTCGGCAATTTCTTTGGCCATGAAGTGCTTATAGCCAGCTTTATCAACACGTGCGGAATCTATGGCGATTGTGCGGGTTTCCCGATTGGCCAGTGCGCCGTTTTTATCGGTGATTTCCACTGATTTCCGCGTGAGAACGGCAAAATCACCTTCATCCAGATAGGTGATACGATCTGTCAGAGGCGCCAAGGCGATGGCGTCTGAACCCACATACATTTCGCCATCCCCGTGGCCAATGGCCAGAGGTGAGCCTTTGCGGGCGGCGATCATCAGGTCTTCTTCACCGTGAAAGAGAAAGGCCAGAGCAAAGGCGCCTTCTAAGCGGACGACTGTTTTTTGGGCTGCAACCCTTGGGCTATCGCCCTGCGACAGGTGATATTGCGCCAAAAGTGCTACTGTTTCAGTGTCGGTATCGGTCTTATAAGGAAGACCCAATTGCGCCAATTCTTCGCGCAGCTCTTTGAAGTTTTCAACAATGCCATTGTGGACGACGGCCACGGACCCGGCTTGATGTGGATGGGCGTTTTTGGTGGAGGGCACGCCATGGGTGGCCCAGCGGGTGTGGCCAATGCCAGACTTGCCAGCAAGCGGCTCATGAACCAAAAGATCTGACAGGTTCACCAATTTACCAACCGCGCGTCGGCGCTCAAGTTTGCCGTTGTTGATTGTGGCAATGCCTGCACTGTCATAGCCACGATACTCCAGACGCTTCAGCGCCTCAACCAAAATGGGAGCTGCTTGGTGTTGTCCTAAGACGCCGACTATTCCACACATGCTGCTATTCCTTCTTCGCGGCCTTGATGGCACGTAATTTTTTCATCAATTTTACGGCCAACCAAGTTTTGTTTTCTTGCTTGGCCCGTCCAATAGCCAGATCGCCAGCGGGCACATCGCGCACAATCACTGATCCGCTCGCGGTCATGGCTTCTTGTCCCACAGAGACGGGAGCCACCAGCATGGTATTTGAGCCAATAAAGGCATCTTCCCCGATGCTTGTGTGATGTTTCATCACCCCGTCATAGTTGCAGGTCACTGTGCCCGCGCCGATATTGGCACGCGCGCCGATGGTGGCATCGCCAATATAGGATAGGTGGTTCACTTTAGCCCCTTCGGCCAGAAGGCTCGCCTTGATCTCAACAAAATTCCCAATCTTCACATCTTCTGCCAATTCTGCACCGGGGCGCAGGCGGGCATAGGGACCCACGACGCAGCCACGGGAGACATGCGCCCCTTCCAGATGTGAAAAAGCGCGAATGCGCGCGCCTGTTTCCACGGTGACACCAGGGCCAAACACTACATTTTGCTCCACAATTGCATCGCGGCCAATATAGGTATCATAGGAGAAGTGCACAGTTTCAGGAGCAGGCATGGTGACGCCATTTTTCAAAGCCTCAGCCCGGCGTTGGGATTGAAACTCATATTCAGCTTGCGCCAGATCCACCCGGCTATTGACGCCAAGGGTTTCTGATTCTGTACATCGCACAACTTTGCAAACCGCACCGTGTGCCACGGCTTTGGCCACAATATCGGTGAGGTAATACTCGCCAGACGCATTTTCATTATCGATTTCACTAAGTAATTCAAACAACAGTGGTGCGGCGACGGCCATCACGCCACTGTTGCACAGGTTCATGGATTTTTCCGCATCAGAGGCGTCTTTAAATTCAACAATACGCTTTAAATTGTCATCATTCGTGATTAAGCGACCGTAACGACCGGGATCTTTGGCCTCAAATCCAAGCACAGTGACCGCCGAGTGGGAGAGACTGGCGCTCAATGTTTCCAAAGTCTCGGCCTGAATGAGGGGAGAATCTCCGTACAGAACGATGACATTTCCTGTGAACCCCGCCAAAGCGTCACGGGCCTGATCAACCGCATGGCCGGTGCCCAATTGTTCTGTCTGGAGGATGATTTCTGCGTCCGAGTTGTGATTTTGAACCACGTCTCGCACCGCATCTGCGCCATGGCCTGCTATGATTATGCAGCGTTCCGGATCCAAAGATTGGCCTGCAACCATGGTGTGAACCAACATAGGGGCCCCGGCGATTTCATGCAGGACTTTGGGCAAATCAGACTGCATCCGCGTGCCTTTTCCTGCAGCTAAGATGACAAGAGCAATACTCATAAGAGGGATCTAAGTCCTTTATTAAACGATTAAGTCCTTTTAAGGGTATAGGGGAATTCGACAAGCGGTTTTGCACAGTTTGGCGAATTGCATCGATGCGTAACAAAAGAGGCGATAATATGCTCAAACCCTGTGTGGTTTTTGATCTCGATGGCACGCTTGCCGACACCAGCGGTGATTTGCTGAAAGCTGCCAATGCTTGTTTCCGGGGTTTGGGCTTGGATGATTTGCTGCATGCGCCAGCTGACAGCGGCATTGCGCTGCGCGGTGGCCGTGCCATGCTGACGGCTGGATTTGAGCGGGCCGGTTGGCAGGATATGGCCGAGGTGGACCGACAATACCCGGTCTTGTTACAGGCCTATGCCACCGACATCGCCACGTTGACGGTGTTTTATCCTGGCGCTTTGGCTGCGGTCGCCAACCTAAGGCAGGCCGGATATGTGGTCTCAATTTGCACCAATAAGCCAGAAGGCCTGGCGGTGCAGCTGATGGCGGCGCTTGGGGCGACGGAGGCCTTTGATGCTTTGGTGGGGGCTGATACCTTGCCGGTGCGCAAACCTGATCCGGCGCCTCTTTGGGAGGCGGTCGACCGTGCGGGTGGGGATCGCGGCCGGGTTTGCTTGATTGGTGACACCCTAACAGACCGCACCACCGCTGCGAATGCCGATGTGCCTTCGGTGCTTGTGACCTTTGGCCCGGGCGGCGGTGATATGGCCGCTTTGGATCCGGCGGCGCTGCTGCATGACTTTGCGGATCTGCCTAAGTTGGTGGCTCAGCTGATCGGCTGAGACAATAGGTCAAACAGGGGCTGCGCCTCGGTTTTGTCCAACGACATGACGGCCAAGGTGGAGGGCATCGCTGCGCGCCTGACCCAAGACAGGCCCCGCATAGGCGTGGAATTTTTCTTCCAATTCGCCCTGTGTGGGGGGGGCTGCTGCATCCCATTTTGGCTCAAACCAGCCTGATTTTAGAATGTCACCTGCGTGGAGCGTGATCTCGGCGCGCGCCATGCGTTGAAGCGGGAATAGGCGGTTGGCGTAATTATCCTCGTCCATGCTCAGCACCGCTGAAAGTCTCTGCACCTCGGGATCCCCCAAAGCCTCATCGGCCACATGCTGCGGCATTACCGTACCGTGTACTAAGGCCAAAGCGCAGGGGAATGAGGTGGAATATTGCGCCTCTTCAGTGGTTATGGCGTTTTTCTGACCGAGCCGCACCGCCTCATGGAAAGAGACAATATGCAGGCCTGCGACGTCTTGACTGGAAAACTTGTGACGGGCTTTCAAGTCGAGAACCGCCGCAATCGGCCCCTGTGCCCAACGGCAGACGGGGTAAGGTTTGAAATATTGCTGCAAGATGAGCCAGTCAACGCCAAGATCTTGCCAATGCTCTGTTTGCAGTGTGAGGGCAGGGGCGCCAGTAAAACCCGCCTTGGCCATTCGCGCGGCCGAGACCCCACACATAGCACCCCAGCCTGAGCCATCTTTGACCATGGTGGGATGGTCGATGCAGCGCATCATTTGACTGCGCGGCCCATGGTATTCGGCAATGCCCATCGCATGGGCCGTTTGAGCGCGATTCAACCCCATCATACGCGCGGCCACCCCGGCCACCGCCACCGCCACCCAAGCACCCGAAGTATGGTAATCTGGGCTGGTGGTGTGCTGTGCCAAACCGGTACGACAGGCCAGCTCATAGCCCAATGTCAGGGCGAGCAATAAGTCCCGGCCAGAGAGGCTGCCCACCTCCTGCGCCACAGCGTAAATTGCAGGTAAGATCCCACAGCCTGCATGGCCTTTGGCCGGGTTGAACCCATCATGCGCATCGAGCGCGTCAATGGTCATGCCGCCCGCCATTGCCACACCTGCAACAGACCCGCCGCGCCCGTCAAAAATCAATGGTAAAGGCCCGCTCATGTCCAGCACCGCATAGTCGCGCGCAATCTTTGACAGTCGCGTGGTGGTCCCGCCTGCGGCCACACCAATCAGATCTAGCAGGCAGAGTTTGCTTTGCTGGCGCACCTCATTTGGAAGGTCCTCCCAGCTTAGTTGAGCGATGGTTTCTAAAATATCTACACCCTTGGGCATCTGCTGTCCTCCTGGTGTCGTCAAATTGCGCCAGTTGTGGGCAAATTCTTATCTGTTTGCGACATCCCAGTTCTAAGGCCATTGATTTTGCCAGAGCGAAGACCAAACCTTGTTTTTATCACTGATATATTCCGCGGTAACTTCACCCAGCAAGAACCCATACCTGACGAGGCTATTGCCGCCGCTCTGACAGTGCTTAAACATGGGCGGTTGCACCGCTATAATGAGGCCGAGGGAGAGGTGGCGGAATCCGCTTTGCTGGAGCTGGAATTTGCGGCGCAAATGGGCTCGAGATATTGCCTTGCAGTGGCCTCTGGCGGCTATGCTTTGGCCACGGCCCTGCGTGCAGTTGGGGTGAAGCCCGGTGATAAAGTTCTGACCAATGCCTTTACACTGGCGCCCGTACCGGGGGCGATTGCATCTGTCGGTGCGGTGCCAGTCTTTGTGGGGGTGACAGACGGCTTGGTGATTGACCTAGAGGATTTGGCCGCCAAAGCTGGTCAGGCGGATGTGTTGATGCTGTCGCACATGCGCGGCCATATTGTGGATATGGATGCCTTGATGCAATTGGCCCAGGCCCATAACCTATTGGTCATTGAGGATTGTGCCCATACCATGGGCGCAAAATGGGGGGATACCTGGTCGGGACGCTCAGGCGTGATTGGCTGTTATTCGTGTCAGACTTATAAGCATGTGAACTCTGGCGAAGGCGGGCTTTTGATATGCGATGACGATGAGATCATGGCACGGGCCATCATGCTGTCGGGCAGCTATATGATCTATGCCAAACACCGTGCGGGCCCACCACCTGAGGCTTTTGAAGCGGTCCGGTTGGTGACACCTAATATCTCTGGGCGCATGGATAATCTGCGCGCTGCAATTTTGCGCCCACAACTGCGCCGGTTGGACAGCCAATGCCAAGCTTGGAATGATCGCTATCACGCGGTGGATAGCGCCTTGGGGCAGGTGGCGGGTTTGACCCGGGTGAAGCGGCCGCAACAAGAGAAATTTGTGGCCTCCTCCTATCAATTTTTGCTGCTCGACTGGTCAGGCGACGCGATCCGGGATGTGGTGGCGCGGTGTTTGGCGCGCGGTGTTGAGCTGAAATGGTTTGGCGCGGTTGAACCCGTTGGCTTTACCAGCCGATACGACAGTTGGACCTATGCGCCCAGCAGCCCGATGCCTTCCAGTGATCGAGTGTTGCATAGTATTATCGATATGCGTTTACCGCTGACGTTCTCGCTGGAAGACTGCGTGATGGTGGCCCGAATTATAGGCGAGGAAGTGACCTTGGCGTTTGCGGCTTCTGGGTAAAATCTAGCATAGCAGCGCTCTACGCACGCAAAGACTAGACAAGTCCCCGCAAATTTGCATAAATTGAACAAGCGTTCAATAATTGGAGTCACCATGTTCACAGCCTCAATGCGTTTTGACCTCGGTGAAGATATTCACACCCTGCAAGAGCATGTGCACCGCTTTGCGCAGGATCAGATCAAGCCTCTGGCCGCTGAGGTGGATCGCAGCAATAAATTCCCGGACCATTTGTGGAAATCTATGGGCGATATTGGGGTTTTGGGGGTAACCGTTGAGGAAGAGTTTGGCGGCGTTGGCCTAGGGTATTTGGCTCATACGGTTGTGATTGAAGAGATTGCACGGGCTTCGGCCAGTGTGAGCCTGTCCTACGGCGCGCATTCCAATCTCTGCGTCAATCAGATTCGATTGAACGGCACCCCGGAGCAAAAACAGAAATATTTGCCTAAATTGGTCTCGGGTGATCATGTGGGCGCGCTGGCCATGAGTGAGGCCGGGGCTGGCTCGGATGTGATCTCGATGAGTTTGCGCGCGGAAAAGCGCAATGGCTATTACCGTTTGAATGGAAATAAGTTTTGGATCACCAATGGCCCTGATGCGGATGTTTTGGTGGTTTATGCCAAGACTGACCCTGAAGCTGGATCTCGTGGATTGACCGCCTTTTTGATTGAGCGCGACATGGTTGGATTTTCCACCAGCGCACATTTTGACAAGCTTGGGATGCGCGGCTCGAATACGGCTGAGCTGATTTTTGATAATGTGGAAGTGCCGTTTGAGAACGTATTGCTGCAAGAGGGGGCGGGCGCCAAGGTTTTGATGTCTGGCTTGGATTATGAACGTGTGGTGCTGGCTGGAATTGGTCTGGGCATTATGGCGGCCTGTTTGGATGAGGTGATGCCCTATGTGGCTGAGCGCAAGCAATTTGGACAACCCATTGGAAACTTCCAGCTGATGCAGGGCAAGATCGCCGACATGTACACAGCGATGAATTCGGCGCGCGCCTATGTTTATGAGGTGGCCAAAGCCTGTGATCGCGGAGAAGTAACCCGCCAAGACGCTGCGGCCTGTTGCCTTTACGCGAGTGAAGAGGCCATGAAGCAGGCGCATCAGGCCGTTCAAGCTTTGGGCGGAGCTGGCTTTTTGAATGATGCCCCTGTGGCGAGATTGTTTCGGGATGCAAAACTTATGGAAATTGGGGCTGGTACCAGCGAGATACGACGTATGCTGGTCGGCCGTGAATTGATGGGGAAAATGTTATGAAAAAATTGATGATTGCCGCGGCGCTTTGCACGTTTGGCGGGATGGCACAGGCGCAAAGTAGCCTCCCACAAGAGCATATCAACGCTATGGCCTGTCTTGAGAACATGGGAACCAGCACAAGTTGGAACCAATGTTTGGGTTTGATTTTTGCACCTTGCGTGACGGATGAGGTTGGGTCTGAGACCCATGTGGCCTGTTTGCAGGTGCAGCGAGAGGATTGGACTGCCAGCATGCAGCTGTTGCAAACTGATGTGACCGACGCGATCACCTTGAAATCCGCTGAAGATTTAACAGAAATTTTAAGTGGTTGGATCAATTATGTTTCGCAAAAATGCCAAACCGTTGAAGACGCAGCTGATAATTCTGCCCTGGCGGCCAAGCAATTGGGCTGCCAAATCACTGAACTTGCAGGACTTAGCGGTGAGTATGCTGCCTGTTTGGAAGGTCGTTCCACGGCTGACTACTGCGTATTGAAAGACTAGGGGGCGGCTACGATGCATGATCCGAAATCCTCCCATAATAATACGCTCCGCCGCGCGCAGCCCATCTTGCAGCACTAAAGCGTGTGCAACAGGCGGCCTTTGCGGCGGCACAGGGGGGCGGTGAAAAATCACGAGCGCGTCATGAGGGGCGAGGCAAGATGTTGCCGCGAGACCGTGTGGCCAACCTCTTTGATCCGGGCAGCTCCTTTCTCGAAATCGGTGCCACTGCAGCGCATGGCATGTATGACGGTGCTGCGCCCTGCGCCGGACTAATTGCGGGCATCGGTCAGGTGCATGGCCGCGATGTTATGGTCATCTGCAATGATGCCACTGTGAAGGGCGGGACCTATTACCCTTTGACCGTTAAAAAACACCTGCGCGCTCAAGAAATTGCGCAAGATTGCAATTTGCCAGTGGTGTCGCTTGTCGACAGTGGCGGGGCCAATCTACCCAATCAAGACGAAGTCTTTCCCGACCGGGACCACTTTGGACGTATTTTTTACAATCAAGCACAGATGTCCGCCAAAGGTATCGCGCAAATTGCTGTGGTCATGGGGTCTTGCACCGCGGGTGGGGCCTATGTGCCGGCCATGGCGGATGTCTCGATCATCGTCAAAAAGCAAGGCACGATCTTTCTCGCGGGCCCGCCTTTGGTCAAAGCGGCCACCGGCGAGATTGTCACGGCTGAAGATTTGGGCGGCGCTGATGTGCACACGCGATTGTCCGGCGTTGCGGATTATTTGGCCGAGGATGACGCGCATGCGTTGGCTTTAGCGCGCGAAGCGGTGCGGCATTTGCAGCCGGCTGTGGCTCAACCAACTCGAGGAGCTTCTGTAGCGGCTTCAGACATGGAGGATCTGTTTGACGTGATCCCGGCTGACCTCACCACCCCCTATGATATTCGTGAGGTGATCTCGCGGGTGGTGGACGGCGGCAAGTTTGATGAATTTAAAGCCCTGTTTGGCACCACATTGGTCACAGGCTTTGCCCATATTGAGGGCATGGCTGTGGGCATCGTGGCTAACAACGGGGTGTTGTTCTCTGAGGCTGCCCAAAAGGGTGCACATTTTATAGAGCTGTGCAGTCAACGCAAAACACCGTTGATTTTCTTGCAAAACATCACTGGCTTTATGGTTGGCCAGAAATACGAAAATGAAGGTATTGCACGCCACGGCGCCAAGATGGTGACGGCTGTGGCCTGTACCTCTGTGCCCAAAATCACAATGATTGTGGGAGGCAGCTATGGGGCGGGCAACTACGGCATGGCGGGCCGTGCCTTTCAGCCGCGTTTTCTGTGGACATGGCCGACATCGCGCACAGCAGTGATGGGCGGGCCACAGGCTGCGGGGGTTTTGGCCACGGTCAAACGTGACACCATTGAACGCGCCGGAGACAGCTGGAGTGCTTCGCAAGAGGCGGCGTTTAAGCAGCCGACATTGGATATGTTCGAAATCCAATCTGATCCGCTCTACGCCAGTGCGCGGCTTTGGGATGATGGGGTGATTGATCCGCGTGACAGCAGAAAAGTTTTAGCTTTGTCGCTACGTGCGGCGTTGAACTCCCCAATTGAAGAAACAAAATTTGGCGTCTTTAGGATGTAATGATGAACAACGAATCTGATACAACTCTTACCCAACCGGACAGCTTTGGCCGTCATTGGGTCTATGTGAGCGAGGCGCAGGTGCGCGGCCATGCGAAGGGCCATTTTGGCCTTGTGATTTGGCTCATATGCCTTTGGTTTGTGTGTGTCGGTGGGCTGGAAATTGTGCTGGGCAGCAGCACATCCTTACCACGTTTGGCCTATGGTTTGGCCTTGTTTGCCACTGGGGCAGGTTTGATTGTCCGCAACCGTCTGGCTTATTTGGCGGCTCTTTTTGTGCCGATGATCTTTCTCATTCGGTTTTTCAGTCAGGCAACTGGTTATGGGATCGTTACCATCAGCCCGGCGCAATATTATGATCTGATAAACGCTTTGGTGACTGTGGGTCTGTGCTTTTATATGTTTGAGGGGGATCGCCCCAATTTCATATTTCGCCGTCGCTACCGCAGTTACCGTGCTGAAAGTGAGCTGAAATGATCCGTAAACTGCTGATTGCCAACCGCGGCGAAATTGCTTGCCGTATTGCGCGCACAGCTGCAGAGATGGGCATTGAAACCCTTGCGATTACCTCTGACGCGGATGCGCAGGCCATGCATGTTTTGGCCTGTGATGATGTGGTGTATTTGGGTGGCAATACGCCAGAGGAGAGCTACCTCCGTGGCGAGGATATTATTGCCGCGGGCCGGGCACGCGGTGCGGATGCCATTCACCCGGGCTATGGTTTTTTGTCCGAAGACCCTGAGTTTGCGCAGGCGGTGATCGATGCGGGCTTGATCTGGGTCGGGCCTCCGCCCTCCGCCATTCGGGCAATGGGTTTAAAGGATTCGGCCAAGGTTTTGATGCAGGCGGCAAATGTGCCGGTTGTACCGGGCTATCATGAGGCGGATCAGTCTCTGGATGTGTTGCAGCAGGCAGCGCAGGACATTGGCTACCCCGTGTTGATCAAAGCGGTGGCTGGCGGCGGCGGTAAGGGTATGCGCTTGGTTGAGCAGGCCCATGACTTTGCGGCGCATTTGGCCTCAGCGCAATCTGAAGCCCGCAACGCCTTTGGCAATGACCACGTGTTGGTGGAGAAGTTCATATCAAACCCCCGCCACATTGAAATACAAGTTTTTGGCGATGGCGAAACCTCGGTGCATCTTTACGAGCGCGATTGCTCCTTGCAGCGCCGCCATCAAAAAGTTGTGGAAGAGGCGCCTGCGCCCCATATGCCGGATGCGGTGCGTGACGCGATGAGCCGTGCTGCGGTGCGGGCGGCAGAGGCGATTGGGTATAGCAGTGCTGGCACGGTAGAATTCATTGTCGACGGCAGCTGACCTTTGACCGCCGAAAGTTTTTTTTTCATGGAAATGAACACAAGGTTGCAGGTCGAACATCCTGTCACCGAAGAAATTCTGGGACTGGACTTGGTGGCTTGGCAGCTGCGCGTGGCCGCCGGTGAGCTATTGCCAAAACAGCAATCTGAGATTTTTACGCGGGGGCATTCCATTGAGGTACGCCTCTACGCGGAAGATCCACAGGTGGAATTTCTGCCCTCAATCGGGACGCTACATCAATTGGCCTTTGGGCCGGGGCTGCGGGTGGATACTGGTGTTAAAACCGGCGGTGTGGTTAGCCCATTTTATGATCCGATGATCGCCAAGCTGATCGCCACCGGGCCAGATCGCGCCACCGCTTTGCAGCGCTTGCTGCGCGGGTTGAGATTGACGCAAATCGCCGGTGTCAAAACCAACCGCGATTTCTTGATAGCCCTGTTGCAGCATCCTGAATTCGTGGCGGGTCATTTTGACACTGGCCTTATTGGCCGCGATTTGTCGAGCTTGACTGACGTGCTGACCCCAAGCCCCGAGGACTGGGCCTTAGCAGCCCTTGCCGCGATGGACCTGCCTGCGCCCGGCCCTGAGGCGGCTTTGCAGGGGTTCACTCTGTTCATACCGCTGCGCCAGCAGATGATCTTGACATGCCAAGATGAGACAAAACGTCTTCAAGTAAGCCTAAATGGCCTGCATGCTTCAGTCGTGGTTGAGGCAGAAACTGTGTCTTTACTGCGGGGCGCCAAAGGATGGTGCGTTGTAGGGTCGCCACAGACCACAGCGATTTTTGCCGCGCGCAAAGTCTATGTATTCTCGGCGCAAACATTCGTGTTTGAGTGCCTCGACCCGCTGGATCGCACTGCTTTGGTTGAAAACGATGGGGCAATCGTTGCGCCAATGCCGGGATTGGTGAAACAGGTTTTTGTCAGCAATGGCCAAAAGGTTGTGGAGGGGGATCCTATTGTGGTGCTGGAAGCGATGAAGATGCAGCATACTCTGCGGGCCGCGGAGGCGGGCCAAGTGCAGCAGTTGACAGTCCAAGAAAATACACAAGTGGATGCGGGGCAGGTGATGGCTGTGATTATACCGTCTGATAAGGGTGAATGATGTCCAAAATAGTTGAAATTTTTGAAGTTGGGCCCCGTGACGGCTTACAAAATGAGCCGGTGTTTATTGCCTTGGCTGATAAGATTGCTTTGACTGAGGCTTTGGCGCGCACGGGCCTTCCAAGAATTGAGTGCGCCAGTTTCGTTAGCCCAAAATGGGTGCCCCAAATGGTCGACTGTGCGGCGGTTGTCACTGGCATAACGCCGGATTTGGCAGAGCTCTATGCTCTGGCCCCCAATACGCGGGTTTGCAGGACGCTCTGCAAACCCCAGTTCAAGGCATCTGCGTATTTATTGCCGCAACAGAGGGCTTTAGCCGGGCCAATACGAATATATCTTTGGCCGGAGCGGTCGAGCGGGTGCAAGCCTTGATCAGTGAGTTCAAAAACAACACATCGGGCGCTAGTCAGATTGCGCGGGTATATATCTTGCGTGACGGAATGCCCCTATGATGGGGCGGTTGATCCCTCCGAAGTTGCGCGTTTGGCAGAAATACTCCATCGGGCGGGCTGCGATGAAGTCTCTTTGGGCGATACCATTGGCACTGCGCATCCTGAACAGGTGGCCAAAATGCTTGAGGCGGTGGTGCAAGTGGTGCCCGCAGACCTGTTGGCGGGTCATTATCACGATACGGCTGGCCGAGCCTTGGAAAATATTGATGTGTCGCTTGAGTATGGTTTGCGGATCTTTGATGCCTCGATTGCCGGGTTGGGGGGCTGTCCCTATGCGCCGGGGGCCAAGGGCAATGTGGACACTGAAAAGGTCTATGATCATCTGATCGCGCAGGGCTATGATATTTTGGGAACTCCAGACCGTGGGGCCTTGGCGGATGTGGCGCAATTGGCGCGCAAAATCGTTGGGCGATAAGGCATGCAGTTTGACACAGTTCACAGTGAAACCGATGGGCGCGGCGTCTGTACAGTTTGGTTAAACCGTCCTGGCAAGCACAATGCCATGTCTGAGCAGATGATTGCCGAGCTGAGCGCTTTGGCTGCTGACTTGCGAGAAAGCGCCGTGCGGGTGGTTGTTCTGGCGGCCCGCGGCCCCAGCTTTTGTGCTGGCGGTGACCTAAAGTGGATGCAGGCGCAAATGATTGCTGACGCTCCAACACGGGCGGCCGCGGCGAGGGCTTTGGCGATGATGTTGCAGGCTTGGAACACCCTGCCGCAACCGGTGATTGGCCGTATTCACGGGAATGCCTTTGGCGGTGGTGTTGGATTGACCGCAATCTGCGATGTGGCTGTTGGCGTTGAAGGGGCTTTGATGGGGTTGACGGAGACCAAGCTTGGCTTGATTCCCGCCACGATTGGCCCTTATGTGATAGCACGCATGGGGGAGGCCTCTGCGCGCCGTGTGTTTATGTCGTCCCGCCGGTTTTCAGCGCAAGAAGCTGAAAAGCTTAGTCTTTTGACCTATGTGGTGACGCAAGATAGGCTTGATGCGGCCGTTGCGGCAGAAGTTGAACCCTATTTGATCTGTGCGCCGGGCGCGGTTGCTGCGGCAAAATCTTTGGTGCGCGCCTTGGGCCCCAAGATCGACTCACAGACCATTGAAATGACAATTTCTGCGCTTGTGACCCAATGGGAAGGCGACGAGGCAGGGCAGGGCATTGCCGCCTTTTTTGCTAAATCCCCCCCCCCTTGGGCTATTTGATCCCAGAGAGTGGATAAAATTTCCCAGTCACGGACTATGAATGCGTAATCGGGGCGTTGACCCTTTAGGGCGTGAGGCGTAGTAGATGCTCCAAGATGTGCTAAAGAAGGCGCAAGTAAGGAGCCCACTTGGAAAATATTGCACAGGATTACCTACCAATTTTGATGCTGCTGGCTGTGGCAATTGGATTGGGCATTGTGTTGCTGCTGGCAGCGGCCGTGCTCGCCGTTCGAAATCCAGACCCCGAAAAAGTGTCGGCCTATGAATGTGGCTTTAACGCTTTTGACGATGCGCGGATGAAGTTTGATGTGCGCTTCTATTTGGTTGCAATCTTGTTCATTATCTTTGATCTTGAGATCGCATTTTTGTTCCCCTGGGCGGTAGCCTTTCAAAGATATAAGCATGCTGGGCTTTTGGTCGATGATGGTTTTTCTTGCGGTGCTGACCATTGGGTTCGCTTACGAATGGAAAAAGGGAGCCTTGGAATGGGAGTAATGGCAGGGGCGAATACCGCTGGTGTTGACCGCGACGTGGCAACCCAAGACCTGAACCGTGAGTTGCAGGACAAAGGCTTTCTGGTTACGTCGACAGAAGACATCATCAATTGGGCCCGTACCGGCAGTTTGCACTGGATGACCTTCGGTCTGGCCTGTTGCGCTGTGGAGATGATGCATGCATCAACCCCGCGCTATGACCTTGAACGTTTTGGCACCGCACCGCGTGCCAGTCCCCGGCAATCCGATTTGATGATTGTAGCGGGCACTTTGACCAATAAAATGGCTCCGGCTCTGCGCAAGGTCTACGACCAAATGCCAGAACCGCGCTACGTGATCTCTATGGGCTCCTGTGCCAATGGCGGCGGCTATTATCATTATAGCTACTCTGTGGTCCGCGGATGTGACCGGATTGTTCCGGTTGATGTCTATGTGCCTGGGTGTCCGCCGACAGCGGAAGCACTCCTTTACGGTATTTTGCAACTCCAGCGCAAAATTCGCAGAACTGGAACAATTGTGAGGTAAACCATGACTAATAAACTTGGTTCAGTTGTATCGTTAGAGAGTGGTGGGCCGTTAATGACGGTTGGAGAGTTGGGCAAACATTCCGATGCGCGCTGCTCTTTGTTTGTGGATCAAGCGGTCGAGCGTGAATGGTTCGCGTTGATCGCGCTGCAGCCGCAAGATGTGTCCAAATCGGGCTTATCTTCTGGCGCTAGGAAAGTTTTGAAATGACGCAGGCAATGCAAGAACTGGGCGCCCTGATTGCGGCTAAACGGCCTGATTGTGTTTTGGCTTATGATGTAAGCTTTGATGAGTTGAACATTGATGTGGTCCCTTCAAATATCGTGGGGCTGATTGAGTTTTTGAAATCGGATCGAAGCTGCCGTTTTTCAAGTTTGGTGGATATCACGGCGGTGGATTACCCTGGACGCGAAAAACGCTTCGAAGTGGTCTATCATCTGTTGAGCATGTATCAAAACCACCGTGTGCGCCTGCGCATGTCGGTCCGTGAGGACGACATGGTTGCGTCAATCATTGAAGTGCACCCATCAGCCAATTGGTTTGAGCGCGAAGTTTTTGACATGTTCGGCATTTTGTTCACTGGTCACCCTGATTTGCGGCGTTTATTGACGGATTATGGCTTTCGTGGTCATCCGCTTCGCAAGGATTTCCCGACTACTGGCTATACTGAGTTGCGCTATGACGAGGCGGAAAAGCGGGTGGTTTACGAACCTGTGTCTCTGGTCCAAGAATATCGACAGTTTGATTTTATGTCACCCTGGGAAGGGGCTAAATATGTGCTTCCCGGTGATGATAAAACTGATGAGGCCAAGGGCTAAAGCATGGCTGATCCAAACCTTTTGATATGTGTAGGAGCGACCAAGGCGGGAACGTCTTGGCTGTATCGCTATTTGCATGATCATGAGGAATGCCACGTGCGCTCGGTCAAAGAATACGTTACTATTTTTCAACCCTTCATGCGCGTAATTTGATGCTAGCAATTGATGGCTATTTCTGCCTCAATTCGCGACTGTGACGCCCAATTTGTTGAGGCTGAAGCGGCTCGATAACGTTAGTAAAATGTTGGCATTGGGTCGCAAGATTGACGATATGACGGCGCTTATGGCGGTGTTGTCAGGGTACCGGATCGCGAACAGTGCATATTTTAACTATCAGGCACGCAGGCCGCACCGATGAGCCGGCGCTTCTGGATGTGACGCTGACCTACAGCTTTTTGGCTACTCCTCAAATTGAGCGTTTGGCGCAGCAGCTGCAGATACCTCTGAAAATTCTGCTTTTGATGCGTGATCCTATGGAACGTCTTTGGTCGCATGTCCGCATGCACGTCAAACGCACCCTGAGCGAAGGTCAAGTCTTTGTGGTCCTCTGCCAAGGTATTCTTGAGCCTATTCTTTTTGACAATGCTGAGGCGCATACTGTGAAGCGTGGCGATTATAAGACTAATATCGAGCGCTTTGATGCGGTATTTGACCGGACTGATTTCTACTGCGAGTTCGCGGAGAACTTAACTTGTGGGCCGCGATTAGCTGCGATGTGTCGATTTTTGGGTGTCACTGCCACTAGTCCAGCGAAAGCGAAGTCCGCACATCTGCACCTGCCTGCGCCTTTTCTAGAGGCGCTGCGTGGCTACGGGTTGCAATTTTTGAAAACACAACACGACTTTGTTGCCAAACATTTCGGAAGCTTGCCAGAGGCTTTACAAAAAAAACTGGGAGATTTTAGCGTGATCAAACAAAACATAAATGGCTATTATTATAGCCAAGAAGGTGGTGCATAATGGACGGCTCCAATTTTGACGACGCTTTGACTGGTGAGCAAAAAATTCGTAATTTCAATATCAACTTTGGCCCACAGCACCCGGCAGCGCATGGTGTGTTGAGGCTGGTGTTGGAGTTGGACGGCGAGATCGTAGAACGTTGTGACCCGCATATTGGTCTGTTGCACCGCGGCACTGAGAAGCTGATGGAAAGCCGGACCTACCTGCAAAACCTGCCATATTTTGATCGACTGGATTATGTGGCGCCAATGAACCAAGAACATGCTTGGTGTCTGGCGATTGAAAAGCTGACAGGGACTGCTGTTCCACGGCGCGCCAGCCTGATCCGGGTATTGTACTCAGAGATTGGCCGGGTATTGAACCACCTGTTGAACGTGACTACTCAGGCCATGGATGTGGGCGCTATGACACCGCTGACTTGGGGCTTTGAAGAGCGCGAAAAGCTGATGATTTTTTATGAGCGGGCCTGTGGTGCGCGTCTGCACGCGGCCTATTTTCGTCCGGGTGGGGTCCATCAGGATCTGCCAGACCGTTTGGTGGATGATATCGAAGAGTGGGCGCATACTTTCCCAGCTGTTTTGAACGATATTGACACCATCCTGACTGAAAATCGGATTTTCAAACAGCGCAACGCCGATATTGGTGTGGTCACCGAAGATGACATCCAGAAGTTTGGCTTTAGCGGCGTTATGGTCCGGGGCTCGGGCTTTGCTTGGGATCTGCGCCGTTCACAGCCCTACGAATGCTATGATGAGTTCGAGTTCCAAATTCCGGTGGGTAAAAACGGCGATTGCTATGATCGTTACCTGTGCCGGATGGAAGAGATGCGCCAATCTGTGTCCATTATCAAACAATGTATCGGCAAGCTGCGCGAAACTCCGGGCGATGTTATGACCCGTGGCAAGTTGAGCCCGCCAAAACGTGGTGAGATGAAGCAGTCTATGGAAGCGCTGATTCATCACTTTAAGCTCTATACTGAGGGCTTTCACGTACCGGCTGGTGAGGTTTACGCGTCCGTTGAAGCGCCCAAAGGCGAATTTGGCGTTTACCTTGTGGCAGATGGCTCCAACAAACCCTACCGCACGAAAATCCGTGCACCGGGATTTTTGCACCTGCAGGCGATGGATCACCTTTGCAAGGGCCACCAGCTCGCAGATGTGGCCGCAATCATTGGCACGATGGATGTTGTGTTCGGAGAGATCGACAGATGACCTTCACAGCTGTTAAATCTGAAATCTTTTTTGCGTCTTTGAACGCTTAAATTACAGGGGCCACATATGCTTCGTCGTCTACATGCAGACCAACCCGCGTCTTTCGCTTTCACGCCCGCCAATCAGGCCTGGGCCGAAGCGCAAATGACCAAATTCCCGGAAGGCCGTCAGGCCAGCGCTGTGATCCCGCTGTTGTGGCGTGCTCAGGAGCAAGAGGGCTGGTTGTCGCGTCCGGCTTTGGAAGCTGTCGCCGATATGCTCGGCATGGCTTATATTCGGGTTTTGGAAGTTGCGACTTTCTACTTCATGTTTCAGCTTCAGCCGGTGGGTCAACTGGCGCATTTCCAGATTTGTGGCACCACCACCTGTATGATTTGCGGCGCGGAGGATTTGATTTCGGTCTGCCAAGATAAAATTGCAGCCAAACCGCATGCCATCTCTGAAAATGGGATGTTCAGCTGGGAAGAGGTTGAGTGCCTTGGTGCCTGTGCCAACGCGCCGATGGTGCAGATTGGCAAAGATTACTATGAAGATCTCACTGCCGAGAAATTCTCAGCGCTGATTGATGATCTGGCCGCAGGCAAAGTGCCAACGCCGGGATCACAAAGCGGCCGCTATGCCGCTGAGCCTGCGGGCGGTTTGACCAGCTTGACAGACTATGATGCTGGCAAAGCCACCTATAACGCTTCGGTTCAATTGGCAGTAGACTTGGGCGATACAGTCAAGCGGATTGACGGCACCGAAGTGCCTTTGTTTACTCCTTGGCTTGGCAAAGTGACCAAACCAAAGGCCAAACCTAAAGCCGCCAAACCGGTTAAAAAAGACGCATAGACAATACAGCCGCTGAAGCGGTGCCGATGAAACGACAAAGGATCTAACACAGAATGCCCACGCAACACGATCATATCCAAGCAAAGAAGGGCCGCAATGCGAGTCTGGTGATTGCGGGATCCATGTTGGTCTGGCTGGGCATGCAATGGGCGGCAGTGGAGTTGAATATCTCCAGCCGTTATATGTTGTTGTTGGATTTGGCCGTGATGGCCGCAATGGTTTGGTCACTGGTGGTGACTTTTCAAATTTGGCGCACGCGCCGCGATGCAGATAAAGGCTAACTGACATGCTAAAAGATCAAGATCGTATCTTTACAAATCTTTATGGGATGCATGAGCGCACCTTAAAAGGCGCAAAGGCGCGGGGCCATTGGGATGGCACGGCTACTCTGATCAAAAAGGGCCGGGAATGGATTATCGATGAGATGAAAAAATCTGGCCTGCGCGGGCGCGGCGGCGCTGGCTTTCCAACCGGTTTGAAATGGTCTTTCATGCCAAAGGAAAGCGACGGTCGCCCGTCATATCTTGTGATCAACGCCGATGAATCAGAGCCCGGCACCTGCAAAGACCGTGAGATCATGCGCCATGATCCGCATACTTTGATTGAAGGCTGTTTGATTGCCTCCTTCGCGATGAATGCGAATGCCTGCTACATCTATATTCGTGGTGAGTATATTCGTGAACGTGAAGCGCTTCAGACTGCTATTGATGAAGCCTATGAGGCCGGTTTGGTTGGTAAGAATGCCGCCAAATCTGGCTGGAATTTTGACATTTACTTGCACCACGGGGCAGGCGCCTATATTTGTGGTGAAGAGACAGCCTTGCTGGAAAGCCTTGAAGGCAAAAAAGGCATGCCTCGGATGAAACCGCCGTTTCCAGCGGGCGCTGGTTTGTATGGCTGCCCCACCACTGTGAACAATGTGGAGTCCATCGCCGTTGTGCCCACGATTCTACGGCGAGGTGGCGATTGGTTCTCTGGGTTTGGGCGTCCAAACAATACAGGCACCAAATTATTTGCGATTTCTGGCCATGTGAATCACCCCTGTGTGGTTGAAGAAGAAATGTCGATCACCTTTGATGAGTTGATCGACAAACATTGTGGCGGCATTCGTGGTGGCTGGGACAATCTGAAAGCTGTGATCCCGGGCGGGTCATCGGTTCCAATGTTGCCCGGTTCAGTGATGCGCAAAGATGCGATTATGGATTTTGACTGGTTGCGCGCGCAAAGCTCGGGCCTCGGCACTGCGGCTGTGATTGTGATGGATCAATCGACCGATGTGGTCAAAGCCATTTGGCGCTTGGCGAAGTTTTACAAGCACGAAAGCTGTGGTCAATGTACACCGTGCCGTGAAGGCACTGGCTGGATGATGCGGGTGATGGAGCGTTTGGTGACAGGCGATGCGGATCCGGAAGAAATTGACATGCTGCTTGATGTGACCAAACAAGTTGAAGGCCACACTATCTGTGCCCTTGGCGATGCAGCGGCTTGGCCGATCCAAGGTTTGATCCGGCATTTTAGAGGCGACATCGAAGAACGGATTGCCCATAAGTGCAAGCCGCGACGCGGATTTGCGGCGGAGTAAGAGATGATTTTGACCAACCCATATTGCATCCGCGCAGTGGCATCGATGAAAGCTTTGCTTTTTGTCGTCTGTCTGCTGCCGTCGCAGGGCATGGCTAAAGAGGGCTTAGATCAGGAAGTTGAGATCAACGAGGGTCTGATTGCGATTAGCATGGCTGATACTATCCGCACTTCCTGTCCTGAGATATTGGCTCGGTTTATTGAGGCCTTCATCTTTTTGAAGTCTCTCGAAAGCCAAGCACTGGCTTTGGGCTATGACGGCTCTGAAATTAAAGCGTTTATCAACGACGCTGACGAAAAAGACCGGGTTTTAAGCCTTGCTCAAGCTCGTTTGACCACCATTGGGGCTTTGCCCTACCAACCTGCGACCTATTGCACCGTGGGGCTTGCTGAAATTCAGACAGGCTCCGCAATCGGAAAATTGCTGAAAGCGAAGTAAATATGTCTGACCTGCGTAAAATCATCATCGACGATCAAGAGGTCGAAGTAGACGGCGCAATGACGCTGATCCAGGCCTGTGAACAGGTTGGGGTTGAGGTGCCACGGTTTTGTTATCACGAACGACTGACCATCGCGGGCAATTGCCGGATGTGTTTGGTTGAAGTGGTTGGCGGCCCGCCTAAGCCCGCAGCCTCGTGTGCCATGCAGGTGCGCGATCTGCGCCCGGGTCCTGAGGGACAGTTGCCGGTTGTGAAAACCAATTCTCCAATGGTCAAAAAAGCCCGTGAGGGTGTGATGGAATTTCTGCTCATCAACCACCCGTTAGATTGCCCAATCTGCGATCAGGGTGGGGAATGTGACCTACAAGATCAAGCCATGGCCTACGGCGTAGATTTCAGCCGGTTCAGAGAACCAAAACGCGCCACCGAAGATTTGGATCTTGGCCCATTGGTCGAAACCCATATGACACGGTGCATCTCTTGCACACGCTGCGTAAGGTTCACCTCGGAAGTGGCTGGCCTCACTCAAATGGGCCAGACAGGTCGTGGTGAAGACTCTGAAATTACGAGCTATTTGGGACAAACTTTGGATAGCAATCTACAAGGCAATATTATTGATCTGTGTCCTGTTGGGGCATTGGTGTCCAAGCCTTATGCCTTTACGGCGCGGCCTTGGGAGCTGAGCAAGACAGATTCAATTGATGTGATGGATGCGCTTGGATCCAACATACGTGTTGACACCAAAGGTCGTGAAGTGATGCGGTTTTTGCCGCGCAATCATGATGGTGTGAATGAAGAATGGCTGGCTGATAAATCCCGCTTTGTATGGGATGGTCTGAGTCGTCAAAGGTTGGACCGACCTTACATCCGCGAATCTGGGAAGCTGCGTCCAGCCACATGGCCCGAAGCGCTTGAAAAAGCGGCATCGGCTATGGCTGGCAAAAAGGTTGCAGGCCTGATTGGTGACTTGGTTTCAGTTGAAGCCGCATTTGCCTTGAAACAATTGGTAACCGGATTAGGTGGCACGTTAGAATGCCGCACAGATGGCGCGAAGCTGCCTGCGGGTAATCGCAGCGGTTACGTTGGTACGGCCACGGTGGAAGACATCGAATCTGCCAAAATGATCCAGCTGATTGGCACAAACCCAAAAGTGGAAGCGCCGGTTTTGAACGCGCGAATTCGCAAGGCTTGGAGCAGGGGTGCCAACATTGGCCTTATCGGTAAGACTGTTGATCTGACCTACGAATATACACATATGGGCAATGGCCGCGCTGATTTGCAGGCCTTGGTGAAGCAAAAGTTTACCGATGTTCTGACGATGCCCTCCTTGGTTGTCGTGGGGCAGGCGGCGCTACAGGGTGAAGATGGCGCGGCGGTTTTGGCCGCTGTTATGGACCTTTGCAACAAAACCGAAAGCAAGCTGCTGGTTCTTCATTCCGCGGCCTCACGCGTTGGCGCGCTGGATCTAGGCTGCACCACCGAAGGCGGAGTTGATGCCGCTGTTGCGGGGGCGGATGTGGTATACAATCTTGGGTCCGATGAAATGGACATCGCTGTGGGTGCATTTGTGATCTATCAAGGGAGCCATGGTGATCGTGGTGCGCATCGTGCGGATGTGATCTTGCCGGGCGCTGCTTATACTGAAGAAAATGGTATGTTTGTGAACACCGAAGGCCGGCCACAATTGGCACAACGTGCGGGCTTTGCGCCGGGCGAGGCCAAAGAAAACTGGGCAATCCTGCGCGCCTTATCCGCAGAGTTGGGGGCTACCTTGCCTTACGACTCATTGGCACAACTGCGTCAGGCTTTGCTCACCGAGGTGCCGCATTTTGCGCAAATCGACCAAGTGCCCAGCAACGATTGGGTTGCGGTCACGGGCGGTAAGCTTGGTAAGGGTGACTTTGGATCGGCGGTTTTAGATTACTACCTTAGCAATCCAATTGCGCGGGCCAGTGAACTGATGGCAGAGCTGTCGGCCAATGCCAAGGCGCGGGCTGCGGCTCCAATGGTGGCTGAATAAGACGATGGATCAGGGATTTTCACCTATGACAACTGAGCGCAGATTGGGGCCTGTTTTTGGCCCTGTACGCAGGAATGAAGCCGCATTATCAGATGTGGCAGAAATTGCGTGTAATTTGAGCATAAACCTGAGCGGCGAGGCTAGTATTTGTCGCAAGGATCCGGTTTACACCAAATCGAAAAGCGGGTCATTTGGACCGTTAACCTTTCAAGCGCAAGTCACTGTGGCTGACCACAAGGAACGAGGGATACCGAAGGTATGAACGAATTCTTTTCAACAAACCTTGGGATCGCTGTGATCCTTTTGGCCCAAACCCTCGCGGTTGTGGGTTTTGTGATGATCAGCCTGCTGTTTTTGGTCTATGGCGACCGTAAAATCTGGGCTGCGGTTCAGATGCGCCGGGGTCCGAATGTGGTGGGCCTGTTTGGCATGCTGCAAACGGTGGCCGATGCGCTGAAATACATCTTCAAAGAGATCGTGATTCCGGCTGGGGCCGATCGTCCGGTGTTTATCCTTGCGCCTCTGGTTTCTTTTGTTCTGGCCATGCTGGCTTGGGCGGTGATCCCGTTCAACAGCACTTGGGTTTTGGCAGATATTAACGTGGCTTTGTTGTTTGTGTTCGCGGTGTCCTCCCTCGAGGTTTACGGCGTGATCATGGGGGGGTGGGCGTCCAACTCGAAGTATCCATTCTTGGGATCGCTGCGTTCTGCGGCGCAAATGATTTCTTATGAAGTTTCCATGGGTTTGATCATTATCGGGGTGATCATCTCCACGGGGTCTATGAATTTTGGGGATATTGTGGCGGCTCAAAATGGCGATCTTGGGTTCTTTAACTGGTATTTTATCCCGCATTTTCCAATGGTGTTCTTATTTTTTATCAGTGCTTTAGCTGAAACAAATCGCCCTCCTTTCGATCTTCCCGAAGCGGAATCGGAACTAGTGGCGGGCTATCAGGTTGAATATTCCTCGACGCCGTTCTTGTTGTTCATGGCGGGTGAATATATCGCTATTTTCTTGATGTGTGCTTTGATCACCTTGCTGTTTTTTGGCGGTTGGACATCTCCTTTGCCCTTCCTTGCCGATGGTCCGGTTTGGATGGTTGGCAAAATGGCGATCTTCTTTTTCTTGATCGCGATGGTGAAGGCGCTTGTGCCGCGGTACCGCTATGACCAATTGATGCGTTTGGGCTGGAAAGTCTTTTTGCCATTCTCCTTGGTTTGGGTGGTCTTTGTGGCCTTTGCAGCGAAATTTGGTTGGTTCTGGGGGCTGTTTGCCCGATGGACGGTGGGAGGCTAAACCAATGGCAAATATTGATTATACACGCGCCGTTAAATACTTCTTGCTTCAAGATTTCTGGGTCGCGTTCAAACTGGGCATGAAATATTTCATCGCGCCCAAGGCCACGCTCAACTACCCGCATGAAAAGGGGCCCTTGAGCCCAAGATTTCGCGGTGAGCATGCGCTGCGGCGTTATTCCAACGGCGAAGAACGGTGCATTGCATGTAAGCTTTGCGAGGCGATTTGTCCCGCGCAGGCCATTACCATCGATGCGGAACCCCGCGATGATGGCAGCCGGCGCACCACCCGCTATGACATCGACATGACCAAATGCATCTATTGTGGTTTCTGCCAAGAAGCCTGCCCGGTAGATGCGATTGTCGAAGGTCCGAATTTCGAGTTCTCGACCGAGACACGCGAAGAACTTTTTTACGACAAATCCAAACTGCTAGAAAATGGTGACCGTTGGGAAGCTGAGATTGCGCGCAATCTAGAACTCGACGCGCCATATCGCTAGCGGCATAGGGGAAGGAAACACAATGGGTATCGCGGAACTCGCGTTTTACGCATTTTCAATGTCCACGTTGATCGGGGGCATTTTCACGGTTGTGTCACGCAACCCGGTCCATTCGGTCTTATGGCTGATTTTGGCCTTCTTATCAGCTGCGGGTTTGTTCGTGCTTTTGGGCGCTGAATTTGTCGCCATGCTGTTGATCATCGTCTATGTGGGCGCGGTCGCGGTCTTGTTCTTGTTTGTGGTGATGATGCTGGATGTAGATTTTGCCGAGCTCAAGGCTGAGATGGCGAAATATTTGCCACTTGGCCTGCTGATCGGTGTGATCGTGCTGATGCAATTGATGTTCGCTTTTGGTGTGTGGGATTATTCCACAGGTTATGAGGGCCGGCTCGCCGCAGAAATTGGCACTGGCACCAATACAGCTGAGCTGGGCGCCATCATTTATGATGACTATATTTTGATTTTTCAGCTGTCTGGCTTGATTTTGCTGGTGGCGATGATCGGGGCCATTGTTCTAACCCTGCGGCATCGTGTGGACATCAAACGCCAAGACGTGGTGGCGCAGATGATGCGTGATCCGGCGAAGGCGATGGAACTCAAAGACGTTAAACCGGGGCAGGGACTATGATCGGACTTGAACATTATCTGGCCGTTGCGGCGGCGCTGTTTGTGATCGGCATCTTTGGCCTGTTTCTAAATCGCAAAAACATCATCATTTTGCTGATGAGCATCGAATTGATGCTGTTGAGTGTGAATATCAACTTCGTGGCCTTTTCGGCCTATCTGAACGATTATGTGGGTCAAATCTTCACTCTCTTCGTTCTGACCGTGGCGGCTGCAGAGGCTGCGATTGGCCTCGCGATTTTGGTATGTTTCTTCCGTAACAAAGGCTCGATTGACGTTGAAGACGTCAACGTAATGAAAGGGTAGGCGTTATGGAAACGATTCTTCTATTTGCTCCTTTGGTGGGGGCTTTGATTGCAGGCTTTGGCCATGGTGTGATTGGTGATAAAGCAGCGCAGGTGTTGACCACCGGCTTGCTGTTTCTCTCGGCTCTTTTGTCTTGGGTGGTGTTTTTAACCTTTGACGGTCACACCGAAAGCATTCAAATCCTGCGTTGGATTGAAAGCGGAACTTTGTCCACGGATTGGGCCATTCGGATTGACCGCTTGACGACCATCATGTTGATCGTGATCACCACGGTTTCCGCCTTGGTGCATCTCTATTCCATTGGCTATATGGCCCATGATGAGCATTTCCGTGAGAGCGAAAGCTACCGCCCACGCTTCTTTGCTTATCTGTCCTTCTTTACCTTCGCCATGCTGATGCTGGTGACCTCTGACAACCTGCTCCAGCTGTTTTTTGGCTGGGAAGGGGTTGGCGTGGCCTCCTATCTATTGATTGGCTTTTACATCCGCAAACAAAGCGCGGGTGCGGCGGCGATCAAGGCCTTTGTGGTCAACCGTGTTGGGGACTTTGGTTTTTTGCTGGGGATCTTCGCGCTGTATCTTGTGGCCGATAGCATCAAGTTTGATGACATTTTCCTGATTGGTCCTGAGCTGGCGGCGATGGAATTGCATTTCCTCTGGCGCGATTGGAATGCGGCCAATTTGATTGCGTTTTTGTTGTTTGTCGGAGCTATGGGTAAATCTGCTCAGTTGATCCTGCACACTTGGTTGCCCGATGCGATGGAGGGCCCAACGCCCGTGTCAGCGCTGATCCATGCGGCTACAATGGTAACGGCCGGGGTCTTCTTGGTCTGTCGTATGTCGCCTATTATGGAATTTGCACCGGATACGATGAGCTTTGTTGTGTTTCTTGGTGCGTCAACTGCATTTTTTGCAGCGACAGTGGGCCTGGTTCAAAACGACATCAAACGCGTTATAGCTTATTCAACCTGTTCGCAGCTGGGCTATATGTTTGTGGCCGCGGGCTTGGGTGTCTATTCCGTCGCGATGTTTCACCTTCTGACCCACGCTTTTTTCAAAGCCATGTTGTTCTTGGGGGCGGGCTCTGTGATCCATGGCATGCATCATGAGCAGGATATGCGGAACTACGGCGATCTGCGCAAGAAAATGCCTTACACATTCTGGGCGATGATGATCGGCACTTTGGCGATCACCGGTGTGGGCATTCCTTTGACCCATTACGGCTTTGCAGGCTTTTTGTCCAAGGATGCGGTGATTGAGAGCGCCTATGCGGGCACCAAGGGCGGTTATGCCTTCTGGATGCTTGTGATTGCGGCTTTGTTTACCAGCTTTTATAGCTGGCGCCTGATGTTCATGACCTTCTTTGGCAGCTCACGTGGCGATAAGCACACGCATGATCATGCGCTTGAAAGCCCCACTGTGATGCTGGTGCCACTTGCGGTCTTGGCTGTGGGCGCGATCTTCTCTGGCATGCTGTTTTACAAGCCATTTTTTGGCGATCACCATAAGGTTGAAGTGTTCTTCGGGATTGTAGAAGACAGCAAAACACAGGGCGCAGATCATGCAGACGTAGGCTTCTCTTTGATTGCGCCGGCGCATGCCGCGAGCACGGCCGAGCCTGAGTCGCATGCCACAACCGATCATAGCGATAAGCCTAAAAAGATTCTTGATAAGTTGGGTAAGGGGGCAATTTACATGTCGCCGGCCAATACAGTTTTGGATGATGCGCATCACGTGCATTGGCTGGTGAAAGTTTCACCTTTCATTGCCATGGCTTTGGGCTTCATCACGGCTTGGCTATTCTATATGACTAAGCTAGATCTGCCGCGGCGCGTGGCGGAAAGCAATCCTGTACTGTATCGTTTTTTGTTGAACAAGTGGTATTTCGACGAAATCTACGATGTGATTTTTGTGCGACCTGCACAATGGTTGGGTCGCACCTTCTGGAAATTAGGTGATGGCAAAATCATTGATGGTGGCATCAATGGATTGGCAATGGGGATTATCCCTTTCTTCACAAAATGGGCTGGCCGTATGCAATCTGGTTACATCTTCACCTATGCGTTTGGCATGGTCATAGGTATCGCAGTTTTGGTCACTTGGATGACCATTGCGGGAGGTAAATAATGAGTAATCTTCTTAGCCTAGTCACCTTCATTCCCCTTGTTGCAGCTGTCATTCTAGCGCTGCTGTCGCGTGGCGACAGTGAAGATTCTCAACGTAATGTGAAATATCTGGCCCTTGCGGCCACGGTCTTTACCTTTGTGGCTTCGCTTATGGTGTTGTTTGGGTTTGATTCTAGCAACACAGGCTTTCAGTTTGTAGAAGAACACAGCTGGTTGCTGGGCATGCAGTATAAAATGGGTGTGGATGGCATCAGCGTCTTGTTCGTGATGCTGACGACCTTCACCATGCCTTTGGTGATTGCTGCCTCGTGGAATGTGAGCCACCGTCTTAAAGAATATATGATCGCCTTTTTGGTGCTCGAAACTCTAATGATCGGTGTGTTTTGTGCGCTGGATCTGGTGCTGTTTTACATGTTCTTTGAAGCGGGTTTGATCCCAATGTTCCTGATTATCGGGATCTGGGGCGGTAAAGCGCGGATTTATGCTTCTTTTAAATTTTTCCTCTATACCTTCCTCGGCTCTGTTTTGATGCTGGTGGCGATGGTGGCAATGTTTGCGGATGCAGGCACCACTGACATGGCTGTGCTCCTGACCCATAACTTTGGCTCTGAAACGCTGGATGTCTTTGGATTCCAAATCCTAGGTGGCGCGCAAACGTTGATGTGGATAGCCTTTTTTGCCTCCTTTGCGGTGAAAATGCCCATGTGGCCCGTACACACTTGGTTGCCTGATGCGCACGTTCAAGCCCCCACTGCGGGCTCTGTGGTGCTGGCGGCAATCTTGTTGAAAATGGGCGGTTACGGCTTCCTGCGCTTTTCATTGCCAATGTTCCCAGTGGCCTCAAATCTGTTGGCTCCCTTGGTGTTTTGGCTTTCCGCTATTGCGATTGTCTATACCTCCTTAGTGGCTTTGTCCCAACAAGACATGAAAAAGCTAATTGCCTATTCATCGGTGGCGCACATGGGATATGTGACCATGGGTATTTTTGCGGCCAACCAACAAGGTGTGGATGGAGCGATCTTCCAGATGATTAGCCACGGCTTTATCTCTGGTGCATTGTTCCTCTGTGTGGGGGTCATTTATGACCGGATGCACACGCGCGACATCGACGCCTATGGCGGCTTGGTGAACCGGATGCCCAGCTATGCGTTGATTTTCTTGTTCTTCACCATGGCCAACGTGGGCTTGCCGGGAACCTCTGGGTTCGTGGGTGAGTTCCTGACTCTGATGGGAATTTTTCAAGTCAACACTTGGGTGGCTATGTTTGCGGCCTCGGGGGTGATCTTGTCCGCTGCATATGCGCTTTGGCTTTATCGCCGAGTGGTTTTGGGGGATCTGATTAAAGAGAGCTTGAAATCCATCACAGATATGGGGCGGCGTGAGAAGATGATTTTCGCCCCTCTCGTTGTGATGACCCTGCTCTTGGGAGTTTATCCTGCACTTGTACTTGATATCATTGGGCCGTCTGTTGCGGCTTTGGTTGAAACCTATCACAGCAATGTGGCCGCTCATGGTATCGTGAGCACGGCTGCATCAACTGCGTCCCACTAAAGGGGAATTCGGAACATGATCGCTTCTGATTTTTCGACTGTTCTACCTGAGGTTTTTCTGTCGCTCTATGCGATGCTGGCTTTGGTTGTTTTTGTCTACAGCGGCAAGGACAAACATGCGGCTTTGTCCATATGGTTGACTAGCGGTGTGTTTTTGCTGCTGGCCGCTATTATCGGCTTGAGCTCTGCGCCTGACACGACCTCATTCAATGGGATGTTTGTGGATGACAATTTTGCCCGTTTTGCCAAGGTTGTGATTTTGCTGTCGGCGGCAACTGTGCTGGTGATGGGGCAAGATTACGCCGCAAAACATGATATGTTGAAGTTTGAATATCCATTACTGGTTGCCCTGTCGGTGGTTGGCATGATGGTGATGGTCTCTGCGGGCAGTCTGTTGACACTGTATATGGGCCTTGAGTTGCAATCTTTGGCGCTCTACGTGATCGCCGCCTTCCGTCGTGACAGCGCCAAATCCACGGAAGCGGGTTTGAAATACTTCGTGTTGGGGGCCTTGTCCTCCGGCCTGCTGCTTTACGGTGCATCGCTGGTCTATGGCTTTGCCGGCACCGTGGAATTTGCGGGCATCATGCAAGCGACACAGGGCGGTGATCTGTCTATGGGTCTGTTGCTGGGATTGGTCTTTGTCATCTCTGGCATGGCGTTCAAAGTGTCTGCCGCACCGTTTCACATGTGGGCGCCAGACGTTTATGAAGGCGCGCCAACTCCCGTCACCGCATTTTTTGCCACCGCGCCTAAGATGGCGGCCATGGGCTTGTTTGCCCGTGTGGTGCATGACGCCTTTGGTGGCGTGATTGGTGAATGGCAGCAGGTTGTGGCGGTTCTATCCGTAGTCTCCATGTTCTTGGGTGCTGTGGCTGCAATTGGTCAAGGCGACATCAAACGTCTGATGGCCTATTCCTCCATCGCACATATGGGCTTTGCACTTATGGGTTTGGCCTCGGGCACCGCATTTGGTGTGCAAGCGATGATGGTCTATATGGCGATCTATGTGACGATGAATATAGGTATGTTTGCTTTCATTCTTACGATGGAGCGTGACGGACGCCCGGTCAGCGATATTGCGTCGCTGCATATGTATTCCCAAAAAGAGCCTCTTAAGGCGCTTTGCGTGGCTGCCTTGATGTTCTCAATGGCTGGTGTTCCGCCTCTTGTGGGCTTTTTTGGCAAGTTTTACGTGCTGCGCGCGGCCTATGAGGCCAATATGGCGTGGTTGGCTGTTGCAGGCGTTGTGGCGTCGGTGATTGGTGCGTTCTACTATATCCGTATCGTCTATTTTATGTACTTTGGTGAGGCGGGTGAGCCGTTGGACGCAAACCCAGTGCACAGATTGCATATCATCCTGGTGATTTCAGCCGCTTTGATGATTGCCGGGACGTTCTTCAGCCTATTTGGTATTGAGACTTTGGCGCAAATTGCAGCGGACTCCCTTGCAAATTAATCTGCCATTTAGCGTGAGCGCTACGATTGTTGACCGGGCTAGCTCCACTATGGATCTGGCCCGGTCCTATGACGGGGCCGAGGGTTTTCCGCACTGGATTTTGGCTCGCGCGCAAACCCAAGCGCGGGGCAGGCAGGGACGGTCTTGGCTCAGCGGGCAAGGGGCTTTTGCTGCCAGCCTGGTGATGCAACCCAATTGTCCTCCAGCGATGGCGGCTCAACGATCTTTTGTTGCGGCCTGTGCGCTGCGCCGAGCGCTTGCGACCTATGTTGATCCCAATCTTCTGGCGCATAAATGGCCCAATGATGTGCTGCTTCAGGGGGGTAAGGTTGCTGGTATATTGTTGGAATCCTCTGGCTCTGGATTAAACGTTGACCGGCTGACAATTGGAATCGGCGTAAATCTGGGCCATGCGCCTAACGATGTGCCCGACGCCAGCTTTGCGCCCGTGGGTTTGGCGGATGTGACAGGCCAGATGGTACCTATAGAAACCTTTCTTGAGGTTTTGGCTGCCGAGTTTGCAGCGGTTGAGCATAAGCTGGTGACGCAAGGATTTGCCGAGATTCGTGCCGAATGGACCGCCCATGCGGCCCGTTTGGGTCAAGTGATCACCGCCCGCACTACACGAAAGACCCATAAGGGCAGCTTTGAGGGGCTGGACGAGGATGGAAACCTGCTACTGTTGACGTCGAGCGGTAAGACGGTCATACCCGCCGCTGACGTCTATTTTTAAGGCTTAAGCTATGCTGCTCGCAATCGATTGCGGAAATACAAATACAGTTTTCTCTATATGGGACGGTAAACAATTCATTGCGAATTGGCGGATCGCCACATCCCATAAGCGGACTGCTGACCAATATTACGTTTGGTTGAAGACACTTTTGACCTCTTGACGGCATCGAGAATGAGATTGATGAGATGGTCATTTCATCAACTGTACCGCGGGTTGTGTTCAATCTCAGAGTCTTAGCGGATAAATATTTTGGCACCCGCCCCTTGGTTGTAGGGCGCTCTGATTGCCTGCTGCCAATCGCGGTGCGTGTCGATGCGGGCACGGCCGTGGGGCCGGATCGCTTGGTCAATACGGTGGCGGGGCATGACATGTTTGGCGGCGATTTGATCATTGTTGATTTTGGGACGGCCACAACCTTTGACGTGGTCGACAGTGATGGGGCCTATATCGGCGGCAGCATCGCACCCGGCGTAAATTTAAGCTTGGAAGCTTTGCACCAAGCCGCGGCTGCCTTGCCGCATGTAGACATCTCCAAGCCGCAAAGGGTGATTGGAACCAACACAGTTGCCTGTATGCAATCAGGCGTTTTCTGGGGCTACGTAGGGCTGGTGCGTGAGATCTGTGATCGTATCAAAGCTGAACATGGACGCCCGATGAAAGTCATCTCAACCGGTGGCCTCGCGCCGCTGTTTCAACAATCAGCCCATCTGTTCGATGCGTTCGAAGATGAGCTGACAATGCACGGCTTGACCGTGATCCATCAATTCAACAAGGAAATTTGATGAGCCAAAATCGTTTAATGTATCTCCCTCTCGGCGGCGCCGGTGAGGTGGGAATGAACTGTTATGTCTATGGCTACGGGCCACGTGACAAAGAACGATTGATCGTCGTTGATCTGGGGGTCACATTTCCAGATATGGATGGCTCGCCTGGAGTAGATCTGATTATTCCCGATATTGCTTGGCTGGAAGCCCGCAAAGATCGGATTGACGGGGTGTTTATCACCCATGCCCATGAAGATCATGTTGGCGCTGTTGGACATACGTTCAAACATTTGGGCGCGCCGATCTATGCGCGGGCTTTTACCGCCAATATCGCAAGACGGAAGCTGGAAGAGCACGGAGTTGCAGCGAATGCTGTGACCGTGATGGCAGCTTGGCCGGATCAGGTGAAACTCGGACCGTTCAAAGTTGGTTTTTTGCCAATCAGCCACTCTATTCCTGAAAACTCAGGTTTGGTGATCGACACGCCAGATGGCCGGATCGTGCACACAGGAGATTTCAAGCTCGATAAAACCCCGCTTGTGGGAGAGGGCTGGGATCCTGTGCTTTGGGGTGAAATAGCCAAGCCGGGTGTGAAGGCTTTGGTTTGTGACAGTACCAATGTATTTTCTCTGGCCCCGGGACGGTCTGAATCGACCCTAGGTGACAATATCACCAAATTAGTGGCCTCCGCCGATCAATTGGTCATTGCGACGACGTTTGCGAGCAATGTGGCACGGGTTAAAACCTTGGCCGAAGCGGGCCGTAGAGCCGGGCGTTCTATCTGTTTGATGGGCCGTGCTATGAATAAAATGGTTGAAGCCTCACTTGAAGCCGGGGTTTTGTCGGATTTTCCACCAGTGATCAGCCCTGAGCAAGCTTTGGATGTCCCACGCGGAAATCTGATGTTCTTGGTGACAGGCAGCCAAGGTGAACGTCGGGCGGCCTCTGCACAATTGGCCAATGGTAAATACCGTGGGCATAAATTGAAAGAGGGTGATCTGTTCTTGTTCTCCTCCAAAACCATTCCAGGCAATGAGCGCGGTGTGATTAAGATCATCAACCAGCTGTCTGAGATTGGCGTCGATGTTGTGGATGATGATAGCGGTACCTATCACGTATCTGGCCACGCGAACCGTCCAGATCTTGAGGCCATGCATGCTTTGATGCAGCCCCAAATTTTGGTTCCCATGCACGGTGAGCACCGTCACCTGCGCGCGCATGCCAATTTGGGCAAGGCTAAAGGCTTAGCGTCGGTTGTGGCTGTGAACGGCATGGTGATCAACCTGTCGGGCAACAAGCCTAAAGTCGAAGAGTTTATTGAAACGGGCCGTACGTATATCGATGGATCAGTTCAAATTGGGGCTTTGGATGGGGTTGTACGCGACCGTATTCGCATGGCGTTGAACGGTCACATCATGGTCAGCGTGATCTTGGATGATGATGGACCCTTGGGTGAGCCTTGGTGTGAAATCAAAGGTCTGCCAAAGATTGGCAACAGTCGCGCTGGTTTGACTGAAGTGTTGGAAGAAGATTTGAACCAATTCATGATGCGTGCAGGCCGTAAAACTCTGCGTGATGATAAAAAGCTAGAAGATGAGCTGCGCCGTATTACCCGCCATTCAGCCCAATCTGAAATTGGTAAAAAACCTGAAGTTACGGTGGTGATCAGCCGCCTGTCATAAGGTCTGCTGAAGGACCGAAAATTCCTCCTGTCTTCACATATGCTGAAGGCAGGGCTTTTTTATGACGGCATTAGCAATAAAAAAGCCCCACTTTTTCAAATGAAAGGGCAGGGCTTAATTTTTAACGTTGACCTTAAACTTCGACAGTATCTGATGCCTCAGCTGGTGCCTGCTCTACAGCAAGATCTTTGATCTCAACTGTTGGATCAGGCATCTCGTCGCCTTCTGGGCTGTCGGCCTCGGCATTTGGATCTTTACCTTCCGCAATCAAACGCTCGGTAAAGCTTTGCGCAATGAAATTGGGCATGCCTTCCGCGAGCACGGCAGGACCGCGATTGTTGCGATTACCGTTGTTGTTGTCGCGACCGCGGCCACGACCACCGCGACGGTTGTCAGGTTGCTCGCGTTCTTGCTTGGGAGCCTCAACCTTTGGCTGTTCACCGACAACTGGGGCAACAACAACAGGTGCCGCAACTTCGATCTTGACAGGGGCAGCGGTCTGCTCTGCCACCGGCCGTACTTTTTCAGCCTCTGGCTTTCTATTGCGCCCACCACGAGTGCGCTTCACAACTAGTTTTTCAGAAACTACAGCCGCAGGTGCAGTTTCTGCTGGATTGCTGCCGGACATCGCATGTTCCATCCGCGGAACTTCAATCTTAACCAGGCGTTCAATATCGGCGAAATTCTTTTCATCGCGCGGTGTGCAAATCATCATGGCGGTGCCAAGCTTGCCTGCGCGACCTGTGCGGCCAATCCGGTGTACATAGTCTTCCGCATGGCTGGGCACGTCATAGTTGAACACGTGGCTCACATTGGGCACATCCAACCCGCGGGCCGCTACGTCGGAGGCCACCAGAAAGCGCAATACGCCTGAGCGGAAGTTGTCCAATGTTTCCATGCGCTTGGATTGCTCCAAATCGCCGTGAATGGGCGCTGCATCAAGCCCGTATTTCTGCATCGATTTGGCCACAACATCCACATCCATCTTCCGGTTACAGAAAATGATAGCATTGGTGCATTTAGCCGCTTCGCTTTCGATCATGCCGCGCAGCAGGGCGCGTTTTTCGGTGCCTTCACGGTCTTTGCGGCTGGCTTTGAACATCACCACAGATTGGGTGATGGCCTCAGACGTTGAAGCAGCGCGCGCAACTTCAATCTTGGCCGGGGCCGATAGGAAGGTGTTGGTGATGCGTTCAATTTCGGGGGCCATTGTGGCGCTGAAAAATAACGTCTGACGGGTAAAGGGGGTCAGCTTAAAGATGCGTTCGATGTCTGGGATGAATCCCATGTCGAGCATCCTGTCAGCCTCATCAACCACCATGATCTGAACACCGGTCAACAGCAATTTGCCACGTTCCACATGGTCCAACAAACGGCCCGGGGTGGCAATCAACACATCGACACCGCGGTCGATCAGCTTGTCTTGTTCTTTGAAGCTCACTCCACCGATCAACAGGGCTTTGGTAAGTTTACTGTATTTTGTGTAGGTGTCGAAATTTTCGGCCACTTGTGCCGCCAATTCCCGAGTCGGGCAAAGCACCAAGCTGCGCGGCATTCGGGCACGTGCGCGGCCACGGCTTAGCAAGGTGATCATTGGCAGGGTGAAGCTGGCAGTTTTACCGGTCCCGGTTTGCGCAATGCCCAACACATCTTTGCCTTCTAGAGCAGGGGGTATTGCACCCGCCTGAATCGGGGTTGGTGTTTCGTAGCCCGCGTCTGCGATGGCCTGTAGAACTTTTGGGTCCAGATTGAGATCAGTAAATTTTATCATGTACGTCCAATGAGATGCGCCGACATAAATGTTTTACGCGGCAAGTGTCGGACGCATGTCAGCCGCGCCCATCAGTTTGTTGGCCAGATGCCAACGCAGCCGGTATAGGAGGTAATGTTCTTTAGGTCAAACCCGCATGCTGACACACCATTTGGGACGTATGAGGCCCGCCTTTGATGCTCAATACATTTGCATTGCGCATAAAATTTCCGCTAAATCATCATTTCCTTCGTGGCTGTCAGCGTTACATCAGGATAATCTCGAGCGACCCGATCAATGTCCCATTGCAGGCGGGTCAAAAATACGATGTCGCCGTCATTATCTGTGGCCATATGTTGCTTGTTGCTTTGAGAAAAGGCATCGGTTTTTGCTTCAGCCCCTGTTACCCAGCGGGCGGAAGTAAATTGGCTTGGTTCCATCCTAACCGGTAGGCCATATTCCATCTCAATCCGACTCGATAAAACTTCAAATTGCAACGGGCCCACAACGCCCACGATGAAGCCAGAGCCAATCATGGGCTTAAAGACTTTTGCCGCGCCTTCTTCGGCAAATTGCATCAGGGCTTTTTCCAAATGCTTGGCTTTTAAAGGATCACCCGCACGTACGGTTTTCAGCAATTCAGGTGCAAAACTTGGGATACCTGTGACGCGAATTGTTTCTCCTTCGGTCAAAGTATCGCCAATGCGGAGCTGCCCATGGTTTGGAATGCCGATGATATCCCCGGCCCAAGCTTCTTCGGCCAATTCGCGATCAGCGGCTAAAAACAAGACAGGGTTAGAGATCGACATTTGCTTTTTGCTGCGCACATGAGTCAGTTTCATGCCGCGCTTGAAGTGGCCGGAGGCGAGGCGCACAAAGGCCACGCGGTCGCGGTGCTTAGGATCCATATTGGCCTGTACCTTAAACACAAATCCTGCGACTTTGGTTTCTTCTGGTGCTATATGGCGCGGTTGGGCTTTCTGGGGCTGTGGCTCAGGGCCAAAATCAGCAATCCCCTGCATTAGCTCTTGCACCCCAAAGGAATTGATAGCGGAACCAAACCAGATGGGGGTCATGGTGCCATCGAGCAGAGCTTGCTGATCAAGCTTCGGCAGCAATTCTCTCGCCATCTCGATTTCCTCCAAAAACACAGCCAATAAATCTGCAGGCACATGTTGCGCAAGCGCCGGATCATTCAATCCGTTGATCTTAATAGTGGTTGAAATTTTGTTACGATCGGCGCGATCCATTAATTCCAGCTTGTCACGCAGTATGTCATAAGTACCAATAAAATCCCTGCCATGACCAATCGGCCAAGAAGCGGGCGTTACGTCAATAGCTAGATTTTCTTGAATTTCATCAATTATATCAAAGGTATCTCGACTTTCTCTGTCCATCTTATTACAGAAGGTTAGGATTGGAAGGTCCCGCATCCGGCATACTTCGAACAGTTTTCGAGTCTGACTCTCCACACCTTTTGCCCCATCTATCACCATAACAGCCGCATCGACGGCGGTGAGCGTGCGGTAGGTGTCTTCGGAGAAGTCGGAGTGACCCGGTGTGTCCACCAGATTAAATCGGAAATTTTTAAAGTCAAAAGACATGGCAGAGGCCGACACAGAAATGCCGCGCTCTTGCTCCATTTTCATAAAATCTGAACGCGTTCTGCGGGCTTCTCCCTTTGCGCGCACCTGACCGGCCATCTGAATGGCGCCACCATAGAGTAGAAATTTTTCGGTCAAAGTGGTTTTGCCTGCATCAGGATGACTGATGATGGCAAATGTGCGCCGGCGTGCTATTTCAGGCGGAAGGGTAGGGCGATTATCTAACATGAAGGGCGTATAGGTTGGGATGATGCTATTAGCAAGAAATCCCAGCACTGCGCGTAGCGAAAATTTTTATGCCTAGAACTGTCCGTGGAGTAGAGGTTCCTCAAAGTGTCATTGGTTTATACAGCGCTTTGACCCTACGCCTGAGTGTCTAAATTTGTAGCGAACTCGGCTGGTTATTCGGCTTTGTGCTGTGATCCAATAACTTCGATTCGACAGCAATGCCTTTGGCGAAAAACAAATGGTGCGAACCAAATAGGATTTGAATATACTCAGAGACCTCAGCAAAACGCCTGTTTTGGTAGAATGATGTCATCATCGAAGACATTGTACTTTTCAGTGCCTGAAAAAGCATATCCAAAGTTCTACCGACGCCAATCCGTCGTTTAGTCCTTGTTTGGGCGGGCGGTTATCTGCTTAAGGATTAGGGGATTTTGTGTTTCATGTGCAAGTTTCACTCAAATGCCTGCCTAAATCTTGCACCTTTTTGCAGGTTCTGGCCGATGGCTGCGATTTGGAATTGAGCGTGGGTTCGAGCCCGTCCCATGAACCTTGAGCGAGCCATACCCCACAGGCGTTTCATGTGGCCAAATATCGCCTCGACACGGCCTCGAGTGACACCGGTTTTGATGTTGCAGGCGCGGTCTTGGGGGGGCAGTTTGTGGTTGCTATATCCTTTGCGCTGGACACGGTCTTTAATGTTGTTTTCATTCACCCAATTGCGAATTTTTTGGGACGAATAAGCGCTGTCTGCAAACAACATATCCTCGCTCCCGTCCAGCAAACCCGTTAACGAATTGATCTCATGTTTGTTGCCAGGCGTCAGGGCTGTTGCAAAAATAAACCCGTCCTCATCGATGTTTACGAAGGCCTGGAAGCCCCATTTGGCCTGCATTTTACCCTTTGCATTAACCTTTACGTGGCTGCCCGCATCGGGATCACCCTTGCGAATACCGCTCTGCGCCGCCTCGATTGCGGTGGCGTCCACGATGGCAACGCGGCCCTCTTTCAGGATCACATTTGCTTGCAAAAGCTGGCCGTTGATCTCGTTCAGAACTGCCCCCAGCTGCCCGGACCTCTCCAGCGCGACTCTAAACCGCCCGATGGTGCTGGCTTGGGGCACACCTTGATCAAGCTCTAGCCAACAGAACTTTCTGAACATCAAGTCCCGCGCCAGTTGCGCCTCCAATTTAACGTCGGAGAGGTCGTGCCAAAGGCCCAAAAGCAGCGCCCGAAACAGCGTCATGGCGGCATATCCGGGGCGGCCAGTCTCGCCTGTGCCTTTCGGCAAAAGCAGTTCCAGTGCTGGCCAGTTAATCAGGCTTTCAATCCCGTCCAAAGCACCCAATGCAGGGTGATCAAGAAGGTCATGTGTGGTGAAAAGGGAGGGTTGGGTTGTGAATGATTTTCTCATGACCAGATATTACAGGTCATTTATCCAAACGGAAATCCACTAGTCTCGCTGAGGTCTTTGTAAGCTTAAATTTACACTTTTTTAATTTTTTTTTGACGCGCATTGTTCAGGCTGCTTAATGAGTGGTAGTTATAATGAACGGTTGCAAGGATGACAAACGATGGACATGGGAATTTCAGGTAAAAAAGCACTTATTTGTGCTTCTTCCAAAGGGTTGGGGCGTGGCTGTGCAGAGGCTTTGGCTGCCGAGGGTGTCAATGTTGTGATCAATGGGCGCAACGCGGAGGTGCTCGAAACCACCGCCGCAAAAATTCGTGAAACCTATGGGGTGCAAGTCACTGCGGTGGCTTGTGACGTTACAACGGCCGAGGGCCAAGCGATGATTATTGTGGCGGCGGGCGACGTTGATATTTTGGTCACCAATGCAGGTGGACCGCCTCCGGGCCTGTGGTCCGATTGGGAGCGAGATGATTTTATTGCGGCCTTGGATGCCAATATGCTGACACCCATTGCCCTGATGAAAGCCTGCCTGCCGGGTATGATGGCTCGCGGGTGGGGTAGGGTTGTGAACATTACCAGCCAATCGGTGAAAGCTCCCATCGCAGTTTTGGGCCTGTCCAACGCAGCGCGTACGGGCCTTACAGGCTATGTCGCCGGCACGGCGCGGCAGGTGGCCGACAAGGGCGTGAACATCAACAACCTACTTCCCGGCATTCATGCCACCGATCGCGCTGTTTCATTGGACAGTGGCGTGATGAAAGCGCAGGGAATTACGATGAAGCAAGCTCAAAAACAACGCCAAGCCTCAATCCCGGCACGCCGTTATGGCACTGCCGAAGAATTTGGTGCGGCCTGTGCGTTTTTATGCTCTCAACATGCGGGCTATATCGTTGGTCAAAATATTTTGCTGGACGGTGGCGGTACCAACGCAACGATTTAACGTTATAACCGAAGGGGCGCCACGGCTCCTCGGTCTTACAGTTTATATTTACATTAATCACTTGCCCGTGTTGCAGCCCATGTTGTCGCTTGTTTGCACCGATGTGTAGTTTTAATTTTATGTGAACAATTTTGAGCCCCGATGCAACATAAACACGTTCAGGATTATTATGGCAAAGTTTTGCAATCTTCAGCCGCTCTTCAGACCAATGCCTTTGCGAGCTGGCTGAAATACCTACTTGGCTGAAAAGTTCTCTCTCCGATGCATGATGAAGTTTTGATGCGCTATTACGGGTGTGGATTGATTGCACCTGAAGCTCTGAAAAGTGCGCGGTTTTTAGATTTAGGATGTGGCGCTGGACGTGATGTTTACGCCCTACCACAAATGATTGGCGAGCAAGGGTTTGTTGTGGGGGTCGATATGACCGATGAACAACTCGATGTGGCGCGTACCCACCAAGACCATCATCGCGACGCTTATGGCTATGCAAAATCTAATGTTGAGTTTCATAAAGAATCCATTGAACGCTTGGAAGATTTGCCGCTCGATCTGGCCTCCTTCGATGTTATTGTGTCCAATTGCGTTGTGAACCTTGCGACAGTTAAACTGGAGGTGTTGCGCCCGGCTTTCAATTTGTTGAAGCCGGGCGGGTAGATGTATTTCTCTGATGTCTACGCAGATCGTCGCGTGCCTGCCGTAATGGCGCGCGACCACGTGTTATATAGTGAATGCCTGTCGGGTGCGCTTTATTAGAATGATTTTTTTTAATTTACCCAAGACTTCTGGGTTTACTGATCCCCGCTTGGTCATGGCACCGGCCTATTACCATTAAATACCATTAAAAAACACTGTATTTGAGGTGGCTGTGGGGCCGTTAAAATTTACCCCGGCCACGTATAGGCTTTAGAAATTGGATGCATTGGAAAGCGACTGTGAAAACTATGGCCAAGCATTGATTTACAAAGGTATGATCAAGAATTGCACCCTTGTTTGCCACTGGATGGCCATCATTTGATTGAGACTGGCAAAGTTTCTCCGGTATGCGCCAATACATGGCATATGCTCGATCAGACCAGATTTGCACCAGATATTGATTTTATTGGCAATTTTGACAAGCATTACGGCATTTTGAAGGCTGTTGCTTACGCAGATGCCGCAGAGGCGAGCTGTTGCTAATTTAACCTTTTGCACTTAAATAAGTCTGAGTATTTTTGTCAGTTAGGCGCGTTCTCTTGTCGAATCCGAGGCTTGAAATTCGAAATATATCGCGTCGATTTGATGCGCTAACGGCAGCGGATGATGTCTGCTTAAGCCTGCAACAGGGGCAGGTGACCTGTTTGTTGGGTCCATCGGGATGCGGAAAATCAACCACTTTGCGCATTGTGGCCGGGGTTGAGCGTCAAGACAGCGGTCAGATCTTCGTGGATGGCGCATTGGTTTGCGACGGCATTCGCAGTTTACCACCAGAGCAACGTAATATTGGCATGATGTTTCAAGATTTCGCTCTATTTCCGCATCTATCTGTATGGGAAAACGTGGCTTTTGGGCTGCGTGGTGCAAAATCAGCCCGGAAGACCCGAGCGCATGAGCTGCTCGAACGGGTTGATTTGGCAGGCTACGGCGCGCACATGCCACATGAATTGTCAGGAGGCGAACAACAGCGCGTTGCCCTTGCGCGAGCCGTGGCTCCTCGCCCGAAAATCATGTTGTTAGATGAGCCATTCTCAGGGCTGGATGACCGGTTGCGCGACGGCGTTAGGGATGAAGCACTCAAAGTGCTGCGCGAAGATGGCGCGGCTGTTTTGATGGTGACGCATGATCCCGCCGAAGCCATGAAGATGTCGGATGAGATTGCCCTGATGCGTGGGGGCCGGATCGTGCAAAAAGGCGCGCCCTATACGATTTACAATTCACCGGCTGATCGGGACGCTGCATCTTTTTTTAGTGATATCAACGTAATGACGGCTAAGGTGAAAGGTTCTTTGGCACAAACGCCCTTTGGTGAGTTTTTTGCGCCCGGCCATGCGGATGGCACGATCTTGGATATCGTTATTCGTCCACAATATCTGCGGATTGATTTTGACCGTGCTGGACAAGGGCCAACCCCAACCGACGCGATGGGCCAAGCGGCACGGGCTAAAGTGCAACGGGCCCGGTTCTTGGGGCAAAATTCGCTGGTCGATTTCAAGCTGGAACAGGGGGCTATTCTGACCGCCTCGGTCCCTTCAGTGTTTTTACCAAAAGCGGGCACGCCGTTTTGGTTGCTGGCACCGCGCAAACATTGTTACGTATTCCCTCGGCCTGCCTAGGGTTTGACCACTCTTTGCCCACGCGCCTTATTCCAAGCCAAATAATCCACTAAGGTTTTGCCAGGCTCATCCACAAAACCCGCAGGCATCGCATCTAGGCTGTCGATTTTATCGACGCGCATGGTCACAAATCCGTTGCCGGTTTCGCTCCAAGCCGCCAGTGTCCAAAGCCTGCCCCAGTAATCCAAGGCCAAGGGGCGCAGTTTGGAGATATCCTCGCCCACACTGATCTGCATCTTTTGCCGTGCGCGAATGGATTGCCGCAGTTTCGGCATATGCTGAAACCCACGCGCCGCATCAGCAAAAGGGTAGGTGGCGAAAGACCAACCCGACGCTGCTGCACTGTCTTCCGGTAAAACCCCATCCATTCGGCGCGACAGGGCTTTCGCGGCATTGGCCAACTCGGTGTCATCACTTTCACCCACAGCCGCCAGCCCGAGATGCAGCGCTTCCAGCTCGGTTTTGGTGAGATTGAGGGCCGGGAGCGTATAGGCTGCGGTAATTTGATACCCCACTCCGCGTTCTCCGCGGATGGGCACGCCCGAAGCCGCCAACGTGTCCATGTCTCGGTATAGGGTGCGCAAAGACATTCCCACAAGCGCAGCCAAGTCGCAGGCGCGATAGAGGTTTCCGTCCCGCAGTATCTGAATCAATGAAAAAAGTCGGTCTTTACGTGCCATACTGACATAATAATGGCAGTTGAGATCCACGGCAACGTCAAAATGCACGGAAGCCGCTTTCTGCCGCCTGAGAACTGTTTTAGAAGTGATCAACAGTTAATCAAAGGATAGTTGATATGACCCCTGCATTCCTAACGAACATCCCGCCTATGGGCTACGTGATCATCGCCCTCGTTGTTTTGGTGCTTTTTGGCCGTGGTAAAATTTCCGCTATGATGGGCGAAATGGGAAAAGGCATCACCGCTTTCAAAAAAGGCGTGAATGATAGCCAGCAAGAGATTGAAGAAGCCGCTTCTGAAGGTGCGAAAGACGTGACGCCTGAAGCTGAAAAAGAAAAATCCTAATCGTTATTACTCACCTGTTGTAAGGAAGGTTCTCGATGTTTGGATTGGGATGGGCCGAAATTTTGGTTGCGGGCATTGTTGGCCTAATCGTAATTGGCCCCAAAGAATTGCCTGTAGTTTTTCGCAAAATTGGCCAATTTGTTGGCAAAGCAAAAGGCATGGCTCGGGATTTTAGCCGCGCCATGAATGATGCTGCCGACGAGTCGGGCATGAAAGACGCGATGGACTCGATGAATTCCCTCCAAGACGGTGTGCGCAGCGTGACCGACCCCACCACAAAGTGGAAAGATTTTGTGCCCGGTGCTGAACTCGCCAAAGGTGATGCAGACAGGGCTGAAAAAGCGAAAAAAATGCATGACGCTATGGCCGATAAGGCTCAAGGGCGTTTGGATGCTGCGAAAGCGGCCAACGAGGCGGCCGAGACCTATGCGGCCCCAAAAAAACCTGTGGGCAAAAAGTCATTGGCGGCCAAAACTGCGGTCAAGGCTCCGGCTAAATCTCCTGCCAAAGCTGCCCCGGCAAAAAAACCTGGGACCGTTGCCAAAGAGGTGGCGCCAAAAAAACCTGCTGCGAATCTCGCAGATCCTAAGTCGGGCAAAACGACATGAGCAGCGAAAACGAAACCTTAGAAGAGTCCTCTGCGCCCCTCATTGAGCATCTCACCGAGCTTCGCACCTGTCTTATTCGTGCTGCGTTGGCCTTTATAGTTGGCCTCTTCGCCTGTTTTTTTGTGGCTGAATATATTTTGAATTTTTTGGCTGAACCCATCGCGCAAATTCTGCGTGATAGGGGTGAAATTGCCCAGTTAATTTTTACCGCGCCGCAAGAAAAATTTTTCGTGTTGATCCGAATTTCGGTGATTTTTGGACTTGGCGTTTCCTCTCCCTTTATTGGCTATCAATTATGGCGCTTTGTGGCGCCGGGTCTTTATAAAGCTGAGAAAAACGCGTTTTTACCATTTATCATCGCTTCGCCTGTGTTGTTTTTAATGGGGGCCGCTTTTGCGCATTATGTCGTAAGCCCGCTCGCTTTGAACTTTTTCATTGGCTATGCTGATATCATGCCAACTGTGACTGCGCTTATTACGGGTACTGATCCTCAAGCGGCTGATTCCGCCCTGAAAACGCGATTTTTGGGTTCAGTGCGTGAGACGTTGGACGTGGTGCTGAAGTTTATCATGGCCTTTGGTGTGTGTTTCCAACTGCCTGTGCTGCTGACCTTGATGGGCAAGGCTGGATTGGTCTCTGCGGTGGGCCTGCGCAATGTACGCAAATATGCCGTTGTTGCGATTTTGATTTTGGCTGGTATCGTGACGCCGCCGGATGTGGTGACACAGATCATCTTGTTTGTGGTGGTTTATGGCCTGTATGAGATTTCGATCTGGTTGGTGGTCTATGTGGAAAGACAGCGTAATGCTTTCTTGAAAGAGCAAGGCGTATCGGATGATGATTTGTTCGATGACGAAGATGATGAAGGCGACTTGAAATGACCCAAGATTCGTTAGACAGGATCGTCCTCGCGCTTGAGCGGATGTCACCAGCACCGCTCAAGGCTCCTGATTTCACCGATACAGATGCCTTTTTATGGCACACCTGCCCAGATCAATTGGAACCTATCACCAAGGTGTCACTAGTTGATTTGAGCCTTTTGGTGGGCATTGATCGGTCTCGCGATACATTGCTCGAAAACACCCTGCGGTTTGCCAAGGGCATGCCGGCCAATAACGCTTTGCTCTGGGGCGCACGCGGCATGGGGAAATCCTCATTGGTGAAGGCCGTGCATGCGGATATCGTGCGCCAAGGACTGCCTTTGAAGGTGGTTGAGCTGCAACGTGAAGATCTGCCTTCGGTGACCCGACTGTTGGCGCTGTTGCGTGGCGCGCCATATAGGTTCTTGCTGTTTTGCGATGATCTGTCCTTCTCGCATGATGATCAGCACTATAAATCTCTCAAAGCGGTTTTGGATGGTGGCATTGCGGGGCGCCCGGAAAATGTGATTTTCTACGCCACTTCGAATCGGCGGCATTTGATGCCCCGCGATATGATTGAGAACGAAAGCTCTGGAGCGATCAATCCCAATGAGGCGGTGGAAGAAAAGGTGAGCCTGTCAGACCGTTTTGGCCTCTGGCTTGGGTTTCATGCCTGTGATCAAGACCAATATTTGCAGATGATTCAAGGCTATTGCACCGCCCATTGCGTCACAGTAGCGCCTGATATTTTGCACGCTGAGGCCATCGAATGGCAAGCCACGCGCGGATCACGGTCCGGTCGGGTGGCTTGGCAGTTTTTCGTTGATTTGGCCGGGCGGCATGGCGTAGCGGTCTAATCCGTCACGGCTCCAGCTATCTAGATATAATCGTCAGGATCAACTGACTCTAAGCCCTTGCGCACTTCAAAATGCAGAAATGAAGGCGTGCCGGCTCGCACTTTGGCAATCTTTTGACCGCGCGTCACCCGATCGCCCTTTTTCACCGCAAGGCCGTCTACATTGGTGTAAACCGTCAATAGCCCATCCATATGTTTGATCACCACGATAGGCACGCCATTGGTGTCTTTGGTCACAGCGGCAACGGTGCCGTCATCTGCGGCGACCACAGGTGCACCGGCGGCCGTGCCAATGTCTATGCCCTCATTATCACCCTTTCTATAGCTGCGGATGATATTGCCTGAGGCTGGGCGCACAAATCGCGAATCGATGCTTGACGCCTGTGTTGTGGCCCCTGTGTCTAGCGACAGGGGAGGTGGTTGGGGCGGTTGTAAGTTGGCCCGGTTGTAAATCCGTCCGTGGTTGTGGCCGGATACTACTTGGCGGGACGGGGGTGATGCTGCCTTCGCCCGGTGCACTGATAGCCTGGGTGCTGTTTTTGGTCACAGGAATCAACAGATATTGCCCGGTCCGGACTTCTTTTTCTAGACCTAGGCCATTCCATTCAGCCAAATCAACAGCTGTTACATTGTAAAGGCGCGCGATGGTGAAGGCAGTTTCACCTTCGAGCACCCGGTGGCGGATAGGTTCAACACCTGTGGGCTGGCTGGGGCTGACAGGAGTGTCTGACAATTCGCTGATATCTACGACGGTCGGTGCGAGAGGCGCACCTGTGGCGCCTGTGGCAACGATACTTGAAGGCAGAGCTACAATTTCACCATGCCGCAAAATTGCCTCTTGTGAGATCCCATTGTACCGGCCCAAAGTTCCCGCATCTGCATTAATACGCGTTGCGACATCGCCGATGCGATCCCCGTTTTTAGCCAGAACCACTTGATAGGTTGGAAAGGTGATCACGCCACGTGCATCTGTCGCGGGCAGGTTGGCCACTGCGCTACGGGCAGCTGAACTGGTATCAAATAACCCCCCAAATTGGTCGCGCATGTCAAAATCTAAATTACCAGAACAGGCGGCCACACTGGCTAGAGCCACGAGTGGCAATACGCGCGTCACTTTTAGATAATGTTTCATGTTACTCTCTCCTCGCCCGGTACTCTTATGATGAGCATTTTTAGGCATTTTCCTTACCCAAGCCTTCCAGCAGGGGCACAAAACGAACCGATCTTAACTCATGATAGTCTAAGCCATCTTCTGTTTTCACAACTTTAACCAGTGTTTGAACCGTGTCTGACTGTCCGACTGGCAGTACCATAATACCGCCAACGCGCAATTGTTCCAACAGTGGGCCGGGCGGATCTTCGCTGGCAGCTGTCAGTATAATGCGATCAAAAGGGGCTTGCTCTGGGCAATCCTCGGCTGCCATCGGCAATTAAGGCAATAATGTTGGTGATATCTTCAGCTTCAAAAACCGCCCGAGCTTCGCGCACCAAACGGCTGTATCGATCCACTGTATAAACCCTGCGGGCCAATTGGCTTAGAATGGCGGCTTGATATCCCGATCCCGTCCCAATTTCCAAAACTTTATCGCGCGGTTGCACGTCGAGCGCTTCGGTCATCAAGGCGACAATCGAGGGCTGAGAGATGGTTTGACCGCAAGCGATGGGCAGGGGCGTGTCTTCATAAGCGCGATCTTCAAAGGTGCCGCGAATATATTTGCCTCGATCCACCCGTTCCATCGCGTTCAGCACGCGCTTATTGGTTACCCCCCGCGACCGCAGAGAAAACAAAAACTGCATTTTACGTTCGGCCGCGCTGATCATGGTTAGCCCAATATGCGGGCCAAGTGGCCCAGTTGGTCATGCGCGGTAAGATCTGCTCGCATGGGGGTGATTGAGACGTATCCCGCAAGATTGGCCGCCGCATCGGTGCCGTCTTGGGTAGGGGCCTGTTGCGGGCGGCCGTGCATGAACAAAAACTTGCGACCATTGGGGGCATTGGTCGCATGGGCGCCAAAAGCCCCATCGCCGCGATAGCCTTGAGCCACAGATTTCATCCCCAAAACACCTGTGACGGGCACCGGTGGGAAGTTGACATTGTAAAACAACGCATAGTCATGGGCCCGCGCAAATCCTGCTTGTAGGCAGGCTTTAACAGCTGCCACACCATGTCCGGCGCTGGCCTCAAAACTGTTGTCTAAGGCTGCATTTTCCGGACCGTAAAATTGGGACATGGCGATGGCTGGGATGCCGGCCAAAGCGGCTTCCATAGCAGCACCAATCGTGCCGGAATAGACGGTGTTTTCAGCAGAGTTGTTACCTTTATTGACGCCAGATAAAACCAAATCCGGTGGCTCGGGCAGAAGATCATTCAAACCCGCCAAGACGCAATCTGCAGGTGAGCCCTCAACCGCAAATTTGCGCGGGCCATATTGATGCACCAAAACTGGCTTGGTGTAAGAAATACAGTGCCCAACGCCCGATTGCTCGGATTGAGGCGCCACTGTCCAAACCTCACCGTCGGACCCTGCCAATTGGCTTGCTACATCAAAAAGCACCGAGAGACCGGGTGCCATAATTCCATCGTCATTTGTGATAAGTATACGCATGTGACTTGGATAGAAGGTTGCAGCCAGACGGGCAAGCCTGCATCACCCCTGCAGGGAGGCAATTCGTGAAATGACCCTAGATTGTCGCAGTTTGGGAGCTTTATATCACACCCAATGTAGCGATGATGCGTTCGGCTTCGCTCTCACAGCTCGTCAGAACCTCGCGGTTTTCGCCCGGATAGAAGCGCGCGCGGGTGGCTGTGGGCATCGGTGCTGGTGTGATGATCTTCACATTGGGGCCGGTATTTTTGGTTTCCGCCTGCCAGCTTTGCGCCAAAGAAATTTGAGCCGCTTTGGTGGCGCCGTAGCTGCCGAAAAACTTATGACCCGCACAGGGGTCATCAAAAAACACCGCAGTGCCGGTATCGCCCAACAAAGGTGCGATATTTGGGATCAGCACGCCTGTGGTGGTGATGTTGAGCTTAACAGATTTTTCCCAGTCACGCGCTGCAATGAAATTTGCAGGTGACAGTGGAGCTGCGTGGATGGCGCAATGGGCCCAGAGATGCAGGCCCCCCCAACGGTCATGGATCGAACGGCAAAGATGGCGTACGGCGTTGAAGTCGGTGACATCAGTCGGCGCCAGCGTGGCCTGTCCGCCAATGGCTTGGATGCGGTCGTCTAATTCTTCCAATCCGCCTGTAGTTTTGGCCACGGCAATGATATGAAATTTCTGAGCGAGTTTGAGCGCCAAAGCCGCGCCCAAGCCGCGCGACGCGCCGGTTATGAGAATTGGATATGTCATGACTGGCGTCATGGGGGCAAAACCAATGTAGGTCAAGGGGCAGGGGCTTGCCAAAGCGGCTATCTGATGATGATCTGACCCGATGGAATATACAATCGATCCACAGCGGTTCTGGCACGATCCCTATCCGGATTTGGCTGCAATGCAGGCCTTGGCTTCGGTAGTCTATGTGCCACAATTGGATGCGGCATTGATCACCCGCCGGGCCGATGTCTTTGTGCAGGAAAAGCGAGTTGATATATTTTCATCACGTCAGCCAGAGGGGCTAATGACCCGTTTGATGGGCGAGAATATGATGCGCAAAGACGGCCCGGCGCATCAAGCCGAGCGCAAGCAGATTTTTCCAAGCCTCAGCCCGCGCACCGTGATGCAGGTTTGGCGTCTCGAGTTTGAACGGGCGACACAGGCGGTGATTGACGGATTACAGGATAAGCAAGAATTTGATCTTGTGCGTGATTTTGCGATGCCAGTGTCTGGGGCCGCTTTGGTCGCTATCACGGGCCTGCGGCAGATGACACCGGCTCAAATGGATCAGGTCAGCCAAGCAATGATTGATGGATGTGCTAACTATCGCGGCGATCCGAGCGTGGAGCGGGCCTGCCACGTCGCAACAGCGCAGATTGATGCGCATATTGCTTTGATGTTGCAGGAGGTTACGGTAAATCCGGATATGTCTGTGCTCTCAGTCTTGCGGCAAGGGGGTCAACCGCTAGCCAATATTCAAGCCAATATCAAACTGGTGATTTCCGGCGGACAAAATGAACCTCCGCGATGCCATTGCAGGCACAGCAGCTGCTGTCTTGATGCACCCTGATGCACGGGCATATCTGGGCCAATCAGGCGCTTGGGGGCAAGCTTTCATGGAATATGCCCGCTGGATGTCGCCCATTGGTATGAGCCCGCGCCAAATAAGCGGAGATTGCACTGTGTTGGGATATGATTTCAAACAAAACGACCGGGTGTTTTTTATGTTTGGTGCGGCCAATCGTGACTCGTCGGTGTTTGAGGTGCCCGACATGTATGATCTCAACCGTGATACGGGGCCAGCTATTCCGTTTGGTGCAGGACCACATTTTTGTGCGGGGGCGGCGGCCAGCCGGGTGTTGATCGCCGAAGTAGCTTTGCCACAGCTGTTTGCAGGATTTCCAGATCTTGAATTGACAGAGGCGGTGCGTTGGGGCGGTTGGGCGTTTCGGGGTCCGTTGTCGGTGCAGGTCCGCCGTGGTGGGTGAAGGCTCGCGCCACCCACTCCTAGCCTATTCGGCCGCCTTCATTTGAAAGCCGCTGGCAATCTGATCGGTTGGGATCACCGGATAATCACCGCTGAAGCAAGCATCACAATATTGCGGCTGTGCATTGTCGCGATCAGCCCCATTCACAGCGCGGTAAAGACCATTGAGTGAGATGAACTTCAAGCTGTCCACTGTGAGATGCTGGCGCATTTCTTCTTCGGTCATTGTGGCTGCCAAGAGCTTTTCACGTTGTGGCGTATCTACCCCATAAAAACAGGGCCATGCGGTTGGGGGGCTGGCAATACGGAAGTGCACTTCAGCGGCACCTGCGTCCAAAATCATCTCTTTAATTTTCCGCGATGTGGTGCCGCGTACAACACTATCATCCACCAAAATCACGCGTTTTCCGCGGATCAACGCTCGGTTCACATTCAACTTCAAACGCACGCCCATATTGCGGATCTGTTCGCTGGGTTCGATAAAAGTGCGGCCCATATATTGATTTCGAATTATTCCCATGGCGTAAGGAATGCCGGATTCAAAGGAATAGCCAATCGCTGCCGGCGTGCCGCTGTCGGGCACGGGGCAAACAAGATCTGCATCCACAGGTGATTCCTTGGCTAATTCACGGCCAATAGCTTCACGGGTTTCATACACACTGCGGCCGCCCAAAATACTGTCGGGACGGCTGAAATAGATATGCTCAAATACACAAAAACGTGGGCGGGCAGGGCGGAAAGGATAGATGCTTTCAACGCCTTTGGCGGTGATCACCACCATTTCGCCGGGATGTATCTCGCGCACAAACTCAGCGCCAATAATATCCAATGCACAGGTTTCGGAGCTCAAAGCCCACCCTTCACCGACTTTACCAAGCACCAAGGGGCGCACGCCCAAAGGATCACGCACACCGATCAATTGCGTTTGCGTCATCGCCACAATGGAAAACGCGCCTTCAACCCGACGCAAAGCGTCTTCCATCCGTTGTGGGATATTTTGTTGCAGACTACGGGCCATCAGGTGGATGATGCACTCACTGTCGGAGGAGGATTGAAAAATTGAGCCACGTTCGATCAGCTCTTTGCGCAATGCAATTGCGTTGGTGATATTGCCATTATGGGCAATCGCAGCGCCGCCCATGGCAAACTCGCCAAAAAAGGGCTGCACGTCGCGGATTGCGGTGTTGCCCTTAGACCCAGCTGTTGAATAGCGTACATGCCCAATCGACAAGTCTCCCGGCAGTTGCTCCATAACCTTGGCACTGGTGAAGCTGTCACGCACATAGCCAAACCGGCGCACAGAGTTGAACCCCTGTTCATCGTCATGCGAAACAATACCACCGGCCTCTTGGCCTCGGTGTTGTAGAGCATGCAGACCAAGTGCTGTGAAATTGGCGGCATCAAGCGTCCCGATGACGCCAAAAACACCGCATTCTTCGCGCAATTTATCGTCGTCAAAAGGATTGGTGTGTATCTGGTCTAACGGTTGGGTCACGCGCAAGGCTCCGGTCATTGACGAGTCGCAGCATGCCTTACGGCATCACAGCAGGCATGTCACTTTGGCAATGCACGTTATTGACAGTTTTTATTGGAAAATTGGAAAAAACTTCACCTTATTACGACCTCATCAGGTTAAATTATGCCTATGTTTTAGGCAAAATTACTGATCCGTTAAGCGTCGCATCCGTCAACCAGTTGATCATATTGGGTTCTTACCCATCCCAGTGCCGCTTCGGGGTTTTGGTCCTGAACATCGTCGACATACCTCTCAAAAACTGCAGCGGAGCGCGATGTTTCCAAAGACACAATGTCTTGGTTCGGCATGACGGTGAAATAGATGAAAAACGCCACAGCCACCAAAACGATGCCACGCGCAACCCCGAACAAGAAACCCAGGATTTGGTCAAACCCACCAAAAATAGATTTTTGCACAAAAGATGAAAACAGCGGCGTAAACAATGAGACGATCAGCAAAGAGGCCGCAAATACGATGGCAAAGCTGGCCACGATCAGCAATTCACAACTGTCACCCAGCATATCACCAAGGTAGGGGATCTGGCGCACTAAGGGTTGAGCGGCATCGGCAAAGATGAACGCCAATACAGAGGCGGCAACCCAACCGGCAATGGCCATCACTTCGCGCACCATGCCTCGAGAGTAGGCCAATAATGCCGACATCACGATCATGATCGCAACAGCACCGTCAACTATTGTAAAACCTTCCAAGGCACTTCTCCAACCTGCGCTTCTCAGCGGGATCCAAATAATTCTTCAACAAAACTGGCCAGATCTTTGACCGGCCGCACTGTTATACCCGCAATATCCTCGATCTTTTTGGATGCGGGGGCGAGTGCCTGACAGAAACCAAGTTTTTGGGCTTCTTTCAACCTATTTTCTACCTGTGATACGGGTCTAAGGGCCCCAGATAGCGATATTTCACCGAAAATCACCGCATCCTTGGGCAATGCTGCGTCTTCGCGCGCCGAAACCAAGGCTGCGGCCACGGCCAAGTCGGCGGCGGGTTCGGTGACGCGCATGCCTCCGGCCACGTTCAGATAAACATCAAGCCCGGTAAACGGAATGCCGCAACGGGCTTCTAGTACTGCCAAAATCATCGCCAGCCGTTGCCCATCCCAGCCCACGACACTGCGGCGAGGTTGACCGTGCGGGGAGGGGGCCACGAGGGCTTGAAATTCGCACAACACCGGGCGGGTGCCTTCAATGCCTGCAAAGACCGCAGACCCCGGAGTTGGGTCGCCGCGCTCTGATAAAAACAGCGCTGAGGGGTTTTTGACTTCCACCAAACCTTTGCTGGTCATTTCAAACACGCCGATTTCATCGGCCGGGCCAAAGCGGTTTTTTACAGCGCGCAGCAGGCGAAATTGATGATTGCGCTCTCCTTCAAAATACAAAACCGTATCCACCATATGCTCAACAATTCGCGGACCAGCAATTTGCCCGTCTTTGGTGACATGGCCAACCATGATCACGGAAACGCCCTTGCGTTTGGCGTAGCTGGTCAATTCATGGGCCGATGAGCGCACTTGGCTCACAGATCCGGGGGCCGCTTCGATGTGATCGGCCCACATGGTTTGAATTGAATCGATGATCACCAAATCTGGTTTTTCTTCGTCCAAAGTGGTGAGGATATCTCGCAGATTGGTTTCAGCGGCCAGCATCAGGGGGCTGTCAATCAATCCCAATCTCTGAGCGCGCATGCGCACTTGGGCGGTGGCTTCTTCGCCCGAAATATAAATTACTTTTAGTCCGTTGCGCGCAAATCGGGCTGCGGCCTGGAGTAGGAGAGTGGATTTTCCGATGCCGGGATCGCCGCCCACCAAAAGAGCACTGGCCTGCACCAAACCCCCACCTAAGACGCGGTCCAGCTCTGCCACACCGGCTTTGGTGCGTGGAGGAGCCTTTTCGATGGTGGCCAAATCTGTGAGGGTGATCGCACGGCCACGTTTGCCGCCCAGAGTTTTGCTCGGACCTGCTGAAAGGGGCCCTTGATCCGCCAGGGTGTTCCAAGCCTGACAGCTGTCACACTGCCCGGTCCATTTAGTATGAGCCGCGCCGCATTTACTGCAGGTATATGAAACTTTGGCCATCACCGATCCTTTAAATGTAGCTATTGGATATACCGATTTACGCCAAAAGACAGCCCGAAAACCTGTAAAAATTGCACCTTAGCAGAGCGTCTCAATAGGGCCTTTGGCGCGACCGTGCACGAATTGATCCACATGCGGATCGCCACTGTGGGCCATGTCATCGCGCGTGCCGCACCATTGAATCACACCACCATGCAGCATGGCCACTTTATCCGCGATGGTTTGCACGGAGGTCATGTCATGGGTGATGGTCATAGCAGTTACCCCCATTTCAACCACAATTTCACGGATTAACTCATTGATTACACGAGACATAATTGGATCCAAGCCCGTTGTGGGTTCATCAAAGAAAATAATCTCAGGCTCGGCTGCGATGGCGCGAGCCAAGCTAACCCGCTTTTGCATGCCGCCGGATAGTTCGGCCGGCAGACGGTCGGCCACATCAGGGGCGAGTCCAACACGACGCAGTTTTTCGATGGCAATCTCGCGCGCTTCAGCTTTTGGGCGTTTGAGGTGGCCACGTTGTAGGCGAAAGGCCACATTCTGCCAGACGGGCATGGAATCGAACAAGGCGCCGCCTTGGAACAACATGCCAAACTGGCTCAGGAAATTATCGCGCTTGGCTTGGGTGACATCTTGACCATCGACGTATATTTTGCCGATGTCAGGCGTTATAAGGCCCAACACAGTCTTGATCAGTACAGATTTTCCGGTCCCTGAGCCGCCAATGATGACCATGCTCTGGCCACGTTCCAGCGTTAGGTCAACGCCGCGTAACACCTGATTTGCACCGAAGGATTTATGTATGTTGTCAAATTTGATCATGCTGTGAAAAAGACCGCCGTGAGCAATAAGTTTGCCGTTAAAATCAAAACTGCGGCCGCTTGCACTGACGATTTGGTGGCCGCTCCAACCCCCTGCGCACCACGGCCAGAGTTGAGGCCAAAATAGCAGCCCATCAAAGTGGCGATAAAACCAAAAGCCGCGCCTTTGGCCAGCGATGAGATGATATCTTCACCCGTTAAGAAGTTAATTGTGTTCAAAATATAGGTTGTTGAATTGAAGCCCAAGGTTTGGGTGGCCACAGCAAAACCGCCAAAAATTCCAATGCTATCGGCCACAGCAACCAAGATTGGTCCGGCCAAAATACCCGCCAAAACCCGCGGCATCACCAGATATTTCAGTGGTGCGGTGGAAAGCGTCACCAATGCATCGATTTGCTCGGTGACTTTCATCGTGGCCAATTCGGCAGCAATTGAGCTGGTCACACGAGCTGCTATCATCAAGCCAACCAAAACCGGGCCCAACTCGCGCACCATGCCAATGGCCACGATCTGGGGCACAACCTCAGGGGCATTAAACCGTGACCCGCCGGAGTAGATTTGCAACGCCAAGGCGGCCCCTGTAAAAATAGCGGTAAGCCCCACAACCGGCAGGGACAGATAGCCAACATTCATGAGCGCAGAAAAAAACTCACGTGGATAGAAGGGCGGGCGGACAATATGCGTCAGGGTGCTGCCTGCAAATAGAACCACCTGGCCCAAAGCGGCCAAGGCCCTAAGAACTAACCGACCAAGGGCGCGGATCGCAGAGATAATAGTGACACTCATTGGCTCACATAGCGGCGCGCATAGCGCGTGCCGAGCGATGTTAGAATTTCATAGCCAATCGTGCCGGCCATATCGGCCAAATCATCAATGGTTTGATAGGGGCTGAGGATGTCCAATGCCTGGGGATCATGGTTCAAACCCGTGATATCAACACCGATCATATCCATAGAGACACGTCCCGCAATTGGACAAGGGGTTTGATCATCCCACAGCTTGCCGTTGTTGGACATGGCGCGCAGCAGCCCATCGGCATAGCCCGCAGCCACAGTCGCAATCCGCGAGGGCACCTGAGCGGTCCAACTGTTGCCATAGCCCACAGTTTCCCCAACCGCCACATCTCGGATTTGAATGACAGGCAAAGATATATGCACAACATAGTTGGCCTCTGAAAAAGGTGCGCCACCGTACAGACCAATGCCCGGGCGCGTCATGTCAAAATGATAGTCTGACCCCAGCAAAATACCTCCCGTGGCCGATAGAGAGCGTTTCAACCCCAGTCCATCGGTCATGGCGCAAAAGGCAGTAAGCTGTTGGCGATTCATCGGATGGGCCGGATCATCAGCGCAGGCCAGATGGCTCATCACCAAGTCGGGTTTTAAACTCACAACCGTATCGCGCACCGCCTCCCACTCCGAAGGCTCCATACCCAGCCTGTTCATACCAGTGTCCAGCTGTACGCCAAAAGGATGGCCCGGAAGTGTCTCAAGGTGGCGGGTCAGTTGATTGAACGAGTTCAGCATCGGAATCAAATGCAGATCATGGATCATTTCCGTGTCACCGCGCATATGGCCGGAAAATACATTGATGCAGACATTGTCCCCCAGCTCGCGCCGGATAGCTGCGGCCTCTTCAGCGGCGGCCACAAAGAATTGTCGTGCCCCTGCATGATACAATGTGCGCGCCATGCGGCCCGCATCTAAGCCATAGCCATCGGCCTTAACCACTGCAGCGGTTTCGACGTTCTGTGCACTTAAGCCGTTCAAAGCAGTCCAATTCGCGGAGATGCCCTTAAGGTTAATCGTTATATTTCCGGTGCTCATGGGGCGCTGTGGTCCTGCAATTGGAAGTTGTTTAAGGTTGATTTATGCGCCTTTTTCGGATAGTGGTCAATCAAGTCATCCGCTAGAATTCATCTTCTTGAGACTGTTGCCATGGTTTTATCAAATTGCCAAAGCGGGTGAACTGACCCTCAAAGCTCAATTCAACGGTGCCGATAGGGCCATGCCTTTGCTTGCCGATCACAACTTCGGCCTTGCCGTGCAGGCGTTCCATTTCTTCTTGCCAGATGCCCATCTTCTCGAGCTCATGATCCCCGGGTTTTTCGCGTTCTTTATAATACTCTTCGCGGAACACAAACATCACCACATCCGCATCTTGCTCAATCGATCCGGATTCACGCAGATCTGACAGCTGTGGGCGTTTGTCTTCGCGATTTTCCACCTGACGCGACAGCTGCGACAGTGCGATCACCGGTATATCCAGCTCCTTGGCGATGGCCTTAAGCCCCATTGTGATTTCGGAAATTTCATTTACCCGATTTTCAGAGCGTCCGGTGCCACGCACCAGCTGCAAATAGTCAATAAACAGAGCATCCAGCCCATGGGTCCGCTTCAAGCGGCGGGCGCGGGCGGCCAATTGGCTAATCGGCAGAGCAGGGGTGTCGTCAATGAACAGCGGGGCCGCTTCAAGCTCTTTGGCGGCATCAACAATTCTGCGAAATTCACTTTCGGTAAAATCCCCGCGGCGAATTTGGTTGGATGGAATCTCGGCCACCTCAGATAAAATACGTGTGGCCAATTGCTCGGCTGACATCTCGAGGCTGAAAAAGCCCACCACGCCGCCATCAACGGCGCCCTCTTCGCCAGAGGCTGTAATGCCCTTTTTATAAGCGCGTGCAATGTTGAACGCCACGTTGGTGGCGAGGGATGTTTTTCCCATGGAGGGGCGACCGGCCAAAATCAACAGGTCGGAGCGGTGTAAACCGCCTAACTTTTTGTCCATATCCACTAGGCCGGTCGAAACCCCGGCCAAGCCACCCTCCCGCTGATACGCGGCATTTGCAACTTTGACGGCGTCGGTCACGGCGGTGAGGAAGGATTGAAAGCCTTGCTCCGTTTGGCCTTGCTCAGCCAAGGCATAAAGCTTTTGCTCGGCTTCAACGATTTGCTCTCGGGGCTCGCTGTCCACATCAACCCGCGCGGCTTTGGCGGCGATGTCGTTGCCCACGTTGATCAACTCACGCCGAATGGCCAAATCATAAATCATCTCGGCATAATCACGCACCGCGAAAGACGAAATAGCAGCCCCGGCAAGGCGCACCAGATAGGCCGGTCCGCCCAATTCTGCCAAGCCTGCGTCATCCTCAAGGAAAGCCTTGAGGGTCACGGGGCTGGCTAGGTTGTTTTTGGCAATACGGGCGGCGGCAGTTTCAAAAATACGCGCATGCACCGGATCATAGAAATGTTCAGCCCGCACAATCGAGGCCACACGATCAAATAGGTCATTATTGGTTAGAATTGCGCCCAAAAGTTGTTGTTCGGCTTCGATGGAATGTGGCACCCCGATAGAGACTTCGGAACCAGATGCGGCCTGTAGGCTTGAAATTTCATTCATATCCATCTCCTCGATGGCTCTAGATTAGAGCAGTATTAAAGGTTTGACCACGTAGAACAGGTCGGTGGATAATTTGGGGATAAACTATGATTTTGGCAGATTATGGCTTAGTTTGAGCGTCCAGAAACGAGATGTTGTGGCCGTGATGGATAAAGCAACAGGGCCCAAGCGGCGAACCCCGCTTGGGCGTCAATTTATCCACAATTCGTCCACAGATTTATCCCGTGAAAATTGAATTAACTGCTGCGGGCGTCTTGCCAAGCTTCTGGAAATTTTAAGAACGCTTCCACTTCGCGCAGTGTTGCACTGTCAAAAGTGCCTTGCTCGCGCGCTTCGGCCAAAACATCCCACCACGTGCACAGGTGATGCAGAGTGACGCCATGGTCGCCCAATGTTTTCTCAGTTTGTGGAAATATACCGTAGTAAAAGATGACTGCGGTATGCGCACAGGTCGCACCAGTTTCACGGATGGCGTCAACAAATGAGATCTTTGACCCGCCATCTGTGGTGAGATCTTCCACCAAAAGCACCCGTTGACCTTCGGTCATCACCCCTTCAATCCGCGCGTTGCGGCCATAGCCTTTGGGCTTTTTGCGCACATAGGTCATCGGGAGAGCCATGCGCTCGGCAACCAAAGCGCCAAAGGGAATGCCCGCTGTTTCACCGCCGGCCACATTGTCAAAGGCTTCAAATCCTGCGTTGCGCATCACGGTCACGGTGAGAAAATCCATCAAAGTGCTGCGGATGCGCGGATAGGAGATCAGCTTGCGGCAATCAATATAGGTAGGCGAAGGTTTGCCGGAGGCCAGAATAAAGGGCTCATCTGCATTGAAATGTACAGCTTGAATTTCGAGCAGCATCCGTGCTGTCAGGCGTGCCATTTCGCGTTGGTCCGGAAAACTTGTAGGAATCATGAGCAGGGCCCTTCTGTTGCTGCGAGGTTAATCGGTCACCTTCCAGTGAAGATCAATGCCTGGATTGAAAACAGTGACCGGTCCGGCCCCGGTGCTGATATAGCTTGGAAACTCTACCTCTGCACCCTTGGTGAGGGTTATATGGTCCGCATTTGGTGCTAAACCATAGAATTTAGGTCCAAAAAGTGAGGTAAAGCCTTCCAGCTTATCCAAGGCACCGGCGCGCTCAAACACTTCTGCCAAGCAAGACATGGTGTTGGTGGCTGAAAATATGCCAGCACAGCCACAGGCGCTTTCTTTGGCGTCATCTGTATGCGGCGCGCTGTCGGTGCCTAAAAAATAGCTGGGATTGCCGCTGGTGGCAGCCTTGAGCAGAGCCAAGCGATGGGTTTCTCGTTTGGCCACGGGCAGGCAGTAATAATGTGGGCGCAGACCACCTGAAAGGATGTGGTTGCGGTTGATGATCAGATGATGAGTTGTGATTGTCGCGGCCAGCTTGCCCGGATCAGATTTGGCATAGGCGGCGCCTTCGGCGGTGGTGATATGTTCCATCACCACTTTGAGATCCGGCACGCGACGGCGCAAGGGATCCAATACGCGGTCAATAAATACCGCTTCACGGTCAAAAATATCCACATCTGCATCTGTGACTTCACCATGGACACACATCGGCATGCCAATCGCGGCCATGCGCTCAAGCACCGGTTGTACTTTGACGAAATTCTGAACGCCGCTTGCAGAATTGGTGGTGGCACCGGCGGGATAAAGCTTGGCTGCTGTCACCAGACCTGAGGCATGGGCGGCGGCAAGATCATCCGGGTCGGTTTTTTCCGTCAGATAAAGCGTCATCAAAGGTTGAAACTTTGACCCCTCTGGGAGAGCCGCCATGATGCGCGCTTTATAGGCCAAGGCCTGAGCTGCGGTGACCACGGGGGGCACAAGATTGGGCATGATAATCGCACGGCCAAAATCGCGGGCGGTTTCAGGCGCAATTCCAGTCAGCATCGCGCCATCGCGCAGGTGCAGATGCCAATCGTCGGGGCGGGTGAGGGTCAAGCTATGTGTCATGCGCGATGTGTAACCGGGCGCGCCATGGCCTGCCAGTGGAAATTTGAGCGCAGGGTGTACCAGAGATGAAATTTTCATGATCGGCTCTTGCATGGTGCATCGTCGCGTCACATGTTAAGAATGTCTAAATTTTCTGAATTACTGGAGTTGTTTTAATGCTGACATTTATCCTTGCTGTGATTGCGGGTTTCGCAACCCCCTTTGTTGAGCCAGCGTTGACCAAGCTTGTACAACTACGCTTGGGAGATGTTCCGGTGCATGAGGGTGAATACCGCACCATTACTTTCGTTTTGCTGCTGATCATGGTTGCGATTGTGGCTATTATATCTGGGGTGCTGGCCTCTGCGTTCACAGTTTTATTCGGTGGTGCGCTTGGGCTGTTTGGTGTTCGGCTCTTCAAGGCGTTGAAGGCTTTGGCTGACGGTCAAAACGACGATCGCGACGCGGAATAATCCGCCTCAGCGCTCAATTGTAAAGGTTTTGATGATCTATGCTCTAACTGCATAGCGGGATTGCTGTTTATTAGTCTGCTCTTCCTCCCCCTGGAGGCCTATCTAATTGTTATCGGTACCAAGGAGTATTCAAATGGCTTTCATCTCAGACGCATCCTCGCAAAATCGCTTTGCAGCAGGTTTTGACCGCGCAGTAACAGCTGTGGTTGGCTTTTTGGTTGCTATCAGCACCGCACAGTCTCGTGTGCGTCAAATCGAATTGCTTTGCGCGAAAACAGATGAAGAGTTGGCCGTCCGTGGCTTGATCCGTCAAGACATCGTGCGCCACGTCTACCGTGATGTATATTACGTTTAAGTTTCCCCTCGATCCTAAGAAAAAGCTTCTGTCACTCTGACGGGGGCTTTTTTTGTCAACAGTTTATTTGAATCGAAAAAGGCCGGCCATATTGGGCCGACCTTAAAAAATTGGTATCAAACGTACTGTTTGGCGGCTAATGAAAGCCCTTAGTTTAGGTCAAGCTGCCATCAATGGCTTTACAGGCCGCAACCAAGCCTTTGACTGCATCTACTGATTTGTCGAACATGGCCTGCTCATCTTTATTCATTTGGATGTTGATCACACGCTCAACACCACCGGCACCAATCACCGTCGGAACGCCAACATACATGCCTCTGAGACCAAAAGCACCATCAACATAGGCAGCACATGGCAACACGCGTTTTTGGTCGCGCAGGAAGGCTTCGGCCATTTCAATGGCAGATGTCGCCGGAGCGTAATAGGCAGATCCGGTTTTCAAAAGACCGACAATCTCTGCGCCGCCGTCACGGGTTCGCTGAATGATGCCGTCAAGCTTGTCTTGTGTGGTCCAACCCATGCTCACCAGATCTGGCAAAGGAATGCCGCCAACGGTAGAGTAACGTGCCAAAGGCACCATAGTGTCGCCATGGCCCCCCAGAACAAAGGCTGTCACGTCGCGCATGGATACGCCAAACTCAAGGCTCAAGAAATGGCGGAAACGTGCGCTGTCGAGCACGCCGGCCATGCCACAAACCATATTGTAGGGCAGGCCTGAGAATTCACGCAATGCCCAAACCATCGCATCAAGCGGGTTGGTAATACAGATCACAAATGCATTTGGCGCGTGGTCGCGGATGCCTTCGCCAACCGATTTCATAACTTTCAGGTTGATGCCCAAAAGATCGTCACGGCTCATGCCGGGCTTGCGTGGAACACCTGCGGTCACGATGCAAACATCAGCGCCTGCGATATCGGCATAAGACTGTGTGCCAGACATCTGCGCGTCAAAACCCTCAGAAGGGCCAGATTGTGCGATGTCCAAGGCTTTGCCTTCTGGCATGCCTTCTGCGATATCGAACAAAACGATGTCGCCAAGTTCTTTTAGGGCTGCCAAATGGGCCAATGTGCCTCCGATCATACCGGAGCCAATAAGAGCTATTTTGGGTCGTGCCATAGGGATGTTCCTCAAATATGAATTTGCAAGGCGAACTACACCGAATTGCGCGCAGTGCCAAGGGAGCATCTTGGTAAATTTACCAGCTCTTACGGCGTGATCTGGCCTGATATTGGTCAATTGAGGTGCATAGGCTCAGGAAAACGGCCAAGTGAACCCACAGAATATGGTATGTATATTTTGTGGTTGCGGGTGCAGGAAAATGAATCTGGTGATTAATGTGCTGCACTGCGGCAAAAGTGTCTTGTATTTTAGCTGCGAAGGATGGCACATATGCGCAACTTTATTGCGAGGCTGATATGATTTTACGTCCCTACCGTTCTGTTCTCTATATTCCCGGTGGCCGTGAACGCGCTCTGGATAAGGCCCGCAGCATGGCTGTGGATTCTATTATCTTCGATCTAGAAGATGCGGTGGTGGGTGATGAAAAAGCGGCGGCGCGCGCCACTTTGGTTCAGCAGCTTGCGCAGGGAGGTTATGGCAACCGCAGTCAAATAATTCGCATTAATGGGTTGGACACTCCTTGGGCTGTGGAAGATATTGCGGCGATTGCATCTGTGCAGCCGGAAGCGGTTTTGCTACCAAAAGTCGCCGATGCGGCGATGATTGCGGATCTGCGAGCTGAAATGGCAAAGCATACAGGATTTGAGGCCACTCAGATTTGGGCAATGATGGAAACCCCGCGCGGTATCCTCAATGCCTTGGAAATAGCCGATGCCCCCGGGATGGGCGGACTGGTGATTGGCACAAATGATTTGGCCAAAGATCTGAACACGCGATATGATCCGGCACGTGGTCCAATGATGCCCGCTTTGGGGATGTGCCTTTTGGCGGCGAAAGCGGCGGGCATCGTGATTCTCGACGGGGTTTATAATGCGTTCAAAGATGAGGACGGCCTGCAAAATGAGGCCAGTCAGGGCCGAGACATGGGGTTTGACGGCAAAACTCTGATCCATCCGGCTCAAGTGGCTATCGCCAATCGGGTATTTGCACCATCCCCAGCAGAGATTGAGCTGGCACAAAGGCAAATTCAGGCTTTTGAAGAGGCCACGGCACAGGGCTTGGGGGTTGCTGTTGTGGACGGCAGAATTGTAGAGAACTTGCATGTTGAAACCGCGCAAGCCACATTGGCCAAAGCGGCCGCCATTGCCGAATTGGAGATGCAAACATGAAGCTTTATCGATTGTTAACCGAAGACGACTCGTCGGAATTTTGCCACAAAGTTACCGAGGCTCTGTCCAAGGGCTGGGAACTTTATGGCGATCCAACCTATGCGCATGATGCCACCGTTGGGGTGATGCGCTGTGGTCAAGCTGTGGTAAAAGAGGTTGAGGGCAGCTATTCGCCCGACATGAAGCTTCGGGCGCAATGATGAAAACCAACTCAGGCTGGTTTTTCGAAGATTACACCATTGGGCAGGTGATGGAGCATGCAGTGCCTCGCACCGTGGGGCAGGGCGAGCGTGCATTGTACCATGCGCTCTATCCCGCGCGCCACGCGCTTTATTCATCTGATCTGTTTGCCCAGTCCTGTGGCCTGCCGTCCAGCCCGTTGGATGATCTGATCGCCTTTCATGTGGTGTTTGGCAAAACCGTACCGGACATTTCGCTCAATGCAGTGGCCAATTTGGGCTACGCAGAAGCACGGTGGTTGCGGCCAGTCTATCCCGGTGACACGCTGCGCTCGCTCTCAACGGTGATTGGACTGAAACAAAATTCTAGCGGTAAAACTGGCGTGGTCTGGGTGCGCAGTGAGGGGTTTAACCAACGTGGCGAGACTGTGATGTCATTCGTGCGTTGGGTGATGGTGCGCAAAAACAATCTGGCGATGCCTGCGCCTCAGACGGTCGTACCTGAGCTGCGCTCTGTGGTCCCTGCGGCCGAACTTATGGTGCCAAGTGACTTAAACTTTGACTCATATAGATCTGATTTATCAGGAAGTTTATATATTTATGGTGATTACAAGGTTGGTGAGGTCATCGACCATGTGGACGGTGTGACCGTCTCTGAAGCCGAGCATATGATGGCTACGCGACTGTGGCAGAACACAGCTAAGGTGCATTTTGATGCCACCGCCCGCCCGGATGGTCGCCGCTTAATTTACGGTGGCCATGTGATTTCAATGGCACGGGCTTTGTCGTCCAATGGTTTGGGAAATGCGCAAATGATTGCGGCGATAAATGCCGGTGCACATGCCAACCCTTGTTTCGCGGGGGACACAATCCGAGCTTGGAGTGAAGTGTTGGACTTAGCTGAAACAGCTAATCCAACTGTGGGTGCTCTCCGGCTACGGCTTGTGGCGACCAAAGGCACGGGCACCGAATTGCGCGATGCTGAGGGCAAATATCACAGCGATGTATTGCTGGATTTGGACTATTGGGCCTTCATCCCGCGTTAAGCTGAAATTCAGTTTGCACGTATGAGTTCCTAGAGTGCTTCTGCGTGGAAAATTGTGATCACACTGATATATCCGTGATCACAAATTAAAAAATTACCCTTGTGACGGTTAATCACAGGTATTTTTACTGCTAAAACTGTGGCATTTGGGGGTTGATCGTGGCATGAACGGGCTAAATATCTTACAGACCAGTATAAAAGGACCAAATTATGGCTGATGTAAACCGGGGCAACCGCCCGTTGTCTCCACATCTGACGATCTATCGTCCTCAAATGACATCGATTTCGTCTATTTTCGTGCGTATCACTGGCAACGCGTTGCTCGTGTCTACTTTGCTATTAATTTGGTGGCTTTTGGCCGCATCATCCAGTGCTGCGGCCTTTGCTGTAGCTGATTATGTGATCACAAGTTGGTTCGGCGATATTGTTATGGTGCTGTCGCTCTGGGCGCTATGGTATCACACACTGGGCGGTGTGCGTCATTTGATTTGGGACACCGGCCGGGGTTTGGAGCTGAAATCAGCCGAGCGCATGGGGTGGATGATGATCATCGGTTCCTTGGTGCTGACCGCACTTACTGTTTTTAGTTTTTAGAAAGGGCGGAGCATGGTTTTTTTGACCGATCGTAAACGCGCGACTGGCATGGGTGCCGCCAAAACTGGCACAGCTCATTTCTGGGGCATGACCGTCTCTTCAGTGGCCCTGCTGATTTTAGTGCCTTTGTTCATCTTCACCGTTGGCCCAATGCTTGGCGAGAATCATGCGACGGTCACGGCCTATTTTTCGCGCCCTTTCCCAGCGATTGTGGCGCTTCTCACCTTTATCGTAGGGTTGTTACATTTTAAAAACGGCGTCACGGTTTTGATTGAAGACTATTTTCAAGGGCTTTCTCGCAAGATCTGGATCATCGTGATGACCTGCGTATCCTACGCGGCCATCGCAACCGCTGTTTTCGCCATCGCGCGCATCGCACTTTAAGTTTCGGAGACCATACCTATGGCTGCATATGAATATGAAACCCACGATTATGACGTTGTGGTTGTTGGGGCCGGCGGCGCAGGTTTGCGGGCGACGTTGGGCATGGCAGAACAGGGATTGCGCACGGCTTGCGTGACCAAAGTGTTCCCAACTCGCTCGCACACTGTGGCGGCTCAGGGTGGCATCGCAGCCAGCCTTGGCAATATGGGGCCGGACAGCTGGCAGTGGCACATGTATGACACGGTCAAAGGGTCCGATTGGCTCGGCGACACGGATGCAATGGAATATCTCGCCCGTGAAGCGCCCAAAGCTGTTTATGAGTTGGAACATTACGGTGTGCCATTCTCGCGCACCGAAGAAGGTAAAATCTATCAGCGGCCCTTCGGTGGCCACACAACTGAGTTTGGCGAAGGCCCCCCAGTACAACGTACCTGTGCGGCGGCAGACCGAACCGGCCATGCGATTTTGCATACGCTCTATGGTCAATCTCTCAAGAATAACGCGGAATTCTACATCGAATATTTCGCCATCGATTTGGTGATGTCGGAAGATGGCGTATGCCAAGGTGTGGTGTGTTGGAAGCTTGACGATGGCACAATGCATGTGTTCAACGCCAAAACTGTTGTTTTGGCCACTGGCGGCTATGGCCGTGCCTATTTCAGTGCTACATCTGCACATACTTGTACCGGTGACGGTGGCGGTATGGTGGCGCGCGCTGGTTTGGCTTTGCAGGATATGGAATTTGTACAGTTTCACCCGACTGGCATTTATGGCTCAGGCTGTTTGATTACAGAGGGCGCACGCGGCGAGGGTGGCTTTTTGAGCAACTCGCAAGATGAGCGTTTCATGGAGCGTTATGCGCCCAATTATAAGGATCTGGCCCCAAGGGACTATGTGTCACGCTGTATGACCATGGAAATTAGGGAGGGTCGCGGCGTTGGCCCAGATGGGGATCATATTTATCTGAACCTCAGTCACCTACAGCCTGAAGCCTTGGCGGAGCGTTTGCCGGGTATTTCTGAATCTGCAAAAATCTTTGCAGGCGTCGATGTCACCAAAGAACCAATCCCGGTTATACCGACCGTTCACTATAACATGGGTGGTATCCCGACCAACTTCTGGGGCGAAGTGCTCAATCCAACCCTCGCGGATCCCAATGCAACTGTTCCCGGCCTTATGGCTGTTGGTGAGGCGGGCTGTGCTTCTGTGCATGGTGCCAATCGCTTGGGGTCAAACTCTTTGATCGATTTGGTGGTCTTTGGCCGGGCGGCTGCTATTCGGGCCGGCAAAACTGTGGATGCTGCAGCACCAGCGGCGACCTTGAACCTGCCATCCGTCAACAAAGCCTTTGATCGCTTTGACACGCTGCGCCATGCATCGGGGCAATTGCCCACCGCGGATCTGCGCCTTGAGATGCAAAAAACGATGCAGGCCGATGCAGCTGTGTTCCGGACTTCAAAAACATTGGCTGAGGGCGTCGAGAAGATGACGGCTGTTGCTGATAAAATGCATGATATCAAAGTCACAGACCGCAGTTTGGTGTGGAACTCTGATTTGATGGAAACGCTGGAGCTGACGAATTTGATGCCCAACGCTATGGCCACGATCGTGGGCGCTGAAGCGCGCACAGAAAGCCGTGGCGCGCATGCCCATGAGGATTTCACAGAACGAGATGACATAAATTGGCGCGTGCACACTATCGCGCGGGTTGATGGAGCCAAGGTTGAGTTGAGCCATCGCCCGGTCATCACGGCACCTCTGACAACGGAGTCTGAGGGCGGGATTTCTATGGAGCAAATCGCGCCAAAAGTGAGGACCTTCTAATGTGGCTTCGGGCGATCTGCGCCGCTGCTTTGGCGCTTCAAGTGAGCGTAGCTGCGGCTGAGATGTCTGTGGATCAACAAGCCGCCTTTGCGGTTTTGACGCCTTTGGCTCAAGATCAACTGGCCGCAGATTCCAGCCAAAAGATCATCGATTTGGCCAATGAAATCATTCAGCGCCCACTGGTGCTGACCTGTCTAAATGAAAAGCTGTCTTAGGGATGGCCCCGATCACGGCATATGCTGTCGTGGCCCTTAATTCGTTTGAATTTAAGGCCGCAAAGCGCTGCAAGCGCTCACTGAGTGGAGAAATAAAATGGTACAACTGACGCTCCCTAAAAATTCCCGCATCACCCGCGGAAAAGTCTGGCCCAAGCCCGAAGGTGCTACCAATTTGCGCACATTCAAGATCTATCGCTGGAACCCAGACGATGGCAAAACACCACAGGTTGATACCTATTTCGTGGACCTCGACACCTGCGGCCCGATGATTTTGGATGCTTTGATCAAGATCAAAAGTGAAATTGATCCAACACTGACTTTCCGTCGCTCTTGCCGCGAGGGCATCTGCGGCTCTTGTGCGATGAATGTGGATGGCATCAATACTCTGGCCTGTATTTACGGCATGGACGAGGTGAAGGGTGATGTGAAAATCTACCCGCTGCCGCATATGTCAGTGGTGAAAGATCTGATCCCAGATTTGACGCATTTCTATGCGCAGCACGCCTCAATAATGCCTTGGCTTGAGACAAAAACCAACCGTCCTGCCAAGGAATGGCTGCAATCCATTGATGACCGTAAAAAGCTTGATGGCCTTTATGAATGTGTGATGTGTGCCTGTTGTTCGACCTCTTGCCCATCCTATTGGTGGAATGGCGATCGCTACCTCGGCCCAGCGGCGCTTTTGCATGCCTACCGCTGGATAGTTGACAGCCGCGATGAGGCGACAGGTGAGCGTTTGGACCAGCTTGAAGACCCGTTCAAACTCTACCGCTGCCACACGATTATGAATTGCACCAAGACCTGTCCTAAGGGTTTGAACCCGGCGAAATCCATTGCTTCAATCAAAGATATGATGGTCGAGCGATCGGTTTAATCTAAGGGCACTGTTTGGTTTTTTTGATCGGTTCAAACACGATTAAGGCGACACCAGATAAGATAATACCACCTCCTAACAAGGTTTGGGGGGTGGCAACCTCTCCTAAGAAAAACCAGCCGCCTGCCATTGAAAACAAGGGCAGGGTGAGCAGATAGGGGGCGGCTTCGCTCACGGGGGTGCGTCGGATCAATGTATACCACATGTAATAACCAAGGGCGGTCATGATCAGACCCAGATAGGCCACGGCACTCCAAACAATCCAACCGGCGGATTGAATGGCATGAAGTTGACCGGTTTCAAAAATAGCCGACATCATGAAAAGTTGAGGGAAGGCCAGAACGGCCACCCATGCGGCCACGGTCAATCCGGATATGTCTTTGAGATGGCGCACCATGGCTTGCCCTGTGGCCCATGTCAGCCCGCCGCCAATCACCAAAGCCACCGACCATAGCGCATTGCCGATCCGGGGTTCTCCAGTGATTTGATATACTCCGAAAAATGCAATGGTGATGCCAATCCACCGGCGCCAACCGGGCGTTTCTTTTAGAAATATTGCGCCGATGAGTACCAAAAATGGGATTTCAAGCTGAACTATCAAGGCGGTGGCAGAGGCATCGAGACCCGCAAGCCCGGTGAAGGTCATGCTGTATTGCAATGTGGCTGAAATGAAGGAAATGAGCGCCAGTATACGCAGCTGCCCGCCTGTGGGTTTCAAAAACCAGACCAAAACCAAGGCTGTGACGCTAAAGCGAAAGGCCATAAGTAAGATGGGTGGAAAATGCGCTATAGCGGCCTTGGCGAAGACCAGTCCCAACCCCCAAACGAGGGCCACACCCAGCCCAAGGGTCATATCCATCAATCTTGCATTCATACCGCATTCTAACTGCCCCTTGGCCTATGGCAGAGCCATTAACGGCACTTCGTAAGGTCGTTTTTAGGCGAAGGCGGCCTCTAGCGCTATTTCCACCATATCGCCAAAGCTGCGCTCGCGATCTTCAGAGGGCAGGGCTTCATGGGTGAGTAGATGATCAGAGATGGTACAAACCGCCAAAGCCCGCCGATTGTGACGTGCAGCCAGATTGTAAAGCTCTGCGGTTTCCATTTCCACGGCCAAAATCCCGTGTCGGGTCATTTGCTCGGTGAGGTCTGGGCGCTCATCATAAAATACATCTGCCGAATAAATGCCGCCCACATGGGTGCCAATGTCTCGGGCGCGCGCGGCTTTCACTGCAGCTTCTAACAGCCCGTAATCGGCGCAAGGCGCGTAGTTGATTTCCTTGAACATGCCCAGTGAGGGCGTGGATAGGCTCGAGGCGGTCATAGCGATGACAACATCACGCAGCTTGACCTTCGGGCTCATACCACCGGCCGAGCCAATGCGGATCAGCGTTTTCACATCATAGTCTTTGATCAGCTCATTCACATAGATTGACAGGCTGGGCATGCCCATGCCGGAGCCTTGAATTGTGACCCGGTTGCCCCGCCATGTTCCGGTAAAGCCGAACATGCCGCGCACTTCATTGATGCATTGGGGATCGTCCAAAAAGGTTTTAGCCGCCCATTTTGCGCGCAAAGGATCGCCCGGCATCAAAACAGTGTCAGCAATCTCTCCGGGTTTGGCTCCGATGTGAATGGTCATAGGTTACCTCGAATATTTTATGAAGGGAGTTAAGCCGCCGATGCGATCATAGAGCAAGCGCGCATTTGCGTTGAAATCTTGGGTCATCCAATAGACGGATGGTGTGCCATTGGCGTCCGCTGCCGCATAGACCGCTTCCATCAAGGCCCGCCCAATGCCTTGACCGCGCACATGTGGATCTGCGTAGAGATCTTGCAGGTAACACACATCCTCAGCCCGCCAATTATGGGCATGATAGAGATAGTGTACAATGCCGACGGCCACGCCCTCCAGCTCCGCCACAAGGCAGTTTTGCACCAGATTCTCAGGATCAACGAGTCGCGCGAAGGTGAGATCATAGATCTCAGGCGTCACATCGCTGTCATAAAAAGTAAGGTAATCTGTCCACATGCGGGCCCAAGCGCCACGATCATTGGCCTGTAGGGGCCGGATTGTCAGTGTCATATTGGGATTCCTTAGAATTAGGCGGAGTGCGCTCCATCAGCCAACGATTTAACAAAGGCTAAAACCTCAGCAGGAGATTTTCCAGCTGCGATTTCATCCACAATGGCTGAGCCCACCACCGCACCATCCGCCACAGAGGCGATGTCTCGGGCGTTTTCTGGGGTGCGGATGCCAAAGCCTACAATGATCGGCAGGTCGGTGGCCGCTTTGATACGTGCCACTTCGGGGCCCACGTCGATGGCTTTCGCAGCCGCAGCTCCGGTGATGCCATTTATGGAGACATAATAGACAAAGCCCGACGTGTTGGTCAGCACTTTTGGTAGGCGCTTGTTGTCGGTTGTGGGCGTGGCCAAGCGGATGAAATTCAACCCAGCCTTTTGGGCGGGGATACACAGCTCGTCATCTTCTTCTGGCGGCAGATCCACCACAATCATGCCGTCGACACCCGCGGTTTTAGCCTCTTGCAAAAAGCGCGCAACGCCGCGAGAGTAGATTGGATTGTAATAGCCCATCAAAACAATTGGGGTTGTGTCATCGTCTTCGCGGAAGTCACGCACCATTTGCAATGTTTTTTGCAGGCTCATCCCAGCTTCCAGCGCGCGCTGGCCGGCCAATTGGATGGTGGGGCCATCGGCCATGGGGTCTGTAAAGGGCAGGCCAAGCTCAATGATATCTACGCCTGCGGCAGGCAGACCCTTCACCACTACCAGTGAAGTGTCATAATTTGGATCACCCGCCATGACATAGGTCACAAACGCTTTTTTACCAACGGCTTTGAGTTCTGCAAATTTCGCGTCTATCCGTGTCATATCAGGCCCTTTAGATTGCTTACCCACTCACATGCCGCAAAGGCGCGCTAAGTTCAATATACTTCGATCGGGCCGGGTGGCTAATCTGTAGTATTTGGCTTTGTGGGGGGTAATTCGTAGTTCTGCTTGCTCTGGCCACTGGGCGCAGATAAGAGCGCATTGAGCAATTATGGAGTGCATCATGGGTTTTAGAATGGGTATCGTTGGCTTGCCGAATGTGGGCAAATCTACCTTGTTTAACGCGCTGACAAAAACAGCCTCAGCCCAGGCTGCAAACTTCCCCTTTTGCACCATTGAACCCAATGTGGGTGAAGTGAACGTGCCTGACGCACGTTTGACCAATCTGGCCACGATTGCAAAATCTGCTAATACCATCCCAACGCGGATGACCTTTGTGGATATCGCGGGTCTGGTTAAAGGCGCCAGCCAAGGCGAAGGTTTGGGCAATCAATTTCTGGCCAATATACGTGAAACCGATGCTATTGCCCATGTGGTGCGCTGTTTTGAAGATGGCGATGTGGTGCATGTCTCTGACCGGGTGGACCCTTTGGCGGATGCGGATACCATCGACACAGAGCTGATGCTGGCCGATATGGAAAGCGTTGAAAAACGCCTGCAAAACGTTGTTCGTAAGGTGCGCGGCGGAGACAAAGAGGCTGTTCAGCAAGAACGCCTGCTGCGCGCGGCAATGGAAGCTCTAGAGCAGGGCAAGCCCGCCCGGACCGTGACTGTGGATGAAGACGACGCAAAGCAGTGGAAAATGCTGCAACTGTTGACCACAAAACCTATTCTATACGTTTGCAACGTGGGCGAGGGCGATGCTGCCAAAGGCAATGCGCATTCTGATGCCGTGGCCAAAATGGCTGCAGATCAAGGCAACAGCCATGTGATCATCTCCGCGCAGATCGAAGAAGAGATCAGCCAGTTGGAAGATGATGAAGCCGAGATGTTTCTCACCGAAATGGGTCTGGAAGAGGCCGGTTTGGATCGTTTAATTCGCGCAGGCTATGAACTTTTGGCTCTTGAGACCTATTTCACAGTAGGACCAAAAGAGGCCCGCGCTTGGACCATCAAGAATGGCACCTCCGCGCCACAAGCCGCAGGTGTGATCCATGGCGATTTCGAACGTGGTTTTATTCGCGCAGAAACCATTACCTATCAGGATTTTGTGGATTGTGGCGGCGAATCTCCGGCAAAAGAAGCTGGTAAAATGCGCTCCGAGGGTAAAACCTATATCGTGCAAGATGGTGACGTGATGCACTTTTTGTTCAACACCTAAATCCATCATTGGGGCAGGGGTCTTATGACCATCAAGCTAATCATCGATACGGACCCTGGCATCGATGATGCCATGGCTCTGTTTTATGCGATTGCAGATCCTGAGGTTGACCTCCTGGCTCTGACCACAGTGTTTGGCAATGTGACCACCCCACAAGCCACCCGCAATGCATTGTTTCTGCTGGAAACGGCAGGCGTTAATATTCCTGTGGCGGAGGGTTTGTCAAAACCGCGTGAACTTCCCGCCTATCCCCCAAGTTCGCATGTGCACGGAGCGGAAGGCTTTGGGACGCTGGACGTGCCCACACCACAGGGGAAGGCCGTTTCTGAAACTGCGCCAGAGTTTTTGGTGCGGATGGCGCGCGCATATAAAGGTGAGCTGGTTCTGTGTCCCATTGGCCCTCTGACCAATATTGCCGCAGCAATGGATCTCGACCCAGAGTTCTGCCGCAACCTAAAACGGATGGTGATCATGGGCGGCAGCCTGCGGGCTGGCGGCAATATAACCCCGGCGGCTGAGGCCAATATTTATCATGACCCACATGCGGCTGATTTTGTGTTTAGCTATGGCTGCAACATCACCTTGGTGGGGCTGGATGTCACAAACCGTGTGATCTGCCCGCGCAGCTATTTTGCGCAATTGGCAGAGCAAAGCCCAAAGCTGGGCGGGCTGCTACACCAGATGGCGGAATTTTACATCGATTTTTATGAAACCGTGGGTAAATTCAACGGCTGCGGTATGCATGACCCATCGGCTTTGGTCGCCTGCGCTGCACCTAATCTGTTTGTCACCGAAGATCATCACCTTCGGGTGATTTGCAGCGGTGAGCGGTCTGGCGAGACGGTTTCAGACCCAAATCTCAGTTCGGAACCAGTCAAAGTCTGCGTGGATGTGGACATCGCGGCAGTGAAGAAAAAAATTTTTAAAAATGTTGCGAAACTTGCCTAAATCCTGCTTGTCCCCGGCCCAACTCCCCGCTAGACGGGTCGACGGAGACGTGGCCGAGTGGACGAAGGCGCTCCCCTGCTAAGGGAGTAAACGTGAAAGCGTTTCGTGGGTTCGAATCCCATCGTCTCTGCCAGCCTCCCTTTATTGTCATAATAGACCAGTAAAACAAAGGGGTTTGGTGGAGGGTACTAAATGTCCGGTAGTACCACGTTTTCGCCACACGTTAGGTTGCACCACTACCTATTCCTCGACTCGGCAATCAGCATGTTGACTACTTTGGATAGGCTGAGGTCTAATTTATCCTTCAGCTTGTAGGTGTATTCTCTGTTGATCTCTGTGAACGCTATGCGTGCCCTGTTACGAGGATCACCAGTTATTTGATAATTGGCTGACACATTCGTACTCTATGCATTGGATGTGGCACCTTTTTGGGTCGCACTCGTGGTGGGGATTTTGGGATACGTCTTGAGCATCGTCGCAAGACAATACTTCCCCAGTCAAAACGACAAAAAATGAATCACTTGTGTGGGTGGAAGGGGGTTATTTGTGCCCAAGAGTTCTTGACCTACGCGGTCAGATACACATTAGTATTAAAGTGCTCAACACATAAGCCATATGACCAAGCAGGTGACGGCAACACCCTTAATAAAAGAAACCCAATAAAGGGTGTATTGGCTCCAGCCCAACGCAAGACGCATGCGTTCGACCATGTTGCTGTGCCATTTGAGAAGTTTCATCGGATTTCTCCTAATACTACTTATATCTCCACTTACTTTTTGGGTGGCCGTTTGTCGAATGCCGGAATCTCGCTTGGGATATGATGGTAGGCCTGCTTATCACAGGTGAAGATTGCCGCTTTGGCTTGATAGTCTCCCGGGTAATCTAAGGTACCAACTTTTACGATCATTGAATTGGGGCGGGACGGGCTTTGGCTGCCGATGGCAGTGCCGCAGCTTGAGCAAAAATGTCGTGTGACTGGGGTTTCCAAATCGGAGCGCGCAAAGGTTGTCGTCACTCCTTTGGTATATCTGAAGTCAGTTTCAGCGAAGACAACCACGATATTGGCGTTCCCGCCGGTGATATACTGGCACTCTCTGCAATGGCATTGAAACGCCGCTTCCTGTGGGCCTATGACCTCAAAGCGAATTTCACCACAGTAACACCCACCTGTTACCATCATCTGAAGTCTCCCATAAATTTTCTACGTTCTGGTGAAGCTTAGCCTATGTGTAGGCGACTGGCAAAAGTATTGGTAACTTTAACGGGACGTCGTGATTGTTGGGGGATTAGCCTCCACCACAGGCGCGCGCCTCGGTGAATACCATTATTAATTTGCCTAATGTGGAAACTGTATTATCATAGTGAATGTTTTTTTGCTCTCACCGCCGCCTTATCGTGTTTTGTCGCAACAGCTAAAGCCGAAGTGTCCTATCCGTGTATCGAGCTGGACCGAGTGTCTGTATCGGCGGAGGGGCGGATGAGCCCTGCTTTTCTGGGGCGTGGCCGATTTTTTATCACTGCATTGTCCGGCTACGGCGGAGACCACCAACCTGATGAACGCAGAGCGTTTTGCCTTGTTGCCTCAAGGTGCTGTGATTGTGAATTCAGCGCGTGGCGCCCTCATTGATGAGACTGCTTTGATGGCGACACTTAGCGCGGGACACGTGGCGGCAGCAGGTTTGGATTGTTTCCAGAACGAACCGGGTGGAAATCCAGCATTTAGCGGCTATGATAACATTTTTATGTTGCCCCATATTGGCAGTGCGACGAAGCAAACACGTGACGCAATGGGGTTTCGCGCCCTGGACAATCTCGATGCATTCTTTGCAGGACAAACCCCATACGATACCCTGTAACTCAAATGGACAAATCAATGACAAAAATCACATTCCTAGGCCTTGGCGTAATGGGCTATCCTATGGCGGGGCATCTCGTGGCTGCAGGCCATTCGGTCACTGTTTACAATCGCACCACGGCGAAGGCTGAAGCGTGGGTTGCACAGCACGGTGGCGCCTTGGGCAAAACCCCGGCTGACGCTGCCGAAGGTTCTGAAATGGTCATGGCCTGCGTTGGCAATGACGATGATCTGCGGTCTGTCTGCTTGGGCCCTGATGGAGCCTTTGCCTCGATGTCAGAAGGCAGTATCTTTGTGGATCATACCACCGTATCGGCAGCGGTCACCCGTGAGCTTTATGAATCTGCAAAAGCCAAGGGCATTTCCTTTGTGGATGCGCCGGTTTCTGGCGGACAAGCAGGCGCGGAGAATGGGCAATTGTCCATCATGTGCGGCGGCGATCAAGAAGATTACGATTGGGCAGAACCAGTCATGAATGTGTACTCTAAGCTGTGCCGCCGGATTGGTGATAGCGGTTCAGGCCAAATGACCAAAATGTGCAACCAAATCGCTATTGCGGGCCTGGTTCAGGGCTTGGCGGAAGCGATGCATTTTGCCTCCAAAGCCGGTCTTGATGGTGCTGCTGTGATTGAAGTGATCAGCCAAGGGGCCGCCGGCAGCTGGCAAATGTCAAATCGCTATGAAACCATGCTGGATGATCATTTTGAACATGGCTTTGCCGTTGACTGGATGCGCAAGGACTTGGGCATTTGCTTGGCCACAGCTGATGAGAATGGTGCAAGCCTGCCGGTCACTGCTTTGGTTGATCAATTCTACAAAGATGTTCAGAAATTGGGCGGTGGCCGTTGGGACACCTCATCGTTGTTTAAACGCCTGCAAATGTTATAAATAAACACTATTGACCAAGGGCTGGGATACCCGCGCTCTTGGTTGCTCTATATCTATCTACCTTTATACGACACTGGATAAAGCAATATAGAGTGGCAATCCCAAGGTGAGGTTGAACGGGAAGGCAACCCTAACGACAGCGATAGATATATGCCAGATTTGGCTTGTGGCGCGCGAATAAAATATCCGTGATTTTGATCAAGGATTGCGCAGTGAGAGGTTGAATATGATCATTTTAATCCCGGAAGATCACTTCAGCATGTATCATACGGCATTGTTTGAGGGGAAGTTTTGGGTGGCATCTGCCTTAGATTATTTGCAAGACAGCCACGCTGAAAATCTGAAATTTTAAGATTTGCACGAACAAACGTTTTTGACCCTCGGACCAAACACAGATTGTTTCATATGGTGGCGATGCTGGCCTGTAGCGCAGGGGGGCGGGTGTTGGATGAATATGAAGGCACAAGCTTGGCTGCCATTCGGCTTATGGCCGCCACGTGTGCAGGCATTGCGATCCTTCCACAGATCTACGCCATGACAGAGGCCCGCCGCACAAAGCGTGTCTTGATCCGGCACCTCAAAGACTCTGATGCCCGCCGCTCTATTACGTTGATTCAGCCTCATTCCTATGAACCACGCGCTGACAGCACAGCGCTTGCTGAGGTCTTGTTGAGCGCGGCAGCTCATTTTAGGATGCGCTTAACTGGGTAGCAATGCTCTGGATGGTGTTAATGGGCGTCAACAGCCGTGAGATTGCTCAGGCCCTTCGGGTGAAATATATATTGAGCCAGCAACCCACCTGCTGCTATGGACGCCAAGGCCAACAAGGCGGCGATGCTGAGTGTTGGAACACCGGCAAGCCCGGCGCCAACAGTACACCCACCCGCCAAAACTCCGCCCACGCCCATCAGGGACGCGCCCAGAAAATATCGGCGGGTTTGGCCAGGTGTTTCGAAAGTCTGCCAGCTAAACTCACCTTTGCTCACAGCGGCCAATGCCGCGCCGGTCACAACGCCCAAGATCAAGCCAACACCAAAGCCGGCAGGGATTGAGGAGGAGGCGATAGACCAAAACAACAGATCGGCCATGGGAGAGGTGAAGGACAGGGACTGCATCACAATCGGGTCAAATTCATCTTGCAAAATAAAGCCGGTTCCTACCCAAGCGGCAGGCACCAGAAGCCCCAAAACCACCGCCAAGACGCCCGAGCGCCAGTTGATGCCGGACTTAAAGGCAAATGCAAATGCTGCCAGAGTCAAGGCGCCAGCCCAAAATTCTGCACCACCTGGCAAATCAGCCAAGGAGGCCGTCTCGCCCAAAGGCACTGTCACTGACCCGAGCCAGACCCGAACCGGCGCAAGCACGCCTTTTAATGTGGCATGAGCAAGGACAGCAAAGACGATAATGACCGTCAAAGAGCGCAGATTGCCGGTGCCGGCCAATACGGTCAGACGTGAGATACAACCGTGGGTGAGCACCATGCCTATGCCGAATATCAAGCCGCCAGTTAGAATAGCTAGAATAGGCAATTCTTGTGCAAATAATCTGTGTTCCTCGAACGATATATAGCCGTTTCGCAACCAAAACCTGGGTGCCGAGCAGAGCCGCGCCGAGGGCGGTAAACCAGACTCCGCGCGCAACGGGTTTGCTGTCTTGGTCGCCTACAACTGCACTGCGGAAGCAAAACTTGAGGTGCTGGGCAAGCGCGCCGAACATGACACCGATGATGAGGGCAAAGGCAACGGATACCTGCATTGGGGTCACGGTTTCAAAACCAAACTGTTCAAACATATCAATAGCACCTTTTTAGTTTGCGTTTAAGAGCGGCTTTGACATTGAAACTTGGAACGCGCAAATCCTCGGCGCCCGATATTGTTCCGAAAGGCTCTGCTGTGTTGGAATATTGTTCTGGTTTGTTAGGTAGCGCTGGGACCAGCTTTGGCGGTCCGTGAACCAGACAGGATTTTGATCTTAAATTGCAGGTTGTACGATAATGCGGTTGTACATCAACCGATGGGGCTGTTGCGGATCAGCCGATGTTGCGGAAGCCTTGAATGAGCTGACGTAGTCCAATGGCTGCACCCAGCATAATACAGATCAGCGTGACCGGGGCGCTGTAGGCCAATACGGAAAACGCCGATAGACCCTGTCCGATACTACAGCCGAGAGCCAAAACAGAACCAACGCCCATGGCGGCTGCTCCAAAAATTTGGCGGCCCAATTCGCGTGGGTCATCACAGGCTTCCCACCGGAAGTGTCCTTTGACCAAGCTGCCAAGCAATGAGCCAATCAAAACGCCCAAAACGGAACCTGTGGCAAAGCTGACGGAGTTGCCTGAGGCGGTCATCAAATACAACAGGCTTTCCCCGATAGGGGCTGAAAACGAATGGGAAACCACTGGTAAGCCCTCAAAACCGTTGCTGGCCACCCATTGCGTGCCAACCCAACCCGAGGTGATGACAAGCCCTACAACAGCCCCCCAAAGTACCGAGGACTTTGAGCGCAACATGGGGGCACTTGCAAGTGAGATGATGATGAAAATCAGCCCAATCGTTGCGCCGATTGCGGTGACGGATAGCCCTGAAACCCCAGAGAGTGTAGCCGGAATACTGGGGGTGTTGAGAGCCGGCATTCCCGCGCCAAAGGTCCAGATCCGCAGATAGGCCAAGGGGCCACTGATAGTGATATAGGCCGAGAGCCCCATCACCATGACAATCATAAAGGCCCTTATATCGCCACCGCCTAGACGGGCTAGCGCGCCGTAGCCACAATTGCCCGCTAAGGCCATGCCATAACCAAACAGTAATCCGCCAAAAATATTGGCCCATGGGTTCCAAGCGACGGAGAGATACAGCGTTGCACTCAGATCAATATACCCCAGAGCTGAAAGCCCATAGGTGCTTAAAATTGCCATGCCAATGGCGATGCCCCACATGCGCAGACGCACCGCATTGCTGCCGTAATAGATGTCTTCGAGAGCCCCAAGTGTGCAAAATCGGCCAAGGCGTGCAGCCAGGCCCAACACAATACCGCCAAACATCCCCACAAATGCAACAAGCGAGGTTTCAGGCAGCAAATCCAACATTTTTGATCCTTAGGTTTCTCGACAAAATAGGTCGTAGACCACTTCCATGATCTGCGTTGAGCGATTGTCGCTCAGACTATAATAGATGATTTTACCTTCACGGCGCGGTGTGACCAATCCCTCTAGACGCAAACGCGACAACTGCTGTGATACAGCCGCTTGACGTGCGGAGAGTAATTCTTCGAGATCTGTGACAGATTTTTCGCCAGAGGCCAGATAACATAGGATCATCAACCGCCCCTCATGGCTAATGGCCTTGAGAAAATTGGCAGCTTTGATGGCATTACCTGCCATTTTATCCATGTCTTCTGGACACATGTTCTTGTCAAAAACGGGTAGGGTCATTTGATTTACGCCATCTGGTTATAATTCTTCGGACATTTCATCGCACAAACCGGTGTCTAAGGTCAATAAAACTCATATTATTTGACCCAAGGTAGCTTTGCGTCATTAATCATTTGCGTCAGTAATCCCCAAAAGAAATCTTCTCCTGGATAGCCTTCAAGCCGCGCGGCCTCGGCGCCATCCACCATCAGCACGAAGGTTGGAGTAAAATGTAGCCGGCGCGCAAAAGTCAGGCCCTCGGGTGGCGTGGCGCGGATATTCAATCTTTGCAGAGGGGCAGTGCGCCCTTCAGGGGTCTTAGGATAGATTGGGCCAATTTCATCGTTCCAGCGCACACACCACATGCAGCCTGCTTCCTCAACCATGATCAGGCGCGTTTCAGCCTGAATCGGGAGAAAAACAAAACATAGAATGAGTGCGAGAGCTTTGAGCCACATTTATAAATTGACCTTTCGTATTCATGAATTGTAATGTGAATTTGTAGAATTACAATATAGGGCGCATGCGCATGTTCGATATTTCTATTATTTCTGCATTATTTGCAGGTCTACTGTCTTTTGCTTCGCCCTGTGTACTGCCGATTGTTCCCTTTTATCTGAGCTATTTAGCCGGGGTGGGCATGAACCAAATCAACAGTGACGCGCAGATTGATTCGGCTACGCGGCGGCGGGCCGTTTTGGCGGCCACTATTTTTGCCGCTGGTGTTATCACAATCTTTATGGGGCTGGGGGCTGCGGCCACGACCTTTGGGCAGGTGGTTCGGGAGTATTTCGATATCCTGCGATGGATCGCAGCGGCGGTGATCATCCTTATGGGGCTGCATTTTCTGGGAGCCATCAAGATTGCAGTGCTCTATCGCCAGGTGAGTTTTGACACTGGTAAAATGTCAAAGCTGAGCTTGCTGGGCTCCTATGTGATGGGGCTGGCGTTTGCCTTTGGTTGGACGCCTTGCGTCGGTCCGGTGCTGGCCGCCATTCTGTTCACGGCTGCGGGTGCTGAGTCTGCGCTCAACGGGGCATTGCTGCTATTGGCCTATGGGCTGGGAATGACCTTACCCTTCATTGTGGCGGCTTTCTTTATTGCGCCTTTCATGCGGTGGATGGCTAAATTTAGACGCCATCTTGGCATGGTCGAAAAGGTGATGGGCGCGTTTTTGATTTTATTTGGGCTGTTAATTGCGACAAATTCGATGAATTATATCGCGCAATGGATGTTAGAACTGGTGCCTAATTTTAGTATTTTAGGCTGATGAAAGGAAAAATGATGAAACGATTGTTGTTGGCTGTCGCCGCAGTTTTAGTGAGTGGCAGTTTGGCCGTAGCTGAAATGGGGGATGATGGTTTACACAAAGCCCCGTGGATGCGTGATACCTTCAAAGACCTGTCTGAGGATTTGGCGGATGCCAATGCTGAAGGCAAACGACTGATGGTGATTATCGAGCAACGTGGCTGCATTTACTGCAAGAAAATGCATGAGACCGTCTTTCCGGTGCCAAAAGTTGCAGATTACATAGATGAGAATTTTTTTGTGGTGCAGATCAACATGTTTGGTGATGTTGAAGTGACCGATTTTGACGGCACAGCCATGCCTGAGAAGGACATGGTGCGTCGCTGGGGATCTCTATTCACCCCAACAATCCTGTTTTTTCCAGAAGAGGTGCCAGGGGATAGCTCTGCCGGACAAGCGGCCGTTGCCACCATGCCAGGGGCCTTTGGTATGCACACCACCTTTAACATGTTGAACTGGGTGGTGGAGCATGGCTATGATGGGGAAGAGAGCTTTCAAAAATACCATGCACGCAAATTTGCAGAGCAGAGTTGAGGCTAGTTTTCAGTAAATTAACAAATAATAAATTCAATATTACGAATTTGTTGTTGCTTGATGTGCCGTTTGTCGACTACGGTACACTTAAAGACCAAAGTGTTTGGGAGGACGCATGAAAAACATTTTTATGATTACCGCAGTATCGGTGTTGAGTGTGACAACTGCTTTTGCGGAAACAGCACCGGGCAGCGTATCGTTTGAGGATGGGTCAGTTATGGCATCTTTGATCGGTGTTGCCGGTGACGCGGCCGCAGGGCGCAACACCTTCAAAAATCGCAAGCAGGGCAATTGTCTTGCATGTCACATGAATGATGACATGCCAAACGAGCAATTCCATGGCGAAGTTGGTCCACCGCTTTCGGGCGTGGGTGATCGTTGGGAAGAGTCTGAATTGCGCGGTATTGTGACAAACGCCAAGATGATGTTCGAAGGCACCATCATGCCAGCGTTCTATATCGACAGTGGTTACGACCGCCCGTTGAAAAAATTCGATGGCAAATCGATTTTGACGGCTCAGCAAGTTGAAGATGTGGTTGCATATCTTTTGACCCTTAAAGACTAAATATCTGTAGCAGATCAGGGAGACAAAACATGGATTTTACGAGACGAAATATATTGGCCCTCGGTTCAGGCGCATTTGCGGTTGCAACTTTTGCCGGTTTGCCTGCCTTTGCATCCAAGACAGATGATGCGATTGCGGCCTTTACAGGCGGCGCTGACGTATCCGACGGGGGCGTTGTTATGACGGCACCAGAGATTGCCGAAAATGGCAATACTGTCCCAGTGGCTGTTTCTGCTCCCGGTGCAGTATCAATCATGGTGCTTGCAACTGGCAATCCAACTCCAGCAGTGGCCACGTTCAATTTTGGCCCCTTGGCCGGTGCGCGTTCAGGTTCCACACGGATCCGCTTGGCGAAAACTCAAGATGTTATTGCTATTGCTAAAATGGAAGACGGCACCTTCCGTAGAGCTGGTGCTACTGTAAAAGTAACAATCGGCGGCTGCGGCGGCTAAATTAAGCGATAAGGAGAAGTACTGATGGCGAAAGGTGTTAAACCTCGCGTAAAGGTTCCAAAGACGGCTGCTGCTGGTGACGTAATCACGATCAAAACTTTGATCAGCCACAAAATGGAATCTGGTGTGCGTAAAGATGGCGACGGAAATGTGATTCCGCGCTCAATCATCAACCGGTTTGTTGCTGACTTTAACGGCCAAAACGTAATTGATGTCACATTGGAGCCTGCGATTTCAACAAATCCTTATTTCCAATTTGATGCGATGGTTCCAGAGGCCGGTGAGTTCAAATTTACTTGGTACGATGACGACGGATCTGTCTATGAGACCTCGAAAAAGATAAAAATAGCTTAAGCGTTTGGTCTAGGGAGGACTGGAAATGGAATTCAAGACTTTACTAACGAGCGTGGCGATTGTCGCATTCTCAGCTGGGGTTGTGTCTGCCCAAGAAGATGCAACCTTGGCAATTGAGGGCGAAGTTATCTCAACAAGTGCAAAGGCCCCGGCCTTTGCTGACAACCTCGACACGGTATATTCTGGATGGTTATTTAGAAAAAACGAAACCCGCGCGTTGCAGACAGATGACTTTGACAATCCAGCTTTTGTGTTTGTCGATCAAGGCATCGATTTATTTGAAAAAGTTGATGGTACTGAAGGTAAAGCCTGCGCAAGCTGCCACGAAGATGTTGAAGATTTTGCTGGCCTGCGTCCGACAATGCCAAGGGTTGAAGATGGCACTTTGGTTACCATGGAAAACCTCGTCAATGAATGCCGGACTGAGCGCATGGGTGCTGAACCTTGGAAGTATTCCGGTGGTCAAATGACTTCTGTGACGGCTTTGATAGGTTTGCAGTCACGTGGTATGTCCGTAAATGTTGCGGTAGATGGTGATGCAGCCCCGTTCTTTGATCGTGGCAAAGAGCTCTACTATCAGCGCGTTGGTCAATTGGACATGGCCTGTTCAAACTGCCATGAAGACAACTACGGAACAATGATCCGGGCGGATCACCTGAGCCAAGGTAATATCAATGGCTTTCCAACTTATCGTTTGAAAAATGCAAAACTAAACTCTGCGCATGCGCGTTTCAAAGGTTGTATGAAAAACATTCGTGCCACACCATTTAAAGAGGGTGGTGATGAGTTTAAAGCTCTGGAGCTGTATCTAGCGGCCCGCGGCAATGGCCTTTCAGTTGAGACACCTTCGGTTCGCAACTAGCCGAGGAATAAAAAACCCGCGTCCAACACTGGGCGTGGGTTTTCCCATATATAAACGAATTCAATATCGTGCATATGTAGTGCGATTGTGAGGAAGCGTAATGATATCTCGTCGTGACTTTTTGCAAACAAGCATGGCTGCTGCTGCGCTTTACGGTGGATCTGGTTTTGGAAATTGGGGCCGGCTTGCGGCGCAGCAATCTCTGACACAAAGAAAACTGCTTGAGTTTGATACATTTGGAAATGTGTCACTGATCCACGTCACGGATATCCACGCACAATTGAAACCAATTTTTTTCCGTGAACCCGAGATCAACATCGGCGTGGGTGCCAATCGGGGGCAGGTGCCCCATGTCACTGGCGCAGATTTCCGAAAACTTTATGGCATAGATGACGGCAGCGCCTCAGCCTATGCATTGAGCCATAATGACTTTTCCGCTTTGGCCAAAGGCTATGGCCGGGTTGGTGGGTTAGACCGCGTGGCAACCGTGGTCAACCATATCCGCTCTGAGCGCCCAGACGCCTTGCTTTTGGATGGCGGCGATACGTGGCACGGGAGCTATACTTGCCATCATACCGCAGGTCAGGACATGGTCAATGTGATGAATACCCTGCGCCCTGATGCCATGACATTCCACTGGGAATTCACCTTGGGCAGCGAACGGGTCAATGAGATCGTCGAAAACCTGCCCTTTGCAGCTCTTGGCCAAAACATCTTTGACAGCGAGTGGGATGAACCCACTGAGATGTTTCCGCCCTATAAATTTTTTGAGACGGGTGGTGTGAAAGTTGCGGTGATTGGTCAAGCCTTTCCCTATATGCCTATCGCCAATCCGGGATGGATGTTTCCAGAGTATTCCTTCGGTATCCGTGATGAAAACATGCAAGCCATGGTTGATGAAGTGCGCGCGCAGGGGGCCGAATTGGTGGTCTGCCTCAGCCACAACGGCTTTGATGTTGATAAGCAGATGGCGGGCATTGTAACCGGTATTGACGTTATCCTATCCGGCCACACCCATGACGCTTTGCCAGAACCGGTTTTGGTGGGTAAAACCATCATCGTGGCCTCTGGCTCCAATGGTAAATTTGTCAGCCGTGTGGATCTTGACGTGCGCAATGGTCAGATGATGGGCTTCCGCCATAAGTTAATCCCGATTTTCTCTGACGTCATCACGCCCGACGCCGAGGTTCAGAAAGTCATTGATGCGCAGCGTGCGCCATTTGAGACGCAGTTAAACGAGGTGATTGGCCGGACCGCTGATGATCAAACCCTATACCGTCGGGGCAATTTCAACGGCACTTGGGATGATTTGATTTGCAATGCGCTGATTGAAGAGCGCGAGGCGGATATTGCTTTGTCGCCCGGCGTGCGGTGGGGGCCATCGATTTTGCCTGGCCAAGACATCACCCGTGAAGATATCTGGAACGTGACTTCTATGTCTTACGGTGAAGCTTATAAGACTGAAATGACGGGTGAATTCCTGCATGTGGTTTTGGAAGATGTGGCTGACAATCTGTTCAATCCTGATCCTTATTACCAACAGGGTGGGGATATGGTGCGCGTCGGTGGGCTTGGGTACCGCATCGATATCAACAAACCGCAAGGCCAGCGCATCACTGATATGACGCTGCTTAAAACCGGCGACAGAATTGATCCGTCTCAGGACCTATAATGTGGCCGGTTGGGCCAGTGTGAATGAAGGAACTGAAGGGCCTAAAATTTGGGATGTGGTCGAGGATCACATTCGCAAACAAGGCACCATCTCTTTGGATCCAAACAACAGTGTTGAGGTTATTGGAGCTTAAAAACGCTCCATATAATTGAAGGAAATTAAATGTCGAAGATTGAAACATCAAAACAATCGCGGCGCGCGTTTTTGAGCGGTGCGGCTGCGGTTGGGGCTGGGGCGATGGCCTCTGGCGAAGCACTGGCCCAGACAGCTGACCCGCTGATCACCCAACCCCAAGAATGGGCGCAGGGCTTTGGCGACGGTGTGGATGCTACATCCTACGGTCTGCCAAGCCAGTATGAGGGCGATGTTATCCGTCGAAATGTGGAATGGTTGACGGCTGATCAGATTAGTTCGATTAATTTTACCCCTATTCACGCGTTGGACGGCACCATCACGCCACAAGGCTGTGCTTTCGAGCGGCATCACTCCGGCGCGATTGATCTGTCTAAAAGTGATTACCGTCTGATGATCAATGGCTTGGTGGATACGCCTTTGGTGTTTCACCTATGAGAGATCTCGAACGGTTCCCACGCGAAAACCATGTGTATTTCTGCGAATGTGCCGCCAATACAGGCATGGAATGGGCTGGCGCGCAGTTGAATGGTGCGCAGTTCACCCATGGCATGATCCATAATATGGAATATACTGGTGTGCCCTTGCGGTTGTTGCTGGAAGAGGCGGGCTATGACACTGCGGGCAAATGGGTCTTTGTTGAAGGGGCGGATGCCTCGTCTAATGGTCGCTCGATTCCAATGGATAAAGCCTTGGACGATGTTTTGGTGGCGTTTAAAGCCAATGGCGAAGCGCTGCGCAAAGAGCACGGCTATCCGGTACGCTTGGTTGTGCCCGGTTGGGAAGGCAATATGTGGATCAAATGGATCCGTCGTATTGAGGTGACCAATTTCCCAGTGGAATCGCGCGAAGAAACATCGAAATATACTGACACGTTGGAAAATGGTGTTAGCCGCAAATGGACATGGGCGATGGATGCTAAATCTGTTGTGACCTCCCCAAGCCCACAAGCGCCCATCAAACATGGCAAAGGGCCTTTGGTGATCACCGGGCTGGCTTGGTCTGGCAATGGTGCCATCAAGCGCGTGGATGTTTCCAAAGATGGCGGCAAAACCTGGGAAACTGCCCGTTTGGCAAAACCTGGTGAAAAAATGGCGCTCACCCGCTTCTATCTCGACATTGATTGGGATGGCTCTGAGATGCTGCTGCAATCGAGGGCGATAGATGAGACCGGCTACGTACAGCCAACCAAAACCCAACTGCGTGACGTGCGCGGCCTCAATTCAATATATCATAACAATTGCATTCAAACTTGGTGGGTGCGCGAAAGTGGGGAGGCTGAAAATGTCGAAGTATCTTAAATCTATAACATTAGCCTTCGCAGTTTTTGCCATCACTGGCCCCGCTTTTGCAGAAAAATTTGGCCTTGGCCGTCCAGCTTTGCTTGCCGAGGTTGCCGCTTGGGATTGGGACATCAATGCGTTGGGTGAGGGCCTTCCATCTGGCTCCGGTGACGCGTTGGTTGGCGAAGAGATTTTCGCCGAGAAATGCGCCGCCTGCCACGGTGATTTTGCTGAGGGAATCGATAACTGGCCGAAGTTGGCTGGTGGTGCTGATACGTTGGATCATGAAGATCCTTTGAAAACAGTAGGATCCTATTGGCCGCATCTGACCACAGCCTATGATTACATTAAACGTTCCATGCCTTATGGCAATGCAGGCAGCCTTACTGATGATGAGGTCTATGCGATTGTGGCTTATATTCTTGTACTCAAATAATCTGATTGATGATGATTTCTTATTGTCGGACGACAATTTCATGGAATTTGAAATGCCAAATAAAGCTGGCTTTGTGGTGGATGATCGGGCTGAGGCAGAATATGTCATTTGGTCTGGTGCGCCCTGCATGGAATACTGCAAAGATAGTGTTGAGATCACCATGCGCGCCTTGGTGCTGGATGTGACCCCGGATTTAGACGTCGCACCTGAAGCTGTGACACCTGTTTCTGTAGTGGCAGAAGTGCCTGAGCCTGAGGCTGCTGCGATTGATCTCGAACTGGCAGCCGCTGGTGAAAAGGTCTTTAAAAAATGCAAATCTTGCCACCAAGTGGGCGAGCGCGCTAAGAACAAATCAGGCCCTATTCTGAATGGTGTGGTGAACCATGCGGCGGGCTCTGTTGATGGGTTTAAATATTCCAAAGCGATGAAGGCCGTTGCTGAAGGCGGTTTGATCTGGACTGAGTACGAACTCGCAGCCTTTTTAACCAAGCCGAAAGCTTACCTCAAAGGCACTAAAATGTCTTTTACTGGTCTGCGCAACGAAGCTGATCAATTGGCGGTGATCGAATATCTGAAAACCTTCGCGAATTAGAGATGACGCAACACTGCCAAACACCGTCGTGCGATTTGGTGTTTGGTTTAGATCAAAGAAACGAGATAAGTTTCGATCTATAGATGTACCAGGGGGCAGCCAATATGAAATTGGCACTCAATCCTTTAACGATAACGGGAGACTATTATGCCATTTATCACAAGAATATCTGCCCTTCTGCTGAGCGCTCTAATGGCCACTGCCACTTTTGCGCAAGATGGCTTGGCCGATCACAAGCTCGCGTTGCAGATCAGCGACAACAACCCGCAAAAAATGAATACAGTTTTGAACGTGGCGGCCAATGTGGTGCGCTATTATGAAAGCCAAGGCGAAACTGTCGAAGTACGCATCGTCGCCTTTAACGCAGGTCTGCACATGCTGCGTGAAGACACTTCACCGGTTCTCAAGCGTTTGAGCAGCTTTGGCGCGTCGATGCCGAATGTCACCTTTGCGGCGTGCTCCAACACCATTGCAGGCATGACTAAGAAAGAGGGTAAGGCCCCCCCAATTGTGTCTTTGGCAGAAAAAGTTCCCGCTGGCGTCGTGGATTTGATGACACTCGATGAGAATGGCTGGACAATTGTTCGCCCATAACTGACAGCAAAATAAGGAGATAGAAGGATGATACGTAAGACGCTTGCTGGATTTGGCTTGTCTTGCTGTCTTTACTCAATGGCGATGGCTGATGATATGGCGGTGCTACATGCCTATGACGGCGCCTTTGACGATGCGACTTTCAGTGTTGAAAGCGCAATTTTAAATGCGGGTTTGGTGATTGATTATGTCAGCCACACCGGAGAAATGTTGGCCCGGACGGGTGCTGACCTCGGCAGCGAAGTCACCATTTTTGACGCAGCCGATGTGTTTTTGTTTTGCTCCGCTGTGGTCTCGCGCAGGGTGATGGAGGTTGATCCGATGAACATCGTGCATTGCCCGTATTCCATCTTTGTGGCGGATCAACAGGGGGGGGTGGTCATCGGGTATCATAATTATCCCGATGGGATCATGAAAGAAGTTCAAGCCCTGCTTGAGGGTATCGTACAAGAGGCACTTGGAGACTAATATGGATTATCAGGCATTTTTTAAAACCTCACTCGACAGCTTGCGCGACAGCGGTGATTATCGGGTGTTTGCAAATTTGGAACGCCACAATGGCAGCTTTCCCCATGCCACAGCACGGGCGGAGGACACCAAAGAGGTGACGATTTGGTGTTCCAATGACTATCTTGGGATGGGACAACACCCCGACGTTTTGGCGGCTATGCACGCGGCCATTGATAACAGTGGCGCAGGCGCAGGTGGCACGCGCAACATTTCTGGCACCACCTTTTATCATGTACAATTGGAACAGGAACTGGCTGATTTACATGCGAAAGAAGCAGCGTTGTTGTTCACCTCTGGCTATGTGTCGAATTGGGCGGCCCTTAGCACTTTGGCTGGACGCATCCCGGATTGCTTGGTGTTATCCGACGCCTTGAACCATGCGTCCATGATCGAAGGCATCCGTCACTCCAAAGCTGAGCGGCAAATTTGGAAGCATAATGATCTAGCGGATTTGGAGGCCAAATTGACGGCCCAACCGCTTGAACGTCCCAAGTTGATTGCCTTTGAAAGCGTCTATTCGATGGACGGTGATATTGCCCCTATCGCGGCAATTTGCGATCTGGCTGATAAATACAATGCGATGACCTATTTGGATGAGGTGCATGCGGTGGGGCTCTACGGGCCGCGTGGCGGTGGTATTTCTGAGCAAGAAGGGCTCATGCAGCGTGTGACCGTGATTGAGGGCACACTTGGCAAAGCCTTTGGTGTGGTCGGAGGCTATATTGCGGCATCCGCTGAACTGTGTGACTTTGTGCGCAGCTTTGCCAGCGGGTTCATTTTCACTACAGCTTTACCCCCTGCGGTGGTGGCGGGTGCGGCGGCATCGGTTCGGTATCTCAAACAGAGCCAAATTGAACGTCAAACTCATAAAGAGCGTGTGGCCGAGGTGCGGGCCCGTTTTGATGAGCTGGGCATTCCTCATACCGCCAATGCGGGCCATATTATTCCTGTGATTGTTGGTGATGCAGTGAAGTGTAAGTACATCTCTGATATCTTGATGAAAGATTACGGAATCTACATCCAACCCATCAATTATCCCACGGTGCCCCGTGGCACTGAGCGGCTGCGCATCACCCCTTCACCTGTGCATTCTGCGGCAGATGTTGACGCTTTGGTCACAGCGTTAAGTGATCTGTGGACCCAATGTGAATTGGCGCGCAAACCAATGGCCGCGCAGTAGCGCAAAAGCCGTTATTCGAATTCCATTTGTTCAAACACTCGACCCGCATTGCGTGTGGCGAGTTCGTTAAATGTGTCCAAATGCGCGAAGGGGCTTTGATCGACATAATAGGCGCCGGCCAAATTTCCACCATCCTCAAGATGCGCTCCAATTTTTTGACGCAGATAGACGAGGTAGTCGCGGGTATAGCGACGCACTTGCGCCATATTAGTGGGATGACCATGGCCGGGGATCACATAGGTGGCCTGCAGTGGTTCGAATTCATCTTCCCACGTTTCCAACCAATCAATGGTGATTGTATCTTCGAAAATAGGCAAAAGTCGCTCATGAAACGCGATATCGCCGGCAATCACCAGACTTTGTTCTGGCATCCAGACCACGATATCTCCCGGGCTATGCGATGGGCCCAAATGCAGCACTTCAATCTCTAAGTCCCCAAACTCAATGCGATAGACCTTTTCAAAGGTTTCATCTGGCAAAACTGCGCGGGTTCCATCGGCACGCTCGAGCAAACGGCTTTGCGCGCCGCGCAGACTTTGCGCACTGCTTTCCTCAAACACCTCTGCCGCATCCACATGCGCCACGGTTTTTACACCTTGATCGGTCCAATAGGAATTGCCCAGCATGGCGTGTCCCTGGCCATTTTCATTCAGCACCAAGCGCACTGGTTGGTCGGTTACCAGTTTGATTTCGTCATGCAAGGCCTTGGCCAAAAGATAGGACCCGCCACCATTGATCACCACCACACCATCACCGGTGACAATGAAGCTGAGGTTGTTGTTGTGGCCCGCATTGTCATAGCTTGGAGGTGCTGTGGCGCCAATTGCGGAAAATACGCCCGGAATAAACTCAACTGGTTTAGAATAGAGCATGGAGCCGGGATATTGATCCGCAATATTTTCACTGGCCAGAGTGGGGCTGGCCAAGAGGCAGCAGGCGAGAAGCGTTTTTATCATTCTATGTCTCCGCAATGAAACGATAACCATCGCTTGTCTTTTCAACGCGGCCGATTCCACCCTGATTGATATGAAACCCAATGAGAGGCATTTGTTCCGAGGCCAATTGATCTAGCAATTTGACACGGGTGGCAGCCCCAAGATCTCCATCTTGATCTGACCCTGAGATCCATTCCGGCCGCGCTAAGGCAATGTGATGATTGCCGATACTATCGCCCACCACCATTACGGCTTCGGTGCCTGACCTTACTTCAAATGCCATATGACCGGGCGTGTGACCAAAACTTGCACGGGCTGCAACTCCGGGTAAAATTTCCTCATCATTTGTAAAAAAACTAATATTGTTCTCAATAGCTTCTAAGCGACGTTTGGCTCCTACGGCGAAGGGGATGCGATCGCTGGAAATGCTATCAACAGTGTTTGGATCTAACCAATAGTCCCATTCTGCCTTGCCAATCATGTAGCTGGCCTCAGTGAACAATGGATCGTCAAAATCATCCAACAACCCCCAAAGGTGATCGGGATGACCATGGGTGAAGACAATATCGGTAATGTCTTCGGGCGCCAATCCTAAGGCATCAAGAGAGTCAACGAGCAGACCCGCAGTTGGGGTAAAATCAGGACCGGAGCCCACATCAAACAAAATGTTACGCCCGCCATGGCGCAGCAGTGTTACATTGCATGGCGGTGTGAGACTGTCGGGGGATTGATTATAGGTCTTCAAAATCGGAGCCAATTGGTCTTGCGGCATCGGGCCAAAAATAAAGGATCCGGGGAGGGTTAAAGAGCCATCACTGACCACATCCAGCGTCATCGCACCAAGGGAAATTTGAGAATGAGCCACTTGAGGAGCCCAAAGCGCGCTGCCTGCTAAGGCGGCCCCACCCGTGGTCTTTAAAAAATTTCGTCTTGATAAAGTCATTACTTTGGCCCTTTCAAATTCCATATAGTGAATGTGAGGTATTGCCTAGCCCTTGACAAGCGTTAGTTCTGTTTGGCGTGTCTTTAGCTTTTCTTAGACCCTGCAAAATTGGCCGCATCAGCCGCTGCGCTCCAAATGGCTTTGGCTTTGTTCACAGTTTCCTCATATTCTGCCTCGGGATCGCTGTCATAGACCACGCCACCACCGGCTTGTGAGTAAAGTTGCCCGTCTTTCAAGACAGCAGTTCTGAGAGCGATACAGATATCCATATCTCCACCTGCAGAAAAATACCCGCACCCACCGCCATAGACGCCGCGTTTTTCAGGCTCTAACTCGTCAATGATCTGCATCGCACGGATCTTGGGTGCGCCTGAAAGCGTGCCAGCGGGCAGGCCGGCCAAAAGGGCTGCGACTGCGTCATGCTGCGGGTCCAATTCCCCCACCACATTGGAAACGATATGCATCACATGGCTATAACGCTCGACGTTGAATCTCTCTGTTGGGCGTACAGTGCCAATTTTGGCGACCCTTCCCACGTCATTTCTGCCAAGATCCAGCAGCATCAGATGTTCGGCCAGCTCTTTGGGATCGGCCAAAAGATCCAGTTCCAGTGCCTTATCTTCTTCTGGTGTGGCACCCCGTTTGCGGGTGCCTGCAATGGGGCGGATCGTGACCTCATTGTCCATCAAACGCACCAAAATTTCAGGGCTGGCGCCTATGATTTGAAACTCACCATAGTTAAAGAAAAACATGAAAGGCGAGGGGTTTATCCGCCTTAGGGCACGGTACATGGCGAACGGGGGCAGGGTAAATCCCTGGGTCCAGCGCTGTGCGGGCACCACTTGGAAAATATCACCAGCTTTGATGTAATCTTTGGCCTTCTCAACAGCGGCTAGATAGCCTGGTTTGGTGAAATTGGACACTGGTTTTCCCACATGGGTCGATCCGCTAAGATGGCGTTGTTCGGTGCTTACGGGGCGCTCTAAATCGCGCAGAGCATCCATGACCCACTCGGCGGATTGGGCATAGGCCGCCCGTGCGGAGAGACCAGATTTTATCCAAGCTGGTGAAACGATGGTCACTTCACCCTTCACTCCATCCAGCACTGCAACCACTGTAGGACGCATCATCACAGCATCAGGAACCCCGATGGGATCTGGATTTATATCGGGCAGGTGTTCAACCAATCGGATCATGTCATAGCCAAGGTAGCCAAACAGCCCGGCTGCAGCCGCAGGTAGATCTGCAGGCATATCAATGCGACATTCGGCGATCAACGCGCGCAGCCCGTCCAAAGGATTGCCATCCTGCGCCACAAAGTTCTTTGGATCAAAACGCGCCTCGCGGTTCAGATCACTTGTGGTGCCATGACAGCGCCAGATCAGATCTGGCTTGAGGCCGATAATCGAGTAACGCCCACGAATTTCGCCGCCTGTCACGCTTTCAAGTATAAAACTATCTTTTTGCGCATCCGACAGTTTGAGCATGACCGACACAGGGGTGTCGAGGTCCGCTGCCAGCCGTGAGTAGACCAGTTGATTTTCGCCTGCCTCATATTTAGCGGCAAACTCCTCAAAGGATGGAACTATATTCATTAAGTTTACCCACCGCCCAAGAGGTTGCTGTTGACTGAGCGCAGAGTTGTTTGGTTGATGTTCACATCCACCGCTTCACGTGCCGCATTGCCAAAGGCTTCAAAGATATCTTTGGCCAGCGCTGCATTGATGCGATCCCCAAGAATATTTTGGAGGGATTTGACCTGACTATTGTTCAAGTCAGCCGCATGTTCCACGCGCGGGATAAGTACGATCACCCCATCCGAATCTTCCAAAACTGTGGCAGAACCCAGAGCTGTTTCAAAAGCTTTGAACAACAAAGTTGGTGGGGTGCCATCGACAGAGTCACTGCGCATCATATCATCTTCGATATTCTCGATAAGGCCAAAGCTGGCCAAAGGCGCATCTAGTGAGACCTGCGGCGCGATGTTTTCAGCCAAGGCCAGCAATTGTTGTTGCATAGTTTGTACAACCCAAGCGTCAGACACGTCGTCGCGCAGATCTTCCAATGGTTGCAATACGGCGGGCACATCGGCTTCGAAGCGGATTGCAAACAGGCCATTGTCACTCAGGGTGGCCAATGCCGGGAAGTCTTCGACAGTCACTCTAGCGGCTGCAGTTTGAAATTCTTCATAGCTGGAAATTTCGTCTTCGGTCGTGAGATGCCAATCGATAGTGCCCAACTCCATATGGGTTTCAGCGGCGACATCTTCCAATGTGGCACCACCGGCCAATAAATCGTCAACCTCTTCGGAAATTTCCGCAATTTCTCCGATGGCCGCGTCAAGTGCTGCGTCGGTGCGCAGTTGGTCTTGTACCATCTCGAAGGTTTGCACATTGCCATCCAAAATAGCATTCACCCGGAACAGGGCAGGGCCCAAATCGGTGTAGGCCGGGCCTGTGACGCCGGGTTCAGTCAGCCCAAAAACCATAGCGCCAGCATCGCCCAAAGCGGCTTCGGTGACATCGCCAAGATCAACATCTTGCAGAGTTAAGCCACGATCTTGAACCACTTGTTCAAAGCTAGCGGCGCCTTCGGTGATAACTTCCATCGCATCTTGGGCTTCTTCTTGGCTGGAAAAAATCACACGCTCAACCAAACGGCTGGGCAGTTGGATGAATTCATCGCTGCGCGCATCATAGGCGGCCTGCAAGGCTGCATCGCTGATATTGATGGTTTTGGCCATCATATCTGGTGTGAGCCAGATATAGGTGATGGTTTTGGCCGCCGGTGTGGTGAATTGATCCGAATTTTCTGTGTGGTAGGCCACCAAATCCGCTTCAGTCGCGACCGGTGTGCCTGTGACTAAATCCTCTCGCGTCACGCGCGCCCATGAGAAATCGCGTGTCTCAGAGATGTAAGAGGTAATCGCCTGGCTGTAGGCCGAAGGCATGTTGATTCCAGCCAAAACAGCCTGTTGCACCAGACGACGGGCGGTATCCTCACGAAGGGAGGTTTCAAAATCTGCTTCTTTTAGGTTGTTGCGCTTCAAAACCTCAGCATAGGCTACCCTATCAAACTGACCGTCCAAACCTTGAAAAGCCGGAATTTCCACAACCTGCGCGCGCACGCGTTCATCGCCGGCAGACAGGCCTAAATTGGTCACAAGCTGATCCAAAGCCCGGGTGTTGATCACTCGGTTCAAAGCCTGTTGGTCGAGGCCGATGGTTTGGATCTCTTGCTGGGTCAAAGCGCGTCCAAGCTGTTCTTGAAAACGGCTGGTCTCACTTTGCAACGCGTTGCTATAGGAGGTGATTGAAACGGTTTTGTCGCCCACGCTCCCAAGGCTCCGTTGCGTGCCATTAAAGCTGGCGGCCCCAAAGCCAATCATGCCGAACATCAATAGGCCAACAATAACCCATACGGCGAGTTTGCTAGCAGCTGATTTTTTCTTCGTAGCCATTGGGGCGATCCCTTTAATTGAGTTCTAAAATACTTAAGCCAACATGAGCAAAGCAGCAAGCAGGTTACAGCGTTACATGGGCCAATCTGTCAAATAAAACGACGATGCCGTCTGCATCAATATTTGCAAATGCAATTCGAATTTGCCTTTTGCCGCTTTCATCCGCTTCTGGCACAAACATAGTGCCAGGTAATGCCAGGACACAGACTTGCTCTACCAGTTTTTGCGCCACGTCATTGGAGGCCATGTCAAAGGGGTGTTCGAGGTAGGCAAAATAGGCACCCACTCCCAAAAGACTCCAGCCTTTGGCCTTCAGTTGCGTGAAATTATCAACAATGGCTTGACGGCGGGCCAATATTTCAAGCCGCTCCCCGGCCAGCCAATCGCCCAGGTTGAGCATGCCCCATAGGGCCGCTTTCTGACCAAGCTGATTGGCGCAAATGGAGACAGTGTCGAGAAACTTTTCAATCTCCGCCATACGGGCCACACTTGCCACAACCGCGCCAACCCGATGGCCGGTCAAGCGATAGGCTTTGGAGAAAGAATAGAGCTGAACCAAAGTTTGGTCCCAATTTGTCTGTTGAAATAGCGCATGTGGCGCACCGGATTGACTGTGAAAGTCGCGGTAGGTCTCGTCTATGATGAGTGCCAGCCCATGAGATTTCGCAATTTCATAAAAGGCTATAATCACATCTGCAGGATATTCGACACCGCAGGGATTGTTTGGCGTGACCAGCACAATAGCCCGGGTGCGCGGGGTGATCCTGGCCACAGCATCTTCTGGGTCGGGGATCATATCGCCGTTGCAGGGCAGGGCCACCGCAGCAACCCCAGCCATATCCAGCCACATTTTATGGTTGAAATAGAAAGGGGTGGGCAACAAGACCTCATCGCCCTCGCCGCAGAGCATTGCAATACTAGCGCAAAACGCCTGATTGCAGCCTGACGTGATGCCAACCTGCGCGGGTGCAATCGCGCCACCGTAGGCCGTGCTCCATTGGCTGGCCACTTCGGCGCGCAAGGCGGGCAGGCCCAAAACTGGTCCATAAAGATGGGTGTCATCGTCTTGGATTACTGCCGCCATATGCGCCACCATCGGCGCAGGTGGCGGATTCACCGGGGCGGCTTGGCTGACGTTGATCAATGGCAGGTTTGAGAAGTCTTGACCCGCAAGCCAGCCATAGGCCTCCATTACCGGAGGCGTAAACGTGTTTGCGGTTCTTGATGTCATCTCACCTGTACCAATGTGTGTTTCTTTTTACCCTTGGACAATTTGATGGGCTCCGTAAGATCTGCAAGCTGCAATACCAGTCCCGCGTCAGTCAAAGGCGCATCGTTGAGCTTTGCCCCGTCTTCCGCAATCAGGCGCTTGGCTTCTTTGCCTGTATTGGCCAACCCGGATTTGACTAACAACTGTACAATCGAAATTCCATCACCCACATCTTCGGCACTGAGGGTCAAAGTAGGCAGATCATCACCAATCCCTCCTTTTTCAAACACCGCGCGCGATGTAGCCTCAGCTGCTTCGGCCGCAGCCGCACCGTGCAACAATGTGGTGACCTCATTGGCCAAGATGATTTTTGCGCTGTTGATCTCGGCCCCTGCCAGCGCGCCCAAACGGTCGCATTCGTCAATTGGCAATTCGGTGTAGAGTTTCAAGAATCGCCCCGTGTCGGCATCTGTGGTGTTGCGCCAGAACTGCCAGAACTCATAGGGTGAGAGCATATCCGCATTCAGCCAAATAGCCCCATTCAGCGATTTACCCATTTTTTTGCCGTCAGATGTGGTGAGCAGTTGCGAGGTTAGCCCGTAAATTTCGTGATCCAAAACTCGGCGTGTGAGATCAATACCGTTGACAATATTGCCCCATTGATCCGACCCGCCCATTTGAAACAGGCAGCCATATCGACGGTTCAACTCCAAAAAGTCATAGGCTTGCAGGATCATGTAATTGAATTCGAGAAAGCTCAGCGATTGCTCGCGATCAATCCGTGATTTGACAGATTCAAAGCTCAACATCCGATTGACCGAGAAATGACGGCCAATGTCGCGCAGAAACTCCAGATAATTGAGATTATCTAACCATTCAGCATTGTTGAGCATTAAAGCGCCCGTGGGGCCGTCATCATAGCTGATATAGCTTTCAAACACGCGTTTGATGCCGGCAATATTATTATCAATCTGCGCGTCGGTCAGTAAGGGACGCTCATCGGCCCGAAAGGAGGGATCGCCCACCTTGGTTGTGCCGCCGCCCATGAGGGTGATGGGCTTATGCCCTGTTTTTTGCAGCCAGCGCAGCATCATGATTTGAATCAAGCTGCCAACATGCAAGGATTTTGCCGTGGCATCAAAGCCAATATAAGCGGGAATGACACCCTTGCTCAGCGCCTCGTCGAGGCCTTGATAGTCCGTGCAATCGGCCAAAAAGCCACGTTGCATCATGACGGCCATGAATTCTGATTTTGGGTGATATGTCATTGGTCTCTTGTTCCTTGAAGGGCCTAGGGTCAGTGTATAGTCAAAGCCTTTATATAGGGGAAGAGCATGCGGCAGAATAAGCCAATTTGGGCGGTAGGTTTGATGTCTGGCACGTCACTTGATGGGGTGGACGCTGCGAGTTTGTTGACGAATGGCATAGATATCATGGAATTTGGGGCCTCATGTTATCAAGCTTATAGTGATCAAGAGCGTGAGATATTGCGCAGCGGGCTTGGCAAATGGCCCGGTGATCTGGGGCTGGAGGCGGTTGCTGCTTTGGTCGGCGACGTTCATCTCAAAGCGGCGCAACAGCTCCCGGCGGCTGATCTGGTGGGATTTCACGGTCAAACTCTGGCGCATGATCCAGAAAACGGCCGCACGCATCAACTGGGCGATGGGGCCTATTTGGCCCGATTGTCCGGGATGCCTGTGGTCTGGGATTTCAGATCTGAGGATGTCGCGCGTGGCGGGCAGGGCGCACCTTTGGCCCCGATCTACCATTGGGCGATGGCACGCTATGCTAAGCTTTCGGCGCCTTTGGCGATTGTGAATTTGGGCGGTGTGGGCAATCTAACTTGGGTTGATCCGCAACAGCCGCCCGAAACTGGTGTTTTGGCTTTCGATACTGGTCCAGCCAATGCCCCTTTGAATGATTATATGAGCCTCACCTTTGGGCTTGCCTATGATGAACATGGGGCCTTGGCCGCCAGCGGACGGGCAGACAGTGCAATTGTTGCACGGGTTTTGCAAGATGACTACTTTTTACGTTCCGCCCCTAAGTCATTGGACAGAAATTATTTTTCTTATATATTAGCGCTGGTAGCCGATCTAAATGAGGCTGATGCCGCTGCAACCCTAACGGCGATCATTGTGGCCTGCTTAGCCGCCGCACTCGAGCATATGCCGGCGCGGCCCGCGCAAATGTGGATCACCGGCGGAGGACGTAAAAACCGCGAGCTGATGCGTCTGCTCCAAGAGGCTTTGCCAATGCAGGTCTGCGATGTGGATGATATGGGGTTTGATGGTGATATGGTGGAAGCGCAGGCGTTTGCCTATCTGGCCGTAAGGCGCGCCCGCGGCCTGCCCACGTCCTTTCCAAGCACCACAGGCGTGGGACTGCCTTTGTCTGGCGGTCGGCTTAGCCCTGCTTAACCGCTTCGGTTGGGATGTCGAAATCGTGATCTGTCAGCTCAAAGCCCGCAAATTCAAAGCCGGGGCTGACGGTGCAACCCACCAGCGTATAATCACCTGTACTGCGCGCGGCCTGCCAATGATCCGCCTCGACCACCAATTGAGGAAATTGCCCTGCGGCGAGATCCGGCCCCAACACAGTGTCATAGGCAGGACCTTCAAGCGTGTCCGAACGGCGCAAAATCAAAGGCGCACCGCTGTAATAGTGCCAAATCTCGCCCGCATCCACTCGGTGCCAGGCAGAGGAGACCCCGGCCTTTAGCAAAAAGTAGATGCAAGTTCCCGAGGGGCGTCTAGGCGTTTCTGCCGCCCAGGTCTGCCGAAACCAGCCCCCTTCAGGGTGTGGTTCCAGCTTGAGATGCGCAATGATCTGATCGGCGGTCATCACTTGAGGATCGATCGGCCTGCATAAATTGCCGTGTCACCCAGGGCTTCTTCGATGCGGATCAATTGGTTGTATTTTGCCAACCTGTCGGAGCGCGCCAAAGAGCCGGTTTTGATTTGACCACAATTGGTCGCTACGGCCAGATCTGCAATCGTGGCATCTTCGGTTTCACCAGAGCGGTGGCTCATCACATTGGTAAAGCCCGCACGATGCGCCATTTCTACGGCGCGCATGGTTTCTGTCAAAGACCCAATCTGATTTACCTTGACCAGCATTGAGTTGGCAGAGCCGCGCTCAATTCCCATTGCAAGACGCTCAGGATTGGTCACAAACAGATCATCACCGACCAATTGGCAACGGTCGCCAAGGGTGTCGGTCAAAAGCTTCCAGCCGTCCCAATCGTCTTCGTCACAGCCATCTTCAATGCTGATAATTGGATAATCATCCACCAAAGCGGCCAGATAGGCGACATTTTCAGAGCTGGTTAAAGATTTGGCTTCGCCCTTCATCTCGTAGACGCCATTCTTGCAATATTCTGTCGCGGCGCAATCCAAGGCGAGGTAGATGTCTTCGCCTGGTTTGTAGCCCGCTTTTTCAATCGCATGCATTATGAAATCCAAAGCTGCACGCGAGGATGAAATATTTGGCGCAAAGCCACCCTCGTCTCCGATTCCTGTGGACAGGCCCGCAGCGATCAACTCACCTTTCAGCGTGTGAAAGACTTCCGAGCCCATGCGCACAGCGTCACGGATATTTTCAGCAGCAACCGGCATGATCATAAATTCTTGGATATCAATCGGATTATCCGCATGTTCGCCACCGTTGAGGATATTCATCATCGGCACAGGCAACACCCGCGCAGATGTGCCGCCGACATAGCGATACAGAGGCTGGCCACAATATTCAGCAGCGGCTTTAGCCACGGCCAAGGAGACGCCTAGAATTGCATTGGCGCCCAAGCGCGCTTTGTTTGGCGTGCCATCCATTTGGATCATGGCTTCATCAATTGCCACCTGTTCATCAGCTTCGAACCCAATCAGAGAGTCGGCGATCTCGCCGTTCACATTCTCGATTGCCGTTAAAACGCCTTTGCCCATATAGCGAGATTTATCCCCATCGCGAATTTCCACGGCCTCATAGGCCCCGGTTGAGGCACCTGACGGCACCGCTGCGCGGCCCATTGTGCCGTCTTCAAGGATTACATCAACTTCAACCGTGGGATTTCCCCGGCTGTCAAGAATTTCGCGGGCATGGATATCGATTATGGTGGACATGAGAGGCGCTCCAGTAAATTGCGTTGGGCGACGTTTAACAAGAGCCGCACCGGGTTAAAAGGGTGTTATCATCAGTTTTCAGCGCCGTCGGGTTTCGCGCCACAGTGCATAAAGCCCTGAGCCGACAACTATTGCCGATCCGATCAAAGTCCAACGGTCCAGGGTTTCGTCAAAATACCAAACCCCGATAGCCACCCCAAAAACCAAGCGTGAATAGCGAAAAGGCACCACAGCCGACACATCGCCGAGCCGCATTGCGGTGACGATGCAATAATAGGCGCCCACGCCGATGAAAATACTTGCAACAAACAAAATGGTTTCTTGCGACGTTGGAACCAACAGATGGGGATCAAAAGCGATTAGGATCAAGCCTGCAGGAATGGTGGCGCCAAAGCCTAATATGGCCAATACCAAGCTGGGTGTTTTTTTAGGCACGCGCCGGGTGGCGACATCGCGCGCTGAGAGACCAATCACTCCCAGCAATGCCAAAATAGCTGCCGCGTCAAAGTTGGTGGCCCAGGGCCGAAGAATTACAACAACCCCGAACAGCCCAATAACAATCGCAGACCAACGTCGAATTCCGACCTTCTCACGCAGTAAAACAGCTGCTCCTAGGGTGACCAGAAGGGGGCTCACTTGGATGATGGCGGAAATTGTGATGATTGGTACGAGGGCAAGGGAAAGCACGAACAGGGCTGTGCCAAACAATTCTGACAAGGTCCGGCCTATGACCCAAGGATTGCGCACAATCTTTTGTGTGACCGATTGACCATTGAGGCGCGCCAAAAGGTAAAAGCACGAGGTGCCACCCAAGCCAATCATCACCATGATTTGCCCCGGCGAAAGCCGCGCTGTGAGGAATTTTATGATGGCATCTTCAACGGCAAAACCGGCCATTGCGATGATGATGAACCCAATGCCGAGTAGGTTTTCACGAATATTATTTTCAGTCATTTGTGGCGCGCTTAATGGGCACACCATAGAGTTCGAGACGGTGACCTTTGAGCCTATAGCCCAAACGCCCAGCAATTTTTTCTTGCAGCGCTTCAATATCGGGATCAATAAACTCGATCACCTCACCGCTTTGCATATCAATTAAATGATCATGATGGTCACGATCTGCATCTTCATAGCGCGCGCGGCCATCGCCAAATTCCACCTTTTCGAGAATGCCAGATTCCTCAAACAGCTTCACTGCGCGGTACACAGTAGCGATTGAAATCCTGGGATCAAGCTTTGAGGCGCGGGCGTAAAGTTCCTCTACGTCAGGGTGATCGTTGGAAATTTCCAAGACCTGCGCCACGATACGGCGCTGCTCGGTCATACGAAGACCATTTTGCCCGCATCTTTGAATGATATTCTTAGCCATATCCACACCCGTTTCACTCATGTCGTGGTCAAACCTACATCAAGTCAGGCTCTCATCCAACCCGCCGCGCCAGCCGTGCCACAGTGAGGCCTTGTACGATGATCGAGAACAAAACCACAATATAGGTGACTGTCAAAATAAGCGGTTTCCATTCGGAATCTGGCAAGGAAAGCGCCAAAGCCACAGAAATACCACCTTTTAACCCGCCCCAGGTCATGATTGGAACGATTCCCTTTGAAAAACCGCGAAACGGGCGCAATAGCGTGATGGGCACAAATACGGCCACCAATCGGGCCAAAAGCGAGAGGCCAATAGACAAGACCCCGGCCACAACAGCATCCATGGAAAAGGCAATCGCGAAGACTTCGAGACCGATCATTAGGAACAAAACAGCGTTCAAAATTTCATCAATCAGCTTCCAAAACGCATCAACATAGTCGCGGGTTTTTTGGGTCATAGCGTGGGACGTGATCTCATCTCCGATCAGCAAGCCCGCACAGACGGCCATGATCGGCGCGGAGACATGTAACCAAATTGCCAGTTGATAGCCTCCAAAGGCGAGCGCTAAGGTAAGCAGAACCTCAACCGAATAGTCATCGATTTTGGTCATAACTTTATAAGTACCCCAGCCAAGGGCCAAACCCAAAACGGCACCGCCAAAAGCCTCTTGCACGAATAATTGCACCGCATCGGTAAAGCTCATGCCGTGAGCGTCTGAAGCTGGGAAGGCGATGCCAACGAGGACCAAAAACACCACATAGCCCACACCGTCATTGAAGAGGCTTTCACCAGCGATTTTGGTTTCAAGTGATTTTTTCAAATTGGCCGCGCGCAATACGCCCAAAACTGCCACAGGATCCGTGGGTGAAATCAATGCCCCGAAGACCAAAGCGATCATCAAAGGCGCCCCGGTAATCCAGCTGAACCCAACGCCAGCGACAACCGTCGATAGGGCCACGCCCATGGTGGCCATCAGCAACACCACGCGCCAATTGGCCTTTAGATCCGCAAGATTCACATGCAACGCCCCGGCAAATAGTAGCAACCCCAACATGCCTTCCAGCAATGCATCGGAAAAATCAAAGATCTCTACCGCGCCATGCATCGTGGCAGATAGCCCCAAACCCGGCCAAATCACATCCATCGCGAGCAGGCAAAGTGATGCGCTCAGAGAGACTATCAAGATGCCAATGGCCGAGGGCAGGCGCAGGTAAATCGAGTTTATAGCCGCAAAAGCGCCAGCCAAAACGATGAGGGCTGAGGTGATTTGTAAAAATGTCATGCCGGCTTATGGCATAGGAAAAAGCGCGTTTCCACTCACAGCGCCCTTATGTGCCGCAAAAAGTTGCTTGAACAACCTCATGGGCCTTAGGGGGTTCCATGAATTCCGGATTTGGCGGAGTAACAAAGGGGGTTTGCAGGGCCGCATGCAAGACGTGAAACATCTGCATATTACCCGCCACAGATTGGTCAATCATGGCCTCAACCAGATGATTGCGTGGGATTAGGGCAGGATTGATCTGCTTTAGACGTGTTAGATCAGCCGAAGCCAGCCAATCTGCGTGCCAACTCACAAACTCAGGATGCTCGCCAATATGCCGCGCAACCTCATCGGATCCAAGTGCGCGGAAGCTTTGCGTGAAGTCCGCCCCGGTTTGACCCATCATTTTTAGAAATTGTTCGATCAGGGCGCTGCTTTGAGAACCGGTGGACAAGCCAAGCTTTGCTGCAAAGACCTTGGCATATTCCGCTTCGAATATATCACCGAAACCTTTTACAATTTCCGTATAGCGCGCGATTGCGGCCTCGGTGTTCTCTGCCAAGGGCAACAAGGCCGTGGCCAATTGCGCCATGTTCCAAGCGGCCAAATTCGGCTGGTTGCTATAGCCATAGCGCCCCTGGCGATCAATTGAACTGAACACTTTCGTGGGCACAAAGTCGTCCATGAATGCACAGGGGCCGTAATCGATAGTCAAGCCACCCACATGGCTGTTATCGGTGTTCATAACCCCATGGATGAAACCAACGCCCATCCATTGCGCGATCAAGCGCGCCTGTGCGGCAACAGCTTGGCCTAAAAACTCATCCGCATTTTGCGCTTGTGGGTAATGGCGGGCAATTGCGTGATCCAAAAGCGCCTCAAGGGCCGGGATATCCTCTCGAGATGCAAAATATTGGAAAGTACCCACGCGGATATGACTGCTGGCGGTTCGGCAAATCACCGCGCCGGGCAGGGGGCCGGGTTCGCGCAGGATGCTTTCTCCGGTGGCGGCTGCCGCAAGGGCGCGGGTGGTGGGGATACCGAGCGCATGCATGGATTCTGAGATCAAATATTCGCGCAAGACCGGACCGTACCACGCCCGACCATCGCCGCCGCGCGACCAAGGGGTGCGCCCCGCGCCTTTGAGTTGGACATCCACATGACCGAAGGCCCCTGTCACCTCGCCCAAAAGTACCGCGCGGCCGTCACCCAGCCGTGGGTTCCAATGGCCGAATTGATGGCCCGCATAGGCCTGTGCGATGGGGTCGGCACCCATTGGCACTTGATTGCCGGTAATGAACTCTGGCCAATCCTCCCCAAAGGAAATTCCCAACTCATCCGCCAGTGCGGTGTTGAGAACTAAGCCCGAAGGAGCCGCCACCGGGACGGGTTGTTGCCGCGCAAACATGTGTTCTGGCAGTCGGGTGTAGGTGTTGTTCCAAGTGGCATGCATTAGCGTAACTCTTTGCTCATCAAGTTGTAATTTGAACGCAGGTCAAAGCCACCCCGGCTGTAAAGCCGCTGCGCTACAGTGTTGGTTTGATCCACTTCCAGATGCACCGCTTTGGTACCACCAGCCTTTAGAATTTTGCAAATCTGCAAAAGACTTTCGACGCCAATGCCTTTGCCGCGCACCGGCGTGCAAATGTAGATTTTGTCAATGAACGCGTCTGGGCCGCCAAACTCAATCGAAAACCCATGCGATACGACGACATAGCCAATCGGTGTCACCTTCGGGCCAATCAAGTAGAGAGCGCCCAAGGGCGTGCCCTCTAAAAGGTGGGTCACCGCGGCTATGCGCTGCGGCTCTGAGGTGGTTAGCGCCTCTTCTGCGTGAAAGGCCGCAACCAAAGGCGCAACTTTGCCCAAATCACCTATGCTCGCCAAAGTCAGAACAGCGGTCATTACAGCCGCGCTACTCTTTGGGTGATCAGATCGAAGAATCCGACGGCGTTAATATCGCACAAAAATAATGCATTCGCGGGTCGGTCCGTCACGCGCCACCAATCGGCGACGGTCATGCCGCGGGTGAGCTCCGATTGGGTTTCAATCTCGACATTGATGTGCCTTCCTGTGAACAGATGCGGCGCGATCAGATAGGCGATGACACAAGGATCATGCAAAGGCGCGCCTTCGCTGCCATATTTTTCAGTGTCAAAGCGTTCAAAAAAATCGGTCCAACCTGCCACCGTGTCACAGGCGCGGCTATTTTGGGTGCGTAAATCTGCAATCCAAGCCTTTCTGGTCAGGGCCTTATGCGTCACATCAAGCGGTGCTACCACCAAATCAATGCCAGACTTAAACACAATTTCAGCGGCCTCTGGATCAACAAAAATATTGAACTCTGCGGCTGGGGTGATGTTACCCACTTCAAAATATGCCCCGCCCATCAGCACAATTTGTGCAATACGTTCGGCTATATCAGGAGCCTGTTGTAAGGCTGTGCCTATATTAGTCAGCGGACCAAGGGGGCAAAGCGTGATTGATTTAGCAGGGGCTTGGCGCAGGGTCTCAACGATGAAATCTACCGCATGTTGTGATTGCAGCGGCATTTGTGGCTCGGGCAAAACAGCGCCATCCAAGCCGCTGTCGCCATGCACATGTTCAGCTGTGACCAATCCCCGGCCCATAGGTCTGTCGCATCCTGCATATACAGGTAAATCGGCCCGTCCTGCCAATTCACAGACCTGCCGGGCGTTATGACTCGTACGGGCCAAAGGCACATTACCCGCCACACAGGTCAGGCCCAGCACATTTAATTCAGGCGAGGCTAAGGCCAGCAGGATAGCCACCGCATCGTCTTGACCAGGATCTGTATCAATAATGATGTTACGGCTCATCAGATCATCCTTCACAAGACGTATAGCGTTGATTTCAGACTGCAAATTAGGCTCAATCCGTTCCACGATAAGGCTGCACATATTGTAACGCCATATCCCAAGGGAAGAAAATCCAAGTGTCTTGGCTAACTTCAGTTATAAATGTATCGACCATGGGGCGACCTTGGGGCTTGGCATAGACGGTGGCAAAATGCGCTTTTGGATAATTGGCCCGCACCAGCTCAAGGGTTTTGCCGCTGTCGACCAGATCATCAATGACCAAAATCCCAGTGCCATCTCCCATCAACTCTGCGTCTGGTGCTTTGAGGATCACCGCATCAGCGCGATCTTGGTGGTGATAGCTCTTAACGCTGACCGTATCTACATTGCGCACATCGAGTTCGCGGGCCACGATCATGGCCGGCGCCATGCCGCCGCGCGTGATGGCCACAATTGCCCGCCATGACCCATCCTCGGGGCCTTTACCATCTAGCCGCCACGCCAAAGCCCGCGAGTCGCGGTGCAATTGATCCCAGCTGACGTGGAACCCTTTTTCATGTGGCAGAAGATCTGACATAGCTTTTCCTTACTTAAGTTAATTTTGACCCCAGCTATTCTGGTAGATCAAGACCTTTCATTCCAATAACATGATAGCCCGCATCCACATGCAAGATCTCTCCGGTGACTCCGGATCCGAGATCTGACAACAGATAGAGCGCAGACTTGCCCACTTCCGCCTGCGTTACAGTGCGGCGCAATGGGCTGTTGGTTTCATTCCATTTCATGATTTCGCGGAAATCTCCGATGCCGGAGGCCGCCAATGTTTTAATGGTGCCCGCGCTTATGGCATTTACGCGAATATTGTAGCGTCCTAGATCTTCGGCCAAATAGCGTACCGAGGCTTCCAAAGCGGCCTTCGCCACTCCCATGACATTGTAATTAGGCATCACCTTTTCCGCGCCATAATAGGTCAGCGTCAAGCAAGAGGCGCCCGGCGCCAACAGATCTTGAGCGGCTTGCAAAATAGCAGTGAAAGAATAGGCCGAAATGTCTAGAGTCATCAGGAAGTTGTCGCGAGAGGTGTTTATATATTGGCCGCGTAGCTCTGATTTATCAGAAAAACCAATAGCATGTACTATGAAGTCGATCTGACCCCATTTGTCTTTTGCCTCAGCCATGAGAGTCGCTATTGACGCGGGATCGCCCACATCGCATTCCGCCACTATTGACGCTTCAATTTGTGCGGCTAAGGGCAGTACACGCTTTTTCATGGCGTCGCCCACATAGGTCACCCCAATGTCAGCCCCTTCGGCATGCAACGCTTCTGCGATGCCCCAGGCGATAGATTTGTCATTGGCGAGCCCCATTATAAGGCCACGTTTTCCGGTCATAAGTCCCATTGGACTTTCCCCCATCGAAAATTAGATTATGTTTTGTCTAAGCGAACACCTATCACGCATCAACCGAAAGGCTACATCCGGCATGGAAAAAAGAACTGGTATTTTCGAAGGCAACGATCCTTTTACACTGGCACGCCGTTGGATGGGGGAGGCTGAGGCTGGTGAAATGAATGATCCCAATGCCATGGCGCTGTCGACGGTTGATTCTAATGGTATGCCCAATGCACGCATCGTTCTGCTGAAGTCCATAGAGAGAAATGCCTTTGTTTTTTATACCAATTATGAGAGCAAAAAGGCACAAGAGGTCTTTGGGGCTGGCAAGGCTGCCTTTGTTATTCATTGGAAATCTTTGCGTCGCCAGATCCGCTGTCGTGGTGTGGTGGAACGTGAGGATGGCCCATTGGCTGATGAGTATTTTATGAGTAGATCTCCTCTGTCGCGGGTAGGGGCTGCGGCTTCTGATCAGTCAAAAGTGCTGGAGTCACGCTCTGTTTTGATGGAGCGTGTGGCGAATCTAAAGGCACTACATGGTGATGAGATGACAAGGCCAGCCTTTTGGGGGGGGGTTCGGATTCGCCCTGTGGAGCTGGAGTTTTGGGCCGATGGTGAGGCACGCTTGCACGATAGATTTCGTTGGACTCGTGGCGCACAGGACGCGGATTGGACAGTTGATAGGCTTTACCCTTAAGACTTTATTTTGTTAAATAATACATGAGGTATTATCAATAACTATTGTTATTCGGCCGGGAGTCCTGATCGTGTGGTTGCTAATCAATACGGGCCTAATTTTAAGATTTTTTCAATTTAATAAGTGATTAAAGGATTAAGATGGCACAAAATCCCGAAAGGGATGTGCCGACACTGACCGGGGCAGTTAATTGGTTTGATCCGGGCAAAGGGTTTGGATTTGTAATATCCGATGACCCTGAAATGGATATTTTGCTCCATACCAATGTTTTAAAAAACTATGGCCAAAGTTCTGTTGCCGATGGCGTTGAATTTTTTGTAAGAGCCCATAAAACTGAATGTGGCATCCAAACGTCTGAAATATTAAGCATCACCGCTTGGGCTGAGTTTAACGCCTTTGGCATGTGAGATGCTGTCGAAATAGATTAGGTCGCTGTTGCCCAAATAGCCCTAGAACCGGGGCGGTTTAAGTGGGTTAATAAGTGGGTTAATAAGATAAAGGTTTTGGGCTTGCCAATCGGTTTGCCCAGTCCGACGATATTTTCCCAAATATAGACTTCTTGCATCACTGTGGGCTTTCGGGTTTGGTTGCTGGAGAAGGCGTCGCCCTCGGGGTGATGAAAGGTGAGCGCGGTCTTATGGCTGCTGCCTGTATTGAGCTGGGAGGCGGCGCAAAGCGACAAATGATGCGATTGATATGGATTTCAGCCATCAGTGTTGTGGCGAGTGTAGAACTGGCTCTTGCGGATTGCGCAAAAGATCACGTGCATCTTTCGGGAGGTTGGGGCACTGCTCAGTTTGCGGTTAAGCTGGCCGACGATGATGCAGAGCGAGCTAAGGGTTTGATGTATATTGACAGTATAGGGCAGTTTTCCGGTATGCTGTTTATTTATGACGCGCCACAAAAGGTGGCATTCTGGATGAAAAATACCCTTATTTATTTGGACATATTGTATTTTACTGCTCAGGGAAAATTGCTAGATATCCATGAAAACGCAATTCCGGGCGATCTGACACCTCTGCGCAGCTCTGGCCCAGTTCAATATGTTCTAGAGATTAATGCGGGCTCGGCAAAAACCCTAAAATTAGGTCCAGATACGGTTTTAATTCATGCAAGCTTAGCCCAAGATGAAAAAACCCTCACCTGCAAGTGAAAAGAGCTTTTCATTTCCAATCCAATTGCCTAAAGAAGCCGCAGTGTCGGGGCGTGGCGCAGTCTGGTAGCGCACCTGTTTTGGGTACAGGGGGTCGTGAGTTCGAATCTCGCCGCCCCGACCACTACTTCTAGTGTTTTATAGTATGTGCAGCTTGCGGCTGCTTTTTATTTTTTGGGCATAATTTTGCTGGCCCTTGATGAACTATCTTCCCTTTAGAAGCGGTGTTCCCTTGGGTCAAAAAATCACGCCATCAAAAGGTTAAGGGGCTCTGGCTTTAGTTTGTGGGGCGTGCCCAAAATATATGCAGCTTTGCCCTAATCGATGAAAATTTCCCGTCAAGAAATTTTTCTAAAAAAAATTATAAAAACTTTGTTGACCAAATCTTCATTTAAGGGTCAATTAGTGTTTGAGACAGAGAGATACGCTAAATGTAGTATCTCCAACTAGGCGGTGAGGCCGCTGTTCCGGTAGAAGGTTCAGTTATGTTAGTCCTAGTTTAGTGTAGATTAAGCCGTATTAAACGGCGAAATGAGGCAAAAATGAAAATTAAACGGCGTTTTACAAGTCCCAACGAGGACGCATACAGTTCTATTGAGTTTACAAAAACCACCAGTGAGATTCGCAACCCCGATGGCACCGTCGTGTTCCATCTTGCAGATCTTGAAGTGCCTGCGGCTTGGTCCCAGGTGGCGTCTGACGTTTTGGCGCAGAAATATTTTCGCAAAGCCGGAGTGCCCTCTGACACCAAAGCGGTGAAAGAATCAGGCATGCCAAGCTTCCTGCAGCGCCATGTGCCAACTGATGATGCGACTTTTGGCGGAGAAACATCCGCCAAGCAAGTTTTTGACCGTTTGGCCGGTGCTTGGGCTTATTGGGGCTGGAAGGGCGGCTATTTTTCAACGGAAGAGGATGCGAGCGCCTATTTCGACGAAATGCGCTATATGCTTGCAACCCAACGCGCCGCACCAAACTCACCACAGTGGTTTAATACGGGGCTACATTGGTTTTATGGGATAGATGGCCCGGCCCAAGGACACCACTATGTGGACTTTAAAACCGGGAAACTGACAAAGTCCAACAGCAGCTATGAGCACCCACAGCCGCATGCCTGCTTTATCCAATCGGTATCTGACGATTTGGTAAATGAGGGCGGCATTATGGATCTTTGGGTGCGCGAAGCACGCTTGTTCAAATACGGCTCTGGCACTGGCACCAATTTTTCATCTCTACGCGGCTCAGGTGAGTCTCTGTCTGGGGGCGGTAAATCGTCTGGTCTGATGGGTTTTTTGAAAATTGGGGACCGCGCTGCCGGCGCGATCAAATCTGGCGGCACAACTCGCCGGGCGGCAAAAATGGTTATTTGCGATGCTGATCATCCTGATATTGAAGACTTTATAAATTGGAAGGTGATTGAAGAGCAGAAAGTGGCCTCCATCGTTGCAGGCTCCAAGATGCATGAAGAGAAGCTCAATCTTCTTTTTACCGCTATCAAATCTTGGGACGGCGCGGCGGAAGATGCCTATGATCCCAAAGTAAACCTGGCGTTGAAAGAGGCTGTCAAAGCCGCGAAAAAAGTTTCTATTCCTGAGACCTATGTGAAACGGGTGTTGGACTATGCGAAGCAAGGCCACACCAGTATTGAATTCCCCACTTATGATACAGATTGGGATTCAGAGGCTTACAGTTCCGTTTCAGGTCAAAACTCAAACAACTCCATCCGAGTCACTGACGCTTTCCTATACGCCGTTCAAAAAGACGCGGATTGGGAATTGATCAACCGAACAAATGGGGCTGTCTCCAAAACCATGAAGGCGCGAGATCTTTGGGCGCAGGTGGGTCATGCGGCTTGGGCCTGTGCCGATCCGGGCATCCAGTACCATGACACTGTAAACGCATGGCACACCTGCCCGGCTGATGGTGCTATCCGTGGATCAAACCCTTGCTCTGAATATATGTTCTTAGACGATACCGCCTGCAACTTGGCCTCGATGAACTTGCTGACCTTTTATGAAAACGGAGAGTTTCAGTCCGAAGACTATATGCATGCCACGCGCTTGTGGACGGTAACCTTGGAAATAAGCGTGCTGATGGCTCAGTTCCCATCCAAAGAGATCGCACAGCGCTCCTATGACTTCCGCACCTTGGGTCTTGGTTATGCCAATATTGGTGGTTTGCTGATGAATATGGGCTATGGCTATGACAGCGACGAAGGCCGCGCGCTTTGTGGGGCTTTGACAGCTGTGATGACCGGTGTAGCCTATGCTACATCCGCGGAGATGGCGGGCGAGCTTGGTCCATTCCCTGGTTACAAGAAAAACGCTGAAAGCATGCTGCGCGTGATGCGCAATCATCGCCGCGCAGCCTATGGTGAAACCGACAGCTACGAAGATTTGGCGATCAAACCGGTAGCTTTGGATCATGCCAATTGCCCCGATCAAACTTTGGTGGCTTTGTCAAAATCTAGCTGGGACAATGCCATCGCATTGGGCGAAAAGCATGGGTACCGCAATGCTCAATCCACCGTGATTGCGCCGACCGGTACGATTGGTTTGGTGATGGATTGCGACACCACGGGCATTGAGCCAGATTTTGCTTTGGTTAAGTTCAAAAAGCTGGCTGGTGGTGGGTATTTCAAGATCATCAACCGCTCGGTCCCAGCGGCTTTGGCCAAACAGGGCTATCGCAGCAATGAGATTGAAGAGATTGTCGGCTATGCCGTTGGTCACGGCTCCATGGGCAATGCACCGGGCATCAACCACACCTCATTGATTGGTCATGGCTTTGGTCATGCGGAGATCGACAAGATTGAGGCTGCTTTGCCCTCAGCCTTTGACATCCGGTTTGTTTTCAACCAATGGACACTCGGTGCGGATTTTTGCACTTCTGTTCTGGGTATTCCTGCCGATAAGTTGATGGATCCAAGTTTTGATCTGTTGACGCATTTGGGCTTCAGCCGCAAAGACATTGAAGCTGCCAATAATCACGTTTGTGGCACGATGACCCTCGAAGGTGCGCCGCATCTGAAGCAAGAGCACTACAGTATCTTTGATTGCGCCAATCCTTGTGGTAAAAAAGGCAAGCGCTACCTAAGTGTGAATAGCCACATCTATATGATGGCCGCAGCCCAGTCCTTCATCTCGGGCGCGATTTCCAAAACTATCAATATGCCAAACGATGCCACTATTGAAGAATGCCAAAAAGCCTATGAATTGAGCTGGTCGCTCGGCATCAAAGCCAACGCACTTTATCGTGACGGTTCTAAATTGTCACAGCCTTTGGCCGCCTCCTTGGTGGAAGATGATGAGGAAGCCGAAGAAATTCTGGCCAGCGGCTCTGCGCAAGAAAAAGCTACCGTTTTGGCTGAAAAAATCGTTGAGAAGATAGTGATCAAAGAGATCATCCGCCGAGACCGTGATAAAATGCCTCAGCGGCGGCGTGGTTACACCCAAAAGGCCATTGTCGGCGGGCATAAGGTCTATCTGCGGACCGGTGAATATGAAGATGGTCAGTTGGGCGAAATATTCATAGATATGCACAAAGAGGGCGCAGGATTTCGCGCGATGATGAACAATTTTGCCATCGCAGTTTCGGTAGGCTTGCAATATGGCGTGCCTTTGGACGAATTTGTAGATGCGTTTACCTTCACCAAATTCGAGCCAGCCGGCATGGTTCAGGGCAATGATAGCATCAAGAATGCGACCTCAATTTTGGATTACATCTTCCGGGAATTGGCTGTGTCCTATTTGGACCGAACTGATTTGGCACATGTGAAGCCAGAAGGGGCTTCCTTTGATGATATCGGCCGCGGCGAAGAAGAAGGCGTTTCCAATTTGCGCGCTCTGGAAGAGGCCAAAGCCGCGAAGGGCATAGAGGTGCTAAAGCAGATGGTTTCGACCGGCTATCACCGCAACCGGGTACCGCATGAGTTTGTTGTCTATCAAGGTGGTCAAATGGCGGGTGCTATGGCGGACGGGGCTCTGGCTCTGGATACAACGCTTGATGCCGCAGTGGCTTTGGCTGATCGGGTGCCCGAGGTGGCAACTGTGGCTTTGGCTCCGATGGATCATCGCACCAAGGCAAAAATGCAGGGCTATGAGGGCGATCCTTGTGGGGAATGCGGTAATTACACTTTGGTGCGCAACGGCACCTGCATGAAGTGCAACACCTGCGGCGGTACATCTGGCTGCAGCTAACACGAGTTAGAGGGGCCGGTTCGCTTGCCTCTTACGACGTTCAGGCCGCAGGCATCTAACTGAGTGGTATGAATAGAGAGCTTGAACGACAAAACTGGTGGGCTTTTGGCCCTCCGGTTTCTGTTTGAACCTTGAGTGTAGTGTTGCTTATTCCCGCCCGTAGGCCCGTAAACGGGCTTGTAGGGGGATTTGGCATGGGTAACCCAACTCGAGTGAAAAGATATGCGCATAGGTCAGGAAAAAGCACTCAACGTCTTGGTCCTCAGCCACATCGGCGGCTTGTGTGTAAAAATCTATCAGGAGAGCATGATCCTGGCGCGCATGGGCCGCCAAAATGTCGGCATTCAGGTGATAGCCGCCTTTAGCCACGGTAGGTTGCAATTTTACGCGCGACCCAATCGTGATAGCAGTGGGTTGGCTCATCCATCACAGGGCTAAACCGTCCACCGTCAAAGGTGGGGGCATAGCGACCTGATTGCATGCCTTGCACCACAAAAATATCTTCCGCAAATACCTCTTTCCACTGCTCAGTGTTCACCGAGCGGTTTTTTGCATCTGTGGTCTCAGAGGCGTAGTAGAGATGGATATGCTCAACAGTTTTGTTATGCGCTTTTGGTTCCAGCACAATCGCGAATGCATGATCGCGCTGCACCCCCAGCAAGACGTTCGGGTAAACGGTGATATACTCTGCGCCCTCATTCCACTGCTCGGATAGTTTTGGGAAATCTGGAAAGGCAGCAGAGCCGTCTTCGGCTTTGAACTGTCGGTAAACTAAAGTGCCTTGGCCGGAAAATTTACCATATTCTACAATGTTATAGTGATCTTCTAACCGCGAGTAGCTATTGAGTCCGGGATGCACCCAAGGCAGGTGGTAGCTCTCACAATAGTTTTCCACCGCCAATTTGTAGTTGGCTGTCAGTTCCAGATCAAACTTGCTGTCGTCCCCACCATGAAAAATGGGGCAATCGAATTCAGTCCAACGCGCGATTAGATCGGCATGAACATCAGTAAATTTGGGGGCTGTGCCTGAAATGTTGATGAAAACCACATCGCGCCAGACATGGCTGCGCACCTCATTCAGGCCAAGATCTTCTTTCACAATACTGGGATGGGTGTTGTGGCCCGCTCCGCCCACATGTGGGGTGCTGACCAACATGCCTTTGGTGGAATAGCACCAAGAATGATAGGGGCATCTGATCGCGCCTTCGATGGTTTTGGCTTCGCTTACCAATTGCATGCCTCGGTGACGGCAGATGTTTTCAAAGACCCTGAGATCGCCATCTTGGTCGCGCAGCAGCAGCAGGGGCATGCCCAAGAAACTGATGGGTTTGGCATTACCGGGATTGGGCACATCAGCGCCCACGGCCAAACCGGCCCATGTGGCCTTTAAAACCGCCTCGGATTCCTCGGCAAAGACCTGCGGATCAATATAATGGGCATTGGCCAGTCCATTGGCCATCTCTACAGGGCGTTGGACTGAATCGATGTCGGTAGGGGTTAGGTTTTTGGCCATGATACTCTCCACTATAGTTTAGTGGTACGTTGCATTCTTAGCCTAAACTTCGCTTATCACGACAAAACCTTTCTCATGCGACCTCTACCGCTGCTAACGTGGAAAAAGGCCCACACAAGATTTGTGCCTGAATTATATTTATTGTATTGTAGCCTATCCGCGTGACAGAGCCGCCACACCAGTTCGAGCCATCTCAGACAGGCCCAACGGCCGCATTAATTCGCCAAAAGCATCAATTTTTTCAGGGCTACCAACCACTTCAAAGGTGAAGCTGTCCAAAGTGCTGTCAACCACATTGGCGCGAAACACATCTGCCAAGCGAAGCGCTTCCACACGCTTTTCACCTTTGCCGCTGACCTTGAAGAGCGACAATTCCCGCTCAACAGAGGGGCCTTCGACGGTGAGATCATGCACGTCATAGACCGGAATGATCCGGCCCAGCTGGGCTTTGATCTGTTCGATGATTTGAGGAGTGCCGGTGGTGACAATGGTTATGCGGCTGGTGTGACCTGCATGGTCAACCTCAGCCACGGTGAGGCTTTCTATATTGTACCCACGGCCAGAGAACAGGCCAATGACCCGCGCTAAAACGCCGGGCTCATTGGCCACAAGCACCGCCAGCGTGTGGCGTTCAATCACATCTTCATGGCCAGAACGCAGATTATAGGCGGAATTCGAAGAAGATCCTTTGGTGATGTTTAAAGCATTCATGTCATCTCTCCCTATACCAAAACCGAGCCGGTAGCGTCGATGGCGCCTTTCATGGCAAAATCTCCCAACAGCATCTCATTATGCGCCTTGCCTGATGGGATCATCGGGAAGCAGTTTTCATGCTTCTCAACCAAACAGTCAAAAATAACTGGACCGTCATAAGCCAGCATCTCGATAATGGCGTCGTCAAGATCCGCCGGATCAGAGCAAAGAATGCCCTTGGCGCCGAAAGCTTCTGCCAATTTTACAAAGTCGGGCAAGGACTCGGACCAGCTTTGTGAATAGCGTTCACCGTGCAGTAACTCTTGCCACTGGCGCACCATGCCGAGGCGTTCGTTGTTGAGGATGAATTGCTTGACCGGCAGACCATATTGCATGGCCGTGCCCATCTCTTGCATGTTCATCAACCAGCTGGCCTCACCGGCCACGTTGATCACCAAACTGTCTGGATGAGCCACTTGTACGCCAATGGAGGCGGGAAAGCCATAACCCATGGTCCCCAAGCCGCCAGAGGTCATCCAGCGATTGGGATCATTAAACCCCAAATACTGCGCCGCCCACATCTGATGCTGTCCCACTTCCGTTGTGATATAACGATCATGGTCCTTAGTGAGAGCTTCGAGCCGCTCCAGCGCATATTGCGGTTTGATGGTTTTGGTGCCAGGTTTGTAATCCAAGCAGCGAATTTTGCGCCAAGCGTCAATTTCAGACCACCATTCTTTAACACCTTCAGAATTGGTTTTGCGGCCGCGGGCCTTCCACACTTTCAGAATATCTTCCAACACATGTGCCACATCGCCCACAATCGGAATATCCACGCGGATGACCTTGTTGATGGATGATTTATCAATGTCGATATGGGCTTTGATGGAGTCTGGGCTGAATGCATCAAGACGGCCGGTAATGCGATCGTCAAACCTTGCGCCGATGTTGATCATCAAATCACAATCATGCATCGCCATATTAGCCTCATAAAGCCCGTGCATCCCCAACATACCCAACCAGTTGTCACCTTTGGCAGGGTATGAGCCAAGGCCCATCAGCGTTGAGGTGATTGGGAAATTTGTAGCCGCCACCAATTCGCGTAGCAATTGGCTGGCCACAGGGCCGGAATTGATCACGCCGCCGCCAGTATAAAAAATTGGTTTTTTGGCGGTTTCCATCGCTTCCACCAATTGGGTGATCGCGTCCAGATCGCCTTTCACTTGCGGCTGATAATGGGACTTCATTTTAGCCGGACCTTCATAGGTGCCATCAGCGAATTGGACGTCTTTCGGAATATCTACCAAAACCGGGCCGGGGCGACCAGCCGTGGCCACGTGAAAAGCAGTGTGCAGGGTCGCGGCCAGTTCATTTGTGTCTTTCACCAGCCAATTGTGCTTGGTGCAGGGCCGGGTAATGCCCACGGTATCAGCTTCTTGGAAGGCGTCTGAGCCGATCATGAAGGTTGGAACCTGTCCTGTAAGCACAACGATTGGAATACTGTCCATCAACGCATCTGTAAGACCGGTCACCGCATTGGTGGCGCCGGGACCTGAGGTGACAAGCACAACGCCGGGTTTGCCGGTAGAGCGGGCATAGCCTTCCGCTGCATGCACGGCCCCTTGCTCGTGGCGCACCAAAAAGTGACGGATGCTGTTTTGTTGAAAAATTTCGTCATAGATTGGAAGCACCGCGCCGCCTGGATAGCCAAATACCGTATCAACACCTTGATCGATCAAGGCTTGAACAACCATTTTTGCGCCGGACATTGTTTGGGTCATATTCATTCTCTTTCATTCTTGGCATAAAAAAGCCCCCGGTTTGCGGGGGCAAAGGGCAGGGCAGGGACTGAAGTTCAGTACCAGCAGCGGCCCCTTTGCCGCACGACTACAGTGAGTAGGATAGGTGTCATGCATCGATTTCCTTATTCTGACCTGAACCTATGAGGCCAAAACAGGGGCGTCAACCGAGTTTTGTAAATTTTCTGACAAAAAGTGCCCGTTTTGAGATTTTTTATTTCAGAAAAGCCCTCCTGCGAGTAATAAATGCAATTTATCGGCTGCTTGTGCCCTGCAAAACGCCATGTTCCATCGCATAGCGGGTGAGGCCTGCTGTTGAGGTGATCCCCAATTTGCGTTTAATGTTTTTGCGATGGGTTTCCACTGTGCGCACCGAAATACTGTACAGCAGGGCAACATCCTTGTTCGATTTGCCCTGCGCCAACTCGAGCAAAATCATTTGCTCACGGCCTGTAAGTGCTGACTGTGGGCCTGTGCCTTGTTTGCCAAGTGCAGCTTGTGAGCCGGTGCACAGGTATTGCTCGCCCATCATCGCAGTATCAATTGCAATTTTGATCTCATCGGTTGGCACATCTTTTAAAATATATCCACTGGCCCCGTGGTTCATGGCGGTTGCGATATATTCAGGGCTGTCATGCATGGAGAGGATTAGGACTCGGGTGCTCAGCGCACGTTCTAATACCAGCTCGGTCGCAGTCAGCCCGCCCATGCCGGGCATGTTTAGGTCCATCAAAACCACATCAGGCAATGAGGCCTCGAGATGTTGTAAGGCATCCTCTCCGGTGGTGAGACAGGCAACAATGTTTAGGTCATCATAGGTCTCCAGAATGGATTGGATGCCTTCGGCCACCATCGGGTGGTCATCAACGATCATGACGCGCGTCTGTTTCATTAGTCTTCCTTTGCAGAGGATTGTGGACTCAAGATATGTGACAAAGGCACCAATGCGGATATTTTCGTGCCTCGGCGTCCGGAGGTAATGGTCAGAGTCCCGCCCAATTGCTCGATCCGTTCTTGCATGTTCCGCAGGCCCAATCCGGAACTGCTGCCTGAGCTGCCCATCACGAAGCCTTCTCCATCATCAATGATTTTCATTAAGGCGCCGCCCCGGGTGCCTTTGAGTTTGACAGTCACCAAATTTGCATTGGCATGGCGCTCAATATTGGTGAACGCTTCTTGGGCGACGCGGTATAGCGCAATCTTGCTGTCATTGTCGAGCCTATTGCGAAACACCACAGTTTCAAATCGGCTTTGCGTGCCCGTTCTTTGTGAAAATTCATCAATCAGGGTTTTGATCGAAGGACCAAGCCCAAGATCATCCAGCATGCTAGGGCGCAAATTGCGGCTGATGCGGCGCACCTCTTGGATGGCGCCAGCGAGGCTGCCGATGCCTTTGTCTAAGGTTTCGCCCGCATGATCATCTCCGTTGCGAAACCGGCGTCGAGCCAAGTCCAAGGCATAGCTAACACCAACTAAGATTTGACTGATACTGTCATGCAGCTCGCGGGCGACGCGCCCCCGTTCTTCCTCTTGGGTGTTAACAATGCGTGCGGTGAGCGCTTTTTGTCTGGCATCCGCCAAGCGTCGTTCACGGACGGTGATGAAGTAGCCAGATATAAACACCAAAAATAAGGCCAAGAAGGTTATGATGGCGATTTGCACAAAGGTGCGCGCGATGCGGGCCTCAACTTCGGTGCGGGTGTTGGCGACGGTTAACAGCACATCATCGATAAACACACCGGTGCCAAGTGCCCAACGCCAATTTTGCATTCCTGTCACGTAGGTCACCATCTCCGCGGGCTCTCCAGTCGAGGGTTTGGCCCATATGTAGGAATGATAGCCAGCCCCCGAGCGTGCGATGCGGATCAACTCATCGGTAATGGGCACGCCGTTTGAATCCACTTGGCCTGACCAATTTTGATTGATCAGGTTGGTTTGACGTGGGGAAACTATATTGTTGCCGTCATAATCGTAGACGAAATAGAATCCCTCATCTCCGTAAATCATAGCCGCCAAAATTTGGGTCACACGGAGCTTTGCCTCTTCGTCATCCGGTGCCGCTCCGCCATAGATCGAGAAAAACGCGTTCTTTGCGAGGGTGACATAGTTATGCAATTCCGCCTTTTTGGCCTCAATCAACTGTGTCTCGAGCGCATAAATTTCTGTTTCAGCGAGGCGTTTAGATTGATTGGTCACAACGATTGAGATCGCAGCCACTGCAAAAATCAGTGGTAGGGTTGCTAGTAAGAAAAGCTTTCGGCCATAATCCAGTTTGAAAAGCTGTGAGAGTCGCATCATCATCAATCTCTTTTTAGGGCGATAAGTTGAGTAAAGATGACATTATTTTTGACCAAGGTCACCTAAAACTGCGCAAAAATCGTATTTCTAAGTAGTCATGGGTATTGCGGGGTACGCTTATCTCGCTATCGTATTCTCACTATTAACGATCTGTCGGGGGTGTATTCCTATGCCTACTGATATTCTATGGGAGGAAATTTAATGGATCGTCGTTCTTTTCTGAAGACAACTGCCCTTGGTGGCGGTGCAGCTGCTGCATCATCATTGGCAGCCCCTGCAATTGCAGGCGGACACGCTAAAACTCTTACGATGGTAACATCATGGCCACGCGGCTTTGCCGTTTTGGATGATGCTGCAACCTATTTCAATGAAGCAGTGAATGCCATGTCTGGCGGCGATCTGGTAATTGAGAAAAAAGCACCCGGCGAATTGGTCGGTGCGCTTGAAGTTTTTGATGCTGTTACTTCTGGTCAGGCTGATATGTATCACTCAGCTGATTATTATTTTTTAGGCCAACACCCGGGTTATGCGTTTTTCACGGCTGTGCCTTTTGGCGCTACGGCTCAAGAGCTTACAAACTGGTATTATCATGACGGTGGCCAGGACCTGCATGATGAACTAGGTCAAATTTTTGGTCTTAAATCGTTCTTGGCTGGCAACTCGGGTTCTCAGTCTGGTGGTTGGTTCCGTAAGGAAATTAAAACCGCACAAGACTTAGCGGGTCTGCGGTTCCGCATGCCAGGCTTGGGAGGCCAGGTTTTGGGTAAATTGGGCGTATCCGTTCAAAACATCCCAGGCGGTGAGCTGTATCAAGCGCTGTCCTCCGGCGCTTTAGACGGTCTTGAGTGGGTTGGCCCATTCGCCGATGAACGCGCTGGCTTCCAAGAAGTTGCCAAAATTTACTACACTGCGGGTTTCCATGAGCCAGGTTCAGGCCTTGCAATGGGCATGAACTTGGATGTCTGGAATGATCTATCTGATCAGCACAAGTCCATTATTGATAATGCGACTAAAGCCACTACGCATTACCAGTTGTCACAAACGCTGGCCAACAACGGCGCCGCCTTGTCCCGTTTGCAGGCACAGGGTGTCCAAACACTTCAATTCTCTGATGATGTTTGGGATGCATTTGGTACGGCTTCTAAAGAAGTTCTGGACGAAAACATGGGTGACGAATTGTTTGCACGTATACGCAATTCATTCGACGCATCCTTGGCAAAATCTTCTGATTGGCTCTTGAAGTCTGATGGAGAGTTTGTGTCTCAGCGCAACCGCGTTTTGGCCAACGGCTAAATTGAAGTTAAGGGCTCTGGGGAACTGGGGCCCTTTTTCTTTGCACCTACCATCCGGGTATAAGGATGGGCTAATTTTCTAGGGGGATGACTGTTGGAATGGATTATCTGGTTTTTCCAAAGTTTTGTAATGGCTTTTTACAATTTTGGGTATGCGATCACCCATCCCATGCAATGGCTGGATTGGAGCAACGGCAAGGCCGTGATGCGCTTCATTTACTACGGCGCCTCCGCTGAATTATTTTTCGTAGCCCTTGCCGCGTTTTTTGTGCTGACCGTCGTTGGTGTGTGGCTAAACTCTGTCTTATGGGGTGTGGTGCGCGGGTTGGAGTGGTTTGCCAATACAGTCGGTCGACTGGCAGCTTGGGCTGGACTGTTAATGGTTTTGCAACAGATTGTTATCGTGTTCATTCAGCGCATTTTTCTTGAAGCGCAGATCACCTTCGGTATGGGCGTGGCTTTGGACAAAGATATCAGCTGGTATGCGGAAGAGCTAAAATTTTACAATGCGTTGATAGTTTGCCTCTGTGCGGCTTATACGTTCGTTCAAGGCGGGCATGTGCGGGTTGACCTGGTCTACTCGATTGTGAGCTATCGCGCCAAAAAGACCATTGATATGTTTGGCAGCCTGTTTTTCATGATCCCGGCCGCGATCCTTACCTATATGTATTCTTGGTACTTCCTCTGGCGGCATCTGGTGACGCCAAAGGTTTCGGCGAGTGACACATTGCAACGTTTGGTGGATGGAAAATCCCGAGCGTTCAAATGGAATGTAGAGACCATAGGCTTTTCGCCCAATGGTTTTAATGCCTATTTCTTATTCAAACTCTTGCTCGTGATTTTCTGCGTGATGATCATGTTGCAAGCCGTGGCTTTCTTCTATCGCTCCTATCTGGAACGAAAAGAAGGAGAGGCCGCAGAAGGTAAATATCTTGATCGAGACGTTCTCGGCGATGACGTGGCCGAATTGGCCGCAGAAATACATTAGGGGCAGGGATGATGTTTTTTGGATTAGATGGCGTCGAAGTAGGCCTATTGATCGTTTTCCTCTGCCTGTTTGGTGGAATTCTATCTGGTTTCCCAGTGGCCTTTGCCATTGGAGGGGCTGCGGTGATCTCTTTTGGGATTATTGCTGTTTTGGACAGCAGCGGTCTGTTGCTGCATCAAGCTATTGATAAATCATCAGCGGAATTTGGAGCCTTAATGGGTCAGGGCCTTCGAGCGGATACGATTAGCGTGTTTCGATACCCCGAATTGCCGCGTATCGAGGTGCCTGTATTTCAAAAAGGTTGGGAAGTAGCTCTAGATCGCAATGTGTCTTTCATTGTGAACCGGATCAACGAGCGGGTTCTGGCAGGGCAGTCGATTGAGACATTGCTGGCTGTTTTGATGTTTGTTTTGATGGGCATCACCCTTGAGCGCTCAAAGATTGCCAATGATTTACTTACAACTATGGCGCGGGTGTTTGGCCCTCTGCCGGGAGGTTTGGCTGTCTCTGTTGTGGTCGTGGGGGCATTTTTGGCCGCCTCTACGGGGATTGTGGGGGCCACGGTTGTGACCATGGGCTTGCTGAGCCTGCCCACGATGCTGCGCAATGGTTACTCTCCAGAGTTGTCCACCGGGGTCATCGCGGCCTCGGGAACCTTGGGACAGATTATTCCACCATCCATTGTCATCGTTCTTTTGGGTACTTTGGCGGGCGATCTGTATTCTCGTGCGCAAGAAGTGCGGGCGCGAACTGCAGGCTGTACCGATGCTTTGACCTATTTGGGCGAACCTGCTGTTGTATCTGTTGGCACGCTGTTTCAGGCAGCTCTTTTGCCCGGAATTATGCTGGCTGTCCTCTATGCGGGCTATGCCTTTGTCTATGCTTTGTTCAATCCATCTAAGGCTCCAGCGGTTAAGATGGGTGGCGGTTCTGGTGAACCGATTGGTCGCAATCATGGTTTGCAGTGGTTCTTGGCCGCTCCAATTGCGTTGATCGGTGGCGCCATTCTTTTGGGGCAGGTCAATATGATTGGCTCGCAGGATATCTCTGTTTCGTCACGCTCGGCTCTGAGCGAGGGCGCGTCTCTTCGCACCAATGTGGGGGCGGAATGTCAGGCGTCAATGATTGATTTGCACGGACAAGAGGCCTGGGATTTCGCTATCTCCGAGCAGCAAGCGATTGCGGATTCTGGCGGTGCCGTTCAAAGCCGTGCTTTGACTGACGATGAGATCGATACGAATATTGCCACGCGGGTCAGCGATGCGGCTCCGATTGGTTTGGGTATTGCTGTTGGGATGATCTTGATGACCCTGGTTCTGACCACAGCACGGGGTGTGGCGCCAAGCCAAGATTTCCGCCCCCTGGCGGTTGGCTTTGCAGGGGTGGCTTTGACTATACTGTTTGACATAGTGTTGATCAGCCCACTGACCTCTCCGGGTGTTACTCTGATCCTGTTGGTCCCGCCAATAGTGTTGATCCTATATGGTCTGCGCACGGCAGTTGTTCGTTTGGCTGAAAACGAGCTGATCCGGGTGGTATTTCCACCGCTAATTCTGATTGTGGCGGTTTTGGGGTCTATCCTTGGCGGCATCACTAACCCAACTCCAGCTGCGGCTTTGGGGGCAGGTGGTGCGATTATGCTGGCGGCCTTCCGCAAGCTGAAAGATGAGAACAAGTCACCCAAGATTATCATTGGATCTGCTTTTGCGTTGGTGATTATGTTGCTGGTCGGCATGAACTTTGATTTGAGAATTAGCTATGAGGGCGCATCTGTTGAAAATTGGATTGCATTTTTTGTGGCACAGGCTGCATACTTATATGCCCTGTTTGGTTTAATTTATGCTTGTTGGACGCTGTTCCGCTCCGGTGTACTCAGTCCCGTTGTGCGCGAGACTGCCAAAGTAACCTCGATGGTGTTTACAATTTTGATTGGGTCGCAATTACTCAATCTGGTGGTCATCAGCTTTGGCGGCGAGCATTATATTCAGGACTTCCTTAAGAGCTTTGATAATGAGTTTACGGTCTTCTTGATCGTGATGCTGGTGTTGTTTGTCTTGGGGTTTGTGCTCGATTTTCTCGAGATCATTTACATCGTGATCCCGATTGTGGGACCGGTAATTTACGGTGGCACGATGGATCCTAAATGGGTCACCATTATGATTGCCGTAAACCTGCAAACGTCCTTCCTGACACCACCCTTCGGCTTTGCACTGTTTTATCTGCGCGGTGTTGCTCCGAAAGAGGTGACCACGGGTCACATCTATCGCGGGGTGATCCCCTTCGTGTTGATACAAGTTCTAGGGCTGCTGTTGTTGTTCTGGTTCCCTTGGGTGGTCAGCATCATTCCAAACCTGCTGGCCGGCTAAGGTTGGGCATATAGAATTAAAAAATGGCGCTGTTGCAGGCGCCCTTTTTTGTGGAATGAACAGTTTTGAAAAACATCAAGTCCCGCTGATATGCGTGACATTTGGCATTGATATATGAGCCACCTGCTCAGAGATAGGTCGTACCTCAAGAGGATTGGTTTCGGTTTTGTAGCTGTCGTTGGAATCAATTTCTGCCCATTTTTGATCACGAAAAACCTCGACACCGGAAAACCGCGCCTTATAGGCCATTTTATCACTGCCCGGCACCCAATATCCAAGATAGACATAGGGCAGACCCGCTTCACGGGCGAGAGCTATATGATCCAAAATCATATAGGTACCGACAGAGTTTTGAGGCTGAGACGTGTCAAAAAAACTATAGACCAGTGACAGGCCATCATCAAAAATATCCGTTAAGCAGACAGCGTTCAGATCCCCCTCTTGCGTGTAATATTCAATCACCCGGCTGGTGACGGGGGTTTCTTCAATCATGGCTGCAAATTCGAAGATATCCATATCCGCCATCCCACCCTCAGAGTGGCGGGATTCAAGATAGCTGCGAAACAACTCATATTGGGTTTCTGTAGCCCAAGGCGCATTGGGCTGGCGTTGCAGATGCGCGTTGCGCTTTATGATCCGGCGTTGGCTCTTGCTGGGTTGAAATTTGCCGACATCAATTCGAGCGGATAGGCAGGCCGTGCATGCCACACAGGCTGGCCGATACAATACGTTCTGCGATCTCCGGAAGCCCTGCTTAGACAGTGTATTGTTTAAGATACCTGCATCTATCCCCTGAAGCGAGGTGAACAGTTTGCGTTCCATCCGATCCGCAAGATAGGGGCAGGGTTGCGGAGCGGTGACATAAAACTGTGACGCTATGGGAACGGTGTGGCGCATGACTTCCAATCGACTTTCTCCCTAAGGCTATCAATCCAAATCACAATATCCAAGAGTAAATCTTAACTGGCTTGATAGTGCGCTGGTGCGTTCAGAATCACTGTGCCCGATATCAAATCTACCAAACCCTGTTTTCGGGAGGCGATAAGCATCAAAATCACTGAGATGATTTGCAGCCGAGAGATCAAACAGATCAAGGTGCCCAGCGTGTGAAACAACGCATAGAGCCCGTCCATAGGCCTGTTTTGTACAATACTAAGTTCAATCCGCTGATCCACATGCCAAGCGTGGCTGAACGTGCTGTCATCTCTGTGAACCGATAGAAAAAGCTCACAATTGTCCAAATGCTAAGGAAGAGGAAAAAGCCGATGCCAGAGGTGAGCAGGCACAGAACGAAGGTCATGGCGGTGATAGCCAGTGTATAGCCAAGCCATGACAGTAAACGTTTTAGGTTTACGTCGGCGTAATAAGTAGCATCTTGGACAGGATTGGGAAGTTGGAGCATCAAAACAGCTTTAATAAAATGGCTCTGACCCCGGTGGGGTCAGAGCGCTCAGGGCTGGCATCAGTGGCCGTTGCGCCATGTGTGGGCTTCTGGGCGCGATCATCCATAAATTGATCAAACTCTGATTTGTCTTTAGCCGCCCGAAGTCGCTGCATAAAGGCTTCGAATTATAATTTTTTCTTCAAGGCTGTGCAAAGTGTCGGCTTTATAGACACCAAATGAGCTGTTGCCACTTGAATTGTGCTGTGAGACTGGCTTTGAAAACGGTGGCAAGACTGTGGTTTTAAAACATGTGTTTGCTCCAGATTATGTAGAAGAGAAGAGCAAGGCCGACAGGCCAAAAGAATATAAATCTAAGGATCATTGCGGCCATCTAAGCACCATTGCCTTTGCCGTTTCGGTTGCAAGCACGGTCATATTTCTCGCATTGTTATATCTGTTACAATGTAAATGCTGTTAACATTTTTATCTGTTAGTATGGCGCGGCTTTACATGGGGTAATGTAATTTTTTTACATTTTTTCGAGGAAGTCGGAAATCAACCCTTCGCAAAGGCTTTGCATTATAGCGGGTGGACAACCAAACACATGAATGGGCGTACCTGCGGCCGCATATATGATTGGGAACTGCATCAGAAACGCGTCAAAGAAGGTGGAGATAGGCGTGAGGTGGCCCACTGGGCTGACCGCTCCAATCGAGAATCCGGTAATGGTGCGTATATCCGTCGGTTCTGCTTTTACCAAGGGCTCACCGGCCAAACCGGCAGCACGGTCGAGGTCAACTCTTTGAGCGCCGGCGGTTACGAAAAGATATAGCGCCCCGGTTTGACTGCCTTGAAAAATGATAGATTTGGCAATTTGATCCACCAGACAGCCAAGGCTCTCAGCTGCCGCGAGGGCCGTTGTGGCCGTGCCAGTTTCAATCACCTCCAAATTAACCCCGGCCTCTATCAGAACAGATTTAACGCGCTTTAAGCTTTTACTCATCTCTACCCCATTGACCTTATGTCGCTTGCTCCGCAGTTTGGGGACATGGCAGTCATCGAGTCAATCAATCAAGTCCCCATTCCTTATGAACCCGCCCGCGGGACAGCGCTCAGTGCGGATTGGGCGGCCACAGGCGCGCTTGCGGAGCTGTTAAAGGGGATTGGCGGGTGCAGCCCCTATCTCAACGATGTGTTGCGTCAGGAACAAGCGTGGATCTGCGAAGCCGTTCATGCCGATGCGCCCTTGGAAGGTATATTGCCCAGCGATCTGGGCGCAGATCCGGGCCAAATCCTACGACAATCAAAGCGCCGCATGGCCGGATTTTTGGCCATGGTGGAGTTGTCGGGCGCCTATCCGCTCAGCCGAACCACCCAAGCGCTCACAGATTTTGCCGATGCGGCGGTGCAGGCGGCCTTCACGTCAGCGTTGGCGCCCTATCAGGCCTCTGGCAAGCTGCCTGAGGACACTGGGCTTTTCGTTGTGGCGATGGGGAAGATGGGCGCGGGGGAACTGAATTACTCCTCGGACATCGATCTCATTGTGATGTTTGATGATCGCAAAATGGATCATCTTGAAGCGTCACATTTGCGTCAAATCTTGGTGCGCGCCACGCGCACTGCCACCAAACTTCTGAATGATGTCACGCAACATGGTTATGTTTTTCGCACAGACCTTCGGTTGCGACCCGACCCTTCTGTAACCCCAATCTGCGTCAGCATGTCTTCGGCGCTGGAATACTATGAAAGCTTGGGGCGCACATGGGAGCGCGCAGCCTTTATCAAAGCGCGGATCTGTGCCGGTGATCAAGAGGCAGGGGCTGCGTTCTTGGAGCAAATGGTGCCCTTTGTTTGGCGGCGCCATCTGGATTTTGCAGCCATTGAGGAGGCCCATGCTCTGCGTCTGAAAATACGCACCAAAACCGGCGCGCGTGGCCAAATCACTGTGCCCGGTCACGATGTGAAGCTGGGGCGGGGCGGGATCCGGGAAATTGAGTTTTTCACTCAAACCCGCCAGCTGATTTCTGGCGGCCGCGACCCTGAGCTGCGATCCTCGCAAACATTGGCGGCATTGGATCAGTTGGTGGCGAAAGAATGGGTGACCTCAGCTATCAATAATCAACTCCAACGCAGCTACACAGTGTTGCGCCATACAGAACATGCCATTCAAATGATCCGAGACGCGCAAACCCAAAGTGTACCACAGTCGGAAGAGGGTTTAGCCCGAGTAGCGGGGCTGTGCGGTCAGACCTCTGAGGCCTTTTTAGATGATATCTCGGCGCATCTGAACGCAGTACATGCCATCACAGAATCTTTCTTTGCCCCCGCTCAAAGAACGGTGCCAGAAGTTGCTCTTGAAGGGCACCACGATATCACCCAACATTGGCCGAGCTATGCGGCCATGCGCTCGGAGCGGGCCACGGTGCTGTTCGATACTCTGCGTCCCGAAATACTGGCTCGGTTGCAAAATGCTCCAGATCCAAAAGAAGCTTTGATTCAATTTGATAATTTTTTGCAAGGGTTGCCGGCGGGAATTCAAGTATTCTCCCTTTTTGCGGCCAATCCTAAACTGGTGGATCTTTTGACCGATATCGCGGTGAGCGCGCCGGCCTTGGCCCAGTATTTGGGTCGAAATTCTGGGGTGCTGGACGCGGTGTTGAGTGGTGAGTTCTTTGCCGCATGGCCGGATCAAGAGGCGCTACAGTCGCAGCTGTCCACCACACTTGCCCGGGCCTCTGACTATGAAACGGGCTTAGATTTGGCCCGGATCTGGACCAAAGAATGGCATTTTCGCATTGGGGTGCATGTGCTGCAAGAGATTATCACACCCAAGGCGGCCTCAGAGCAATATGCGCAATTGGCACAAGCAGTATTGGTGGTGGTGTTTGCATTTGTTCACCGTGAATTCGCGCGCAAATATGGCGATATTGCACCGTCAGACAGCACCATTCTTGCGATGGGATCTCTGGGGGCTGGGCAGCTTAACTCGGACTCAGATTTGGATCTGATTTTGATTTTTGATGCCGATCCCAATGCGCTGTCTGACGGCCACAAAACGCTGGCTTGTCGACAATATTTTTCGAGGCTGACCCAAGCATTGATCACCGCTTTGACGGCCCCAACCGCTTATGGGCGGTTGTATGAAGTTGATATGCGGTTGCGCCCTTCTGGGCGCTCAGGGCCTGTCGCCACGTCGATCACTGGTTTTGAGACCTATCAACGCAATGAGGCATGGACATGGGAGCATTTGGCTCTCACCCGTGGTCGCGCCATAACCGGCAGCGTCGAGTTCCGCAAAAAGGTTGAGGATTTACGCCAGAGGATTTTGGACGAAAAATCCGATTGGGCGAAGGTGATGTCTGGTGTGAGCGACATGCGGGTGCGCTTGGCCGAAAGCAAGCCGCAACAGGGTCTATGGGACATCAAACGTGGTCCGGGTGGGTTGCAAGATATTGAACTTTTGGGGCAGGGGATTGCGTTGGTGCACCACTGCCGTGAGGTTGCCACAGCCGCACAATTACACAGTGGGCAGAGCGCAGCGCATTTGAAGGTGGGCGCGCTTGATGAATTGGCGCGATCACACGATTGGCTGTCGGATTTGCGCCTGCTACACAGGCTGATGTGTGGCACCGATACGCAGGACGCAGCCGTCGGCGAGGGCGGTCGTGCTCGGTTGTTTAGGATTGCTCAAATTGATCAGGACCTTGATTTTGAGCACATAGTTTTAACAAAGCGCGCGCATTGCGTACAGATTATTGATGGCATTCTCGGGCAAATTGAAGGGCAGGGATATGAAAGTTGAAGATGTTGATCCAAAGGGCCTCATCCGCGAAAGCTACCGGATTGAGGGCATAACGTCGCCAATGTGCAAAACCATCTTCTTTGATTGGGCAATCCAAGTGGCTGTGGGTGCGGATCCGGCTGAGCATATCGCCTTTTGCATCTCACATTACGGGGCTGATCTGCCCGGTCACCCGATGACAGCGGTGTTGCAGGCCGCCCTTGCCCCCGCGCCCATAAAAACAAGACGTGGCGGCAGAGCTGGGCGAATTAACGAATCAGGTCAGCGGCGCGACGGGCAATCTGTGTAATCTCACCCCAAGCACCTGCGGCCACAAGGGCCTTGGGTGCAATCCAGCTGCCGCCCACGCAAAGCGTATTGGGCAATGCCAAATAGGTTTTGGCATTTTCAGGGGTCACGCCGCCGGTTGGGCAGAAGGTGATCTGTGGCAATGGTCCCGCCATTGAGCCCAGAGCCGGTGCGCCGCCTGCGGCTTCTGCGGGAAAAAATTTCTGAAAGATAAAGCCTTGCTCTAACAGGCGCATGGCCTCTGTGGCTGTGGCGGCTCCGGGCAAAAGTGGCAGGTCAAATTCGAGCGTCGCTGCGATCAAGCTTGGCGTGGTGCCCGGCGAAACACCAAATATTGCGCCTGCGGCTTTGGCATCACGTACCTGAGCAGGGGTGAGCAATGTGCCAACCCCGGCCATTGCGCCCTCAACCTCTGCAATGGCGGCAATCGCCTCAAGGGCCGCATCCGTGCGAAGGGTGATCTCCAAGGCGGGCAAACCACCCGCAACCAAGGCGCGGGCCAAGGGTTGGGCATCTTCGACACGGTCGATAGTTAAAACTGGGATAACGGGAGCAGCGGCGCAAACTCTTGCGATCATATCTGAATGGGTCATTTGGTCTTTCCTATATTACTACGCCTGCGCCTTGAGAGGCAGGGCCAGCTGTGCGGCGGAATACTGAGAATAACTCACGTCCCATGCCTTCTTCATTTACCGTCAGGTCTGGATGTATAATATCGCGATCCTGCCAATTTTCGGCCAATGTTTCCAGAGTACCATTCACCGCATCGAGGCGCAGCATATCGCCATCTTGAATTTGAGCAATCGGACCTCCGTCGGCGGCTTCTGGTGACAGATGAATGGCGGCAGGAACTTTACCCGAGGCGCCCGACATACGGCCATCAGTCACCAAGGCTACTTTGAAGCCTCGATCCTGTGTAATAGCCAAAAACGGTGTGAGATTGTGCAGCTCGGGCATGCCATTGGCCGAAGGTCCTTGATAGCGGACCACCACAATTACATCGCGGTTAAGTGCGCCTGATTGGAAGGCTTTTTTAACGGCATCCTGGCTGTGAAACACGGCTGCTGGTGCTTCGATGAAACGCCGCTCCTCGTCCACAGCGGAAATCTTGACCACTGCCGTCCCGAGATTGCCCTTGAGATTTTGTAAACCACCGCTGAGTTGAAACGGGTCATCTATGGCGCGTAATATTTTTTGGTTTAGGCTTTTTTTGGGGGCCTTTGAGTAGCCGACTTCACCATTAGTAAGCACCGCTTGGCGGCCGAAATGACGCAAACCGGGTCCCATGATAGTGTTGACGTCCTCATGCAACAAACCCGCGTCCAGAAGTTGTGATATCAAATATGGTAGGCCACCGGCGGCGTGGAAATGATTTACATCGGCCAGGCCATTTGGGTAGACTTTTGCCAAGAGAGGTACGATGGCGGAAATGTCTGCGAAATCCTGTGGAACGAGAATTATCCCTGCGGCGCGTGCCATGGCGGGGATATGCAGCACAAGATTGGTCGAGCCGCCTGTGGCCATCAGACCAACAATGCCGTTGACCCAAGCTTTTTCGTCTAAGACCTCAGAGGTAGGGATATAGGTCTCCCCCAATGCGGTATTGGCCAAAACCTGTTTGGTGCCCTGAATGTTGAGCGCATCGCGCAGATCGCTGTTTGGCGGCACGAAGCTGGCGCCTGGAAGGTGCAGGCCCATGAATTCCATCAGCATTTGGTTGGAATTAGCTGTGCCAAAAAACGTACAGGTTCCAGGCCCGTGATAGCTGGCCATCTCTGCGGCCATCAGCTCGTCACGATCACATTGGCCATCCGCAAAACGCTTGCGCACTTCGGTCTTCTCATCGTTAGAGATGCCTGAGGGCATTGGCCCTGCAGGTAGGAATATTGCGGGCAAATGGCCAAAGGTGGCGGCGGCAATCACCAAGCCGGGCACGATCTTATCGCAGACCCCGAGAAAGATAGCGGCGTCGAATGTATTGTGGGACAGGCCAATGGCGGCTGCGAGTGCGATGGTGTCGCGCGAAAACAGGCTTAACTCCATGCCCGGCTGACCTTGGGTGACGCCATCACACATGGCAGGCACACCCGCCGCGACTTGAGCGGTGGCCCCAAAGGCGCGGGCTGCCTCTTTGATTTTTGCCGGATAGGTTTCAAACGGCTGATGCGCTGAGAGCATATCATTATAAGCGGTGATGATGCCGATGTTGGGCGCACGTTCTTCGAGCAATGTGGATTTATCCGCCCCCATAGCCGCATAGGCATGGGCTTGGTTGCCACAGCTCAAATGCGCCCGACGTGGACCGTCTTTAGCGGCTTTGGCTATTTTCGCCAGATAGGCGCGGCGGCTGTTTTTTGAACGCTCCACAATCTTTTGTGTCACGGCGTCCAGTTTTGGATGCAGGCTCATCGGGCTCTCCAATTGCTTCTGTTAGCGCTATCATCATACTTTGAGATCAAAATCAATGCGCATATGCTCTTGCCGCCAAACTTTGGCTGAATTAGGCCAGTTGCAACCACAAAGGGGAGCAGAAATGCACAGTGACCATCCGGTGATCCGGCTAAAACCAAAAACCAATGCGCAGCGTGTGCGGCATGGTTTTCCATGGGTCTATGACAACGAATTGGTCACGGACCGCCGCACGAAGGCTTTGCGGCCCGGAAGTTTGGCAATCCTGCACGATCATGCCCAGAATGTCTTGGGCCTGTTTGCGGTGAACCCAAATTCAAAGATTTTTGCACGCAAGCTGTCCGATGACGTAGAGACGGTGATTGACGCCGACTGGTTTGCGCAGAAAATCACCCGAGCCTTGGCCCTGCGTGTGCAGCTTTACAGCCAGCCCTATTACCGTTTGGTCCACGCAGAGGCAGATCACCTTCCGGGACTGATTGTTGATCGGTTTGCCGATTTGTTGGTGATCCAGCCCAATGCGGCATGGGTTGATGACCTGTTGCCCGCTTTGGTAGAGGCGCTGAAGGCCGTGATTGCGCCCACATCCATCGTGGTGAATGGCGCCGGACGCGCGCGCGTATTGGAAGGGTTGGACGAGACCCGCCGCATGGCCTTGGGAGACATGCCAACGGATGCGATTGAAGTGTCTATGAATGGCGCAGTCTACTTTGCCGATGTGGCTGAGGGACAAAAAACTGGCATTTTCTACGACCAACGCCCCAATCATAACTTTGTACAGAATCTTTCTGCTGGCAAAACTGTTTTGGATGTGTTTTCGCATGTAGGTGGATTTGGCTTGGCCGCGATGGCCCATGGTGCTGCATCGGTGACCTGTGTTGATGGCTCGCAGCCGGCTTTGGATTTGGCCCTGCGCGGTGCTGCGGCGACCAACCCAGCCGTGCCATTTGACACCATTAAGGACGATGCCTTTGATGCCATGGCCGGATTGGTCGCGGATGATAAAACTTTTGACGTGGTGGTCTGTGATCCTCCGGCCTTTGCACCGCAAAAAGCCTCACGTGAGGCAGGTTTACGTGCTTATGAGCGTGTCGCCCGTTTGGCCAGTATCTTGGTCGCTGATGGGGGTTATTTGACGCTATGCTCGTGTTCACATGCGGCTGATATGGAGCGCTTTCGGGCCGCTTGTATTCGTGGCATCGGACGCACAGGCCGGCAAGCACAGCTTATATTTACCGGCGGAGCCGGTCCAGATCATCCTCATCATATGGCGCTGGCTGAGTCGAGCTATCTCAAAACCCTCGTCTTTCGTATGCAGTAATGCGCGTTGTTTTTGACACCTGTGTTTTGGTGCCAAGCTTTCTACGCGCGGTCTTATTGGCCGCGGCAGACGTGGCTCAAGTCGAGGCAATCGTGTCCCCCCGCATTTTAGAAGAATGGGTGCGCGCGGGCAAAACACCCTTGCAAAGCTTAGAGGCCAAAGCCGCTATCGCTCGGTTTCGGCGGCAATATGTAACAGCCATCCGGCCGGATCCAACCTCTTTGGCACAGTTTTGGTTGCCAGATCTGAATGACATCCACATTTTGGCCCTGGCGGTGACCCAACATGTGGATGTGATTGTGACCCACAATAAAAAAGACTTCCCGCAGGATGAACTGCGCAGCTATGGCATTGATCGCATGGACCCTGATGCGTTTTTGCGTCTGTTGCTCAAAAGGCAGGGGCCGGGTATCGCCGCCGCTGTTCAGCCTATTATGGCGGAGGTTCGGGCGGCGCATCCTGACCTCAGCGTCTCGGATATCTGGCGCAAAGCCTGGTTGCCGCAATTTGGACGGCTGATCGAGAAATTATGAAACCGTGCCTGTCCAACGCTTTTCATTGGCCTCAATCGCTTTGATACGATCGCGGGTTTTGGGGTGGCTTAGAAACCAAGCGGGGGACGCACCGCTGTTGCCGGTCAGCTGATCAAGCTTTGAAAACAAACTTTTTTGCGGAGCCACCCCAAGTCCGGCTTTGATCATTAAAGCCGAGGCATAGGCATCGGCCTCAAATTCATCCTTGCGCGACATGCCCGCGGCTACCATGCTGACGGCCATATTGGCAATCCAAGGGCCGATGAAGGGTATAAATCGGTTTAAAGTGACAGCCAGAGCCGTGCGCATCGCGTTTTGACCCGAAAAATCAATCATCCTACGCTTGGTGTGGCCTAAGGCGACATGGCCTAATTCATGGGCGATGACCGAGCTCATCTCCGCGGCTGTCACCTCACCCTTGTAAAACTTCTGCAGAAACCCACGGGTGATATAAATCTGCCCATCTGGAGCCGCCAAACCGTTGACCGGATCAATCTCATAGACATTCACATGCAACCGCTTGAGATTGAGCGCATGAGCAAGCCGCATGAAGTGCTTGTCCAAAGCGGGATCATCCAAGGGTTTGGACTGCGCGGCCAAGGTGCGTTTTGTCTGGGTGACGGACATCAGGTAGCTCACCAGCCCCACGATCACCGCAAACCCTATGGGTAAAAGAAACTGCATGGTCTTTATATGGCGCAGCTGGGGGAAGGTTTCAATCGTGGCTTTGAATTAAGCCGGACCGTGTCCGATGTGATGTCAAAAAATCATTGAAAAAAGGCTTTAGGTAATCAACTTCATCCCCTCAGAAATGCCGTCTAGCGTCATGGGGACCATGCGGTTATCGAATATATTCTGAACCATGCCTATGGATTGGGTATAGGGCCAGTATTTTTCAGCCACTGGATTCAGCCAAATTGAGTTTTTCCACTGTTCTTGCGCCCGCAGCAGCCATTGTTGGCCTGCTATTGGGTTCCAATGTTCGTTTGCCCCGCCTGCATAGGCAATTTCGTAAGGCGACATCGAGGCATCTCCCACGAATATACATTTGTAATCAGGTCCATAGGTCCGAAATACCTCTTCGGTAGGGATTTGTTCAATCCAGCGGCGATCATTGTCGCGCCACAGGCCTTCATAGAGGCAATTGTGGAAATAATAGCTTTCCAAATGTTTAAACTCAGAGCGTGCAGCGGAAAAAAGCTCTTCGACCATTTTTATATGCGGATCCATCGACCCGCCCACATCGAGAAACAAAATCACTTTCACCGCATTGCGCCGCTCGGGGCGGGTTTGCACGTCCAAATAGCCATTTTCGGCGGTTTTGCGGATGGTACTGTCGAGATCCAGCTCATCTTGTGCGCCCTCTCGGGCCCATTTGCGCAGGCGTTTTAACGCCACTTTGATATTGCGCGTGCCCAACTCAACATCGCCATCGAGGTTTTTAAAACTGCGTTTGTCCCAAACTTTCACAGCCCTCTGATGGCGGCTTTCATCTTGGCCGATGCGCACGCCTTCGGGGTTGTAACCGTAGGCGCCAAAGGGTGAGGTGCCCGCAGTACCCACCCATTTGCTGCCGCCTTGGTGTCGGCCTTTTTGTACTTCGAGACGTTTGCGCAGCGTCTCCATCAGCTTGTCAAAGCCGCCCAAGGCCTCAATCTCGGCTTTATCCGCCTCAGAGAGGGTTTTTTCAGCCATTTTGCGCAGCCAGTCTTCGGGCAAATCCATCTGTTCGAGCATGTCTTGAGGGCTGATGCCCTCAAGCCCCTCAAATGTGGCGGCGAATGCCCGATCGAATTTGTCTAAATTGCGCTCGTCTTTGACAAGGATAGTGCGGCCCAAAAGATAGAATTGATCCATATCATAAGTAGCCAGTCCAGCCTTCATGGCCTCCAAAAAACTCAAAAACTCTCGTAGAGATACAGGAATTTTATGGGCTCTCAGGTTGTCAAAAAACGGCAGAAACATCTTCGTTAACCCATACGCAGTATGATCACATTGGCAATCAACGCCAGCAGGCCGCCAATGATTCCGCAGGCGGCGCCATATTGCAGCATGTCCAATAGTTTACCTTGGCGGCGTATCGCTAGGTAAATTCCGAACATCGCACCAAGTGCCAAACCGAAATATGTCATATATTGTTCCATTCTCTTAAGTGAACCGGGCTATACACCCATTTGGCAAGTTTTACATCCGCCGTATATTGAGGCTAAGGGCCTGTCCAGACGGCGATCGTTCTATCTCTGGCTGCGCGCCATGAAGGCAAGACGTTCAAACAGATGCACGTCTTGCTCATTCTTCAACAGCGCCCCATGTAGCCGGGGCAGGGCGTTGACACCATCCCGGCGCAGATCATCTGGTGTGAGATCTTCGGCCAGCAACAATTTCAACCAATCCAACACCTCACTGGTTGAGGGTTTTTTCTTGAGGCCCGGCGTGTCGCGGATCTCGAAAAATTGGGTCAAAGCCGTTTCCAGCAGCGCAGATTTGATGCTCGGGTGGTGAACTTCTATGATCTTACGTAGCGTCTCAGGCTCGGGAAAGCTGATATAGTGGAAAAAACAACGGCGCAGAAAGGCATCTGGCAATTCTTTTTCATTGTTTGAGGTGATGATGACCACCGGGCGATGCAGCGCCTCAACAGTGGCGCCAGTCTCATAAACGTGAAAGGCCATCCGGTCCAATTCTTGCAGCAAATCATTGGGAAACTCGATGTCGGCCTTGTCGATTTCATCAATCAGCAACACAACTTTTTTGTCGCTGGTAAAGGCCTGCCAAAGCTTACCTTGTTTGATGTAATGGGCCACGTCATGCACCCGTTCATCACCAAGCTGGCTGTCACGTAAACGGCTCACAGCGTCATATTCATATAGGCCTTGTTGGGCGCGGGTGGTGGATTTGATGTTCCACTCGATCATCTCCATTCCCAGGGATGCAGCGACCTGACGGGCCAATTCTGTCTTGCCCGTGCCCGGCTCTCCTTTGACCAGAAGCGGGCGTTCTAGGGTGACGGCGGCATTAACTGCAACGGCCAGATCATCCGCGGCGATATAGGTATTAGTAGAGGTAAATTTCACAGCACGACTCTTTCATTATTTTGCAGAACAATATCATATCCTGATAGATGATCCAATTGCGGTTTTCCGCGTGACAAATAGGTCAACGTTGGATACATCGCGCTCAAAGGGTTGTGGCATGGCGCTGTGGTTCGTTTCAAATTGTGAGGTTTGTTATATGAGAGCTGAGGTCTTTTTGCCCGACGATTATCGCCCTGCTGACGATGAGCTGTTTATGAATGACACTCAGGTGGAGTATTTCCGCCGTAAGCTGTTGTCGTGGAAAAGTGAATTGATGTCTGACAGCAAAGACACAATTGAAACTTTGCAAGATAATACCCGTGCCATTCCTGATATTTCAGATCGTGCCAGTGAAGAAACAGACCGCGCTCTTGAACTGCGCACCCGGGACCGTCAACGCAAGTTGGTGTCTAAAATTGACTCGGCCCTGCGTCGGATTGAAGAGGGTGAATATGGCTATTGTGAAGAGACTGGCGAGCCAATATCGCTGCTTCGTTTAGATGCGCGTCCAATCGCAACCATGAGCTTAGAAGCTCAAGAACGTCATGAGCGACGCGAGAAAGTCCACCGCGACGACTGATTTGCTTAATTTAAAAAATGAAAAGGCCGCCTTTTGGGGTAGCTTTTTTGATTTAGTTGTCTAATTTTACCCAAACGGGCACATGATCCGAAGGTTTTTCACGGCCACGAATGGCACTGTCAATTTCGCATTCCATAAGAAGATCTGCACAGCTTGGGGTCAGCAAAAAGTGGTCAATCCTAATGCCATTGTTGCGCTGCCAGCTGCCGGCTTGGTAATCCCAAAAGGAATAATGCCCCGGGCCTGCGTGGCGACTGCGGAAGGCCTCGGTAAAGCCGAGATTGAGCACATCGCGAAAAGCAGCGCGAGATAGCGGCAAATGCAGCGCATCTAAGGTCCATGCCTCTGGCTTTGCGGCGTCTTCAGGCTGGGCAATGATGTTATAGTCTCCAGCCATTAGTGCAGGCTCTTCGGCATCCATAAGTTCCTGCGCGCGGACCTTAAGGCGGCGCATCCAGTCCAGCTTATAATCATATTTAGGTCCGGGTGCCGGGTTGCCATTGGGCAGATACAGCCCACAAACCCGAATAGGACGTTTGCCCATCACCGTGGCTTCGATCCAACGGGCTTGCTCGTCACTGTCATCACCGGGAAGGCCTCGGGTGATGTCTTCAAGCGGCAGTTTTGACAGGATAGCCACGCCATTGAAGCTCTTTTGCCCATGGGTTTCAACTCTATAGCCCATGTCTTCAAAATGTTCGTGGGGAAAATTCTCATCCACGGATTTTATTTCTTGCAAAAGTGCCACGTCCGGTTGGGCTTCATTTAGCCAATCCGTGAGCGCTTCGATCCGGGCTTTAATACCATTGATATTGAATGTTGCAATTTTCATGGGGTATTTGTGTCGCAATCTGTTGTCTAGCACAAGTCAGAGCAGGCGCAACGGCCCGCTGGTGGCTACATTGAGAAAGACACACCACAACCACAGCTGGATGAGGCATTGGGATTGTCGATCACAAAGCGCGCACCGATCAACTCTTCGCTGAAATCAATTACGGCAGATGTCAAGAACGGCAGAGAGACGCTGTCAATGACCACAGATTCGCCATTTCCTCGCAGTACCAAATCATCGTCTTTGACCGCATCAAGATCAATTTCATATTGAAATCCGGAGCATCCGCCGCCCTCAACGGCCACGCGCAGAGCTTTTCCTTGGGCTTGAGCCCCAATTTCAGCAAGCCGCTCAAAGGCGCGGTCAGTAACTTTTGGAGGCAGGTTCAACATAAGAAATTGCTCGCATGACATTATAAGATGATCAACATATAAGGGCACTTAAGGCAAGCGGCAAGGTAGGCATCATGACAACGAGCTTCGCATCACGTCCAGAGATCACTCGAGGCAGGCTGTTTGCCGAAGACGAAAGCAATTTTAGGTCTTGCTTTCAGCGCGATAGAGACAGGATTATCCATTCCAGCGCGTTTCGCCGTTTGAAACATAAAACCCAAGTTTTTGTAGAGCATGAAGGTGATTATTTTCGCACCCGTTTGACCCATTCCATTGAAGTTGCTCAGGTGGCGCGCACAATCTCGGGGGCTTTGGGTTTGAATGAGGAATTGGTGGAGGCGGTGTCTCTGGCCCATGATCTGGGTCACACTCCTTTTGGCCATACTGGAGAAGATGCGCTTGATGCGCAGATGATAGAATATGGCGGCTTTGACCATAATGCGCAAGCGGTGCGCATTGTCACGTCACTTGAACAGCATTACGCGGATTTTGATGGGCTAAATCTTACATGGGAGTGCCTTGAAGGTATTGCAAAACACAATGGCCCGGTGTCGAAGCCCTATCCTCTGGCACTTTTGGAATACAACCTGCAACACGACTTGGAACTGCACACCTATGCCAGTGGAGAGGCGCAGGTGGCGGCTTTGGCGGATGATATCGCCTATAACAATCACGATTTACACGATGGTCTGCGCGCGGGCCTGTTCACGGATGCCCAAGCCGCCGAACTGCCGATTGTTGGTCCGGCTTTTACTGCGGTGGATCAAAAATACAAAAATTTGGATGCGCATCGCCGCCGGCATGAGGCGCTCCGCCGAGTGTTTGGGGTAATGGTCGAGGACGTGATGGCGACCAGCTATGTCATATTGGCGCAATCGGGTGCCAAGTCGGCGCAGGATATCCGCAATCTAGATCATTCCGTTGTGCAGTTTTCTCCGTCGCTTTGGTCCGAGCTTAAGGAAATACGAACATTTTTGTTTGAAAATATGTACCGCGCGCCAAGGGTGATGCAACAGCGTGAACATGCGGCGCAAGTGGTGCGCGATTTGTTCGAAATATTCATGACCTCCCCTGGGGCCATGCCGGGCAATTGGGGCGGAGCGGTAGCGTCAAATGCCCCCGACTTACATAAGGCGCGCGTGGTTGCGGACTATATTGCAGGCATGACTGACCGATTTGCGCAACAAGAGCATGATCGCTTGCACACGGCGCGTTGACCTGACAGTAGAATTTGCTAAACCCGACCTTCACTTTGGGATAATGATATGAACCTTTTTGCTGAAATCCGTAGCCTTGTTCTTGCCAGTTTGCAGCATTTGCAGGCGCAAGGAAATCTGCCCTATGGGCTGAGCTTTGATTCTGTAACGGTGGAGCCTCCTCGTGATTTGACCCATGGCGACATGGCCACAAATGCCGCTATGGTTTTAGCAAAACCCTCCAAAAACAAGCCGCGTGACATTGCGGACAAACTTGCCGCACTTTTGGCAGCGGATGGGCGTGTCGAAAGCGTAGATGTAGCGGGACCGGGCTTTTTGAATTTGCGGCTCTCACCCAAAGTTTGGAGCGATGTTCTCGGTGCAATCTTAGTTGATCCCATTGGATTTGGCCGCGCGGGAACCGGCGCAGGCATCAAAGTTAATGTGGAATATGTCTCCGCCAACCCAACAGGACCGCTGCATGTAGGGCACACCCGTGGTGCGGTGTTTGGCGATGCTTTGGCGTCCCTACTCGACTTTGCAGGTTATGATGTCACTCGTGAATATTACATCAATGACGGCGGCGCACAGGTTGATGTCCTGGCCCGCTCGGTCTATCTGCGCTATCTGGAGGCTCATGGCCAAGAGGTGGCCTTTGAAGATGGCACCTATCCCGGCGATTATCTTATCGACGTCGGTCAAGCGCTCAAAGCCAAGGTTGGTGAGAGTTATATTGGCAAGGATGAGCAAGTCTGGCTTTCCGATGTCCGTGAGTTCTCAACCCATGCTATGATGGATTTGATTCGTGCAGATTTGCTGTCTTTGGGGGTAAAAATGGATGTATTTTACTCCGAAAAATCGCTTTACGGCACTGGCCGTATTGAAGCTGCAATCGGAGATTTGAAAGGCAAGGGTTTGATTTATCAAGGAGTTTTGGATCCACCTAAAGGCAAAAAACCTGATGATTGGGAGCCACGTCAGCAGACTTTGTTTAAATCGACAGATCACGGCGATGATGTGGACCGGCCAGTGCAAAAATCCGATGGTAGCTGGACCTATTTTGCGCCTGATATTGCGTATCACTATGATAAAGTGACTCGTGGCTTTGATCAGTTGATTGATGTCTTCGGCGCTGATCATGGTGGCTATGTGAAACGGATGAAAGCGGCTGTGTCAGCTCTGTCAGATGGCAAAACTTCGCTGGACATTAAACTTACTCAATTGGTGCGGCTCTACAAAAATGGCGAGCCTTTCAAAATGTCGAAACGGGCAGGGACCTTTGTGACCCTGCGCGATGTGGTTGAGCAAGTGGGCGCAGATGCGACCCGTTTTGTTATGCTCACGCGCAAAAACGATGCGCCGTTGGATTTCGATTTTGACAAAGTGATGGAGCAGACCAAAGAAAACCCAGTTTTTTATGTGCAATACGCCCATGCGCGGATTTCATCAGTAATGCGCAAAGCTGAAGCGGCTGGAATTGCTGTAGATGATGCGACTTTGTCCGGAGCTGATTTGGCAAGTTTGGTTGACTGTGCAGAGCTGACATTGGTCACAAAACTGGCCGAATTTCCGCGATTGATTGAGATTTCCGCGCGCTCTAATGAGCCGCATCGGATTGCCTTTTATCTTTATGATTTAGCCTCTGATTTGCATGCGCTTTGGAACAAGGGCAACGACGATGCATCGCTACGGTTTATCCAAGAGGGCAATCATGCCACAAGCCAGGCAAAAATTGCGCTGATTCGGGCAACAGCTGTTGTTATTTCAAGTGGTTTGGGCATTTTAGGCGTCACACCCGCGCAAGAAATGCGATAAAATTCCGTCGGCGCGGGTGTTAATGAGGCAGTTCCAGAGGACCCAGGGAAATACCCGGGCAGTGAGGCAACATGGCGAACGCGACTTGTGAGGCGCAGATGGGCACTGAACGTGCCAATCCTGCAGCCTATGCGAATATAGTTGGATCCGTTATTTCTTTAGCGGTTTTTGTAGGAATCATTGGATGGGGCGCGCAAACTATTTTGCGTGACAGTTCAGGGGTTCCTGTGGTGCAGGCTTTAGACGGCCCTGTGCGCATCGCGCCCGAAGATCCCGGAGGGGTTTTGGCCTCGCATCAGGGTTTGACTGTGAATGAGGTTGCCAGCAGCCAAGGACTAGTTGCTTTGGAGGACCGGCTCCAACTGGCACCGCGCCCCATTAATTTGCAGGCCGAAGATCAGCCAAGTGCCACATTGATGGCGGCCTCTACGGCTTTGCAAAAAAATTCCACTTTGAACTTGATGGCCCCCGAGCGTTTGATTGCAGCCGAAGATCTTTCGACGGTTGACAAAACCGCCGAGGTTTTGGCAGAGACGCTTGCTGCCAGAACTTTGATAATCCCAAATATCTCCGAGGCGGATCAGGCTGGATCATCGGTGGTTTCTGCATCTGCGGGCTTGGGGCTAACACAATCCCTTCGTCCAAGGGTTCGGCCAGCTATGTTCAAAGTTATACAGGCCTCGGCTCCAGCAGCAGAAACATCTGGAGGAATTTCTCGTGGTACGCCCATGGCGCAGCTTGGTGCCTTTGGTAGTCAAGACATCGCCATGGAGGCTTGGACGGATCTGTCTGAGCGACATGGGGATTATCTGGTCGGAAAACCACATTTGATCTTGAAAGCTAAAGTTGGCGGCTCGACAATCTATCGCTTGCGGGTGCATGGTTTTACCGATTCTGCTGAGGCACGACGTCTGTGCACAGCTTTGAATGGTCAAAACGCGGAGTGTTATTCCGTTGTGATGAACTAGGGGAGGGTTGGCTTTGACGCTTTCGCCGCTGATTTTAGGCTGTGAAGGTATAAGCCTGACTGCATCTGAGCGCGCGTTTTTCTCCGACAGCCAACCTTTTGGCTTTATCCTATTTGCCCGTAACCTTGAACACCCCGCCCAAGTCCAGGCCATCTGTGCCGACTTGCGTGCAGCGGTTGGATGGCATGCGCCAATCATGATTGATCAAGAGGGGGGCCGCGTTTCTCGTATGGGCGCACCACATTGGTATGAATTTCTCCCGGCCTTGGAGCAAGCAGCGCAGGCCAATTCAGAGCGCTTGTTTTGGCTGCGAGGCCGTTTGATTGCGGAAAATCTTTATAGCTCCGGCATTGACGCCAATTGCGCACCACTTGGTGATATAGCAGGTCCGGACACTCATGAAGTGCTGCAAAATCGCTGTTATGGCTCTGATAAGGAAAGCGTTATAATCCATGCGCGCGCGCTGGAGGCTGGCATGCGGCATGGTGGTGTTGCTGGCGTTTTGAAACATATTCCTGGCCATGGGCGCGCCACTCTGGACTCGCATCTGGCCCTGCCTTTGGTCGCAGCACAACACGCCGATTTGCGCACCACTGATTTTGATGTGTTCCGGCGGTTGAATGATATTGGTATGGGCATGACGGCGCATTTGGTGTTTCAAGACATCGACCCAATTGCACCTGCAACCCATTCTAAACCAATGATCGATGTGATCCGAAATGAGATTGGCTTTGACGGTCTTTTGATGACCGATGATATCTCGATGAACGCATTGCAAGGTCATCTGGCCGAGCGCGCCCAAAAGGCTTGGGCCGTCGGATGTGATCTGGTGTTGCATTGCAACGGTAACTTACAGGACATGCGTAGTCTGGCGTCTGTGGCACCTCAGCCCACCGCGCAGACCCTACGGCGGATTGCCCAAGTTATCGCAAACCAACCGAAGCCTGTTCCTGTTGACATTCAGCAGTTGAAAGAGGAATTTGATGCACTGATGAACGAGTGACATTGATGCAAGAAGAGTTATTTGAGACACAAACAATTGCTGAGCGTGTGGCCTCAGAAACCTTAATCGTTGATGTCGATGGGTACGAGGGGCCGCTTGACCTGTTGTTGACCCTATCTCGTACGCAAAAAGTTGATCTGCGCAAGATCTCTGTTCTAGATCTCGCGGTGCAATATCTTAGTTTTATCGAGAATGCTAAAGAGCTTCGGATTGAACTGGCTGCTGATTACTTGGTGATGGCCGCTTGGCTGGCATTTTTGAAATCACGCCTGTTGTTGCCGCCAGATCCTTTAGAAGCTGGGCCCTCAGGGGATGAGTTGGCTGCGCATTTGGCCTTTCAGTTGGAACGGCTACAAGCCATGCGCGATTATGCAGCCAAATTGATGGCGCGAGACCGCTTGGGGCGAGACCGCTTTGTGCGGGGCATCACCGAAGATGTTCTGCTCCGTAAAACAGTATACTACACAGCTAATCTATTGGATTTGATGCAGGGCTATGCGCGTATTCGCACCAAAGATGACTTCCGTCCTTTGTCATGGACCGCGAGTCGGTGTTCACGATGGAGCAAGCTTTGGAGCGTATGCGTGGGTTGATTGGCTATGCCGGTCATTGGACCGATATATCGTCTTATCTGCCGGATGGTTGGTCAAGTGATCCCAAAAAACGTAGATCCGCCACCGCCTCCACGTTTGCCGCTTCTCTGGAATTGGCCAAGGAAGGCAAGATTGAAATTCGCCAAGATGATGTGTTTACGCCTATCGAAATTAGAAAAAGGGCTAATCGAAATGGATGATATTGAAGAGGAAAGCCTCTTTGAGGCCCCCCCAATTGCTGAGCAAGAGCGGATGGTCGAAGCCATCTTATTTGCGAGTGCTGATCCTGTGTCCATACGCGCAATGGCGGGCCGGATGCCGCATGGATCAGAGCCTTTGATTGCAGTGCAAAATATCCAAAAGCACTATCGGGGCCGTGGTGTGGAGATTGTGCGGGTGGATCAAGCCTGGGCCATACGAACCGCCTCCGACCTTGGCTTTTTGATGCAGCGCGAAACAGTGGAGACCCGCAAGCTGTCACGTGCGGCCATCGAGACTTTGGCTATTATTGCCTATCATCAACCGGTGACACGGGCTGAGATCGAGGAAATTAGGGGTGTTGCCGTGAGCCGCGGTACCATTGATCAGCTGTTGGAGTTGGACTGGATTAAAATTGGTCGCCGCCGTCAAACGCCCGGTCGACCCGTCACTTTTGTAGGAACGGAACAATTTCTTGATCATTTCGGCTTAGAAAATGCCCGTGATTTGCCGGGATTGAAGGAATTGCGCTCTGCTGGGTTGCTGGAAAACCGCCCAGTTCCGGGAACCGAAGCTCTACCTGAAGCCGAAAGTGATGCAGATTTACAGGAAAGTTTATTTGATGACGTAATTGAAGACCCAGAGGATGGACCGCTATATTGAATATGTTTTTCAATCTTATTATCCGTAGGTTGATGAATTTTTGCATTAGCAAAGGCCTTGACGCCGTGACCAAGGAGCGCAGAAGACTAAATGACGATAGCCTGTCGTCAGAACAACAAAAACGTATTAAAGACAGTGGCAAAGCTGCAAAAAAGGATGGGGCGGCTTTAACTAGCCATCCATCTTAAAGTGTTTTGACAGCTTGAGCCCTTGGCCTTGATAATTGGACGCAATTTCGCGGCCATAAATCTGGCTCGGTGGCTCTAGCATTGATTCGTAGACTAGACGCCCCACAACCTGTCCATGTTCCAGCACAAAAGGCGCTTCATGGCAGCGCACTTCCAGCACACCACGGCTTCCTTGTCCGTTGGCTGAAGCATGGCCAAAACCTGGATCAAAGAATCCGGCGTAATGCACCCGAAACTCGCCAACCATGGCAAGATAGGGAGCCATTTCTGCAGCATATTCAGGCGGAATAGTGACGGACTCTTGGCTCACCAAAATATAGAAGGCCCCTGGATCTAAGATGATGCGCTGCTCATTAGTACGGATTTCTTCCCAATAATCCGTCGGCGCATAGGCTCCTATTTTGGCCAAATCAATCACACCGGTGTGCGGTTTGGCGCGGTAGCCGACGATGCCATTTTCCGAGAGGCGCAGATCAACCGAGAAACCCAATCCATCTTGTATCACCGCTTCTCCAGAGACCAAGGGGGATTCGGCATGAAGGGATGTCAGCGCCTCGTCGTCCAAAATGGCGTGGCCTTTGCGAAAGCGAATCTGGTTGAGCCGCATGCCCGGGCGCACCAATACGGAAAAAGAACGCGGGCAAATCTCTGCATAAAGTGGACCAGTATAGCCTTTGACAACCCGGTCAAATTCTTTGCCATAATCGGTAATTGTACGGGTCAAAAGATCCAACCGGCCCGTAGAGGATTTAGCATTTGCTACCGCTTCAATGTCGTCCGGCAGATCAAGGCTTTCCATCAATGGCACAAGATATACGCAACCTTTTTCCAAGACAGCGCCTTGCGACAGATCAATTCGGTGCATCTCAAACTCGGTCAAGCGATCGGCCACGGTAGCCTGGCCGCCCGCTAAAAAGGACGCGCGGACCCGGTAAGCAACTAGTCCCAAACGCAAATCAAGCGAAGCGGGTTGCACTTGATCGTCTTGCAAGGGTTCGGTGATCAAAATTTGGTTATTGGTGACCATGGTTTCAATCAACTGACTCGGAATTACACCTTGGCGCATGAGGCCCCCTTAAAATTCAAAAAAACCGCCCAAGCCATAAGGCAGGGCGGTTGTTTGTTGGTCGGGCTAGCAGGACTCGAACCTGCGACCTTCCGTCCCCCAGACGGACGCGCTACCAGACTGCGCCATAGCCCGGACATGTGATGGTATATCAATCCCTTCGCCGGGAGCAAGAGTATTCCGCCTTTGTAGGTCACTTATGCGCTCAGCTTTTTCTGCAAATCCAGCAATTGCGTAATAACGTCACGCTTCGCTGTCGTCATCTGACGCCACTGCCACTTTTGGCGCGTGATCAATGCACTAAGCTTTCTGGATTGGCCCAAAAATTCACCAATTTGTGGATCGGTGCTGGGCAAATCTGCCCCAAATACCACGGGAATAGCTGCTTCCGCGCTGAACAATTTAATTTTTGTGTCTGGGGCTGGGATCTTTTCTTCCAGCTCTGGAAATAAGAACGGTTGTTCATCCTGCTCTATGTGCTCGCTGAGCACGACATATTTACTTACCTGCACTGCACTAAAGTTCAGATCCACCACATTTTGGGTGGCAGTAACTGGCGCCGGTCGCGGCGCTTTGGTTGGCTTAGGGGCCTCAACGATATCTATCTCGGGAGAAAAGCTTTGCACATGGGCGATGCCTTCATTTTTCAACAGTATTTGCACGCCTTTAACGGTCATACCTTGCTCATGGAGGAGAAATTTTATTCCGCCCAAAAGCGTCATATCTGTTTGGCGGTAATAGCGCCTCCCCCCAGTCCGTTGAACCGGAGTGACGGCGTTAAATTTACTTTCCCAAAAGCGCAGCACATGAGCTTGAGTACCAAGCCATGTTGCCACTTCACTTATGGTTCTAAAAGCATCTGGCGATTTAGCCACAATGATTAACCTTTGTTGCCCTTGGCAACGCGGTCTTTCATCAGATGTGACGGGCGAAATGTCAAAACCCTGCGCGGTGCAATTGGTGCTTCTTTGCCAGTTTTTGGGTTTCGGCCCACACGTGCCGTTTTATCACGCAGGCCAAAGGTGCCGAATGAAGAGATTTTCACTGACTCGCCGGCGACCAATGCGTCGGACATATGTGTCAGAACCGATTCAACCAAATCGGCTGATTCATTGCGAGACAGACCAACTTCGCGGAATACCGCTTCGCTCAAATCCATCCTCGTGAGTGTAGTAGACGACATTTTTTTCCCCCTATTAATTTAATACAAGAGTAAAAGAGGTGGGGGGGCTTGGCAACAAAAACTAGGCGTTTTGGTTCATTTACCAGCGAATAACTGCTGTTCCCCAGGCCAAACCGCCGCCAATGGCGCCTGTGACCACAATATCATCCTGTTTTATGCGGTTATCTTGGACCGCAACGGACATCGCCAAGGGAATTGACGCAGCGGAAGTGTTGCCATGGTTGTTTACGGTCATAACGACTCGCTCCATTGGGACCTTCAATCGCTTAGACATGCCTTCCAGAATACGTTTGTTTGCCTGATGTGGCACTATCCAATCCACGTCATCCGTGGTGAGGCCAGCTTGTTCGATGGCCTCAAGTGCTGTGTTTGACAGTTTTTCGACGGCATGGCGAAACACTTCTTTGCCCTGCATCCGCAAATGTCCGGTGGTCTGCATAGACACGCCGCCGTCCATAAAGAGGATATCTTTGTAACGCCCATCAGAGCGCAAAGCGGTGGCCAAAATACCTCTATCAGAGGTTTTATCTTCTTGAGCGGCGATCAGCATCGCACCCGCTCCATCGCCAAACAGTACGCAGGTGCCGCGATCCGTCCAGTCCATAAGTTTTGAGAATGTCTCAGCGCCAATGACCAAAACCCGGTTGGCTTGACCGCTGGCAATCATCGAATTGGCGGTTGTTAAAGCGTAGAGAAAACCCGCACAGACGGCTTGGACGTCAAAAGCAAATCCGTGGCGCATGCCAAGTCCGTTCTGAACCATGGTTGCGGCAGAGGGAAAGGTGAAGTCTGCTGTGGATGTGGCTAATATGATGGCATCGACGTCATCCACACTGCAACCGGCATTGTTTAAAGCGGCCTGTGCTGCCCTAATGCCCATCGCTGAAGTGGTTTCACCTTCGGCTGCGAAGTGACGACGTTCAATGCCAGTACGGCTGCGAATCCATGCATCGTTCGTTTCAAGCGTTGTTTCAAATTCGCTATTTTCCACCACGCGCTCGGGCAGATAGTGGCCAATAGATTCTACAACTGCTCGTCGCATCGTTATGTCCCGTCTTCTTCTAGGTCTTCTGTAAACCCATTTACCGAAGCGACGCGCGCGGCGAGCTTGGTGCTGAATTTAGTTGTTCCTAAACGATAAGCCAGCCCAACCGCGGCTGCAACTCCTGTTGCATCAGCCGCACCATGGGATTTCACCACAGTGCCATTGAGCCCCAAAAACACACCACCATTGACGCGGCGCGGATCGGTTTGTTGTTTTAACCGGCTCAAAGGACCATAGGCCGCAATGGCAGAGAGCTTAGACAGCAGGCTGTGTTTGAAAGACTTGCGCAGCGCGTTGCCAATAAAGCTTGCGGTGCCCTCGGCCGTTTTCAGCGCAATATTTCCAGTAAATCCATCAGTCACTATAACATCAACCCTGTCGGAAGGAATGTCGCCACCTTCGACGAAGCCCACAAACGCAAAGTTTCCGGTGTCAGCGGTGTCTCGGATCAGGTCATGGGCTGCTTTCAACTCGGCGCGGCCTTTATGCTCTTCTGTACCCACATTGAGAAGGCCAACCCGGGGACGGGTCACGCCAAACCCATTACGCAAATAAGAGGCACCCATCAGCGCAAATTGTAAAAGATCGTTTTCATCAGCGCGAATGTCGGCGCCAACATCCAGCATTACATTCGCACCAGTGGTGTTAACTGAGGGCCAGAGAATTGCAATGGCCGGACGGTTGATGCCGGGCAGTTTGCGCAACCGAACCATGGAAATCGCCATTAAAGCGCCCGTATTGCCGCAAGATACGCAGGCATCGGCCTCAAGTTGCTTGACCGATGTCACCGCAGACCACATCGACGTGCCCTTGCCGTGACGCATCACTTGGCTGGGCTTGTCATCCATGGAAACGGTGCGTTCTGCATGCACAATTTTGCAAAAATTTTGCAAATTATGATTTATAATCAGATGTTTGAGTTGATCTTCTGGCCCGTGTACTAAAAAACGAATATTGGAATGTTGCTTTGTGGAAAGCAAAAGCCCGGCGATAATCACGCCAGGCCCTTTATCTCCGCCCATCGCATCAATCGATACAACAACTGTTTCGTCAGCATTGACTGATTGTGTGGTGATCTCAGTCATAATGAGGTGTTTTCCCTTCGAATACGGGTTCTTACGCCGCGTCTTCGTCGAGATCTACTTCCTCAGTCGCTGCAATCACTTCACGATCATCATAATGACCGCAAGATGCACAAACATGATGCGGGCGTTTCAACTCGCCGCAGTTTGTGCATTCATTTGGATTTGCCGCAACCAATGCATCGTGTGAACGTCGCATGCCACGACGGCTCCGTGTAATCTTACTTTTTGGGACAGCCATGTCACAACCTCGAGCTAGGGGCGCGCACGCCCTGTTAATACTGAATTCGGCGCGTCGTAGCCAAACAAAAGCACAGAGTCCAGCTCGGCACCTTAAGTGGCGTTTAAATACTGGGATTGGACAATATTTCAAGCCCCAAACGGCCATCAAGCCGTATATTTCCAAGCTTTTCTTTTAAAAGACCCGGAATTCCCTGTTTGCAGGCCTGTTTATTCCAATTTGTCCTTCAGTCCCGCCAATAAAGCAAAGGGCTTTGCTGAGTCATCGGTCAGTGGTGGCACGCCGGGCGGGCCAAATTCAGCACTGTTGATTTCAGCATCCTCGGCGCGGGGATAATCTGGAAGTTCTAGAGAAAGGGCTTCGCTGAACACTCGTGCAATGTCGATGATGTCTTCGAGCTGTTCTTCACTGTCGTCATCAGGGATTTCATTGTCAGAACCTGCGTCAGACAGTTTGACCGGTGATCTGCGAAAGTTGCGGATCACTGTGGCGTCGATTCGTGTGCGCACAGGGACTAATGTCAGGCTACAGGGTTGCTCTACAGTTGCGCCCAATGTGCCCGATAGGCCCCAGTCACCCTTACCAATTGGGAGAACGGTGCCTGTGAATTTGGCTTTGCGCAAGCTCATGAGGTCGAGCTGTTGCGCAATTTCAGAAATCAGAGCCTCGGAAAACGCGAGATCAAAGGTTGCACCTCGGTTTTGCACCAAGTGCTTTAGCTCGAGACTTGGATCAGCATGGTTTGGCCGCATCTTCTCTCCATTCTTGAATAAAATTTTAGGCTTCGCTACGGTAGCCATAATTCGCATAGGCGACTCTCGCAAGGCAGCAGGAACAGGCATGTTAAATAAATTGAAGACCGCAGTGATGTGTTTGATCCTCAGTGTGACGGTGTCTTGTACAGCAACCTTCCGCAATCATGGCTATACGCCAGACGACGAGGCCATGGCTAATGTGGTGGTTGGCGTTGATACCCGCGTCTCTGTTGAAGAGACTTTGGGCGTGCCCACCGCTGGTGGCGTCAACACAGGAGGGAGTTACTATTATATCTCCAGCAGGTGGCGGCATTACGGTACAAAGCAACCCAAACCTATTTTCCGCGAAATCGTAGCCGTTCAGTTTAACGCATCAGATGTTGTGAAAAATATAAGTCGTTACGGGCTTGAAGATGGTGAAATTGTTGTGCTGTCGCGTAGGGTTACAGCCGGCGGCGCGGAAAATATTTCCGTTATTAGCCAGATGCTTGGAAACTTTGGCCGGTTTGATGCAGAGAATATCTTTGGTCAGCCCTAAGTTTTCTCGTCGGGGTGAAATGTCATCGCCACCCCATTCATGCAGTAGCGCAGACCGGTCGGCGCAGGGCCATCGGGAAACACATGCCCCAGATGCGCAGCACAGGTTTGGCAATGCACTTCTGTTCTGGTTGAAAACCAACTTTTATCAACGCTTTCGCCCACGTTTGCGCCCTCTGCCGGCCGTGTAAAAGATGGCCAGCCGGTCCCGCTGTCAAATTTATCAGTTTGCGAAAACAGCAACGCCCCACAGCAGACACAGGCGTATGAGCCGGCCTGTTTTGGAAAGTCGTCATGGCTGAAAGCGCGCTCGGTTCCGTGCTTGCGGGTGACCTTGTAGGTAAGATCTGACAGAATTTCCCGCCATTCTTGATCGGTTTTTTCAATTTCAGACATTTTAACTCCGTAATGTTTCTGAGATATCATACGCATTTATCTGTAGTGTACCAGCGCATTGCTTTCTATGATTATTTCAATAATTTTCCTTGGGGTACCATGTTGTGCGCGAGCCATCTGACCTTCAGTTTCAGAATTTTAAGAGAGGGCTTTGCGGGTCCATACTTACGATAGCCCTGTAAGCCAGCAGTCCATGTATCGATTGCGCAGCGCCGTGTTTAGCGGCACATCTGAGGTGGTCGATAGAGATCAATGTGATACAGGCTTCCTAAGCTTCGATGTTTAAACTTTTGATTTTAATTAATTTTTGTGTATTTTTAGACTATGCCTTTTCTGCTTTGCGGGATCGGTGGCAGATGGTTATTCGGTGCATTTTTTAGGACTGTCGCCAACGCACGTCCTCAAAACGCCGGTTCTTGAGCTGGGCTGGTTCGCCATGCATCCAGATCAAGTTAACCAGGATATTTTTAGCATGGCTTGGGGCTATATCACGCAGCTTCTGGATCAAAATGCAGTGTCGTTTTAGTTTGGACGTACGTCTTTTTTAAGTCATAAGCTGATCGCCATACCCCGATCTTCCGATATTAGACAGAAAAATTGGTGGCGCCTGACAGCTGGCGGCCCGGATGTAGTCAAGGCCACCGCTTCTCACAGGCGGTACATGCTACCGCAAGTCCGAAAGGTATTCGACGGTTGCTGTGCGCCTATCTGGGTTTGGTCGGGAAAGTCAGCTAAAACGCAGTGGTCGATCTTAATCTGGGCACAACATTGCTGTTTACGGGCCTCGATATCAGTCAATTTCTACAAAAAAGAGCCCTCAGATTGCGCGTAGTTCTCGCAGCGCATTGACGCCACCAACGCAACCGCCTAGCTGAGCCGCATGGCACGTGCACCCTTGATCCAACTCTCCGATATATCGCTCACTTTTGGCGGTAATCCTGTATTCTCAGATTTAGGCTTCGTTGTTCAGACGGGCGATCGTCTCTCGTTGGTGGGACGAAACGGATCGGGTAAATCTACTTTGATGAAAGTCATGGCTGGCTTGGTTGAAGCCGATAAGGGCTATCGTGTTATTCCGCCTGGGGTCAGCGTGGGCTATATGGAGCAAGATCCTGATTTTTCTACCTATGAAACCTTGGGTGATTTTGCGCTGTCTGGTCTTGATATGTCGGAGCACTACAAGGTTGAGATTGCTGCTGAAGGGCTGAAGTTTGATCCAGACCGGCCGGTAAAAACCGCCTCTGGGGGTGAACGTCGCAGGGCCGCTTTGGCCAAGTTGATGGCGGAGAGTCCAGAGCTCATGTTGCTCGATGAACCGACCAACCACCTTGATATTGAAGCTATTTCTTGGCTGGAAGATACTTTACGTGAAAGCCGCAACAGCTTTGTAGTGATCTCCCACGACCGAGCATTTCTTACTGCTCTGACTCGTGCAACACTTTGGATTGATCGCGGTGCTGTGCGGCGTTTGGAGCAAGGATTTGGCAGCTTTGAGGCCTGGCGTGACAAGACCTGGGAAGAAGAAGACGATCAACGCCATAAGCTTAATCGCAAGATTAAGGCGGAAGCGCGTTGGGCTGTTGAAGGCATATCAGCACGCCGCAAGCGGAACCAAGGCCGGGTGCGCGCGCTTGGTGAGTTGCGTGCAGAACGCGCCTCTCAAATCAATCGTCAGTCCACTGCGGCTATGGCATTTGATTCGGGGCAAAAATCTGGAGCGAAGGTGATTGAGGCCAAAAACTTAGATCTCGCCTTTGGCAGCTTGGAGATTTTGAAAGATTTCTCCCTTACTGTCCAACGCAAAGACCGAGTGGCGATTGTCGGGCCCAACGGGGTTGGCAAAACCACATTGATCAAAACGTTACTAGGCGAACAGGCGCCCGATAGTGGGACTGTGAAGCTTGGCACCAATCTACAAATCGCAGTTTTTGATCAAGGCCGGACCAAGCTGGATCCGAATCTCAGCCTTTGGGAAGCCTTGACCAGTGATCCAAGCATGGCGGTTTCTGGTAGCTCGGATCAAATCATGGTGCGTGGTACCCCCAAACATGTTGTGGGATACCTCAAAGAATTTTTGTTTGCGGATGAGCAAATGCGCGCGCCGGTTAGGTCACTGTCTGGGGGGGAGAAAGCCCGATTGCTGCTTGCCCGATTGATGGCGCAGGAAAGCAACCTTCTGATCCTCGATGAGCCGACCAATGATCTCGATATTGAGACTTTAGACCTTTTGCAGGATGTTTTGGGGGAATATGACGGCACCGTGCTGATAGTTAGCCACGACCGAGATTTTCTCGACCGTGTGGCCACGACCACCATCGCACTGGAAGAAGGCGGCAGAGCCACCGTCTATGCGGGCGGTTGGAGCGATTACCAAGCACAAAAGCCACGCGCAGATCAGTCTTTGACTGCCAAGCAATCGGCCAAGAAAAAAACGGTGAAAACCACTGAGAACACGACTGTAAAGCCAGCGATTTCTTTCACCGAAAAGCATCGCTTGGAAGCACTTCCGGATGAAATTCAAAGAATTGAGGCGGAAATTTTCAAATTAGAAACATTTTTGGTGCAACCAAATATGTACATAGATCATCCGGCCAAGTTTCAAAAAGCCACGGATCTGTTGCTTGAGCGTCAAGCCGCCTTGGCTGCTTCGGAAGCCGAATGGATTGAGTTGGAAGTAAAAGCAGGCGGCTAAGCGCCGTCTGCGCTGTGCGACTATGTCAGATGAATGTTGAATCGCTTTCGAATTTCAGCGTCCACTATAGCGTCTAAGGTCGCCGGTGTTGGCGCTGCTATCAGGGCTTTTTTGCGGGCTATGGCATTTTGGATCAAATCCGGACGGCCCTTTTCCTGCCATTCCTTAGGCGAGCTGCGATCTGCCAAAACTGGATAGACATACTCTGTTTGCATCAAAGACAGGGTTTGATCTGATCCTAGATAATGGCCCGGCCCGCCCAAACAGGTGGCGCGCATGGTTTCAATACCGACGGTGTCGTCGTTCACCTCAATACCGCGTACGCACCGCATAGCTTGTCCTAGCAAATCATCTCCTAAGATCAGAGATTCATGGCAAAATCCGAGCAAAGAGGCATGCATGCCTGCTGCTTCATAGACCATATTCAAGCCGGTTAATCCAGCCATGACGTTGGACATGGCCTGCTCCCAACCCGCTTGCATGTCTGGCAATTTTGCATCGGCAATCCCTGCCGCAGCGCCACCGGGAAGTCCGTAGTAATGATGCATTTGGGCGCAGCCTGCAGTGAGCAGAGCCTGCTCGCCAGATCCGCCAGACATCGCTCCGGTCCGTAAATCTGACACGAAAGGCCAAGTTCCAAATATCGTTGGGTGACCGGGTTTGATAGCATTGACGTAGACCATCCCTGCCAAACATTCCGCCACTGCTTGCACGATTGCACCGGCAATTGGGGCAGGGGCTGTGGCCCCGGCTTGCCCGGCGCTGAGCAGCAAGATGGGCATGCCACCGGCAATACATTTTTCCATCACTTGGCAGCTCTCAGTGGCAAATTTCATCGGAGGCACCACGAAACAGTTTGAATTTGATACAAAAGGGCGCTCCCGCCATTTGTCCTCACCACCGGCAATCATATGCAACAATTCAAAGGCATCATCGACAAAATCTGGCTCCGTAAAGGAGGTGCCGACATGTTTTTCAGTGCCGGTGGTACAGGCGTAGATCGTGTTGAGATCCATTTCGCGATTGTCCAAAATATCGCGACACACCATAGGACGCTGCACAAAATGGATATTGTCGAGATGCTCCACGATGCGCGCGGCATTATGCAAGTCCCGTACCGTTGATTCGCGGTAACTGCGGCTTTCCACATCCACCATATGGACAGCGGCCCCAGCGGTTCCATAGTGGACCTTCTTTTTGCTCAGGTGCAGGTCATGTTTAGGATTGCGGCCAAAGAGGGTGATTTCACGATTGGCCTTGGCCAGCATGTCTTCGATCAAAGCGCGCGGATAGCGCAGGCGGCCATCATCGCCATAAATTGCCCCCGCACCCACCATGATATTAATGCCCGATTGAGGAGCGTCGGCGAGGCCAATTTCTTCAAGAGCGGTGAGGGCCGCTTCATTAATTTTTTCCATATCCAGCTGAGACAGCGGATTATATGTGCCGCCCTGCATACCAGGGCGGATTGGGCGTAGGGCTTCAGAAAGGGGGGCAGATCTTGCGGCTGTGCGAGCCGCGCGGCCACCAGAGCGGCCCGCGCGGCGGGGAGTTTCATCAGTCATGTGAATGGTCCTAAAGTGGTGATGTCAGTAAAATGAACGGCGGGTTACACCGTACCGGGCCGACCACGCGCCGCGCGGCCTCTACTTGCGCCAATCGTGCGCACCATCAGGCTTATGATCCACAAAAGAGTGTTAAAACGATTTATCATGGCCAATCGTTAGAATCTCTGGACTGACAATCTTTTCCATTTGCGACCCATTGGTCAAAAACGTCATGAAGTTCAGTTGAGGGACGCGGAGAAGGCCAATAAAACCTCTAAAGCCTGCTTAAACTGAGAATCTTCCACCGTCATGGCAACACGAATATGCCCAGCCGCGGCTTGCCCGAAGCTTTCGCCGGGCATCACAGCAATCAACTTGGCATCCAGTAAGCTATGAGCAAAAGCCTCACCGGTCAGCCCCGTCGCCCGAATGTCGAGCATCATATACATGGCCCCCGAACAGGGTACCGCACGGATCAAGTTTTGTTCGGCGATCAAATCCATAGCAATTTGGCGCCGCCGCTGGAACGGCGCGGCCACGGCCATCTCGGCTTCGACACCTTGGTTTAGCGCAAAATCAGCAGCATCCTGGATATAACCCGGTACGCCATAGGTGGTATGGGTGGCTAGATTTATCAAATGTTCAATAACCGGTTCCGGCCCGCAGACCCAACCGACGCGACTGCCCGTCATGGCGTGGCTTTTGGACATTGACCCAATCACCAAGGTGCGTTCAGCCATGCCGTCAAGACTGCGTGGGCTGATGTGGGTGCCTTGCCAAACTTGGGTTTCATAAACCTCATCTGAGATCAACCAAAGGTCATGATCTTGGCAGACCTTTGCGATTCCCTCCCATGTGGCTTGATCATAGACTACACCTGTTGGGTTGTTGGGGGAGTTCACGAGCAAGGAGCGTGCGCCTGTGGCGGCAGCGTTAAGATCTTGGTGAGTAGGTTTAAAATCCCGCTCAGGCTTACACAGAACAGATTTATCGATGGCCCCAACACCGCGTAGGGTTCCGGGGTAGGTGGCGTAAAATGGGTCGCAATACAGAGCGGTATCACCGAAATCGACAACTGCCATATGGGCGGCAAATAGCGCTGCTTGGCCACCTGGGGTGATTAAAATATTGGCCGCAGTTGTGGGTATCCCACTTTGGGCTTCGATGCGCCGTGCTACGGTGGCACGGAGATTTTCAGTGCCGGGCACCGCGGCATAACCGGTATGGCCTGCGCGCGCCGATTTTCCCATGGCAGCCAAAATATCCATATGTGTGCGGATATCATGCTCCCCAATGGTCAGTTCAATGACCGGTTGACCAGAGTTTTTTAGGGCGCGTGCTTTGTAAAACACTTCCCATCCATCTGATCCACCAGGGGTGAGAGCGGTTATGCGGTTTGCCAATTTCATTCTGTGACTTGGACCTATTGAGATAGATTCGTCAAATTGGTTTTGTGCAATTGAAACGCATGGGTCAGCCGAGTATATATGCCCAATGAAATGGCGTTGTTGATCATAGTGATGAGGTGTCTGTGCCAATATGGCGCCTGCCTCAGTCTTTGCCAAAAAGTTGCCCCTTGGCCCCGCCTTCAAAACTTCAGGACATAGCGCATGACCCAGATTAAGCTTCACAACACAAAAACACGCCGCAAGGAGGTTTTTACGCCACTGAATGCAGACAATCTGCGCATGTATGTCTGTGGCCCAACGGTTTATGACAGGGCGCATCTGGGCAATGCTCGGGCCGTTGTAGTGTTTGATAGTCTTTTTAGATTACTGCGCGAGGTCTATGGGGCAGATCACGTCACTTATGCGCGCAATTTTACCGATATTGATGACAAAATTAACGCCCGCGCTGCGGCCACGGGGCGCGATATCTCTCATATCACCGAAGAAACCATCGGCTGGTACATGTCTGATATGGGGGCGCTGGCTGCGCTTGAGCCCAACATCATGCCGCGTGCGACAGATTACATCGCTCAGATGATCACCATGACTGAGGATTTGATTGCCAAGGGGCATGCCTATGCCGCTGAAGGGCATGTGCTGTTTAATGTGAACAGCTGCCCTGATTATGGCGCGCTTTCGGGACGCTCGATTGATGACATGATTGCAGGGGCGCGGGTGGAAGTGGCGCCCTACAAGCGCGACCCAATGGATTTTGTACTTTGGAAGCCGTCGAATGCGCAAACGCCCGGGTGGGACAGCCCTTGGGGGCGTGGCCGTCCTGGGTGGCATATTGAATGCTCTGCCATGGTGCATGATCATTTTGGCCACAGCTTTGATATTCATGGCGGTGGCAATGACTTGATGTTCCCGCATCATGAGAATGAGATTGCGCAAAGCAGCTGTGCCCATCCCGAGGGATCTTTTGCCCAATTTTGGATGCACAATGAGATGCTTCAGGTTGAGGGCAAAAAGATGTCCAAGTCTCTTGGCAATTTTTTCACCGTGCGGGATCTTTTGCAGCAGAAAATTCCAGGAGAGGTGATCCGCTTTGTTTTGCTCTCCACCCATTACGGCAAACCGATGGATTGGACTCAGAAAAAGGCGGATAATGCCGCCACCACCCTGCGCAAATGGCATGAATTGGTTAAGAACGCACGCCCTGCGTCTTTGGATGGGGCGGTACTGGACCATGTGGCCAATGATCTTAACACCCCCGGGGCTTTGATGCGGATGCATGAACTAGCCAAGGCCGGGGATGCGGATGCCGTTTTGGCGGCAGGGCAGTTTTTGGGGCTTTTTGCGGCTGATTGCGATTGGTGGCAGCCTAAACAAGCGAGTGATGACGTCATGGTGCGGGTTGAGGCTTTACTGACGGCCCGCAGCCAAGCCAAGTTTAAACGTGATTTTGCTAAAGCGGATGCGGTGCGCGCGCAATTGGCCGCTGCTGGCGTTGAGGTGGTTGATAAGCCCGGTGGTCTGTCAGAGGCGGTGATCACTGAGGCATTTGATCCGGATTTACTTGGATGAGCCTGCAAGCCTGTGCAAATTTGGTGAGTCGTGCGGATCCGGAGCGTTTTGCCGCTGCCATGTCAGCACCTCTGGAAGCGCGCAGGGTCTTGCTGCCAATCTATGCGGCCACCGCTGAGGTGGCCCGCGCTCCTTGGATGACCCAAGAACCTGTTATTGCTGAAATGCGCCTGCAATGGTGGCGCGATGTATTTGAAGAGATTGAGCATGGCCGAGCACGGAAGCATGAAGTTGTGGATGCTTTGGCCGAGGTTCTAACCCCAAAAGGGGCTGAGGCCCTTGATTTGATGGTTCTGGCGCGCCGCTGGGATATTTACAAAGAAGGGTTTGATGGACCAGAGGCACTCTTAAACCATGTGCGCGATATAACTATGGGCCCAATGTTGGCCGCTCTTGATGGTTTGGGGCATCTGCCTATAAATCTAACAGGGCTTGAGGTGCATGCTACCCAGCTTGGTCTTGCGCGATTTTTACGCGGTATCCCAGCTTTGATTGAGCTGAAGGTACCTGTTTGGTCTGAGAATAAAAAGGTAAATATTTACAGTGATCTATGCCAGACAGCTTATGAAATGAAAGCATCGCGCATCCAATCCCCGGCACTGATTGAGACCGCAGATTGCATGCGTGTTTTGCGCTTCGTAATGCACAGCCCTGGGGCGGTAGAAATGGGAGCTATTCCTGACTTCCCAATATCCACAGCCATTGCGCGGGCTTGGCGCGCTTGGCGCTGCCGCTAGGTTGCGCGTTTATTCATCATCAACAACCATAGCAAGGCCGTGCCTGCCATCAGCAAGAAGGGCACCATCGCATAGTTGACCGCAGCCCAGCCTTGGACCACCGAACCCCCGGTGCAATTCATCAAGCCACCTGAGGCGATGGAGGCAATGGTCACACAGCCGAAGACAATCGCGTCATTCATGCCCTGTACCCGGCCACGTTCATGCGGGGCATGGGCACTGGTCAAAAGTGTGGTGGCGCCAATAAAGCCGAAGTTCCAACCCAATCCCAGCAACATAAGTGCGAAGAAAAAGTTTGGAAGTTCCATGCCGCTGAGCGCCACAACGCCAGCACCTGCCAAAATAATCAGGCCAAGACCCATGATCCGCTCAACACCAAAGCGAGTGATCAGATGTCCTGTGAAGAATGAAGGCAAAAACATCGCGATCACATGGACTGAAACGATGTCATTGGCATTGTTCTTGGTCAAACCACAGCCCACCACTGCAAGCGGGGTGGAGGTCATGACCAGATTCATCAGCGCATAGGCCACCATGCCAACTGAAATTGCTACAAAGATCTTTTGATTGCGCAATAGCTCTTTTCGGCTGCGCGGCGGAGTTGGGGCAATGGCTTTGGGTTCATTGGCGGTGCCTTTTGGCATCCGCAGCAATAGAAATAGAAACATGCCAACCAAATTGAGTGCAATAATTGCGATATAGCTGCCCAAAAATGGAATAACTGAGGCATCCTGCACCAGTTTATTAAGTTGAGGCCCTAAGACAGCAGAAATCAATCCTCCGGCCATGACATAGGAAATTGCTTTAGGGCGAAAGTCGTCTGAGGCAGTGTCCGTGGCGGCAAAGCGGTAAAATCCTTGCGCCGACATGTATATTCCTGAAAGATAAGCCCCCATCAAGAAGATAGTAAAGGAGGCGATGTAAAGACCATATGCAGAAACCGCAGCGCCAAGAGCACCGGCAATGGCCCCTACGAAAAATCCAGTTTTACGGCCATATTTCTGCATCAAAGGTGACAACCATGGCGCTGTTGTCATGGAGCCAAAGACGATCAGGGAGATGGGAAGGGTGGCAAAGCAAGGATTGCCTGTCAATATGCCGCCCGCGAGGCCCCCAACGATGAACATCATCGGCATTTGCCCGCCCAAAATGGCTTGAGCGGCAACCAAAACTGCAACATTGCGCTTGGCCTGACGGTCGTCGGTTAAATCTGCTGACATGGGTAACCCTTCAAGGGCGTTATGGCCCTGTAATAATATGTGCGAAAGAACCGCAGGTTTGCCCGATGTGCAACCCCATATTGCCCAAAAAAGCGCCATCTGCATCCTCTGCAGCAAATAGAGGTGGGCCATCTGCGGTCAGCGTTGTGGCATAATGAAATTCATGTGCGCCCAGCGCGCCTGTGAAATGATCGCTCAATGGGGTGAGCTGGCGATAACCCAGATGCAATTTCGGTGTTTGAAAACTGGTTTCCAATGGCAAAAGGCCCAGCATTTCATGGCGTCCGCCCTTAGCATCCACCAATCCGCGCCCTAACACCATATATCCGCCACATTCACCGTAGATGGCGGATCCGGTAGCGGCATAGCGTGCCATTGAGGCCTTGAATTTTTGCGCTGCGGCCAGCTGTGGTGCGTGCAGTTCTGGATAGCCGCCGGGCAGAAAAATATAGCCTGAATCCTTTGGAGCGGCTTCATCAGCTAGGGGCGAGAAAAACGACAATGAAGCCCCAGCCTCTTGCCAGCCGCGCAATTGATGCGGGTAGGAAAATTCAAAGGCCAGGTCCCGTGCTATGGCAATGTGTTGTGCCGGTGGTGGGGTGGGGATGAATTCGGTTTTGACAGCTTCGCCAGTGAGTGCGCAGAGGGCTGGTAAATCAAGGCTCATAGACAATGCATCAGCCACCCGGTCAATCCAGCCGTCCAAATCTCTGTTTTCACTGGCCTGAACCAACCCCAGATGCCGCTCAGGCAGGGCATAATTTTCAGAGCGCAGCAGATGGGCAAATATCGGGATGCCTGAGCCTGAAAGAGCCGCTTGCAGCATTTGGAGGTGTCGCGGGCTACCGACACGGTTGAAAATCACTGCTGCGACCGTGACCCGTGGATCAAATCGTGCGAATCCCTGTACCATAGCCGCAACAGAATGTGCGGTTTTGGCTGCATCAATCACCAAGATCACCGGTAGTGACAGCATATTCGCCAAATCTGCCGCAGATCCCTTGCCGGCCAAACCTGCCCCGTCAAATAGGCCCATAGACCCTTCAACGATCAGGTTGCCCGGTCCGGACAGATTCTTGATTTGCGACAAGGGCATCGCCCATGCGTCTAAATTAACCGATGTGCAGCCTGCTGCCACCTCGTGAAATCGCGGATCTATATAATCGGGACCAGACTTTGCCGGCTGGAAAGGGATGCCCTCGCGGCGCAATAGCCGCATCAATGCCAAAGTCACGGTTGTTTTGCCTGCGCCTGAGCTGGGGGCAGCGATCATGACACGTGTCATGCGCTCTCTGCGGGACGGCCTCGTCCAAGCGGGTCGAGATTGCGCGCGGGGATGCCGGCTTCCATTGACTGCCAGTCGAGAACTTGGCGCATTAGCACCGAGCGTCCCACGCAAATTATAGCAGGCGGCTCAATGCCTGCGGCTTTAGCATCGGCCACTGCAGTGCCCAAGGTGCTTTCCACAACCTGTTGGTGCTCTAGTGTGGCGGAGGTAACAAAGGCCAGCGGCTCGGAGGGGCTGCGCCCTGCGACCATCAAGCTTTGCGTGATGTGATCAATATGCTTCATGCCCATATAAATAACGATTACTTGACTGCCCCGCGCGATACCATCCCAATTGAGAGAGTCCGGCGTGGTGCCGGATTGGTCATGTCCGGTGACAAAGGTGACCGATTGGTTCACATCGCGGTGGGTGACGGGAATGCCCGCATAGGCCAAACCGCCGATACCCGCAGATATACCGGGAATGATACGCACAGGGATGCCATGTTGCACCAAGGTCTGCGCTTCTTCGCCGCCACGGCCAAAGACGAAGGGATCACCACCTTTGAGGCGTAGCACACGTTTTCCCGTGCGGGCCAATTCCACCAGATGCAGTGAAATATCGCGCTGTTTGGCGGAGGGTTTGCCGCCACGCTTGCCTGCATAGATCAACTCAGCATCGTCGGCCCATTCCAAAATCTCAGTGCCAACCAATGCGTCATAGACCACCACGTCAGCTTGGCGCAATGCGTTCAAAGCATGCAGGGTCAGCAGGCCAGGATCGCCGGGGCCTGCGCCGCAAAGCCACACCCAGCCAGGCCGTAACTCGGGCCATTTTTTAGGGGGAAGGGAAGGTGAATCGCTCATAGCTCACCTTATGACGAATAACGTGGCGGTTAAATAGTGTGCAAGCGACCTGCGCTTTGTGATTGGCGGCATGAAATGCCTTGATATAGTGGAAGCATGGAACATAGCAAAACACTCCCTCTCCGTCGTGGTTGGACAACCGGCGCTTGCGCTACCGCCGCCGTACGCGCCGGGCTGTGCGAGCTTTGGGGCGGCACGCGGCTGTCTCAGGTGCAAATCACCCTACCAAAGGGCGAACAGCCGATCTTTCAAATTGCCCATCATGAAGCCAAAGATGGATGGATTGAGATTGGCATCACCAAGGATGCGGGGGATGATCCCGATGTCACCCATGCTGCGCTCATTATTGCGCGGATCGCGACCTCTTCAGGCGGCGTGCACTTTCATGCGGGCGCGGGCGTTGGAACCATCACCAAAGCTGGCTTGCCGATTGGCGTGGGTGAGCCTGCAATCAATCCCGTGCCACGTCAGATGATGCAGGCGCAGGTGGATGAATTGGCAGTATTTTATGGTCAAAGCCCGGATGTTGATATCACCATAATAATTCCCGGCGGGGCCGAATTGGCTATGAAAACTTGGAACCCAAGGCTTGGTATCGTGGGGGGGCTATCTGTATTGGGTACTACGGGCATTGTAAGACCCTTTTCATGTGCCGCATGGATTGCCTCAATCCACCGTGGTATTGATGTGGCGCGCGCGGAAGGCACGCCGCATGTGGCGGGCTGCACCGGGGCCACATCTGAGCGCGCAGTGCAAGCCCTGCACGCTTTGCCAGAAACAGCGATGCTGGATATGGGTGATTTTGCCGGTGGCTTGATGAAATATCTTGGGCGCCATCCCGTGCCGCGCCTCACGGTTGGAGGCGGTATAGGTAAGATGACCAAATTGGCGCAGGGTGCGCGCGATTTGCACTCCGACCGCTCGCAGGTGGATTTTCAACAGCTAGCGGATGTGATGGGACAACCCAATTTGGCGGCTGCCAACACAGCTCTGCAAGCCTATAGTCTCTCTGGGACAGATATGGCTAATTGGGTGGTTGAGGCAGCTTTGCGCAATTGCCAATCAATATTAAAAACTAATGAAATCGCGGTTGACTGTGTTGTGATTGACCGGGCTGGGCTAATTTTGGCGCAGATATGACAGTTTTAATTTTGGCCGGCACTGGCGAGTCACGCCAAATCGCGCAGTATTGCGCAACGCAGGGCATCCGGGCCATTGCCAGCCTTGCGGGTGTGACACGGCACCCGGTCAAACTGGCCATTCAGACGCGTTACGGTGGGTTTGGCGGAGCGGACGGCTTTCGGGACTATCTTAAGGCGCATCAGATAACAGCCATTGTTGACGCCACCCATCCCTTTGCCAGCAACATCACCCGCCGCAGTTTTGAGATTGCGCACGAGATTGGCCTACCCTTGCTGCGGTTTGAGCGGCCTGAGTGGGTACCAATGGTGGGCGATCACTGGATCACTCTGACAGATGAATCAGAGGCCGCTGACCATATAAAGGCGGGCGCTGTGGTGTTTTTGGCCACGGGCCGTCAAAGCCTGTCCAAATTTGCCAACCTATCGCATGCTCGTCTGATTTGCCGTCAGATTGATCAGCCGGATGGTGAATTTCCATGGCCCAATGGGCAGTATCTTATCGGCCGGCCACCATTTTCTGTGGCAGATGAAGAGGCGCTCTTTCGGCAGTTGAACGTCGATGTATTGGTGGTTAAAAATGCGGGTGGTGCTGCGAGCCGGACCAAGCTTGATGCGGCGCGCCTGTTGGGCACTTCAGTATTGATGATCGCGCGGCCCGCGCCTTGTGGCGGGCTATCTGTGCAAAGCCTGCCTGAGATTGAGCAGTGGTTGCGGCAATGGCAATCGTAACTATTGAGAGCGCACAGGATATCGCAGTGGCGGTGGAGCAGCTGGCTATCTCAGAGTTTACTGCAATTTACTTCAGCGGCATCCCGATTCCCCTGAGGCGCAAACCGAAAGGTTTCACCACATTGTTTCAGGCCATTATCGGCCAACAGGTCTCTGTGGCGTCAGCCGCGGCGATTTGGACCCGGGTGGAGCAGGCAGGGCTTACAGCGCAATCGGATGTGGCGCGGGCCACACCAGAACACTTAGCGCAATTGGGGCTTTCACGCCTAAAAATTTGCTATGCGCATGCATTGGCCGAAAGTTTGCTTGATTATGATGGGCTGGTTAACCTCCCTGATGAGGCGGTACTGTCGGCTTTGACTCAGATAACCAGAATCGGGCGCTGGACGGCAGAAGTCTATGCTTTGCATGCTCTTGGACGGGCGGATGTGTTTCCGCATGGGGATCTTGCATTGCAGGAGGCCACGCGATTGGTCTTCAATCTACCAGACCGCCCCAGTGAAAAAATGATGCGCGATTTGGCACAGGCTTGGTCGCCATGGAGATCTGTTGCAGCGCGCCTGTTGTGGGCCTATTACAAAGATCACAAATCGCGCGAGGAATTAATATGACACGAGTTTTGAATTCAGTCAGTCGGATGCCAGAAAGTGGTGAGGTGACTTCAGCCGTTATCTTTTTGCACGGTTACGGCGCAAATGGAACTGATCTTATGGGCTTAGCAGATGTTTTGACGGAACATATGCCCGATACGATGTTCCTGGCACCCGATGCTCCAGAAAACACCGCCCTATCGCCCATGGGGCTTCAATGGTTTCCGATTCCATGGATTGATGGATCTTCTGAGGAAGATTCGGCGAATGGTTTGCGCGCGGCGGCCTTAGATTTGGAAGCCTATCTCGACGGTGTTATGGTGGATTATGATCTGCTGCCCGAACAGGTGATCATTTTTGGATTTTCGCAAGGCACAATGATGGCTTTGCATGTGGCCCCACGGCGCGAGGATCCTGTTGCAGGGGTTGTGGCTTTTTCTGGACGTCTTCTAGAGCATGAATTGTTGGTCGATGAAGTTACCTCTTTTATGCCTATATTGCTGGTGCATGGAGATGAGGATGATGTGGTACCTATTGACGCTTTGCCCCATGCGGCAGAAGGCTTGGAGGCGGCTGGGTTTAAGGACGTTTACGCACATGTAATGAAAGGTACGGCCCATGGCATTGGGCCTGATGGTTTGCAGGTGGCTTTGGCCTTCATGCGGCAACAGCTTGCAATGGACTAACGCCCCTCGAGATTTCTACATACAGGACTTGCCTGATTAATTTCCCTAGATATAGTATTCTCAAACATCAAACGGGGCGTCCCATCGGCGCCCAAGATGGTTTAATTTTGAGTTGACTTGCTGCGGGGCGACAGGCATGGGCGGAAATTTCAGGACAGACTTTGTGAGGGAGCCGTCGGGTTTGACCCAGAGGCCCGCTTTGGTGCTGAACGCAGATTTTCGGCCACTGTCGTATTACCCATTGTCTCTGTGGAGCTGGCAAGATGCGGTGAAGGCTGCTTGGCTCGATCGGGTGCAGATTGTTGCGGAATATGACGAGATTGTTCGCTCTCCCACCACCGAAATTCGAATTCCATCTGTGGTGGTGCTACGCGACTATGTGAAGCCGCAAAATACCGTGGCTTTTACGCGGTTCAATCTGTTCTTACGCGACGAATTTTCCTGCCAATATTGCAGCGGGTTAGGAGATTTAACTTTTGATCATGTGGTGCCACGCGCCCGTGGCGGCATAACCAGTTGGGAAAATGTGGTGGCGGCCTGCTCAAAGTGTAATCTCAAAAAAGGGTCACGCAGTTTGAAACAGTCCGGAATGCTACTGCGCAAACCTATTAGAAAGCCACAATCGGAAGAGTTGCGCAATTTGGGGCGCAAATTCCCGCCAAATCACCTTCATGAAAGCTGGGTTGATTTTCTCTACTGGGATGCAGAGCTACAGGCCTAACCTGAACAGCTGGCCCCACCCAAAACACAGAATTTTGCACAATGGGGATGGTTGAGAGCCACATCTGTTTCAGCTTCTTGTAGGCTGGTACCCAATTCAAACTCCGGCGCATATGCCAGAAGCGTGCAGGCCAAAACTGCGGGCTTATTGGCCCCTTTGCGCTTGACCACCATCCGCGAAGAGGCACACATTAGACTGCTAGGATCTTTGTTGAGAATCCCCCAGCAGGCTGTTGTAATTTCGGGAACTTCCACTGTTTTGTCCAGCTCGGGGAACAGCACTGTAGCCGCTGGATTTTGCGCATCAATGTCATAACCATGTTCGGCGAACAATGCGCTATAGCCTGTGCGGCTGGCGCTGTCGGTGTCGCCCCAAATTGTGCGACCAGCCACCGCCATCCGAATGCCCGCATCGCTCAACCAATTCATTCCGGCCAAAGTTTTTTGAAATGCTCCTTTGCCTCGCTCGGTGTCGTGCTGCTCTTCATTGAAGTGATCCAAAGAAATTCGAAGCGTTAACTTTCCGGGGTAGGCAGTGTTCAGCTCGGTGAGGCCATAGCGCATATGTTTGCGCATCATCGGTAGCATTGCGTTGGTCAAAATAAGCACCTCATAGCCTGCGGCCAAGCTGCGTCGGGCCATTTCGATCATCTCAGGGTTCATGAAGGGCTCGCCACCCGTAAAGCCAATTTCGCGCACCTGCCAATTGCGGGTGATCAACTGCTTCAAATAATAGCTAACCTCATCTGCAGTTATATAGACCAACGCATCATTGGTTGGGCTGCTGTCGATGTAACAATTAACGCACTCAATATTACATAACGTGCCGGTATTGAACCAAAGTGTTTCCGGATGGGTTAGTGCCACACGGGCCCGTGCTTCGCCTTTGGCGGTTATATTTTGGTTAGAAAATTTATTTTTGTTGGCGATAATGATGTGATCGTCCATGAATAACCCATTTTAGTAATTTATACATACCGTCATACATCGCTATCCTCCAATAAAAAACCCTTAGCAAACATGCTGACACAGACGTGATTGCGCCCTATAAGGTGGACAGGGGCTTTGAGCCGTTGTAAGTCACCGTTAGCGCAAACATTTCAAAGGATCCTCAAATGGTCTCCCGAGTAATTCCCGTTGATCCTTTTGATCTCATCATTTTTGGTGGCACTGGCGATTTGGCCCGTCGCAAGATTTTGCCGGGCTTGTTTCGTCGGTTTTGTTCCGGTCAAATGCCCCCCAACGCTCGTATCATTGGGGCGGCACGCGCTAATCTTGGACAGGCTGGCTATCAAGACATGATCCTCGCCGCAATTGCCGAATTTGGCGCGCCCACCGACGTGGAAAACGCCCAACTAGTCGCCTTCTTAGCTCAGTTGAACTACGTGGCTATAGATATTCGCGGTGATGGCGGTTGGGCCGAATTGGCGGCCATGGTGCGCAAAGATCTCGTAAATGCCTATTATTTTTCAGTAGGTCCTGGATTGTTTGGCGATATCGCATCGCGGCTGAATACATGGGGCATTGCCACACCAGAGGCGCGCATCGTGGTTGAAAAACCCTTTGGCCGCGATCTGGAGAGTGCGAAGAGCCTCAATGCAATTTTATCTGCACAATTTGACGAAAGCCAAATCTATCGCATTGATCATTACCTTGGCAAAGAAACTGTGCAAAATCTGATGGCCGTGCGCTTTGGTAACCTGTTGTTCGAACCACTTTGGAACGCTCAATATATTGATCATATTCAGATAACTGTAGCGGAAATTGTAGGTGTTGGCGGGCGTGGCGCTTATTACGATAAATCGGGTGCCATGCGCGATATGGTGCAAAACCACTTGATGCAGCTGTTGTGTTTGATTGCGATGGAACCACCGTCGCATTTTGACCCCGATGCCGTGCGCGACGAAAAGCTAAAAGTGATCCGCAGCTTGGCAAAGGTTGAGCCGCATCACGTGGTGCGCGGGCAATATGACGCCGCCGCCACCATGCCGAGCTACCGGGATGACGCTGAAAACCCGCGCAGTTTTACCGAAAGCTATGTGGCTATTAAAACCCATATTGAAAACTGGCGTTGGGCAGGGGTCCCTTTTTATCTGCGCACAGGTAAGAAACTGAAGGCGCGGACCTCTGAAATTGCAATTGTTTTCAAAAAACTGCCTCATTCGATCTTTGAAAAATCAAGCGATGAAAAACAAAATGTTTTGTCTATTCAACTGCAACCCAACGAAGGGATGACGTTGGATGTGACCATTAAAGAGCCAGGCCCCGGCGGCATGCGGTTGATCCACGTGCCTTTGGATATGACCTTTGCAGATGCACTTGGCGAGCATTCTGAGGACACACCTGATGCCTATGAACGCTTGATCATGGATGTGATCCGGGGGGATCAAACCCTGTTTATGCGTGGTGATGAGGTTGAAGCGGCCTGGAAATGGACTGACCCGATCATCAATGCCTGGGAAAACTGTAACGATGTTCCCAAAATCTATGATGTGGGGAGTGCTGGCCCAGAGGATGCGATGGCGCTTATCCACCGTGATGGGCGTCGGTGGCGCGAAGTTAAATGATGCAGCTGTCGAGTTACTCAAATGCGGCTGAGATGATGCAAAGCTTGGCCGCGCAATTGGTAGATGAGCTGTCCGCAGCCCTGGTGCAGAATGGCCGTGCAACTCTGGCTGTTCCCGGCGGCAGCACGCCGGGCCCGTTGTTTGATTTGCTAAGTCAGGCTGATCTTGATTGGGCCAATGTTACGGTTATGTTAACTGATGAACGTTGGGTGCCCTCTGATAACCCAAGGTCAAATACTGCTCTTATCAAAGGCCGGCTGTTGGTCAATGCAGCTCAAGACGCGGGCTATGTGGCACTGTTTGAGCCGGGTTGTGATCCGAACGTGGGGGCTGCCATCTTATCTGATCGCGTCGCACCCCATTTTCCGATTGATGTCTTGGTTTTGGGCATGGGTGCTGACATGCACACCGCCTCGCTGTTTCCGGGCGCTGCAGAGTTGGCTTGGGCGCAGAGTGCTGAGGCGGCAGCCGTTGTGCCGATGGTGCCAGTTGGTGGCGACCTTGAGCCTCGCGTGACCCTAAGCGCTAATGCGCTTACCAAGGCCATTTGCACCCATGTTTTGATTTTGGGCGCTGAAAAGAAAGCGGCCTTGGCACGGGCTCAGATTTATTCATCCGCCAAGGCTCCAATTGCCCAGTTTTTGCCAAATGCCACAGTGCATTGGTGTCCAAGTTAGGAATAATGCATGTTTACGGCGTTGAAAGTAAAATACTCGGCGGTCAGAGATCGCAAAATAACAACGTTGTTTGATACAAGTAGGGCGTATGATTTTGCAGTACAAACGGATGGTTTGTTTTTTGATTATTCAAAAACCAACATCGACCGCGAAACCCTTAGGATGCTGCTTGAGCTGATCAAAACAGCCGGACTTGCGGACAAGCGTGCGGCGATGTTCAGTGGTGAAAAAATCAATATCACTGAAGACCGTGCGGTTTTACACACCGCCCTGCGCAAGTCCTCTGGAGCTGTCACCGTGGACGGGCAAGATGTGATGTCCGACGTGCTGGCCACCCGTGCGCGGATGCTTAAATTTGCCGAAGAGCTGCGCAGCGGTGCGCTGCAAGGGCGGGGTGGAGCCTATACTGATATTGTGAACATCGGCATTGGTGGTTCAGATCTCGGACCCGCAATGGCCTATCTTGCGTTGAAACCCTACTCACAAGGACCAAAAGTCCATTATGTCAGCAATGTGGACGGCGCGCATGTGACGGATGTCTTGGCCGGTCTTGATGCGCAAACCACATTGGTGATTGTAGCTTCCAAAACCTTCACAACCATTGAGACTCTCACCAATGCGGAAACCGCATTGCGCTGGATGGGGCAGAGCGTGGCCAACCCCGCGGATCAATTTGTAGCCCTCAGCACCGCTGATGATAAAACTGCAGCCTTTGGCATCAGTCCTGATCGGGTCTTTGGCTTTGAGGATTGGGTTGGGGGGCGTTATTCACTCTGGGGGCCGATTGGTCTGAGTCTTGCACTCGCGATTGGCTCCGACAATTTCACCGCGTTTTTGAACGGTGCGGCAGCAATGGATGATCACTTCCAGTCTGCTGACGGCGCTGACAACCTCCCGGTCATGCTGGCTTTGGTTGGGATTTGGCACGCACAGGTTGTAGGCTATGCCACACGGGCCGTCCTACCATATGAGCAACGCTTATCGCGGTTTCCAGCTTATTTGCAGCAGCTCGAAATGGAATCCAACGGCAAGAGCGTGGGCATTGATGGTCAAGATCTTACCGTCTCCTCAGGCCCGATTGTCTGGGGAGAGCCGGGGACCAATGGGCAGCATGCCTTTTACCAGCTGATCCATCAAGGCACACATGTCATACCTTGTGAGTTTATGATCGCGCGGCAAGGCCATGAGCCCGATTTAACCCATCAGCATCAGCTTTTGCAGGCCAATTGCTTGGCCCAGTCGCAGGCATTGATGCTTGGGCGTGACTTGGATGCAGCGCGCGCTATTGCAGCCACCAAAGGCTTTGAAGGTTCAGAGCTGGAGCGCCAAGCCCGCCATCGGGTATTCAAGGGCAACCGGCCCTCTACTACGTTGATCTATCCTAAATTGACGCCCTATTGCTTGGGGCAGTTGATCGCACTCTATGAACATCGCGTCTTCGTTGAGGGTGTTATTTTGGGGATTAATTCCTTTGATCAATGGGGGGTGGAGCTGGGCAAGGAATTGGCCACCGCTCTTGGTCCTGTAATTTCAGGGGCACAGCCCGGCCCTGAGAATGATCCCTCGACCCTAAATTTAGTGTCAAAACTAACGCACGGCTGAGGCTATAGCTCAATAACCCTTTTTTCTAAAGCTGACTTCTGGGCGGCTTGTCCCATGCGCACAGCCCAAATACCGTCTTGGAGACCCACCTCAGCAGAAAGCCTTCCCAATACAGCAGCTTGGAATCTCTGATGTTGATAGAAGGTTGAGCCGTTGTGATCACCGGCGGCCAGCAAAGCTGTTGGCACTGGCGTGTCGATGCGGGTTGGATTCATCGGGCTGCGGGGGCTGAGGATTATATGTGGCACGGGTGGCTCGGCCATATGCTCCGGCCAAAACCGGGCTGGGCCCGGCACATTGCAGGCAATCTTGCCCTTTGGACCAACGGCATGAATTTCCTCCTGGTATTCGGAGCCTTCGGCAAACATGCTCAACTCCAGCATCGCGCGTGCGCCATTGGCAAAATCTACTATGACATAGCCGCAATCCCAAATGTCTGGGACTTGACCGTTATAGGTCTCATCGAGATGGTTGACCTCTTGCCCCGCACTGGCCATGATACGTACCGGATCAGATCCCAAAATAAAGCGCATCAGGTCAAAGAAGTGACAACACTTCTCGACCAATGTGCCACCAGAATTTATGTTGAAGCGGTTCCAATCACCAACTTTAGGCAGAAACGGAAACCGATGCTCGCGGATGGTCAGCATTTTGATCCCGCCGGTGATCTCTTGGGCCTGTGCTATAAGTGCGGCAACCGGTGGCATATAACGATATTCCATCGCCACCCAAACTTGACTTGGGTAGGACTGCGCAAATGACTGAGCCAGCGCAAGATCTGCCGGATCGGTGAACAAGGGTTTTTCACATAGAATAGGCAGGGCACGTTGGGCGGCAATCTCGATAAGCTGAGGCATGTGGCAATGGTTTGGACTGACAATTACTAAGCAATCCAATGGGTCATGCGCCAAAAGCGTTTCAAGACTGTCGACCATCACAGCTTGGGGCAGGGTTTGTGCCGCAAGCGCCCGCATCTCTAAATCTGGTTCAAAAACCACTGAAATTTCGACATCTTCTAGCAGAGCAATATTACGAATATGCTCACGGCCCATCATGCCACAGCCGATCAATCCATAGTTTAGGGTCATATCATATCCTTATTTGATGCGGGCAACATAACGTGCCACGTTTGGATCGTACCAATTGCGGGAAAATTCAAGAGGCTTGCCGGTATTTGCCCAAGCGATTCTTTCGACATATCCGGCCGTGTCGCCCGGACGCAGACCAAATTGATCTACGCCCCAGTACGGAACTGGCGCGAAAGTTACGTGATCTTCAGCGCGCACAATCCAAAATCCAAACCGAGTTTGGTAGGTATGATAAAGCGACTCTGACACCTCGTGACGCCCAACAGACGTGGCGACAGATCCGTCCAACCAAATTTCCTCCAAAGCCGCGGGATGATGGTCTAAGTACCGCAATCTGCGAAAGCGAAACCCATGCGTATCAGGGCCAAAATAGGGGGTCTTTTGGGGCTTGGGCAGCCGGTCCACGGTGAGTAGTTCTGCCGTTGGAAGTCCAGCGCCTGTAAGCGATTCTAATCGAAAAAAAGAATATAAATTAGAGGCTTGTGGAGAAGAATTTACGTAATTTCCTGAGCCATGCTTGGGTTGAATGAGGCCTTGTTTTTGCAACATATGCAAGGCCTTGCGTAATGTGCCAACTGCGACCCCAAACTCGGCCGCCATCGTCCGCTCGGTCGGCAGGCGTTCCCCACCCAAAAGCTGGCCGGCATGGATGCGCCGAGCAATCACTTCGCTGATCTGCACATAAGCCGGTAAAGAGCCAGAATGTGGTGTGGTTTGTGTCATGGAGTCTCGGAATTGATACACTATTGATTTATATTTAAATGCGGGTTTAAATGGATTAATGCAAGTAAAGTTTTTTATCCGCTCATGAGCATCGTTCCCATCACCTCCGCAGGGTTAAATGCCCTAGAAGTGTCGTGGTTTTCGGCGCTCTGTTCTGACGACTACCAATATTTGGGCATGCCAGATGGGGCGCTGCGTTCATCTTGGGAGCATTGCAGTCAGATTGTGCAAAAATCTGAGGCCAATGGTTTTCGCAATATCCTCTGCCCATCCTCTTATCAGGTAGGCCAAGACACCCTGTCTTTCGTCGCTGGCTGTGCGCCAATTACTGACAATATCAATATGCTGGCTGCCATCCGCTGTGGTGAGATGCATCCCATCATGTTGGCGCGCACAGTGGCGACGCTGGACCACATGCTCAAGGGGCGGTTGACGCTCAATGTGATTTCCTCAGATTTTCCCTGGTCAAAAAGAACCAAGCCCATACCGCTATCAACGATCTCGTGAGGTTGTACAAATCTTGAAACAGGCCTGGACCCAAGATGAGATCAACTTTAATGGCAAAATTTATAATTTTGAGGGGGTAAGCACAGAGCCTGCGCGGCCCTATCAGCAAAATGGTGGGCCTTTGCTATATTTTGGTGGCTATTCACCCGATGCTATTGAGCTTTGTGCGGAGCATTGCGACGTGTATCTGATGTGGCCTGAGAGCAAAGAAGATCTGGCCAACAGGATGCTTGCAGTCAATGCCCGCGCCGAGGCTCATGGCCGCACGATCGATTATGGTTTGAGGGTGCATATGATTGTCCGTGACACGGAGGCCGAAGCGCGGGAGTTTGCCCGCGAATTGGTTTCAAAGCTGGATGATGACACAGGAAGTGCAATCCGTGACCGCGCCCTTGATAGCGGCTCTCTTGGCGTGTCGCGACAAGCGCGCAACCGAGATTTTGCCGATATGGAAGGTTTCATTGAACCGCATCTCTGGACTGGGGTAGGGCGAGCCCGTTCAGGCTGTGGGGCCGCATTGGTGGGATCCGTGGATCAGGTGTTGTCTGAGATAGAATCCTATCAGAAAATGGGCATGCGCTCCTTTATATTTTCAGGATATCCACATCTTGACGAATGTGACTATGTGGGAAAACTGATTTTGCCCGAATTAAAAACCTGTTCTCTGCCGCATGAGTATGGCCGCGTTCCGACCACAACGCCTGCAACACCCCTTGGAAATGGACCCCGTCGATAATGGAACGTATTTCTCTTACTAATAACGTCACGCTGAGCCGGTTGATTTATGGTATGTGGCGGCTGTCGGATGATACCGATACCAGCGCGTCACATGTTCAGGCCAAGATTGAAGCCTGTTTGGCGCAGGGCATCACTACTATGGATCAGGCCGATATCTATGGCGGATACGAAGCGGAAGAGGTTCTGGGCCATGCTCTTCGCGCCGCGCCACAGCTGCGCGACCAGATCGAAATTGTTACCAAATGCGATATTTTGGTGGGAGCAGGTCGCTATGCCAGCACGCGGGTGAAGCATTATGATACTTCGGCGGCTCATATTGCAGCCTCTGTGGATCACTCCCTGCAGTTAATGGCGACGGATTATATTGATCTGTTGTTGATTCACCGTCCAGATCCGTTGATGGATCACCGCGAGACCGGGGCGGCGTTGGATGCGGCGGTGGCTTCAGGTAAAGTGGGCAGTGTTGGGGTATCAAACTTCAAACCTCATGATTGGAACTTGCTGCAATCAGCGATGCAGACCCCTTTGGTCACGAACCAAATTGAGATCAGCGTGTTGGAAACTAGTGCTTTTACCAATGGGGATTTGGCCTTTTTGCAAGAGCGTGACATTCCACCCATGGCATGGTCACCCTTGGCGGGTGGTTTATTATTTTCAGATGAAAACCCAGCTTTGTTGTCTCTTTTAACTGAAATAGGAAACGGCGATGCTGCATCATCCAGTGTGGCATGGCTGTTGGCCCACCCAGCCCGCATAATGCCAATTTTGGGAACAAATAGTTTGAGTCGGATTAAAGCGCTGTCGCGGAGTTGCTCGTTACCGATGGATCGCGAAACATGGTTTAAAATTTATACTACTGCCCTCGGTCATGAGGTAGCCTAAAATTGCAGATTAAATTGGACAAATTGATTCCTAGACCTGAAGAAAGCTTACGGGAGTTCAGGCTCGCTCTGGGACAGTTTGCAACAGGGATTACAATTATAACCTGTTGTTATAAGGGGATTCCCATGGGTATTGTAGCCAATAGCTTCGCTAGTGTGTCAATGGATCCGCCGCTAGTTTTGTGGTCACCAGCCAAAGTGTCACGACGGTATAACGCTTTTATAACAGCGCAAAATTATTCCATACATATACTTAGCAACAAGCAAAAGCATATTTGTGACGCGTTTTCTAAGGCCGCTGGAGCCTTCGATGGCGCTGAGCAGATTCAAACCTAAGTCGTCGCGCCAATAATTTGGTCCTGATATAAAAGGTATAAATTAAGTGAAAACAATTTCTCAATTAGAAGATAGCTTGGATCCTTATTGGCATCTGCACGAAGAAGACTTTGAGGCCCCTTTCATGGAGCCTTTATTGACTGCTCAAAACTTGATCTTCATGGGTGGGCGAGACGTGCAAACGCTCAATGGTGAGTGGCGGTTCACGATCGACCCAATGCGCGAAGGATTACGCCAAAGGTGGTTCGAAAATGATTCTCAACCAATTGAGAATTGGACTATTCCACGTGACTATGATGATGGCGCATGGCAGACAACGCATGTGCCAAGCTGCTGGACAACTGAGCGGGCCGAATGGCATCGTTATGAGGGCGCCGCATGGTATTCACGCATGTTCGTGACAGAGCAGCCCACGGGTGGCGAGCAACTCTTCCTTCGGGTGGGAGCGGCAAACGAGCGTGCGCGTATTTTTTTAAATGGTCATTTTTGTGGCCTTCATATTGGAGGATCAACACCATTTTTTGTTGATGTTACGCACCATGTAATTTCGGGTGAAAACCTCATCATGATTGAGGTTGATAATTCTCGCCGCGCAGACGCCGTGCCAATGTATCATACGGATTGGTTTAATCATGGTGGTCTTTATCGGGATGTAGAATTGGTAAAGCTTCCAAAGCTATACATCACCAAATTTTTTATCCGCCTTACTGCAGATGGAATTAGAGTTGATCTGACGCTGTCAGCGCCACAAAGTGGAGTTGCCAAGATTAATATCATAGGACTGTACTCTGGGGATATCGATGTAATAAAAGGAAATGTGAGTGTAACACTTGCGGCCGAACCAAAATTTTGGGCGCCTAATGACCCAAAGCTTTATGACGTATCAGTCAGCTTTGATAAGGATATTGTTCGTGACCGAGTAGGCTTTCGCCATATAGAGCGGCGAGGAACAAGCTTATTCCTAAATGGCATCCCTCTTTGGTTAAGGGGGATAGGAGTTCACGAAGAAGATAAAGAACAAGGCAAATGCTCCAATGAAGTAGACATACGGCGCCGGTTTAAGCATTTGCGTGAACTTGGTGCTAATATTGCGCGGCTTTCGCACTATCCCCATCACGAACGTGTCGCCGAGATAGCAGATGAGATGGGTATTTTATTATGGGAAGAGATCCCAGTTTATTGGGCGATCCAGTTTGATCGAAAATCGACTTTTGAAAACGCCAAAAATCAACTTTTGGAAATGATCAGGCGCGATACCAACCGAGCTAGCGTCATTCTTTGGGGCGTTGGAAATGAAAACGCTGATACTGATGAGCGCCTGTCATTTATGCGCCGCTTGGCTGAGACCGCTCGGCAGGAAGATCCTTCACGTCTAATTACTGCTGCCTGCCTAATAAATCGTGAAAAGTTCCAGATTGAAGACAGGCTAACCGCTTATCTGGATGTGATTGGGTTAAACCAGTATTTTGGATGGTACGAACCAGGGTTTGAGGGATTGGAGAAACTGTTAAAAAGTTCAAAACCAGATAAGCCAGTGATCATCTCAGAAACTGGCGCCGATGCTCTAACGGGTTTGCACGGTCCTGACACGCAGCTGTTTACCGAAGAATATCAAGCGGCAGTCCTAACGCGACAAATCGATATAGCGGCCCAAACTGACTATATTGTTGGAACATCAATTTGGATATTATACGACTTCCGAACGGACAGACGACAGACGCGACACCAACGTGGCTGGAATCTAAAAGGCGTTATTGCCGCTGACAAAAATACCAAAAAGTTAGGCTTTTCAGCTTTGGCTCGGGCCTATCAAATACATTTTAAAGACGCCAAGCCAGACTAACATTTCTATTAAAGAACGGCGCGTATCGGTTAATACTCAAAACTCATGACCCATGAAACGACGTCACCAATTTCAAACTTTGCTTAGAGCGCCTAACCGAACGGCTTGAGCTTGTGCCTTTAGAGCAAGCTCCATCACTTTGAAACAATGCTTCTGCGGCATTGCGGTCTCGGTTCGTTGGATCACATCGTGAATAAGCTGTTCGAAATAGGGTAGGGCAGCATCAGTGGCGTTAATATACTCACAGCTATCCCCGTTTACCACAAACACATGGTTGGTGCCTTCCCGCCCGGCCACGTCAACATATTTGCGCAGTTCGATATAGCCCTCAGTTCCGAGTATCGTTAGGCGGCCGTCACCCCAAGTTGGCAATCCGTCAGGAGTATACCAGTCAACTCGGACATACCCAAGTCCATGATCAGATCGTAGGTTGATCTCTCCAAAATCCTGCAAACCAGCATCAGAGGGGTTTGCAAAATTTGCGACAGTCGACGATACGATTTCCGCATCATCCGAACCAGTAAAAAACAAGAACTGGTCGATCTGATGGGAGGCGATATCAGTAAGAATACCGCCATATTCCGCCTCGTTAAAGAACCATTTAGGCCGCGTAGGACGATTGAGACGATGTGGACCAAGACCGACCGTTTGTATAACTTTGCCTATGCGGCCCTCGGCAATCAATTCAGCCGCGCGGGTAACTGCAGGAACTTCAAACCTCTCAGAAAAGTCAATCGACCATATGCGTCCGGTTTTAGCAACGCATGCTGTAATACTATCCAGCTGTTCCAATGTCGTGCAACCAGGTTTATCGGTCATCACATCTTTACCTGCTTGCATTGCCTCAATCGCACGAGCAGCCCTACGGACTGGGACATCGGCGATCAATATCATATCTATTTCTGGGTCCTGTAAAAGACTATCTCGGTCTGCAACCCTCGGTATATCTGGAAAGCGCTGTAAAAAGCCCTCAACTGGCTCAGGGTCACCTTCGGTCCACCACCCCTTACATTTGCATCCAAGCTCGAGCATCTTGCTCAATTGTCCAAAGATATGTCTGTGATCAACGCCAATGACGCCCAGTGTGAGGTTTTTCATTAACTTACCTTTTCTTTTAATATGATCTGCCGGGCTTCACGTGAGCTCATCTCAATAGCTCTGATTAACCGTTGGACTCTGAGGGCTTGAACTCCTGTGACGCGAGGCTGACGGCCTGTTTTGATTGCATCTACAAAGTCAGCAATAAGTGATTTGTGCCATTCATAAGGAAACGCCATTGGATCCGCGCCGGCCCCGGTCTGGGCCTTTTCACCAAAACTCTGGCTTTGACCATTGCGCCAATCCACTTTTAAGATCCCAGCCTTTAGTTTTAACGAAGCTTTCTCACACTCAAAGGTTAAACTTTCGGCTCCCCCAGGGAAACTCGCCGTACTCGCAAAAATTGATCCAATTGCGCCATTTGCAAATTTGAACGCACCAGCTACTACATCCTCTGCTTCCATCTGGTGAAACGGCGTTTTTGCGCACATCGCTTGTACCGATATGACTGGGCCAGACATTTGCAGCATCAAGTCTAGCGTATGTATCGCTTGACTGATAAGTACCCCACCACCGTCACGGTCATAAGAACCGCGACCAGGTTCATCATAATAATCTTGACCACGCCACCAAGGTACCTCAGCACGGATCACATGAATGGTGCCAAACTGTCCCTGATGAAGCATATCAAACAAAATTTCAGACGCTGCGCGAAACCGATGTTGAAAAACGACACCAAGCGAGACACCTGCCGTAGCACAGGTTTCTACTATAGCTTCAGCATTTTCAACAGTCCGTTCTAGAGGTTTTTCACTAAGTATATGCTTACCGTTTGACGCAAACATCGAGACTATTTCAGATCGAGCGTCTGGTGGAGTAATCAATAACAGAGCATCAACAGTCGGATCCTGCGCTAATGCGTGCAAATTGCTCGACTCTGGAAAATTATAAGTCTTGCAAAACTTAGAACGCGCATCTTGTGAGCGGGAATAGACCCCCCTTACCTCAAGCACATGTTCCAAATCTTTTAATGCAAGTGCGTGAGGTTTTGCAGCCATGCCAACCCCAACCAACGCTATACCAATTTTGTCGCTCATGAGGTGCGTCTTTGAGCAATTACTTGACCGTTTGCATCAAACATATGCATTTGCGCGATATCAAACTTCAAAGCGATTTTTTGAGATTTCGAAATTGGCAATTGCCCTTGCTGATGAACGGTTATCTGGGGAAGCCCGTCAGCATCGCAATACAGATATGTTTCCCCGCCCAATTGTTCGGCAAAGGCCACCTCTGAGGATGTATGGCCAGTACCCTCTGACACGATTTCTATATGTTCTGGGCGTATTCCCAAAGTACAAAGATCACCGTCAACCATACCATCAATTTGTCCAATGGGCACTGATAAACCTGGGCCTGTTAGTGTCAAACCATCAGCGCTCTCCACGACGGTTGCACTAATTAAATTCATCTTAGGCGAACCGATAAACCCGGCTACAAAAACGTTTTGTGGGTTATTGTATAGATCCAGAGGGGCCCCAATTTGTTCAATCGATCCATTTTGTAATACAACAATCTTATCGGCCAGGGTCATCGCTTCAATCTGATCATGTGTGACATAGATCATGGTGTCGCCAATAGCTCCATGTAATGCGGCGAGTTCTTTGCGCATCGTTACGCGCAGCTCAGCATCAAGATTGGATAGTGGTTCATCGAACAAAAAAGCCCTTGGATTGCGAACAATAGCCCGCCCAATTGCAACTCGCTGGCGCTGTCCACCTGACAAGGCCTTAGGCTTTCGTTGTAGATAGTCGGACATCTGCAGCATCTCGGCAGCGGCATGTACGCGGCGCTCAATTTCAGCTTTGGGGATTTTCGCGTTTTCAAGTCCAAACGCCATGTTTTTATAAACGCTCATGTGAGGATAGAGTGCGTAGGATTGAAAAACCATCGCTAGACCGCGGTCAGATGCGCTCACTGAATTCACCGACACCCCATCTATTTCAACTGAGCCCTCGCTTACATCATCAAGCCCTGCAATAATACGCAAAAGTGTTGACTTTCCACAGCCTGACGGGCCGACAAATACGCAAAATTCACCAGAGGCTATATCCAGATTAATCCCGTGGATGACCTCGACGTCACCATAAGATTTGCGGATGTCTTTAAGCTGAATTTTGGTCATTAAGGAAGATCCTGTTTCATCGGCTTCGCATTTTTGCGGCCTGCTTTGGATTAGCTTTTTGCATTCGCAAAGGTGATAATCCCTTAAGAATTTGATTTATATCGTCCAACATTGTCTCGCGTATTCTGCCATATGAGGCATTCAATCCACCAGCAAGGTGAGACGAAAATAGTACGTTTGGAACCGTACGATAAGGACTGTCTTCTGGAACCGGTTCTTCTGGGAAAATATCAATTGCTGCACGGAACTTACCATCTGCCGCAAGCTCCAGAAAATCATCAAATTCCACGATTTCAGCTCTGGAAGCCAATATCACGCTGGCATCCGTTCGGATTGTTTCCAATCGTAAACGGTCCAAAAAGCCCTCATTTTCGGAAGTTACCCCTGCAAGTAGGAATAAAACGTCCGAATTACTTAATGCTTTTTCGAGCGTTACTGGCTCCACACCCTCTGCTCGCAGATATCCTTCTGATAACCATGGATCATGCGCCATCAAACGCACTCCAAAGGGCCGAAGCAGCGGCGCCAAGGATCGTCCCAGGTTCCCGTATCCCACTAAGGCAACATCTGCATTATAAAGGCTTTTTGCATCCTGATTGCCGGCAATTCCGTAGGATTCTAGGCCAGCCCGGAACAGTTTATCTGCTTTGTGCAATCCACGCAGCAGCATAATCGCCTGACCAATGCAATATTCTGCGACCGCTGGGGCCATAGCGGGAGCAGCACTCAGGACATGGATGCCCCGCGCATTGCACTCCTCATAGTCGATATTTGGTTCCCAGTTGGCTTTCACATTGAGTATTGCGCGCAAGTTTGGGGCACGGTCTAGACGTTCTTTTGGCATTGCGGTCTGGCCGATAAGGATAACCATATCCGCCAAATGCTGTTCCACCAGTTCGTCAGGGGCGCGTGATCCCCAATGCGCAACAACGTCACCCATTTCCTCCAGCGCGGTGGCGCAGTCAGGTGTAAAAACCATGGATTGGTTCCGAGGAAATGGATCCATAAAAATTAATGGTTTTTTCATTTCATTCCTGAACTCGCTATTCCAGTGGTGATGAATTTTTGTAAAAAAGCAAATACCAAAGCTACTGGAATAAGCGTAACAACAGTCATTGCCAGAATATAATGCCATTGCACGTCTAACTCGCCCTGAAACGCGTTCAGACCCACTTGCAGCGTGTAGACTTCAGTTCGATTGAGTACGATAAGCGGCCATAAAAATTCATTCCATCGCCACATCACCGAAAATATAGCAAGAACGGCAATCGCTGGCATTGCCAATGGTAGAACTACTTTTGAAAAAATCGTCCATTCAGACGCATTATCCATTCGTGCCGCCTCAATCAGTTCCTTAGGTATGGTCAACATATATTGGCGCAACAAAAAAACGCCTGTTGGCGTAGCTGCTCCCGGTAGAATTACCGCCCACAGTGAATTCACCATACCTAGATTAGTAACCACCAGATAGACTGGAACCATGATCACGGTAATAGGGATCATCAAGGTACCAATCACAAAGAGCATGATCGCATTGCGGCCTCTGAACTCATATATACTCAGCCCGTAGGCGGCCATTGAGTTAATTAAAAGTGTCACTAAGGTTGCCACCACAGTGACCACGACCGAATTCTTCAAAAACAGGAGAAAATTAAATCGCTCCAACGGATCGCGATAATTTTCCCATGCCATGCGAAACTCTCGTACCTTAGTACGTTGGTCTATAGGGATTTTAAATTTTTCACCTGGATTTTTGGGATCAACCATCTGGCTCACGATGCCAATCCGACGAATTTGTGCCAATTGTCTGGTGCTGCCATCATCCATTTTGACATCAAAAAGCAACAGCGGCTTTTCATAGCCTTCAACCTGAAGCTCAATCTGACCCAGAGGAAAAAACGTGGGTGGGAACTCCAATAAACCGGCACGAGTCTTGAAAGAAGACATCCCTAGCCAAAGTACTGGCCCAAACATCAGAAAAATTCCCAACGCCAAATAGGTATAGCTGAAAATATCGGTCCAATGCCATTTTTTGCGTCCACGCCTCGCCAAAATAATGGAAACCAGATTTTTAGTTTCAACGCCCGGATCAGCCATTGTCACGAGCTCTCGTAACGGCCAGTTGCAGCATGGTTAAAACGAACAAAATAACTCCCAATACAATAGAGGCTGCAGAGGCAAGTCCGAAATTCTGTACTTGCTCAGTGAACCCAGTGTTATAAATATATTGCACAATAAACTGTGTGGCAGTGCCTGGACCACCGCCAGTCAGAACAAATACCTCATCAAAAACTTGCACGCCCTTGATTAAAGCTAGGACCACGACCACGAGAAGGTTAGGCCAAAGCAACGGTAAGGTAATACGCCAGAAAACTCGCTCTTTTGAAGTTCCATCCATCTCTGCCGCCTCATATAGGTCGGGCTGAATAGCCTGAAGGCCGGCCAGTAAAATCAGCGTGTAAAAACCCATATGGGCCCAGATTGAGACAAATACTGCCCAGAACATTGCCCATTCTGGACTGACGAAGAATAAGATTTTGTCCATTCCAATTGAGACTAAAAAGGCATTCAGAATACCATCGCGCAGTAGAATCCACTTCCAAATTAGAGCTACAACTACTGGGGAGAGCAGGACTGGGAAAAAGAAAACTGCGCGAAAAAAACCTCGACCACGGATCTCACGATTTAGTATAAGAGCAGTTATTAGTGAAAATAGAACCAAAAATGAGACTTGGAAAAATACAAAAATGAAAGTGTTATACAGGCCTTTCCAAAACCTATCCTCACGACAAGTTATAGGGTCACCAAAGGTCTTGCAATCAAGTAGAAAACGATATTGCTCGGTACCGGTGTAAACGCGGTTGCTTAAAAAAAGTTCGGTCCCTCCGGTAAAGGAAAAGGCAAAATTTATAAACAAAGGAATAATAACAAAAATTCCAAAAAATATGAGGTTGGGGAGTAAAAAAATCCACGGCATCCCTTGGATGCCAACCCCTCTCTGAATTTTTGAAAAAGGGTATTCAAGCAAGCGAAATACCTGCTGTATAGGCCAACCAGCAATGGATACCGCTGTGTTTTTTACAGCAGCAGGTTGATCTGTATTTTTTGTCATTACTTGCAGTCCGCTTTATTGGAGTGGTTGGCCCGATAAGGCCAACCACTTTGTATTGATCTTAATCTACAGCCTTGGCTGCCAGCTGCTTTGCAACATCTTCTTCCATGCGCACGTAGGCTTGCTCAAGGGTAAGCTCGCCCACAATTGCTTCATTCAAACGCGAGATAAGCGCGTTGAACATGATGCGGTTATTCGGATAACCTTGAAGATCGAAAGCTGTCGGTGAAATTTTTGGTACAGCGCCTGCAAAGGTGCTCAAAGCATGCTTGGCACGCGCGTCATCTGTCGCAAAATCTACACCACCAGTTGCTAGCTTAAGATGGCCAGGAATGAATAGGTTTTTACCGTAAAATTCAGCTAGGTTTTCCTCTTGTGCGAGAAAGTCCATTAACTTGCCTACTTCTTCTGGATGCTTTGTATCCTTCATTGCAACGAGTGCAGCACCACCTGGCATACCAGTACAAGCTGCAGCACCGCATGGAGCTGGTACGGCCCACCAATCAAACGCATCGCCGATTGTTCCAGAGAATTGGCCAATTTGCCACGAGCCAGACATGTACATCACAACCTGGCCATTAGCAAAATCTTCGTTGGCACCAAGGTACGATGAACCTGACACAGATCCCCATAGTTCCTTTGTCATAGTACCGTCTTGGTGCCAGTCATAAAGGCGCTGGGCCATTTCTTTTAAACCATCATCAACCAAGGCTGGTTCTCCGTCGGCATTGAACATTTTAGCACCCATAGCAATCGCTGGGCCTGAAACACGGTGTCCGGAGCGGTCCCATGCCATAGGAATAGGGATATCAAGTTTGTCCGCGACATCATTGGCTGCAGCGGCCCATTCATCCCAGGTTGCGCCATCCCCGGGCATAGCAACGCCAGCCTGCTCAAAGAAGGTTTTGTTCACATAGGGGCCAGTTACTGTTAGTTGCGTCATGAAGCCCGAGATTCTATCAGAGTCTGGCGCCAACCAATCGAGGAACGGTCCAAAGCTCGCTTCCCAGTAAGCACTGTCTGAGATGTGTGGCGTCAGGTCCATATAATATTTGCTAAGGCCACCTAAATCTGTGACGCGGGCAAGATCAGGCCCAGCACCAGCTGCCAACTGAATCGGCAAAGATTCCATGATAGATTTGTATGGCACAACATCAATAACAACAGAAATGTCTGGATTTTTTGCCTCAAAACGATCAATGATGGACTGCATGACTTCGCTTTCACTGCCGTCATTATACCACATCATACGCAATTCTGTTTCTGCCAGCGCCGAAGTAGCACCCAGCGTGGCTAACACGGAAGTCGTAGCCAGTAGTCTTTTAAAATTTAACATCAAAGATGTCCTCCCAATTAGAACTGTGCCTGCCCGAGCGATATTAGCAGACTTTTTTTATTATAACCTCAGCTCATACGCCAAGCTCACTCCATATTTTATGGCTTTCGAATTATCGATTTGAAAAATTCACGACTCGATACACCACACTGTCAAAGTAAGAATTAGTATGCGGCTGTTTTTTTCTATGGCAAGCACATTAATCAAAAATTTAATTTTTAATCTTCTTTGAAAGTATACTCAAACTTCCATCGGTTAGTTTTTTGACTGAAAAACAGACATTTCATTTCGGCATGTGCTGGAACAAAGTATACTTTTACCAAAATAAGAAATTGAATTCAAAACCCATACTGAGGCCAATCCAGACTGCGAAAACGCAAAGTACTATTCCTATTTCTTTCATGCGACCTCGTCTCTTTTCTATTTCTTTTTTAGTTTAAATGAGTTTGTCATGAGGAATGGGATTATTGTCAGGTGTTAGATCTCTATACTAATCTCTATTAGGGAACTCTATTCTTGAAAATGGCCAATCTGTTTCAAGCCAACGTTTAAATTTTGAGCTTAATCGGGCCTCAAGTCCATTGACGAGATGTTCTTGGCGTATCCAATAGAATGCTTGCGCTTGATATTCTGATTTCATTGAGGGCGAACAAATAAACAGATTTTTTGCAACCGGTTGCAAAAATAATAATCATATGCTTATCTAATAATTGTTGGCAAAATATTTGTTTGACAATTATAAATTATAAATTCGTCTGGGAGGACCTCATGAAAACTGTAATAAAGTCGCTCGCAATTGGCGCTGCTTTGTTTGCATCACCTATTACAGCCCTGGCTGGCAGCCACGGTGATAACCTAAAATACGTTCTTGTAAGCCACGCACCTGATAGTGATAGCTGGTGGAACACAATCAAAAATGGCATTGCCCTTGCGGGAGAGCAAATGGGCGTTGATGTCGAGTATCGCAATCCACCAACAGGTGATTTGGGAGATATGGCTCGTATAATCGATCAAGCTGCAGCTTCCGCACCAAACGGGATTATAACAACCCTTGCAGATTATAGTGTACTAAAAGGTCCTATAATGAATGCAGTAGCTAGTGGTGTTGATGTTATAATTATGAATTCAGGCACACCAGAACAGGCGCGTGAAGTAGGCGCGCTTATGTATGTAGGTCAGCCTGAGTATGATGCAGGATATGCTGCGGGTTTACGTGCAAAAGGCGACGGCGTTGCTAGCTTCTTGTGTGTTAACCATTATATCTCATCACCATCATCCACAGATCGTTGCCAAGGGTTTGCAGATGGCCTTGGTATTAAACTTGGAAACCAGATGATTGACTCAGGTCAAGATCCATCCGAAATTAAAAACCGGGTTTTAGCGTATTTGTCTGCCAACCCTGATACTGACGCTGTCCTAACACTTGGCCCAACATCTGCAGATCCTACTCTATTAGCTTTGGACGAGAACGGTATGGCAGGTGATATCTATTTTGGAACATTTGATCTCGGTACAGAGATTGTAAAGGGTATCAAGGCTGGCGTAATTAGCTGGGGCATCGATCAACAGCCATTCTTGCAAGCTTACTTACCAGTTGTTGTAATGGCCAACTACCATCGTTATGGTGTTCTTCCTGGAAACAACATCAATTCTGGCCCAGGGTTTGTAACTGCTTCTGGTCTTGAGATGGTTGAAAAGTTTGCTGGCGAATTCCGCTAAAACTAAGAAGGGCGGAGCTTTTTGAACAAAAGCTCCGCCCCTTTTTTATGTAAAGACTATAGGGTGAATTTGATGAATAATAAATTATCTATTCCTGATGAACGTGTTAAAGAGATGTCTACTTTTAGAAACTCTCTTATCCGTCCTGAACTTGGTGGGATTATTGGAACCATAGTAGTCTTTATTATATTTATAATTCTTGCGTCTGATAGTGGGATGTTCAGCTCGCAGGGCGTTCTAAACTGGTCCATTGTCTCTGCGCAATTTATGATTATTGCCGTGGGTGCTTGCCTGCTAATGATTGCTGGTGAGTTTGATCTTAGTGTTGGTTCTATGATCGGATTTGCCGGAATGCTAATTGCCATTTTTGGTGTTACATTTGGATGGCCCATGTGGATGGCAATATTACTGACCTTTGCGATTTGCATTGCAATTGGAGCACTAAATGGCTTCATCTGCATACGAACTGGATTACCAAGTTTTATTGTTACTCTGGCCTTTCTCTTCATTTTGCGTGGTTTCACAATTTTTCTACCACAAACTATAGAACGTAAAACTATTATTGGGGGAATTAGAGAAGCGGCTGAAGGAGATTGGCTGGGTGCGGTATTTGGCGAAAAATTATTTATGGGATTTTTTCAGTATCTGGGTGATCTTGGCATTATCAGCGTATTCTCTCGCGGTACACGCGCCGGCGAACCAGTAGTAAACGGAATACCAATGCTCATAGTGTGGGCACTAATACTCGTAGCGTTTGGTCATATACTGCTAACTAAGACACGGTTTGGTAATTGGATTTTTGCATCAGGTGGTGATGCTGAAGCTGCAAGAAATTCAGGCGTTCCAGTGAATAAAGTTAAGATATTGATGTTTATGTTCACAGCTTTTTGCGCAACAGTTTTCGCTACCTGTCAAGTTATGGAGTTTGGTTCTGCTGGGGCGGACCGAGGTCTTTTGAAAGAATTTGAAGCTATTATTGCTGTTGTGATTGGTGGCGCATTGCTTACTGGCGGCTATGGCTCTGTAATTGGTGCAGCTTTAGGCGCTTTGATTTTTGGAGTTGTTCAACAAGGCTTATTTTTCGCTGGGGTAGAGAGTTCTCTTTTTCGAGTTTTTCTTGGTTTGATACTGTTAGGTGCCGTTATACTGAACACATACATCCGTCGCTTAATTACAGGGGAGCGTTAAGATGAATTCTCAAGCTACAGTAACCCCGATTATAGAGATGAGGAACATCCGAAAACATTATGGGCCCGTTATAGCTCTAGCCGGAGTTTCGATAAAGATTTATCCGGGGGAGTGTCATTGTCTGTTAGGTGATAATGGCGCAGGAAAATCTACATTTATTAAAGCTATGTCAGGAGTGGTGAAGCCGACACAAGGTGACATTTTTGTTAATGGAGAACAAAAGTTTTTTAATAATCCACGCGATGCGATGCAAGCGGGTATTGCAACTGTGCACCAACACCTAGCAATGATCCCACTGATGTCGGTCAGTAGGAATTTTTTCTTAGGTAACGAACCAACAAAGAAAATCGCTGGTATCCAATTCTATGATCGGAAACATGCTGATAGTAAAACAATGGAAGCTATGAGCAAGATGGGTATTAACTTACGCGGTCCTGACCAAGCAGTCGGTACTCTCTCTGGAGGTGAGAGGCAAACAGTCGCAATTTCCCGAGCGGTCCATTTTGGTGCACGAGTACTAATTCTGGATGAACCCACATCCGCATTAGGGGTCCGTCAGACATCAAACGTACTCGCTACAATAGATAAGGTACGTAATGAGGGAGTGGCGGTGGTATTTATTACCCACAACGTCCGCCACGCCCTTGCAGTTGGAGATCGCTTTACTGTGTTAAACCGTGGCCAAACTCATGGTACGGCGATGCGTGGCGACATAACTCCAGAGGATCTTCAAAACCTCATGGCTGGTGGTCAAGAATTGGCTACACTCGAAGGTTCTCTAGGTGGAACAGTCTAATATGGGGGTGTTTAAATGAATAAATTACGTCTGAAATCATTGGAATTGAGGCATCCGTTTTTTATACAACTTTGGCGTCGAGTTCTACTCGTGATATTACTTATTTCTTGGTCGGTTATAGAAGGCTTAATGGACAACCAAGTTTGGGCCTTATTGATAGGTAGCATAAGTATTTATTCAATTTACGTTTTCTTCTTTGACTTCAATTTACCTAAAGATATGGCGACAGAAAAAAAAGATTTGTGATCAAATACTGCTCACATACATAAATATGTTGATAATAATTAATATAGAGTTTTGATCCGTTGCTTATGGCTTTTTATAATTAAAATATAATATTAGCACTAGTTAGTTATAATTAAATATACGAACTAAAATACGGAATGAAGGATATCAAAAGGAATGGCAGTCACATTAAAAGATGTCGCCGAAATGGCGGGCGTTTCTCGCTCTGCTGTATCCCGGACGTTTACCGAAGGGGCTTCGGTTTCTGACAAAGTGCGGCTTAAGGTTATGGAGGCCTCGGCCACATTGGGATATAGTCCCAATGCTCTTGCCTCTTCCCTCACAACCGGTCGCACCAAGCTGATTGGCGTGGTGTCTGACAACTTTCACAACCCTATATTTCTGGAAGTTTTTGATTTGATTACTAAAGGACTGCAGGAACGTGGCCTACGGCCTTTGTTGGTCAATCTCTCCGATGAGGTGGATCCCGCAAATTCCGTGCGCATGCTGCGGCAATATTCGGTGGATGGGGTGATTGTTGCCTCTTCAACTCTGCCAGTGAGTTTTGCAGAGGCCTTTCAAAGCGCTGGCGTGCCTGTTGTACATCTTTTTGGCCGCCACTCCGCGCAGCCAAAAGTACATACTGTCGGCATCGACAATTTTGCAGCGGGTCAAATGGCGGCGCAAACTTTGATTGCTCGGAGCTATGACTCGATTGGGTTCATGGGCGGCCCAGAAACCGCCACATCAACCCAAGATCGTTATGCCGGTTTTCTGTCGGAGTTGCGTGCGCATACCAATGTTGCCCATAGTGTGACCTATGCCAAAGCCTATTCATTTGCAGCGGGACGTGCGGAAATGTTGAGGTTGATCGCGGCGGGTCCTGCGCAAGCCTATTTCTGCGGGGATGACGTCTTGTCCATTGGGGCGCTGTCAGCGGCTGAAACCGCAGGCCTATCAGTCCCAGATCAGATCGGGTTTATTGGGCTCAATGATATGGAAATGGCGCATTGGGCAAACATCAATCTGACAACCATTCATAACCCCATCAAGCAAGTGGTAGCCAGTTCGGTCGAATCTGGTGGTAGCGATGCTGTTGGATCCGACACAACGCCCGGAAGCGGTGCTGTTTCCCAGTAGCGTTGTAGAGCGGGGCACATTGCGCCCGCTCCACAGTTAGATTTTTATTTAAACATCGGAGGGCGGGCATCGAGCCACGCCCCGTCTTGTTTGCCCGATTGCGCAACGGCAAACACAGCCGCCATTGAGCGCAAGCCATCTTCAGCCCGTGGATAAAGATCCGCAGCCGGATCAATGGCGCGGCCCTCGTTGCGGGCATGAATAGCTTCGGCCAAATCAGTGTAGATATTAGCAAAGGCCAAAGGCATCCCCTCAGAATGACCAATGGTCACCCGTGTGGTGCGATCCGCTTCTGGTGACAGATTGGCCTCACCACGTTCAATGATCTGCAACCGCTCACCCAATGGCATGTAAAACAGCTGGTTGGGTTGTTCTTGCGACCACCGCAACCCGCCTTTTTCGCCGAAAACTTGGATGCCCAAGCCGTGCTGACGACCGATGGCGATGGAAGAGGTCCACAAACGCCCCACAGCGCCCCCATCCATGCGGAAGTTTACCATTGCGTCATCTTCCAACTCTCGCACGTCAATACAAGAGACGGTATCGGCACTCAACTTGGTGACCTCCTGACCTGTCACGAATGAGGCCATATGCAGCGCATGAATGCCACAATCAGCAAATTGAGCCGAGACACCCGCTTGCGCCGGGTCATACCGCCAGCGCACCCGCGGATTGTCCGCATCAGCGGCATCGGCATGGTGTCCATGAGCAAACTCAGCATTGACCAAGCGGACCTTGCCAATATCGCCACGCGCAACCATGGCCTTCATGTGGCGTACCAATGAATATCCAGAATAACCGTAGTTTACGGCACAAATTTTACCTGTGGCGCGGGAGATTTTTACAATCTCTTCGCCTTCTTCGATGGTCATCGTCATGGGCTTTTCGCACAGAACGTGAAATCCACCTTCCAAAAACGCTTTGGTAATCTCAAAGTGCGTGGAGTTGGGCGTGGCCACTGTGACCAGATCAACAGGGTTGGCCTGTGTCTTTTCTCGGGCAAGCATATCTTGCCAGCTGCCATAAGCCCGATCTTCCAAGCCGAGGCTCTGACCATATAGGATTCCTTCTTCAGGTCGATGATCCAAAGCGCCAGCTGTGAATTCAAACAATCCGTCCAGGCCTGCGCCCAGACGGTGCGCTGGCCCAATTTGACTACCGTCACCGCCGCCAATCATGCCCCATTTTAATTTTGTCATTTGCGGTATTCCTTAAAAGCCAATGGATTGAAGATATGTGCGATTAAGTTTTGCGTCATCCATAGGGGAGGTGTCACCGGACGGATCGCAATCTTGCTCCACAGTGCACCAGCCGTCAAAACCAGAGTCCAGCAACAGCTGACGCACAGATGGGAAATTCACATCGCCGTCGCCGAGATTGCAGAAAATACCCTGACCACAGGCATCATAGAATCCGGTACGATTGGCTATTACATTCTTTTTAACTTTTGGGTTTATATCTTTGAAGTGCATATAATTTATGCGCGATATGTGCTTTTTCATGAAGACCACAGGATCAAAACCTGCGTAAGAATGGTGGCCCGTGTCAAAGCAAATACCGAGGATATTCTCATCCACTTCACTCAACAAACGCTCCAACTCGGGCTCAAAGTCGATGAATCCAGCAGCATGAGCGTGAATGCCAACGGAAAGACCGTATTCTTCAGCGCCCATTTTAGCGATGGTGGCGATACGATCGCGAAAAGCAGTCCATTCAGCCGTGTCCATTTGTTCGGCTTCTGCGGCACGTCCTGCGGTCGGCGCGCGACGTGGGGAGATGCTGTCGATGATCACAAGCCGTGTTGCCCCATGGGCTGCAAGGGCTTTGCAGGTACGGATTGAACCATCGAGCACATCATCCCAAGCATCCGGATCATGAAACGCGCGGAAAATGACGCCGCCGATCAGCTCTTGGTTAAATTCTGAGAGGGCCTCGGCCAAAATGGTGGGCTCTTCTGGCATATACCCGACAGGACCCAACTCAATGCCGGTGAATCCGGCGCCAGCATTTTCCTTAAGCACCCGCCGCCAATCTGGATTGCGGGCATCATCTGCGAATTCGACACCCCAAGAACAGGGCGCATTACCAATTTTAATCATCTCATAGCCTCAATATTTTAATAGTCTGCGACGGTTACCCAGGCCTGTTTGGCGCTGGAGTCGAGGGCGGCGGTCACAATGCGATTCACTTCCATACCTTCTTCGAATGAAGGCCATATCGTGCGTTTTTCGGCGATTGCCGTAAGAAAATCTTTGGCCTCAATTATGATTTGGTCTTGATAGCCCGTGCCATGGCCGGGACCCTGGCAAAACGGCAGATAATCAGGATGAGCAGGGCCTGTGAGTATTTTGCGGAACCCACGTTCCTCCTCTGGGCCTTCGGTTGTGTAAAGCCAAAGCGCGTTTTGGTCTTCTTGGTCAAAGCGGATTTGGCCCTTTGTACCATGAATTTCATAGGCATAGCCCATTTTTCTGCCCGTAGCGACACGGCTGAAAAACATATGTCCCTGTGCACCACTTTCAAAACGGCACATCATTTGGGCTTGGTCATCATTGGTGACAGTTTCGCCGTCTCGCACCTTATGTACGGTTTCGACTGAGGCACTTAGGCTCTCAATAGGGCCCATTAAGGCACGGGCCGCGTTGATCATATGAGGCGCTAGGTCGCCCATCGTGCCATTGGCCGCGCCCTGCGTACGCCAGCCACCAATTGCGGGATCGGCAAAAAAATCTTCAGTCATTTCACCGCGAAACCATGTGACCTCGCCAATACGACCTTCAGCAAGGAACTTGCGAATCTGTTGTGAGGCAGGCGTGCGGATGTAGTTGAACCCGACCATATTGGCCACACCAGAGGCTTTGGCTGCCTCTACCATGGAGCGACTTTGTTCGAGCGATATGCCCAGTGGTTTTTCACATAAGACCGGCTTACCAGCCGCAAGTGCGGCAAGGGCGATATCATGATGGGTGACCTGTGGGGAGGCTATTACAATGGCGTGAACATCTGGATCAGCAACCATATTGTGCCAATCGGATGTAGCTTTTTCAAACCCATATGCTTTGCGATAGGTTTCCGCGCTCTCAGGCGTGCTGGCACAGATTGTCACCAATTTAGGCCGCAGTGCCGTGTCAAATACACTGGCCACAGATGCAAAGGCGACGGAATGCGCCTTGCCCATATATCCACCACCAATAATCCCAATGCCAATATCACTCATATCACAACTTTCCAAGTTATTTGCAACCGGTTGCAATCACCTGATATCGTGGGGCTGTGGCCATCGTCAATACTCTATATTGGAGGGGTGGTGGCATCCTGAGGCTGGTGGTTTTGATTTACCATATAATCAAGGATATGTGGCCTCAGACGGATCTAAGGCCACATATAATAGTTTTAGCGGGTATTTTCAGTCAAACGACGACGCACGTAGGTTTGCACCGAGTCAATCATCGGATCCATATGGGGATCTTCAAAGAAGTGACCTGCGCCTTCCACTTCTTGGTGGGTGACGGTGATGCCTTTTTGCTCATGCAGTTTGTTGACCAACGTCACCGTATCCGCAGGCGGCGCTACGCGGTCGGACAGACCATTGATCATAAGGCCGGATGCCGGGCAGGGCGCTAGGAAGCTGAAGTCATACATATTAGCCGGAGGGCTGACACTAATAAAACCCGTAATCTCAGGGCGGCGCATCAGCAGCTGCATGCCTATCCAAGCCCCAAAGCTGAAGCCCGCAACCCAGCAATGTTTCGCGTTGGTGTTCATCGATTGTAGGTAGTCCAAGGCGGAGGCCGCATCGCTCAGCTCGCCAATACCCAGATCATATTCGCCCTGTGATCGACCAACACCTCTAAAGTTGAACCGCAGAACTGTGAAGCCCATGTTATAAAAAGCATAGTGCAAATTATACACGACCTTGTTGTTCATGGTGCCGCCAAATTGTGGATGCGGGTGCAGCACAATCGCGATAGGGGCGTCTTTGGTCTTTTGAGGGTGGTAACGGCCTTCGAGGCGGCCCTCTGGGCCAGGGAATATCACTTCGGGCATATCGTTCCTTTGGTGTGTTTTGGGCGCATGCTTGGCTTGACCTTGGACAAGTGTCAGCTTAGAACCATTCTAAATCTATTTGCGGCGCGCCGCTGTAAGGAGTGGGTTACGCAACCGACGCGCGTAGGTCAATAAATTTGAGCGAAATGGGCCTGAGATGCCGCATGAAAGTGTGAATTAGCATGAAACTTTCCACAAAAGGTCGTTATGGAATGGTTGCTTTGGCAGATTTGGCATTTTTGGCGCCTACGGAATTGGCCTCACTCACGGATATTGCCCGGCGTCAGGACATATCTTTGCCCTACCTTGAACAACTTTTTGTTAAATTACGCCGTGCCAAGCTGGTCGAATCCGTCCGGGGCCCGAATGGCGGCTACCGATTGGCACGACCGGCCCATGATATACGGGTGGTGGATATTCTTGAAGCTGTAGACGAAACAGTGGATGCATTGCAAAAAGGCGCCGGGGCCTCTGGCGGCGTGTCAGGCAGCCGGGCGCAAAGCGTGACCAACCGCCTCTGGGAAGGTCTCAGCGCGCAGGTTTATGTGTATCTGCATCAGACACGCTTGTCGGACGTGGTGTCCAACACCCTATCGCCTTGTCCTGCAGTGCCGAACCTTTTTGAGGTGGTCGACGAATGAACCAACGCATTTACCTTGATCACAATGCTACAACACCGCTGCGCGCCGAAGCCCGTGCGGCGATGCTTGCGGCGATGGATGTGGTGGGTAACCCTTCCTCGGTGCATTTAGAGGGGCGCGGCGCCAAGGCTATTGTGGAGCGTGCGCGCAGCCAGATTTCACAGGCTTTTGGCGTGGGTGCCCATGATATAGTATTTACCAGCAGCGCCACAGAGGCCGCAGCTTTGGCTCTCAAAGATCGCGGATTTCATGCGGGCGATGTAGAGCATGACGCGGTTGCCGCTTGGGTGCGCCCTGATTTGGCGGTCATTGGGGGCCGCATTGCGGTGATAGATGCTGCCACAACGGCGCTACAGTTGGCTAATTCTGAAACTGGGATTGTACAGGATGTGCCGCAGGGGGTAGGGTTTTGTGATATGACTCAAGCCTTCGGTAAGCTGGCCACCTCTTTTGCTTGGAGCGGCGCCGACATGGCCTGCGCCTCAGCCCATAAGCTGGGAGGCCCAAAAGGTGTTGGCTGTTTGCTGATGAAGCCAGGCCAAGAGATCATGGCGCAAATCCACGGGGGCGGCCAAGAAATGGGGCGGCGCGCGGGGACTGAAAATGTTATCGGCATCGCCGGATTTGGAGCCGCCGCCGAAGCTGCTGCTCGTGATTTGGCCGATGGTAAATGGGCCCCAATTGAGAAACTTAGAAATATTCTAGAAAAGGTACTGGAAGCCAGCGGAAAACCTCTTATTTTAGTTGGGACTGGATCGACCCGCCTGCCCAACACGAGCTGCTTTGCAGCACCAGGCTGGAAAGGGGAGACCCAAGTCATGCAAATGGACTTGGCAGGATTTGCAGTTTCAGCGGGTTCTGCGTGCTCGTCGGGTAAAGTAAAAGCCAGCCGCGTGTTACGTGCGATGGGATATGATGACGATGTGGCCAGCTGCGCGATACGAGTATCGCTTGGCTTGGAGACGACAGAAGATGAAGTCGAACAGTTTGCCACGGCGTGGTTGGCTGCTTATGAAAGATTTTTGGCACGCAAAGCGGCCAGATAGGGAATATGATGGCGATGGATGACGTTCAGGTCAAAGATGGTGTAGATGCGGAAACCGTTGAAGCGGTGAAAGCTCTGTCAGGTGCTTATAAGTACGGATGGAATACTGAGATTGAAATGGAATATGCGCCGAAAGGCCTGTCCGAAGATATTGTGCGGTTGATCTCATCAAAGAATGAAGAGCCTGAGTGGATGCTTGATTGGCGTCTGGACGCTTATCGTCGTTGGTTGAAATTGACCGAACCTGATTGGGCGATGGTCGATTATCCTAAGATTGATTTCCAAGATCAATATTACTATGCGCGTCCTAAAAGCATGGAAGAAAAGCCAAAGTCTTTGGATGATGTGGATCCTAAACTTTTGGAAACCTACAAAAAGCTGGGTATTCCGTTGAAGGAACAAGCCTTATTGGCGGGAGTTGAAGCCCCAGAAGGTGAACGCCGGGTTGCGGTGGATGCGGTTTTTGACTCGGTCTCAGTTGGCACAACATTCCAAGCTGAACTGATGAAAGCCGGCGTGATTTTCTGTTCAATATCCGAGGCCATTCGCGAGCACCCTGAATTGGTACGCAAATATCTCGGCACCGTGGTACCTGTTTCTGACAACTACTATGCAACGCTTAACTCGGCTGTGTTTTCAGACGGCTCTTTTGTGTACATTCCGCCGGGCGTGCGTTGCCCGATGGAGCTGAGCACATATTTCCGGATTAATGCGGAAAACACTGGCCAGTTTGAACGTACTTTGATCATTGCTGATAAAGAGTCCTATGTAAGCTATCTGGAAGGCTGCACCGCGCCTCAGCGCGATATTGCTCAGTTGCATGCGGCGGTTGTGGAATTGGTATTGCTGGACGATGCGGAGATCAAATACTCCACCGTGCAAAACTGGTATCCTGGTGACGAAAATGGCAAGGGCGGGATTTATAACTTCGTAACCAAACGCGCTGATTGCCGTGGCGACCGTTCAAAAGTGATGTGGACGCAAGTGGAAACCGGATCTGCGGTGACTTGGAAATACCCATCCTGTGTTCTGCGCGGTGATGACAGCCAAGGCGAGTTTTATTCTATCGCCATTGCCAACAACATGCAGCAGGCCGATACTGGTACTAAGATGGTGCATTTGGGCAAGAATACCAAATCACGGATTGTCTCCAAAGGTATCAGTGCCGGCAAGGCGCAAAATACCTATCGTGGTTTGGTCTCTATGCATCCAAAAGCCAAAAACAGCCGTAACTACACCCAATGTGATAGCCTGCTGATCGGCGATAAGTGTGGGGCGCATACGGTGCCTTATATTGAAGTAAAAAATAACTCCTCACGGGTTGAGCATGAGGCCACAACGTCAAAAGTGGATGATGATCAGCTGTTTTATTGCCGCTCGCGCGGTATGGGCGAGGAGGACGCCGTGGCTTTGGTGGTGAATGGGTTTTGTAAGGAAGTGCTGCAAGCGCTGCCGATGGAATTTGCCATGGAGGCGCAAGCCCTGGTGGCCATCTCTCTTGAAGGGTCAGTTGGATAATCTGAACATTGTGTTGAAGATTCTTCAAAACAATGTTCAAAAATGACGCAAAACGCGCTAAACAAAATTAAGGCCAATTTAGGCTGCGGGAACTTAAAATGCTAGAAATCAAAAACCTACACGTTCAACTTGAAGAAGAAGACAAGCAAATCCTCAAAGGAGTTAACCTGTCGTTGGAAGCAGGAAAAGTGCATGCTATTATGGGGCCAAACGGTTCTGGTAAATCCACGCTCTCTTACGTCTTGTCCGGTAAAGGCGGCTATGAAGTCACCGAGGGATCTGCGCATCTCGAAGGCAATGACATTCTTGCGATGGAACCAGAAGAGCGCGCGGCTGCGGGCTTGTTTTTGGCATTTCAATACCCAGTGGAAATTCCCGGCGTGGGCAACATGACCTTTCTGCGCACAGCGGTAAATTCACAACGCAAATTACGTGGCGAGCCTGAGATGAGCGCCGGCGACTTTTTGAAAGTTGTACGTGCCAAGGCAAAAGACCTGAAAATCGACGCGGATATGCTCAAACGTCCGGTTAACGTTGGGTTTTCTGGCGGTGAGAAAAAGCGTAACGAGATTTTGCAAATGGCAATGCTTGAACCCAAAATGTGCATTCTCGATGAAACAGACTCTGGTTTGGATGTGGATGCGATGAAGCTTGTGGCCCAAGGCGTGAATGCCCTGCGGGACGGTAAGCGGACCTTCTTGGTAATTACTCACTACCAACGCCTGTTGGATCATATCAAACCCGATGTTGTTCATATTATGGCCGCAGGTCGGATCATTAAATCTGGCGGCCCTGAATTGGCGCTGGAAGTTGAAAATAATGGTTATGCCGATTTGTTGGAGGAGACAGCCTAATGGGTATGCCTTCCCCAAATGCGGCTACAACCCGCGCGCATGAATGATGCTGAGCTGATTTCCAGCTCTGGCGCATGGGCAAAAGAGGCGCGCCAATCGGCGTCCGAACGGGCTCAAAGCCAAGGCCTGCCACAACGGCGGGATGAATATTGGAAATACACTCGGCCTGATGTCTTTGTTGCTGGCTCTGTTGAGCTTGAAGCGCAAATTAGCCCTGAAATTGGTCTTTTCACGGAATCAAGCCAAGACTGAAATTGCCTTTGAAAATGCCATCTTAGCCTCGAATTCTCTGCCAGAGGCTGCAATCTGTTCGATCGAGAGTCTTGCGGATGCCAGCTCATTGGATCTGCATTGGGTCGCGGGATGTTTACGGCAAGCTCGAGCTGGCGGGGCAAAACCCGGTTGAACGGACTTTGGCCGCTTTGAACACGGCAATGGCGCAGCAAGGGCTGCTCGTGCATGCCACAGGGCAGGTGAGCGATCCCATACGCATTCATGCGGTCTCGGCTGGCAGTACAGATGCGGTGATTCACCATGTTGTGAAGGTTGATGCAGGGGCAAGCGTGACTCTGATCGAAACCGGCCATTATGGCGCGCGCGGCAATGTGGTGATGGAAGTTGAGGTTGCCGATACCGGCAGTTTTCACCATATCCGCGTACAAGACGGCCAAGAGCGCCACATGCTCACCCATATATTTGCACGTATTGGGGCTGATGCGACCTTTAAATCCTTCACCCTCACTGCGGGCGGCAAGATGACTCGCAATGAGTGTATCCTGGAGCTCGTGGGCGACAATTCCTCTGTGACTGTGGCGGGTGCCTGTTTGGGTGACGATGATTTTCATCATGATGATACGGTGTTCATTACCCATGATGCGGTGAATTGTGAAAGCCGTCAGGTATTTAAAAAAGTGCTGCGCAATGGTGCTGTTGGCGTTTTTCAAGGCAAAATCCTTGTGAAGCAGGGCGCGCAAAAGACCGATGGCTATCAGATCAGCCAATCGTTACTTTTGGACGAAGACAGTCAGTTTTTGGCCAAGCCTGAATTGGAAATCTACGCCGATGATGTGGCCTGTTCGCATGGGTCAACATCTGGTGCTATTGACGAAGAAGCTTTGTTTTATCTGCGTTCGCGCGGTGTACCTGAATCCAAAGCCGTCGATCTTTTGACGTTGTCATTTATAGCACAAGCCATTGAAGAAATCGAAGATCCAGATTTGGCCCAAGCAATTTTGAGCCATCTCACCGGCACTTTGGAAGCGCGGTAACTTAGATGGCTGTGACCCGCGATATCGTTGAGGCGCATCTGCGTCCTAGGCGGGTTATGGCCCGATTGCTTCGCATGGGACAACGCGAAGATCGGGTTTTGGCGATGCTGATGGGCGGCTGCATTATTTTATTTATGTCGCAATGGCCTTACCGGGCGCGGCAAGCGCATTTCACCGGCGAAACTCTGACCGATTACATCCAGCACGATGCGGTGGGGTTGATTTTTGTACTGCCGCTGCTCGCCTATGGCGTGGCGGCCTTGTTGCGCCTGATATCGCGTATTTTTGGGGCCAAAGCGGATTATTACTCAGCCCGTCTGGCAATGTTTTGGGCGCTTCTGGCTAGCTCTCCGGCTTTAGTTCTGGCGGGTATGGTTAAGGGTTTTATCGGCTTGGGGGCGGCAAATTCTATCGTTGGCGCGCTTTGGTTACTTGTATTTCTATGGGTTCTCGGGAACTCACTTATTGAGGCAGAACAATGAATTTCATGAGCAACCTGTTGCGGTTGAGCCTAACCAACCCAACGGAGGCTGGCGCGCATATTTTGGCCTTGCGGCTTAATTTGGGCGCGGCTTTGAGTGCATTTGCGGTAACGATCATCATCGCTGTGGTTTTGATGTTCGCTCTCAGTGGGTTTCAACCCACTGCTGTATTGCCCGGATTCGCCCCAATGGCTCCTGTGGTATTGGTCGCGATCATGGGGCTTGGCACCTTGGGCCTTGTAGGCTGTATCTGGCTGGCCGCACGGGCTTTTGGCGGATCGGGCCGTTTTTCGGACGGAGTCCTAGTCTTTGCTTGGATTCAGATACTTCAGGTGGGACTGCAAATTGTGCAAACCGCTTTGATGGTGATCTCGGTTACATTCGCAGGATTGATCAGTATTTTTGCCACAGGTCTCTTGTTTTGGATCCTGTTTGGCTTACTTAATTCTTGGTTGAATTTGGGCTCGATGTGGAAAGCAGCCCTGTGTTTTGTGCTTGGCGTAATTGGCCTATCGATGGGCGGTGCGTTTATTTTGGTTTCCCTTGGGTTTGGCCCGCAGCAGGTGGCATTATGAGTTTTGATGTAGCAAAAATTCGCGAAGATTTCCCGATACTGTCGCGTCAGGTAAACAATAAGCCATTGGTGTATCTCGACAATGGTGCGTCTGCTCAGAAACCACAGGTCGTAATCGATGCAGTAACGCAGGCCTACAGTGCTGAATATGCCAATGTGCATCGAGGTTTGCATTATCTGTCCAATTTGGCGACAGATAAATATGAAGCGGTGCGCGGTAAGATTGCTAAATTTCTCAACGCAGCTTCAGAAGATCATATCGTGTTCAATTCGGGGACAACCGAAGGTATCAATTTGATTGCCTATGGTTGGGCCATGCCGCGTTTACAGTCCGGCGACGAAATTGTTCTTTCGATCATGGAACATCATGCCAATATTATTCCATGGCACTTTTTGCGCGAGCGCATGGGAGTGAAGCTCATCTGGGTGGATGTGGACGCCAATGGCGACCTGGATCCTGAGAGGATGATTTCGGCCATGGGGCCAAAAACCAAATTGGTGGCAATCACTCAGATGTCCAACGTATTGGGCACAGTTATAGACGTTAAAACCATAACACAGGCTGCACAGGCGCTTGGCGCGGCAGTTTTGGTGGATGGCTCACAGGCGGCAGTGCATATGCCTGTGGATGTGCAGGACATTGGTTGTGATTTTTATGCGGTGACCGGCCATAAACTCTACGGGCCAAGTGGATCAGGTGCGATTTACATTCGTCCAGAACGCATGGCTGAAATGCGGCCCTTCATGGGCGGCGGCGATATGATCCGCGACGTCGGTCGTGAGGTGATCACCTATAATTCCCCGCCGATGATGTTTGAAGCCGGAACACCGGGTATTGTGCAGCAGATTGGGCTTGGCGTGGCGCTGGATTATATGATGGACCTCGGCATGCAAAATATTGCCGCCTATGAAAAAGCGCTGTGCAGCTATGCGCGCAAGCGGCTTGATGGGTTGAACTGGCTTAATGTTCAGGGACAATCCGCAAGTAAGGGCGCGATTTTCTCTTTTACGCTCAACGGTGCTGCGCATGCGCATGACATCTCAACAGTGCTGGACAAAAAAGGCATTGCAGTTAGAGCAGGGCACCATTGTGCCCAGCCTTTGATGGATCATTTGGGCGTGACCGCGACATGCCGCGCCAGCTTTGCGATGTATAACACCGAAACCGAGATTGATGCCTTGGTGGATGGTTTGGAGTTCTGCCACGAGCTGTTTGGCTAACCCTCCAAGCCCTCACTGAAGGGGTGGTGACAGTGAAATCACTCGGCGCCTTCGATGAGCATAAGATCTGCCTGTGAGCAGGCGTCCCGCACAGCTTTGGCCGCTTGGTAGTCATCGCTAAAATAAAAGCGTCTTGCGACCTCTAGGCTGTCAAATTCGATCATCATAACGATGCCTGTGACATCGCCCTCATGACGTTCGGCATTTGGACCTCTCGCCAATACTTTGCCGCCGTGCGCCTTTATGACGGGAGCGGCCATGCCCGCAAATGCAGAAAACTTTTCTTGGTCTTCCACACGTATATTCGCAACTAGATAACCTTTAGGCATTTTATAGTTCTTTCATGCTAAAAGGCCGCCATGCATCTCGCGTGCAATGTCGGTCCTTGATATTGGTGAAGTCTTATGACTTAGGACTGCTCCAGGCGCCAAAGTTTTTGGTGGCGACTGTGACCTCATAGCCGATAAATTCAACATCACCATTCACCCAGCCATCGTGACCCGGCGCAAATGTATATGCGTCACCCGCATTCACTGTGATCTCAGAGCCGTCATCATGGGCAACAGTCATCGAGCCTTGAATTACAACGCCAACATGAGCCGCTTGGCAACTGTGACCGCCCACCAAAGGTTTGACGCATTCTGACCATTTCCAGCCGGGTTGAAGCACCAATTTGGTGGCTGTTGCTACACCTAAATCAACTGAAGCTGAATGGGTTTTTTCTGGCTCTTTCAAAACATCAGGATTGCTGAAGGACTTACTTGCTAACGAATTTGACATTACTCTTCTCCAATAATTAACTCATACAAAGGTATATGCGTCTTATCTTTTAAATCTAGACCAAATATTAAAGTGGTTATTGAAGTTGATGCTAAAGCCATGATGTATGCCAGAAATTTCTTTGTCAGGAGTTTTGGGCTAAAAAAATAACACCTATCAGATCATACGTGTAGGGCCCTCTATGTAAGCCTCTAGGGAACTCTTAGGTTCATGCTGGAAAGAATTGGGTTGGCCCGTTTTGCAGGTGGAAATCCAAGGTAAAGATTTAGTTTGCGGATGGATTTATTAGCGGGCAGTCTGATATTGATAATATTGGAGCGGGTAGAGGGAATTGAACCCTCAACTTAAGCTTGGGAAGCTCGCGTGATACCTTTTCACCATACCCGCCTGTGCTGGTTGATTAATAGCTTCTCAAGCTGGCGTCAACATAGCAAACGGTCAGATAGGCACACGATCAACGCCGCCGCCGACGACGCCCACCACCCGCGCCATCGCCGCCACCTGTGTTGAAGTTCACGTCTGGCAAGGCCACTGTGGCTCTGAGCAGTGTGAAGGGATCATCGGAGTTTGGAATGCCTGATGCATTGACAAAATGTTCTTGAAACTTTGGTTCAATCGCGGTTTCAATTTTCTCGATTTGGCGTACCGTATGTTCAATGGCCGCGCGCTGTGACTTGTCGATCAAAGCTATACGCGCGCCCGAGCCCGCGGCATTGCCCGCAGAGGTGACCCGTTCAAATGGTACATCAGGGATCATGCCCAAAACCATCGCATGTTTGGGGGAGATATGCGCCCCAAAGGCGCCGGCCAAAACCACACGATCTACAGAGTCGACGCCAAATTTATCCATCAATAACCGGGCGCCTGAGTACAGCGCAGCCTTGGCCATTTGAATGGCCCGGATATCGGGGTTCGTCACGGTGATTTTTGGCCCACCGGTGGAACTAGCGTCATACATCACATAACTGTGGGTCCGGCCATCCAACACGCAGCGGTCTGTGCCAGTTTGCGTGGCCGAGCCAATTAGGCCAGAGGCGTCCAGCAGGCCTGACATGCGCATCTCAGCTATGGCCTCAATAATGCCTGAGCCACAGATTCCAGTAATGCCGCTGCCTTTGATGGCCTCCCAAAAGCCCTCTTCATCTGACCATAGCTCACAACCAATCACCCGAAAGCGCGGATCTTTGGTTATGGGGTCAATTTCTACTTTTTCAATGGCACCAGGGGCGGCCCGCTGACCTGAGCTGATTTGTGCGCCCTCAAAAGCAGGGCCTGTGGGAGAGGAGCAAGCCAATACTTTTTCTTTGTTGCCCAACAGAATTTCCGCATTTGTGCCCACATCCACGACTAAAACCAGATCATCTGATTTGTCAGGTGCTTCTGACAGTGCCACCGCGGCGGCATCGGCCCCTACATGGCCCGCGATACAAGGCAGGATATAGACCCGCGCGCTTGGGTGAATATTGATATCCAGCTGATGCGCAAACAGCCGCAACGAATTGGAGGTGGCCAGTGCAAAGGGGGCTTGGCCCAGCTCAAACGGATCAATGCCCAAGAACAGATGATGCATCACAGGGTTGCACACAAAGACTGCATCCATGATCAAGCTCTTGTCAATTTCAGCGTCGGCTGAAATTTGGGTAAACAGCGCATCCATGCCATCGCGGACAGCCCGGGTCATCTCTTTGTCGCCACCGGGATTCATCATCGCATAGCTAACCCGGCTCATCAGATCCTCGCCAAATCTAATTTGCGGGTTCATCAGACCAGAGGAGGCCACAACTTCACCGGTGCGCAGGTCGCACAAATGCGCCGCAATGGTGGTAGAGCCAAGATCTACAGCCATGCCGTAGATCGTGCCTTCATAAAGACCAGGCCACAGGTGCACAATTTGCGGATCAGTGCCTTCATCAGCGTGATGCACGGCACAGGTGACGGTCCAGCCACCTTTGCGTAGGATGGGCTGCATTTGTTGCAGGATATTGAAATCAGCATGCACATCCTTGAGCTGCCACTGGGTTTCCAGAGCGGCAACCAATCGTTCAAGGTCACCCGATGGATTGTGCATGTCGGGTTCTTCAACTTCCACATAGTATAGCCTTGTGGACGGGTTCAGAGTGATATCGAGCACTTCAGCACGCTTGCGCACCACCTGTTTGTGCACTTGGCTTTCTGGCGGCACATCAATCACGATGTCGCCTTGCACGGTGGCCTGACAGCCCAAGCGGCGGCCTTCTATCAAGCCGCGCTTGTCTTTATAGCGTTGCTCAACAGAATTCCAATCTGACAAAGCGCCTTCAGACACTGTGACACCATGTTTGGAAAACTCACCATAACCGGGGGTGATTTGGCATTTGGAGCAAATGCCCCGGCCACCACAGACTGAATCGAGGTCAACACCCAATTGTCGTGCGGCCGTGAGAATGGGGGTTCCCTTTTCAAACCGTCCACGTTTACCCGATGGGGTGAATAGGACCAGATGATCTTGAGTCATGTGCAAAACCTTTGCCGAAGTGTTGGGGCAATCTACGCCTGATATGACCGAGGTAAAGAGATTGAGCGGCTGAAAATGGTCTATCCGCGGCACATCTTGCAAAAACTTGGTTTTTCCAGTGTGGGTATGCTTAAGAATGGGCTTTAATCAGGTTTTATTGCCTTCAAGACGCTTATTCTGTGTTACCCCCTTTCCGATCGCGCAAACCCATGCGATAGGAAATTGCCATGTGATACCTGCTCTAGGAGGACTCCCATGGAGATTCGCGAGGCTTTAACTTTTGATGATGTATTGTTGGTACCGGCCCAGTCGTCGGTCATGCCGTCAACGGCGGACACCCGTACAAAAGTCACCAAAACAATTGATCTGAATATTCCACTGCTCTCATCGGCCATGGATACTGTGACTGAGGCGAAGATGGCCATTGCCATGGCACAAGCCGGCGGCATGGGTGTTATCCACCGCAACTTGGACACTGAGGAGCAGGCGCGGCAAGTGCGCCGGGTGAAACGCTTTGAAAGCGGGATTGTTTACAATCCAATCACCTTGAGCCCGGATCAAACTCTGTCGGATGCCAAGGCCCTTCAAGAGCGCTATCGAGTCACCGGATTTCCAGTTGTGCAAAATGACCGGGTGGTGGGCATTGTTACCAACCGCGACATGCGATTTGCCACCGATCCCAACACACCGGTCTCGGCGATGATGTCGACGGACAATTTGGCGATCCTTCAAGAGCCAGCCGATCCGCGCGAAGCCAAAGAAATGATGGCCGCACGGCGGATTGAGAAGCTATTGGTCACCGATGGCTCTGGCAAGTTGACCGGACTTTTGACACTCAAAGATCTTGAGCAAGCGGTTCTTAACCCACTTGCCTGCAAAGATGAATTGGGCCGTTTGAGGGTGGCAGCGGCCAGTACCGTAGGGGACGCAGGATTTGAACGCACTATGGCATTGATTGAAGCGGGAGTTGATATGGTAGTTATCGACACGGCACATGGTCACTCTGAAGGTGTAGCCATTGCTGTGAGACGGGCTAAAGAAGTTGCGGGTAACACGCAGATTGTCGCCGGTAACGTAGCCACAGGAGCGGCAACAGACACGCTGATTGGCGCGGGCGCTGATGCGATTAAAGTTGGTATCGGACCGGGATCCATCTGCACCACGCGCATGGTCGCGGGTGTGGGCGTGCCTCAGTTGACAGCTATTATGGACTGCGTCGCCGCCGCCAAAAAGCATGGCATCCCAATCATCGCGGATGGTGGTATCAAGTTCTCAGGCGATTTTGCGAAGGCCATTGCCGCAGGCGCATCTTGTGCCATGGTTGGCTCAATGATCGCAGGCACAGATGAAAGCCCCGGTGAGGTTGTTCTGTATCAGGGCCGCAGCTTTAAATCCTACCGGGGTATGGGGTCTTTGGGCGCTATGGCCCGTGGATCTGCTGATCGTTATTTCCAAAAAGATGCTGCAAGCGACAAATTGGTGCCGGAAGGTATCGAAGGGCAGGTGCCTTACAAAGGCCCAGCAGGAAACGTTCTGCATCAATTGGTCGGCGGTCTGCGCGCGGCCATGGGCTATACGGGATGCGCCACTGTGGAAGAGATGCGCCACAATTGCGAATTCGTAAAAATTACTGGCGCGGGATTGAAAGAAAGTCATGTGCATGACGTTCAAATTACACGCGAAAGTCCAAACTATCGGATCGGCTAGATGACTCCGGGCGCGCGAGTCGCTGCAAAAATCGAGGTGCTCGATGCGGTTTTGCTTGGGGTTCCGGCCGAAAAAGCTTTGACCAACTGGGGCCGCAATAATCGTTTTGCGGGTTCCAAGGATCGTGCCGCCATTCGCGACTTGGTGTTTCAAGCCATTCGCTGTCGTAGGTCTTCTGGAGCTTGGCCTGATGCAAGCTCGGCGCGCGGGTGGGCCATCGGCGCATTGCGCGCCAATGACATAGATCCAGCCGAGCTTTTCACTGGGGCAGGGCATGCGCCTGCTGAGCTGGACCCGCAGGAGGTCGTAGCCCTAGAGCTTTCGGAGCGTGACCAATGGGATCTTCAAGATTGGACCATCAACGAGTTGATTTCGAGTTATGGCGATGTTCAGGCACAAGAGATTGCTCAGGTCTTGCGCCATCGCGCTCCGATTTCCCTGCGGGTAAATCTACAAAAAACAAATATCGGGGAGGTGCGAGCGAGCTTGGCGCAAGAGGGTATTGAAACCAGCACCAACCCAATTTGCGACACCGCGCTTACGGTGTTGAGCAATCCACGCCGTGTGGTGCTGCAAGACTCATTTTCCAAGGGTTGGTTTGAGCTGCAAGACGCCGCATCCCAAGCGGTGGCGGTGGCTATCCCTGCAGAAGGGCGTATTTTGGATTACTGCGCCGGTGGTGGTGGCAAATCTTTAGCCTTGGCCGGGCGCACTGGCGCCAAAATCTTTGCCCACGACGTGAATTTGGGCAGGATGGCTGAAATTGAAGCGAGAGCGGCGCGTGGTGGCCATGACATCCAAGTCATACCGCCCATGGAACTTGATCCGGCGGCCCAATTCGACACAGTGGTTTGTGATCTGCCCTGTACCGGGAGCGGCGCCTGGCGGCGCTCTCCTGAAGGTAAGTGGAAACTGACTGAGGCCGAATTAGCCCGATATTGTGATTTGCAGCGTGACATTTTAGTCAAATGTAATGGCCATGTGGCTTCAGGAGGCACGCTTGCCTTGATCACCTGCTCAATTTTCAATGATGAAAACCAAATGCAGCGTGATTTTATGTCCGAATCCTATCCTGAATTGAGCCTTGTAAAAGAGCTGCAATACCTGCCGTCAGCAGGTTATGACGGTCTGTATTTGGCGGTTTTTAAGAAAGCTATTTGAGATTTTGATCTCATCAAATAATTAATATAATGTTAACTAATGTTACAGAATTGTTGACAGTCTTTTTAGTGTTTAGAAAGCGCGTAGTATACGAAACACCCGCGTCAGATATTTGCAACTTGGCAACAGTTTTTTTACCCTGATGATGTTTTGTGTGTCTATCGGCTTGTTGATCATCATGACGGGGCTGGTGCCTGAGGGGCCTTGGCTGATCTTGGTCAGCCTACCCGCCGCGCTACTTCGTCTTGGCGTTGATAACTTTCGGTGTCGTCACCATTTTTTTGCCTGTGGCGCGACCGCGATAGTTATACCAGCTGCGCAACCAGCTTATGGGCTCAAGTATCACATCGAATGTTTATGGATCCTGCCCAGTAGGTACTTGAATCAGGGGGCCACAAACCGGTTGCACCTATAAGTTGGCAAATTCTTCAAATTGGAGTGATTGCCGAATCTTGCACCAGATTCGGGCCCCATTCCCATCTCAGTCGCGGTAGATACCGTTTTAGAGGCCATCAAATTAACCAAATTTCTTTTAAAAAATATTATTATAAAGAAGAAATTTTTATCATAAATTATGGCGTAAACCACTCGTTAGCACAAAAAATGAAGGGTATTTGTACAAAATTTTCTTGATATGTTCTTGCTTTGGTCCCATAAGAAGAACAAGAAGAGAACATTACATCATTGTCCCCCCGATCAGGGTATGGAATAAGGAGTGTGAAACAATGGCAACGGCAGATTTACTCACAATGGAACCAAAATCAGGCGACCGTCAAAAAGCGCTAGACAGCGCTTTGGCACAAATTGAACGTCAGTTCGGAAAAGGTTCAATCATGACACTTGGGGATGGCGCTGTCATTTCTGGGATTGAATCTACTTCCACAGGCTCAATTGGGTTAGATATAGCCCTGGGCATCGGTGGTTTACCAAAAGGACGTATCATCGAAATCTATGGCCCTGAGTCTTCGGGCAAGACGACGTTGACGCTGCACTGTGTCGCCGAAGAGCAGAAAAAAGGTGGCGTTTGCGCCTTTGTGGATGCTGAGCACGCTCTCGATCCTCTTTATGCTCGCAAGCTGGGTGTGAATTTGGATGAGCTATTGATCTCTCAACCAGACACTGGTGAGCAGGCTCTTGAGATCACCGATACATTGGTCCGCTCTGGTGCGGTATCCATGGTTGTGATCGACTCAGTGGCCGCACTGACACCACGTGCCGAGCTTGAAGGCGACATGGGCGATGCGCAAGTTGGCGCCCAGGCAAGACTTATGAGCCAAGCTATGCGCAAACTAACTGGCAGCATCAGCAAATCCAAATGCATGGTTATTTTCATTAACCAAATCAGAATGAAAATCGGCGTTATGTTCGGCAGTCCGGAAACCACGAGTGGTGGCAACGCGTTGAAATTCTACTCTTCTGTACGTTTGGATATCCGCCGCATTGGTGCTTTGAAAGACCGTGACGAAATTGTTGGAAATGCGACCCGCGTGAAGGTTGTGAAAAATAAAGTAGCACCGCCCTTCAAGCAGGTTGAATTTGACATCATGTATGGCGAAGGCATCTCGAAGATGGGTGAGCTGGTGGATCTGGGTGTCAAAGGCGGTATCGTGGAAAAATCAGGCAGCTGGTATAGCTACGGCGACGAACGCATCGGCCAGGGTCGAGAAAATGCGAAAACTTATCTGCGTGAAAACACCGCTATGGCCTATGATATTGAAGCCAAAATCCGCGCCGCACATGGGCTCGAATTTGACCGTCCAAAGGATGCGCCAAAAGCCAAGGCCAAACCCACTGGCACCGATGAAGACAATGTAATTGATCTTTAATTTTAGCTAAAAATTATGAATTTGGTTTAACACCTCGGAACAGAAGTTCCGGGGTGTTTTGCTTTGCCGTGGACACTTGGAAAAAGGAGTTGTAAGTCTTCGGGCAGCCCCAAATTACAAGGTTATTGCTGACAAATGCCCACGTTAAATGATATCCGCTCCACCTTTCTGAATTATTTTGACAAACAGGGACACCGTGTCTTGCCCTCAAGTCCGCTTGTGCCGCGCAATGATCCTACATTGATGTTTGCCAACTCGGGGATGGTGCAGTTTAAAAACCTCTTTACCGGCATTGAAACTCGCGATTACACTCGCGCGACCACGGCTCAAAAATGCGTGCGCGCCGGCGGCAAGCATAATGATCTTGATAACGTGGGCTACACCGCACGCCACCACACATTCTTTGAGATGATGGGTAACTTTAGCTTTGGTGATTACTTCAAAGAAGAGGCCATATTTTTTGCTTGGGAAATGATCACAAAAGAGCTGTGCATTCCAAAAGAAAAATTGGTGGTGACTGTCTATCACGACGATGATGAGGCCGTGGCGCTTTGGAAAAAAATTGGTGGTTTTACCGATGATAAGATAATCCGAATCGCAACTGATGACAATTTCTGGATGATGGGTCCAACCGGCCCCTGTGGTCCAAGCTCTGAAATATTTTATGATCACGGCGATCACATTTGGGGCGGGCCTCCGGGCAGTCCGGATGAAGATGGCGACCGCTTTGTGGAAATCTGGAACTTGGTGTTCATGCAATATGAGCAGTTTGAGGACGGCACGCGCAAACCTCTTGCCGCGCAATCCATCGACACGGGCATGGGTATTGAACGGGTTGCAGCGCTCTTGCAGGGTACAAATGACAATTACGCAACCGATTTGGTACGCAATCTCATTGAAGCCTCAGCACATGCGACCTCTACGAACCCAGATGGTCCTGATAAAACTCATCACCGGGTGATTGCGGATCACTTGCGCTCCACCTCATTTTTGATTGCTGACGGTGTGTTGCCCTCTAAAGATGGGCGTGGCTATGTGCTGCGTCGGATCATGCGCCGTGCGATGCGCCATGCGCATTTGATAGGGGCGTCAGATCCTTTGATGCATCGTCTTGTCCCTGCGCTGGTTCAACAAATGGGCGCTGCCTATCCGGAACTCGTGCAAGCGCAGTCGATGATCGAAGAGACCTTGTACCAAGAAGAAACCCGCTTCCGCACTACATTGGACCGCGGATTGAAATTATTGGAAGATGAAGTGCTGGACCTAAGCGCAGGTGGGGCCTTGCCCGGCGCAACTGCGTTTAAACTTTATGACACCTTCGGGTTTCCGCTGGATCTCACCCAAGATGCTCTGCGTGAAAAGGGCATGTCTGTGGACACGGATGGGTTTGACACGGCAATGGCGGCACAAAAAGCTAAGGCCCGTGCCGCTTGGGCTGGCTCTGGCGAAATGGCGGATGATACCATCTGGTTTGATGTGCTCGACACGCATGGCGCTACAGATTTCTTGGGCTACGACACGGAACACGCCGAAGGGCAGATTGTCTCGGTGGTCTGCGACGGGGCACAGGTGCAAATCGCAGATTATGGCACATCGGTGCAAGTAGTGCTGAACCAAACCCCCTTCTATGCGGAAAGCGGTGGCCAAATCGGCGATCATGGCCAGATAGTGACCGAGACCGGCACGATCATCATCACAGACACCCGTAAATCGGCTGATCTGTTTATCCACATAGGCAAAGTGAGCACGGGCAGCATTGCAAATGGTCAGGCCGCTGAATTGAAAGTGAATGAGACCCGCCGCAGCTCCATCCGCGCCAATCACTCCGCAACGCATTTGCTACATGAAGCCCTGCGCCGAACGCTGGGGGACCATGTGGCCCAACGTGGCTCGTTGAACGCAGATGACCGGTTGCGTTTTGATTTTAGCCATGGACTAGCCCTAACAGCCGCACAATTGCAGCAGGTGCAAACCGAAGTGAACAGCTTCATTCGCCAAAATAGCAGCGTTGAAACCCGGATCATGACCCCGGATGACGCGCGCGCGCTGGGGGCGCAGGCCTTGTTTGGCGAAAAATACGGCGATGAGGTCCGGGTTGTGTCGATGGGCCGCATGCCAGGATCTGGTAAGGGTGCAGGCAAAGATACCTATAGTCTTGAGCTGTGCGGTGGTACTCATGTGCGGCAAACCGGTGATATTGGCGGGTTTGTTTTGCTAAGCGATGGCGCCTCTTCTGCAGGTGTACGGCGCATCGAGGCGCTAACCGGAGCGGGAGCAGACGACCATATTCAAAGCCAGTTTAAATCCATCGCCGATGCTGCCAACACATTGAAAGTGAAATCTTCTGAAGTTGCTTTGCGTGCGCAACAGCTATTGGACGAGCGCAGGACTCTTGCAAAATGAAGTGGCTAATCTGCGCCGAGAGCTTGCTATGTCCGGCGGTGCTGATACGGCTGCAGTTGAGCCAGTGATGGTGGGCGGCAAAGCGCTTTTGGCACAGGTGCTGCAAGGTGTTACCGGCCGGGATCTTCCGGCTCTGGTGGACGCACATAAGGCAAAGATTGGCTCGGGTGCGGTGCTGTTGATTGCTGATGCGGATGGCAAAGCCGCAGTAGCCGCCGGTGTGACCGATGATCTTACCGCCAACCTGTCTGCCGTCGATATAGTTAAGATCGCTGTGGCGGAACTGGGTGGCAAAGGTGGCGGTGGCCGTGCTGACATGGCGCAGGGCGGTGCTAAATCTGTTGAATTGGCCGAGGCTGCAATTGCCGCGGTGAAGACACTTATGGAAGGTTAAGACGAGATGCCAAAAGCCCTATGGATTGCCCATGTGAATGTATTGGACGCTGAGAGGTTGGGGGCCTATGCCGCCGCCGCAACACCGGTGATTGCGTCGCATGGTGGCGTTTTCTTGGCCCGAGGTGGGGCCTATGAACAGTTGGAGGGACAGGATCACACACGCAATGTTGTGGCTCAGTTTCCAAGCCTACAAGCTGCACATGACTGCTATAACTCAGAAGGCTATCAAGCCGCTATAAAGTTGGGTAAGGGTGGGTATCAACGCAGTTTAATGATTGTTGAAACAGTCGACTAAGTCGAAAAAGGATGCAGGTGGAAACCTGCATCCTTTTTTTAAGCAGAACGTGACGCGCGTTTGCGCTCATGCGGATCCAGATGGATCTTACGCAACCGGATTGCATTAGGTGTAACTTCAACCAATTCATCATTATCTATATAGGCAATCGCCTCTTCTAATGACATTGTGATTGGCGTTGTCAGGCGTACCGCTTCATCTGTACCACTCGCACGCACGTTGCTGAGTTTCTTACCTTTCAACGGGTTCACTTCCAAATCGTTTTCACGATTGTGTTCACCGATGATCATGCCTTGGTAGACTACTTCTTGGCTGCCGATAAAGAACCGACCGCGATCTTCAAGGTTGAAGAGCGCATAGGGAACAGATGAGCCATTTTCCATAGAAATCAACACCCCAGCACGACGTCCTGGAATAGCGCCCTTATGGGGGGCCCAAGTGTGAAACACGCGATTCAAAACGCCAGTACCACGGGTGTCGGTCATGAATTCCCCTTGATACCCAATCAAGCCACGTGACGGCACATGTGCGATAATCCGCGTTTTCCCAGCACCAGCTGATTTCATCTCAGCCAAATCACCCTTGCGGTGACCTGTAAGTTTTTCAATCACAACACCAGAATATTCTTCGTCCACATCGATGGTGACTTCTTCGATTGGCTCATGCCGCACGCCACCTTCTTCACGAAACAACACCCGAGGACGGCTGATAGACAGCTCAAAGCCCTCACGGCGCATATTTTCGATCAACACACCCATCTGCAATTCACCACGACCCGCGACCTCAAAAGCCTCGCCACTTAGCGTATCGGTAACGTGGATGGCAACATTGGTTTCAGCTTCTTCCATAAGACGCTTGCGGATCACCCTACTTTGAACCTTTTTGCCATCGCGACCAGCTAGTGGGCTGTCGTTGATGCCAAAAGTCACAGAGATGGTCGGTGGATCGATCGGCAGTGACGGAAGCGCTTCCATGATTTCTGGCGAACAAATTGTGTCAGCCACAGTAGCCTTTGTCATACCTGCCAAGGACACGATATCACCGGCAACAGCTTCATCAATTGCAGTTTTGGACAGACCACGGAATGCCAAGATTTTGGTGCAACGGAATTGTTCAATCTTAGTTCCATCGCGCGATAGCGCTTTCACTGTATCGCCAGCTTTAAGACGACCCGTTTCAACACGGCCCGTTAGAATCCGACCGATGAACGGATCCGCGCCCAAAGTTGTTGCCAACATTGAAAACGGCTCTTCTGAGCGTTCTGCTTGCTTTGGTGATTCAACGTGATGCACGATCAATTCGAACAATGCCGAAAGATCCTTGCGTGGACCGTCAAGATCAACGTCAGCCCAACCCGCACGACCCGATGCATAAAGCACTGGGAAATCGAGTTGCTGCTCATTCGCATCCAAAGCGGCAAATAGGTCGAAACATTCGTCCAGGGCGCGATCTGGTTCTCCATCAGGTTTGTCGACCTTATTTACCACAACGATAGGTTTCAAACCCAGCGCCAAAGCTTTGGAGGTCACAAATTTTGTTTGGGGCATAGGGCCTTCAGCCGCATCTACCAGCAAAACAACACCGTCCACCATAGACAGGATGCGTTCTACTTCGCCGCCGAAATCGGCGTGACCCGGCGTGTCAACAATGTTGATACGCGTGCCTTCCCATTCAACAGAGGTTGCTTTCGCCAAAATCGTGATGCCACGCTCACGTTCTAGGTCGTTGCTGTCCATGGCCCGCTCAGTTGTGGCTTGGTTTTCCCGGTAAGTTCCGGACTGTTTTAACAGCTCATCCACCAAAGTGGTTTTGCCGTGGTCAACGTGTGCGATGATCGCGATATTACGAAGGTCCATTGAGTGCCTCTTCCTTGCTCACCGCGCCGCCTATACTGCGGCGCGGTGAAAGGAAAGGATTACTTTTCAGGTATCAACCCCTTTGGTGCAAATCGCAGCACCAAGATCAAAATCAGCCCCATAGTTAGTAGGCGCATATGGGCCACAGATTCCAGTAAATGGATCCGTAATCCGTTATCTTCGGCCATGCCCGCAGTGATACCATGCATCAAAAATGCACCCATTGGTTCAACCTGAACCCAAAGGAAAAAAATCAAAAATCCACCCAATACTGAACCGAAGTTGTTGCCAGACCCACCGACGATCACCATGACCCAGATCAAAAAAGTAAAGCGCAGTGGTTGATACGATCCAGGCGTAAGTTGACTGTCAAGGGTAGTCATCATTGCTCCCGGCTACACCACAAATTGCTGAACCCAAGATAAAAATTTGTAAATGTCGCGCAGTTACATTTTTGCCCATAGCTTCAGCTGCGTTTTCATTATCACGAATTGCGCGCATCATGCGTCCCCAGGGACTGGCCAAGGCCATTTGCGCTAATACTAAAATGACCACTAAGACGACTGCAAAAAGACCCGCATAAGCCAGTTTAACCACGATAGAAGAAGCGGTGACCGGATCAACGCCGATGCTGGCAGCGCGCTCTAAAAAAATTGCACTTTCTTGCAGATCAATCTCATAAGGAACTGGGCGTGGCAGTCCGATCACATTCTTAACACCGCGTGCCAACCAATCTTCATTCTTCATTACCGCAATAATAATCTCTGAAATACCGAGTGTTGCGATTGCCAGATAATCAGAGCGCAGGCCAAGAGCCGTTTTTCCGATCAACCAAGCCACACCCGCAGCAAACATACCGCCAACAGGCCATGAGATTATAGTCATAAAACCCCATTCTTTATAGTTTTCGCCACCAAAGTTTAGCCCACCCAAATATCCAGTACTGGCCGGCATCAATGGCTTCAACCGCATTGACGCCGCCGTCAAAAACATATCGAAACAGGAAAAAACCACCAATTAAAATGCAGATGGTCGACAGGGTTTTTTTGCGTCCGGCCTTAATACGGGCCTGCACGAAGATTGCCGCCGTCACAGTGGCTGCACCCAATACAAGTCCGAGTAGTACATGCAGCCCTCCGGCGGCCCAAGCGTCGTTTGTGGGTGGCATAGAGATTAAAACCGAGGCAAGGCCACCAAGGGCGACAAACCCCATGATACCGACGTTAAACAGCCCAGCAAAGCCCCACTGGAGATTGACCCCAAGCGCCATTATCGCAGAAATTAGTCCCATATTGAGGATAAACAATGCGGTGTTCCAACTTTGAATTAATCCGGTGCCAGCAATCAAACAGGCCACGATGAAGAACAGGCTAACATTTTTCACAGTTGTTGTCATACCGATTTCCCCTTAAATAAACCAGTTGGCCGGAACAGCAAAACGATGATCAAGATGGTAAAACTCACCGCAAATTTGTAATCCGTAGAGAGCAACTGCACTAACGTGCTGGGCTCCAGATTTTCTGGCAAAAGGTATTTCAGAACTCTTTTGAGCGGGTAGGTGATCAGAATTTCTGAGAATGCTATGACAAATCCACCGGCGATTGCGCCCACAGGGTTTCCCAAGCCTCCGACAACAGCTGCCGCAAAAATAGGGAGGAGAAGCTGAAGGTATGTAAATGGCTTAAACGACTTATCCAACCCATACAAAGCTCCTGCAGTGGCCGCCAATGCCGCCACTATGATCCAAGTAACCATTACAACGCGGTCCGGATTAATTCCCGACAGAAGCGCCAAATCCTCATTGTCGGAAAAGGCGCGCATGGATTTACCTGTTCGGGTACGGTTGAGGAACCAAAAAAGAGTCATAACAACTATGATCGCAGTGACTATGGTGATGCCTTGTGTGGTTTTAAAGGCCAAACCCTCAGAAAGGCCAGTCATTTTTTTGAACTCACGGGCTGAAATTATGAAGCGCTCACCATCTGCGAAGCGTTGATCATTTGGCCCAATGATGAATCTAACCAAGCCGTTCATAACGAACATAACACCCATCGAAACAATGACTAAAATCACTGGGGGGGCCTTTTTCTGTCGATAAAAACGGTAGACCAACCTGTCGGTGGTCAGCAAAAGGGCTGCAGTAGCCATAATTCCAAAAGGGATGGCTAAAAGTGCGGTTGGCAAGGGCCCAAGCGATATACCCCAGCTTTGAAACAACCACGTAACCAAAATGGTGGCCATGGCGCCAAAGGCCATAGTGTCGCCGTGGGCAAAGTTGGAAAAACGTAGGATGCCGTAGATGAGGGTCACACCAAGTGCACCTAGGGCCAATTGGCTACCATAGGCAACCGCTGGGATCAGGACGTAATTTGACAACACGACGATTGCATTAAGAATTTCGTCATCTCTATCCCCCCAAAAACGATTTGCGCACATCAGGATCGGCCAAAAGGTCGGCTCCACTCCCCATGAAACGATTGGCACCCTGCACCAACACATAGCCTTTGTCGGCAATGGCCAAAGCTTGCCGGGCATTTTGCTCAACCATCAAGATTGAAATCCCGGTTCTGGCCACTTCAATGATCCTGTCGAACAACTCATCCATGACAATAGGCGAAACGCCAGCGGTTGGTTCATCAAGCATCAAAACTTTAGGCTGAGTCATCAGCGCGCGTCCAACCGCCACTTGCTGCCTTTGCCCCCCCGACAGCTCACCAGCCGCCTGTTTACGCTTGTCGCGTAGGATGGGAAATAGATCAAAAATCTGCTCCATCGTCACATTGATGTCATCGCGGCGCAAGAAAGCGCCCATCTCAAGGTTCTCCTCTACCGTCAGGGAGGTGAAGGTATTTGAGGTTTGCGGCACAAAGGCCATGCCCTTGGCCACACGGCCTTGCGGAGACATATGGGTAATGTCTTCACCATCCAACCGGATGGCTCCTTTGTGAATATTTAACATTCCAAAAATAGCTTTCATGGCGGTAGATTTTCCGGCGCCATTTGGCCCCACAATCACGGCAATTTCGCCCGGGTTCACTGCAATAGTGCATTCATGCAAAATATCTGCCCCAGTGCCATAGCCCCCGGTCATACCTTCGCCAATTAAAAACGGCTCCGCCATCATGCCGCCCCTTTGTTTTTCAATCCAGTGCCAAGATAGGCTTCGATCACCTGCTCATTAGCTTTGATTTCTTCGATTGTCCCCTGCGCCAAGACCTTACCTTCGGCCATCACGATCACGGGGTCACAAAGACGCCCAATGAACTCCATATCATGCTCAATCATGCAAAAGGTGTAGCCGCGTTCTCTGTTCAGACGTATGATCGCGTCGCCAATTGTGTTTAGCAATGTCCGGTTCACCCCAGCGCCAACCTCATCCAAAAACACAATGCGCGCATCCACCATCATCGTGCGCCCAAGCTCAAGAAGCTTTTTTTGTCCTCCAGACAGATTTCCTGCTTTCTCGTCACGCAGGTGATCAATAGTCAAAAACTCCAAAACTTCATCAGCCTTAGCCTGCAAAACGCGCTCTTCGTCCGCGATCCGCTTGCGCCCAAACCAAGTATTCCAAAGAACCTCACCCGTTTGACCGCCAGGAACCATCATCAGGTTTTCACGCACGCTCATCGAGCCAAACTCGTGTGCGATTTGGAACGTTCGCAGCAAACCTTTGTGAAACAGTGCGTGCGGCGGCATGCCCGTGATGTCTATGCCCGCCATTGTGACACGGCCCGATGTGGGCGGAAGAACACCTGCGATGACGTTGAATAATGTTGTTTTGCCAGCCCCATTGGGACCAACCAAACCTGTGATAGACCCCTCGCGTATTTCCAAGGATGATCCATCTACGGCGCGAAAACCGCCAAAATGGCGATGCAGGTTTTCAACCTTTATCATGCCGACTCTCCGTTGTGCTTATAAATATACGCAAACAGCCCCACTAAAAAGTGGGGCTGTCTGTTCAAAATATTTTGTTTTAGCGGAACTTAACGGTAACTTCTGCACCATCTTCGAACCCAATTTGGCGGTAGTTACCAGCAGATTCACCAGGCCCTATTAGCTCCACTGCTGAGGCACCTTGATAGTCGACGGCCACACCGGCAGCTAGGGCTTGCAGGGCCAGACCGAGCTGACCTGGTTGCACTTTTAAGCCCGGAGCGTTCGAAACACTTATTACATGGTCTTTATAAACGCTCGGGTCTGATGAGCCAGCAGACTGCATAGCCAGCATTATCAAAGCAGCAGCGTCATATGATTCTGCTGCAAACGGTGAGGTAGCATCAAATGAATCGCCAGCAAGTTTTGCAAAAATTCCTGCTCCATCACTATTGGTACCCGGAACTTGACCTGAAGAACCATCAAGGTCACTACCAAAATTTTCAACAAGTTTTGCTGAAATCATTCCATCTGGGAAGTGAAATGTATCAAACGCACCAGAATCTATCGCAGCACGGACAACACCTGAACCGCCACCATCAACGTAACCGGCGACAACCAAACGTTCACCTCCAGCTGCGGCTAATGCCCCAACTTCAGCAGAATAATCGGCCTTCAGATCTTCATGTGCAGCATTGATTGTTATTGTACCGCCTGCCGCTTCGTAAGCAGCCTGAAAAGCGTCAGCCAGACCTTTGCCATAGTCGTTGTTAACGTAGGAAACTGCTACTTCATTAATCCCTTCTTCTAATAGCACTTCAGTCATGACAACACCTTGCCGAGCATCTGACGGCGCAGTTCTAAAAAATAATCCATTATCTTCTGCTGTCGATAGGCCAGGTGATGTGGCAGATGGTGAAATCATAACCATGCCGTTTGGCAGCGCCACGTTCGATAAGATTGCGCCTGTTACACCGGAGCAGTCAGCGCCCATGATGCCTTTAACACCATCAGAAGTAATTAGACGTTCCGCCGCAGCGGTAGCTGCACCCGCATCTATACAGGTGGAGTCAGCTCGCACTGGGGATACAGTTGATCCCCCCAAGAGGGCGCCACTTGCGTTCACTTCTGCTATAGCTAATTCAGCACCGTCTCCCATCGCCGGTGTTATTGCCTCAAGTGGCCCAGTGAAACCCAATATCACGCCAATTTTAATGTCTTCTGCGGACGCAAATCCAGCAGTCAGGGCGACAGCAGTTGTCGCCAAAAGCAATTTTCTCATTTTATTCTCCCTTTTGGAACATTTATCCGAAAATAACGATAGAAGGGCTCGAAACAAAAAGGAAGCTAATTTTACTTGAATTTATGGTATTTGACACTGGCGCCTGCATGACCCAAGGTCAAGTGCCGACTCGAGAAGCCTGTGCGCCGCGTTCGCGGTAGGGTGTTGTATCGTAATGCGCACGGTAGCATTTGGAAAAATGCGACGGTGAAGCAAAGCCACAAGCCAATGCAACGTTGATCACTGACATATCTGTTTGCATCAGAAGGTTACGGGCTTTTTGCAGCCGTAGCTCCATATAATATCGCTTCGGGGAGCGGTTAAGATATCGGCGAAACAGACGTTCCAACTGACGGGTCGACATGCCCACATCGCGCGCCAAAGTGGAGGGGCTGATCGGTTCTTCGATATTTTGTTCCATTTTTTGGATAACTTGGCTGAGCTTGGGATGACGCACCCCAATACGCGTTGGAATCGAAAGGCGTTGGGTGTCTTGGTCAGTTCTAATGGCAGAATAAATCAATTGATCGGCCACAGCATTGGCCAAATCTTCGCCATGATCCTGTGCCACAAGCTTGAGCATCAGATCAATTGAGGAAGTACCACCCGCTGTTGTTATACGATTTCCATCGACCACAAACACCGACTTAGTCAGCTCCACATCCTCAAACTCTTCGGTAAAGCTGTCTTGGTTTTCCCAGTGGATGGTGGCGCGTTTTCCGTCGAGCAACCCTGCTCTAGCCAATGTATAACCGGCGGTACACAGACCCGCAAGAAGCGGACCTCGACGTGCTTCACGACGCACCCAGTTCAACACCTTTTTGGTGGTGGAGTTCTGAATGTTGATGCCACCACAAATCATCACTGTATCGTCACGTAATACTTCAATCAGCTCATTTTGAACAACAAACTCGATGCCCGCCGAACAAGTGACCGGTTCGCCGGTTTCAGACATCAATGTCCAGCTGTAGAGTTCACGCCCAGACATCCGATTTGCAATACGAAGAGATTCTACCGCTGCGCAAAAGCACAGCATGGTGAAATCCTTTAACAACACGAACACAAAACGCCTAGGTTTTGAGGGCGGATCTTGAATGTCGACTAACTGATCAGAAATATCCATGCGGACAGCCTTTTAACCTACCCCAAAATAGGGAAATTTAAATCCCTTTGGCCCTGAAAAAACAGCGCGTCAAGAGTGTAAGTCAATCAGGCATTTTTTACGGTAGTTTATCAATGAAAATCGTTATAAACGGTGTATCAATAACGCTAACTCAATACCGGAGAAAATGAACATGACCAGCTGGCAAAAATCTGATTGGCGCAATAAGCCTAGAATTCAGATGCCCGACTATTCCGATCAGGCGGCCTTGGCTGCAGCTGAGCAACAACTGCGGCAATACCCACCTTTGGTGTTTGCAGGCGAGGCGCGGTCTTTGCGCCAGCAATTGGCTGCGGTCAGTCGCGGTGAAGCATTCTTGCTTCAAGGCGGCGATTGCGCAGAAAGCTTCCAAGAATTTTCAGCTGATAACATCCGAGATACCTTCAAAGTTATGTTGCAAATGGCGATGGTTCTGACCTATGGCGCCAAGGTTCCTGTTGTAAAAGTTGGCCGGATGGCAGGACAATTTGCCAAACCTCGGTCTGCGGCAACAGAGATAAAAGACGGTCTGGAATTGCCGAGCTATCGCGGTGACATCATCAATGATTTAGATTTCACCGCTGAGGCGCGCACACCCAATCCGCAAAAAATGTTACAAGCTTATACACAAGCCGCGGCGACATTGAACTTGTTGCGTGCTTTTTCCAAGGGTGGCTTTGCGGACATCCATCAAGTGCATTCGTGGACTTTGGGGTTCACCGAATCAGAAAAAGCCTCCGCGTATCGCGAAATGGCCAATCGAATTTCCGATGCATTGGACTTTATGCAGGCCGCTGGTCTGACATCTGAGAAAAACGCAGAGCTGAGCACAGTGGATTTTTACACCTCTCATGAGGCGTTGTTGTTGGAATATGAAGAAGCACTCTGCCGCGTTGACAGCACTTCCGGCAATTATGTGGCCGGATCAGGACATTTGATCTGGATCGGGGATCGAACCCGTCAACCAGACGGTGCGCATGTGGAATTCTGCCGTGGAGTTCAAAACCCAATTGGTTTGAAATGTGGTCCGACCACCACTGTAGAAGATCTGAAAATCTTGATGGCGAAGTTGAACCCCGAAAACGAGTCTGGGCGTTTGACACTGATCGCGCGCTTTGGAGCGGGAGCGGTAGGAGATCACCTGCCGCGCCTGATCCAAGCTGTAAAAGATGAAGGCGCCAACGTCGTTTGGACCTGCGATGCGATGCATGGCAATACCATCAAAGCGTCATCAGGCTATAAAACGCGGCCATTTGAAAGCGTGTTGCGCGAAGTTCAGGAGTTTTTCGCAATTCACCGTGCAGAAAATACCATTCCGGGTGGCGTGCATTTTGAGATGACCGGCCAGGATGTCACTGAATGCACTGGCGGTGTGCGCGCTGTGACGGATGAAAACCTATCCGATCGCTACCACACGGCCTGTGATCCACGTTTGAATGCGTCACAATCTTTGGAATTGGCGTTCTTAGTTTCAGAAGAGCTGAGCCAAACCAATAAAACTCGCGCTTCTCGCTTGGCTAGCTAGTCTTAACAGATCATTTTTAGATAAAGGCGCTCGCTTTAGTGGGCGCCTTTTTTCGTGGCAACGGAGTTTTGGAGCATCCAGTCCGTAGGCATTGGGGCAACATATGAAAACTTCAGTTGATCGCAAATCTGATAGCAATAAAGCAGAAGATCAACGTTTTAACATCTCTGCCATGTTGAAAAAATTGCGTTTTGGGTCGGGTAAATGTGACTATTCAAGATTTGGATTATGGCTATACAATCGTCATATCATTTTCGCGGTCTGCTTTAAATGCCTTGTTTGGCTTAATAACTTTTTCATAACCAAGTTCGTCGGGAAATTCGTAAATATAGTGTTAATTGCATCAATCAAATTTAACATTTTATTGGGTATTAAATTCCCGTAGACAGAGAGCAGAGTAGTCTGTGAGGGTGAGATGTTAACATCAATGACTGGTATTGCCGCTTTGAGTGGCGCCGTAGGCCCTTATGATTGGTCGATGGAGCTGCGTGGGGTCAATAACAAAGGTTTGGATATCCGCGCTCGGGTGCCTGATTGGCTTGTGGGTCTGGATCAATTTGTCCGTAAAGCGATCGCGGCCGAGGTTGCGCGAGGGTCACTGCAATTTAGCCTTAAGGTTTCCCTGTCAGAAGGCACAGTGCAGCGTCAAATTGATCCAGTTAAATTGGAGCAAATTTTAACAAATGCCGCGCATTTGGCAATGTTAGCCAAGGACAAAGGCTTAGACTTTGCCCCGATTGGGCTTTCAGACATATCGTCACAAAATGGGTTCATGGATTTTGAATCCGGCGATATGGCTAAGGCTGAGCTAATGCAAAAGGTTGTGGCAGAGCTTCCTACGATCATAGCGCAGCTTCAGGCGTCGCGACAAGAGGAAGGCCAAGCGCTGCATGCGGTCTTGGAGGCTGGCGTTGTTGAGATGGAACGGCTGTTGCATCTTTCAAACAAGGCCATTGAAAACCGGGCCGATGAGTTTGAAACCAATTTCAAAGCCGCGATTGTACGCTTAAAACAAGATATTGAGCCGTCGCGCTTGGCACAAGAAATGGCTATTTTAGCGGTGAAAAGCGATGTTACAGAAGAAATTGACCGCTTGATCGCCCATATTGCGGCGGCGCGGGCCTTGCTGGCGTCACATGAGCCTGCGGGCCGCAAGTTTGATTTTCTAATGCAGGAATTTAATCGTGAGGCCAATACTCTATGCTCAAAATCCAATTCCAAATCCCTGACAGCGATTGGACTTGAGATGAAAGTGTTAATTGACCAAATGCGAGAGCAGGTCCAAAATGTGGAGTGAGCCTATGCGGCGCGGTTTGTTGATTATTCTGTCTTCGCCCTCTGGTGCGGGGAAATCCACCTTAGCGAGGCAGTTGATGAGATGGGATCCGTCTTTGGCATTTTCGGTGTCTTCGACCACCCGTGAGATGCGCCAAGGGGAAGTGGACGGTAAAGATTACTTTTTCTTAGATGAAGCAAAGTTCAAACAACAGGTATCAGATGGGGATATGCTCGAGCATGCCCATGTTTTCGGTAAGTTTTATGGCTCCCCCAAAGGTCCGGTTCAAGCTGCCATAAGCAAGGGTCAAGATGTGTTGTTTGACATTGATTGGCAAGGCGCGCAGCAGATTTCAAATTCCGCTTTGCAAAAACATGTGCTGTCAATTTTTATTCTACCGCCCTCAATTGTAGAATTGCAGCGCAGGCTTGAGGGGCGCGGTCAAGATACGGCCGAAACCATCGGCAAGAGAATGCAAAAAAGCTGGGATGAAATAAGCCATTGGTCGGGTTATGATTATGTCCTGATCAATGATGATCTAGACGCCACCGAAAAAAAATTGAAATCCATCATCGCCACCGAGCGTTTGCGACGCAGTCAACAACCTGGCTTGGTTGACCATGTGCGGGGCTTGCAATCAGAATTCGAGACAAATAATGATTTATGAGCTGGATGGGGTTGCCCCTGAATTGCCAACAGATGGTGATTTTTGGGTGGCGGAAGATGCCAATCTAATTGGCCGTGTGCGATTATTGTCTGGGGCTTCGGTTTGGTTCGGTGCGACGTTGCGCGGTGACAATGAGCTGATTGAGGTTGGCGCAGGCTCCAATGTTCAAGAAAACTCTGTTTTGCATACGGATATTGGCTTTCCGCTGATTATTGGTGCCAATTGCACGATTGGTCACCTAGCCATGCTGCACGGCTGCACAGTTGGGGATCAAAGCCTGATCGGCATGGGAGCTACAGTTTTGAATGGGGCTAAAATTGGCCGAAATTGTTTGATCGGGGCAGGGGCTTTGGTGACCGAAGGTAAGGTTATCCCCGACAACTCCTTGGTAGTAGGCGCGCCGGGTAAAGTGGCGAGGGTGCTGAGTGAGACAGAGGTTCTGGGTCTGCTGATCTCCGCGCAAGGCTATCAAGCCAATATGCGTCGCTTTGCCAAGCGCTTAAAGACCTTAGGTTAGGCGCCGAAGTACGCGTGTTTGGGCGCCTGTGGGCGTCTGGATGAACTGATGGTTGGACACGATGACTGAATTAAACCAGATTTTGAACGCCTTGCCATGGCCCGCATTTATTGTCGGGCCTGACCTCCGGGTTGGCAAATTTAATTCTGCGGCCCAATCCATGTTTGGACTGATAGGATCAGACGTCCCCTTGGTTAATGTCATACGACACCCAAGCGTTCTAAAAGCGGTTGAGACGAGCATCACCACCCAGATTGACCATCAAGCCCGATACCTGCGGCGTCAAATTGAGGGCGAAACCGCCTTCAAGGTTCATATCCGCCCTGTCCATCCCGCGACGGGCGTGATGGTTTGTTTTGAGAATGTCGACGCGGCCGAACTGCTAGAGCAGCAACGACGAGATTTTGTGGCAAACGTCAGCCACGAGCTGCGTAGCCCCTTAACGGCGATCATGGGGCTTTTGGAAACCTTGCGCGGACCAGCCCTGTCTGACCCGAAGGCTCAGGAGCAGTTTTTCGGAATAATGGCTAATGAGGCCAACCGGATGAATGTTTTGATCCGCGATCTTTTGGCTCTCAGCCAAGTTGAACATGTTCAACGACAGAGACCCACCACTAAAATAAATATTGACACAGTAATAAAGCAGGCTTGTGCCTCGGTAGATCAGGCTATGCAGACTAGGGGTGCGGAGTTTACATACAGGTTGTCTGATGCCATGCTACCTTTGCAAGGGGATCACACCCAATTGGTTCAGGTCTTTGTTAATTTGCTCGAAAACGCTGTCGCCTATGGGGCCAGCACCTCGGGTCATAGCATTCTGCTTTCCGCAGATGTGTTGGATTATGACCCTCAATTTCAGTGTCCAGCCTTGCGTGTTGTGGTATCAGATCACGGCCCTGGAATTCCAGCCCATTTGGTTCCAAGGCTCACCGAACGGTTTTTCCGGGTCGACAGCCATCGTGCGCGCAATTCTGGTGGAACCGGCCTGGGGTTGGCCATTGTAAAACATATTGTACAACGCCACCGTGGCAGGCTTGATGTCCGCAGCGTTGAGGGAGAAGGCACAAGTTTTTCGGTCGTGTTGCCCTATTAAATTTAATTGTCACAATTTAGTTACAAGAATCGTCTACGACGTCTTCAGATCGATATTGATCTCGCCTCATCAAGACCGGGCGCAATTCACGTAGGAGAAGACGTTATGTCAATCGCAAAAACAACTATTTCCACGCTTGCCGTTTGTGCGCTTGCGGGTTCCGCATACGCGCGCGATAATGTGCAAGTTGCTGGCTCGTCCACAGTATTACCATATGCTTCAATTGTTGCAGAAGCCTTTGGCGAAAATTTTGATTTTCCAACACCAGTTGTTGAATCTGGCGGATCCTCATCAGGGTTAAAACGCTTTTGTGAAGGTTTGGGCGAGAACACCATCGACATCGCCAACGCCTCACGTGCGATTAAAGAAAAAGAAGTCAAAGCCTGCGCTGAAGCTGGTGTTACCGACATTATCGAAGTGCGCATCGGGTATGACGGCATTGTGTTTGCCTCCGGCATCGAGGGCAACCAGTTTGCTTTTACACCGTCTGATTGGTTTTTAGCTTTATCCGACACTATCTTGGTTGATGGCGCGATGGTGCCTAACACCAATACAACCTGGGCCGATGTGAATTCAGTCATGCCGACGCAGCCTTTGCAGGCATTTATTCCTGGGACCAAACACGGCACACGCGAAGTTTTTGAGGAAAAAGTGATCTTGGAAGGATGCAAAACTACGGGCGCACTTGACGCTTTGGTCGCGGCCCATGGGGGCAATACAAAACAAGCTGAGAGCGATTGCATGGCACTTCGCACAGATGGTGTTTCGGTTGATATTGACGGTGACTACACTGAGACCTTGGCGCGCATCGAAGCCAATCAAGATGGAATTGGCGTATTTGGCTTGGCGTTTTACCAAAACAACACCAACAAGTTGCAAGTGGGCACTATGTCTGGCGTTGTCCCAAGTGTTGAAAGCATCTCATCTGGTGAATATCCTGTATCACGGCCTTTGTACTTCTACATCAAAGCTGCACACCTGGACGTGATCCCTGGTCTGAAAGACTTCGCAGAATTCTTCGTCTCCGACGACATCGCGGGTCCTGATGGTCCATTGGCCGAATATGGTTTGGTCTCTGATCCCAATTTGAAATCCACCCAGGAACTTGTGGCAACCGAAACAAAAATGTAAAGAACGCGAGCGGGGAGGGCAAGTGTCCTCCCCGCGTCTACGTCGCAACTACTCTGTTAGGATGATGCTTTGGTCTCACTATCATTTCCCTTTGGAGTGACTTTATTTCTCGCCGTGATTGGTTTCTTCGCCGGCAGAGCAAAAGCTACCTCCTCCGTGAATGGAAATTTTCGGCTGCTGCAAGCTCTCCCGAAGGCTTACGGCCAAACTGTTTTGTTTTCGACCTTAATACCAGCAAGCCTCCTGCTGTTCGGTTGGGCTTTCGTGGTGCGGATCCTGGGGCCAGACTTTGCTGTCCTCCCGGACTTTGTGTTCCAAGGTCTTGTGATTGCGATTGCAACCATTGGCGCCGGGGTTTCCTACCATTTGATCAAGCCCAGCCAGAGGGCGCGGGCGATCAGTGAACGGTGGATCATGGGTTTGCTAATTGCAGCCTCCGCCCTCGCGATTGTCACTACCATCGGCATTGTCCTATCCATGTTGTCAGAAAGCGCTAATTTTTTTCGCCAGCATTCTTGGACTGACTTTTTTTTTGGGGCCGTCTGGGCGCCAAATTTTAGGGGCGGCAGTGAGCTCAGCATTCTACCGCTGCTTTGGGGGACGCTATATATCAGTTTGATCTCCCTCATCGTAGCCGTCCCAATCGGGCTATTTGCCGCTATTTATCTGTCTGAATATGCGGGCACGCGGCTGCGCTCTGTAGCAAAACCCGCGATCGAGATTTTGGCAGGCATTCCCACCATCGTTTACGGTCTGTTTGCCCTGATTACCGTCGGACCAATGCTGCGTGATTTTTTTGCTCAACCTTTGGGGCTCGGCGGCTCATCATCGTCAGTCATGACCGCGGGTTTGGTGATGGGTGTGATGTTGATCCCCTTTGTGTCCTCTTTGTCTGACGATATAATCAACGCCGTCCCGCAAGCGATGCGAGATGGATCTTTAGGCCTTGGGGCCACTAAATCTGAAACCATTCGTCAAGTTGTTGTGCCTGCCGCATTGCCAGGCATTGTGGGCGCTGTGCTGCTGGCCGCATCTCGGGCTATTGGGGAAACCATGATCGTCGTTCTGGGAGCAGGAGCTGCGGCACGGTTTGATCTGAATCCTTTTGAAGCCATGACCACTGTCACCGTAAAAATTGTATCTCAACTCACCGGTGACACTGATTTTGCTAGCCCTGAAACGCTGGTGGCATTTGCTTTGGGGCTCTCACTTTTCGTGATCACATTGGGTTTGAATATCGTCGCCCTTGTCATTGTTCGCAAATATAGGGAGCAATACGAATGACTGCCCACAGTACAAAAAAACATGGCTCATTGCTGGTTAAAGATGCGCGGACCCAGCGGCGCAATAACGCAGAGTTGCGGTTTAGAGCCTATGGCCTCACAGCCGTAATCGTTGGCATCCTAGCGCTGATCGTGCTTTTGGTATCTATATTTAGCAATGGAATATCAGCTTTTCAGCAAACCAAACTCATGATCACACTTGAGCTACCTGAGGCAAAATTGGATCAAAAGGGTCAGCGCGATTTGGATGTTATGAAAAAAGTTACCACCATTGGTTACTCAAAAGTTTTAGGCAATGGGCTGATTGATCAGTTGGATCGATTGGGTATTGCCACGGATCTCAAAGATAAAGATGTGCGTGAAATTCTCTCGAAGGAGAGTGCTGCCACTTTGCGAGATGTGGTGCTGGCTGATCCCAGTTTGATCGGGACCACTGTGACAATGGAATTCTTAGTTAATGGTCGTATTGATGGCTATTTTAAGGGCCGCGTCGATCGTGCCTCAGCGGAATTGGACAAAAATGTGAAGCCGGGCCAACTCGATATAGCCGACGCTTTAACCGAGCACGGCTTGATGTACACTCAGTTTAATTTGGATTTCATCCTCGCGCCGGATGCGTCAGATCAAAGACCAGAAGCTGCCGGCTTAGGCGTCGCCATTCTAGGTTCGATTTACATGATGTTGGTGGTCTTGTTTGTGGCGTTGCCCGTGGGCGTAGCTGCCTCCATATATCTAGAAGAATTTGCACCTAAAAACCGTCTAACCGATGTCATAGAGGTGAATATCTCAAATTTGGCGGCGGTTCCGTCGATTGTTTACGGGATTTTGGGCTTGGCTATTTTTATCAATATGGCGCAGTTCAATCAATCCTCACCACTGGTAGGTGGGCTGGTACTGACGCTCATGACCCTACCACGTATTATCATCCCGGCGCGCGCTGCGCTCAAGTCAGTTCCACCATCCATTCGCGATGCAGCTTTGGGGGTAGGGGCGTCACGTATGCAAACAGTGTTTCACCATGTGCTGCCTCTCGCCGCGCCCGGAATTCTCACGGGGGTAATAATTGGCTTGGGTCAAGCCTTAGGTGAAACGGCGCCCTTGCTGCTCATTGGAATGGTTGCCTTTGTCCGTGAATACCCCGCAGCCTTCACGGCAGATGCCGGACTTTTTGGTGAAGCCTCTACAGCTCTGCCAGTGCAGGTGTTCAATTGGACCCAAAGGGCCGACCCGGCTTTTGTCGAGAGGGCGTCTGGCGCCATCATCGTGCTGCTGGTGTTCTTGCTGATTATGAATGCACTCGCGATTTTCTTACGGAGGCGTTATGAACGTCGCTGGTAGTTTCAACATCACTCCGCAAAGGGTTTCCAGCCTATGACTGATTTGCCCATCAAAATCTCGGCTCGTAACGTAGATGTGTTCTACGGGGCCATTCATGCAATCAAGTCAGTAAATGTCGAAATTGCCGATAAGATGGTCACGTCATTTATTGGACCATCTGGATGCGGTAAGTCTACTTTTTTAAGATGTATCAATAGGATGAACGATACAATTGACGTGTGTCGGGTGACGGGTGATATCTTGATCGATGCGGAAGACATCTATGATCGCCGGGTTGATCCTGTGCAACTGCGTGCCAAAGTGGGCATGGTGTTTCAAAAACCAAACCCCTTTCCCAAATCGATTTATGACAATGTGGCCTACGGTCCAAAAATTCATGGCATGGCGAGAAATAAGACGGATCTCGATGAAATTGTTGAAAAATCTTTGCGCCGCGCGGCGCTTTGGGACGAAGCAAAAGACCGTCTGCAGGAACCCGGCACTGGGCTATCAGGCGGGCAGCAGCAACGTTTATGCATCGCACGTGCCGTGGCAACAGAACCAGAGGTTCTGCTTATGGATGAGCCATGCTCAGCGCTTGATCCCATCGCTACAGCCCAGATTGAACAGCTGATTGACGAATTGCGCAGCTCCTATAGCGTTGTCATTGTTACTCACTCAATGGCACAGGCTTCACGCGTGAGCGACAGAACGGCCTTTTTCCATCTTGGGGAATTGGTCGAATATGGCGACACCAGCCACATCTTCACCAACCCAAGTGACAAACGCACCGAAAGCTACATTACCGGACGAATTGGATAAAATAATGCAAGAACAGCATATTGTTACGGCGTTTGACCGAGACTTGGAAGCCATTCAATCCAACATCATGAAGATGGGCGGATTGGTTGAAGCTGCGATGACCGGCAGCGCTACGGCTTTGGATGACCGTGACGTTGATCTTGCCGAGCAGGTGCGAGCTGATGACAAAAAGATTGATGCATTAGAGGTTCTGATCAATGAAGACTGTGCGCGATTGATCGCGTTGCGTGCGCCGATGGCCTCGGATCTTCGGACGGTATTGTCCGTGATGAAAATCGCTGGGGCTTTAGAGCGGGTAGGGGATTACGCAAAGAATCTGGCCAAGCGCTCTGTCTTATTGCTGGGCAGCACAAGGATCGACGGGGCCGAGGGCAGCTTGCTGCGGATGATCAAGGAAGTGGAATCCATGTTGGGCGATGTTTTAAACGCCTATGTAGCAGGAGATAGTGATCTGGCCGAGACGGTGCGTCTGCGCGATCATACGGTAGATCAGATGTATAATGGGTTATTTCGTGAGATTTTAACCCATATGATGGAAGACCCACGTAATATATCGACCTGCATGCATCTGCATTTTATTGCAAAAAATGTGGAACGCATGGGTGATCACGTGACCAATATCGCTGAACAGGTCATTTACGCGGTCAACGGTGAGTTGCCGGAGGATCCCCGACCAAAGGGCAATATTGCAGTGGCGGATGGTCAATAAGGTGAGCCTCAAGGCCAAACTCCTTTTGGTTGAAGATGAGGCATCCCAACAGGTCATATTGGACTATAACCTTAAGTCTGCAGGATATGAGACTGTGCAAGCCAGCGATGGGTATCAGGCCTTGCAATTGATTGACGAAGAGCTTCCAGATTTGATCTTGCTTGACTGGATGTTACCTGGCGTGTCGGGTATTGAAATTTGCAGGCAATTGAAGGCCCGTAAGGACACGCGCGAAATTCCGATCATCATGCTGTCAGCGCGCTCTGAGGAAGTCGATAAAGTCCGCGGTTTGGAAACCGGTGCTGATGACTATATGCAAAAACCTTATGGCATCCAGGAGCTATTAGCACGGATCAAGTTACAGCTGAAGCGAGTGCGTCCTGCGACTACGGGTGTCGAACTGCGGCATGGTGATCTGCGGATCGATACAGCAGCGCAGCGGGTTTGGCGCGCAGATCACGAGATTGCCTTGGGTCGTCGGGAGTATGCCTTGCTACTCGCATTAATCGAACGACCCGGAAAAGTCTTTGAGCGTGGCTATCTTCTAGATCAGGTTTGGGGGCGCAACATGGATGTGGAAACGCGCACTGTTGACGTGCATATTGCGCGGGTGCGTAAAGCTTTGGTACAATTTGGCGGAGAGACCATGATCCGTACCGTGCGAGGCTCCGGTTATTCTCTGGAATAATGACTAATATTTATTTAACATAATACTAATTATGCGTCTTATCTTCGCCCACTTGTTAACAACTTTCTGATATAAAACGAAAATCCCCCTTTTGAGATTTGTACAAAGACTAGACGCTTTTCTACGGTTGCCAGACGACCCGTGTGCTATTTGTTCTAGCCTTAATTTACCCTAAATCGGGCTTGGATCAGACCACCGGTCTGGGTTTAATTTTACGGGTTCATTGAGGTTTTCCCGAGACAGAAAAAACAGTAACGACAGGACAGACTGTTCTGTATTCCTGTACGTTCTGTAGTTTCTAGGAGAATACTAATTATAACATTTATATAAGGAGTAATTAGGCCAGCGGCTGAAAACCAGCACTCTTACCAATTTGCAACTTACAGAGGGGTAGTGCAAATACTGTCTCAGAGCAACTGGCCTTCTTTGTGCTTCAGGTTCATGCGGGCGGATTTTCCGTAGGCGTCTAAATTTCCGTCCCCAAGCAGTGGGACCAGCAGCAAAATCTCGTCACGGATGCGCTCAATAATTTCAACCTCACCGAGAGCGGTGAACATGGCTATATCAACCTCGCGCGGGGCCCCTTCTCCATACAAAGCTGAATTTTGGTCACCGCATGGCCCCACAGACTCACCGAAAAAATGCCCATTGGCGACACTAAAATCCAGCTTTGACGACAGCTCAAAGGTATTATCGGCCAGCCGGGTGCAAACCTAGCCATAATCACGCAGGGTCGCCACCGCGCGCTACATGCCGGCCCATGATGCCGCGGGCAGCAGCTCACACAGCCGATTGAGGCTTACTCGCCCCTCAGACCAGATCACACGTCCACAACCATCAAAAACCATTAGCTGGGATATTTTTTAAGCTCTTATTAATTTTTTTGCGTATGGCGACCAATAAATTAACAAACTACTGATTTATATCGTAATAATGAAGATATGTACCATGGGGTCGTGTTACCACAGGATGGTCACAAAATAGGCGCCCCGAAGGACGCCTATTTAGCAGTATCTCAGGGCGGTTCAGCCCTTCATTGTTTTTGCAACTTCAGCTGCAAAATCCTCAACAACTTTTTCAATGCCTTCGCCCACTTCCAAGCGGACGAAATCTGTGATCTGAACACCAGCTTCTTCAGCTGCTTGCGCAACTGTAAGATCTGGGTTCACCACAAAAGCCTGACCCATAAGGGTAGATTCCGCCATGAATTTCTTCATCCGACCCACGATCATTTTTTCGATCACAGCTTCTGGCTTGCCGCTTTCGCGTGCGATGTCCATTTGAACTTGCTTTTCTTTTTCAACCATTACTGGGTCCAAAGAAGCTTCGTTCAGCGCTGTTGGATGAGCAGCTGCAATGTGCATTGCAACCTGTTTTCCGAAGGATTCGTTGCCTGCAGACATGCCAACCAAAACACCAATCTTGCCCATGCCATCTGCGACAGAGTTGTGAACATAGGACACAACGCAATCCGCAGATACGGTCGACATGCGACGCAAAGACATATTCTCGCCGATTTTTGCAATCGCGTCTGTGATCAGCTCTGAAACAGGTTTGCCGTCTACGTCTGTAGTGGCCAAAGCCTCTACAGAGCCAGCGCCCAAAGCCGCGTCAGCAATTTTGGAAACCATGGCTTGAAAATCTGCATTTTTGCCAACAAAGTCAGTCTCGGAATTTACTTCAACAGCAACACCTTTGCCGCCAGAGACAGCCACAGCTACAAGACCCTCAGCCGCAGTCCGGCTGGATTTTTTAGCAGCCTTGGCCAGACCTTTTGTCCGCAGCCAATCCATGGATACTTCCATGTCGCCATCGTTTTCAGTCAATGCTTTTTTAGCGTCCATCATGCCTGCGCCAGATTTTTCACGCAGTTCTTTCACCATTGCAGCTGTAATCGCCATAATCGTGTTCCTTTATCTATAAGAGTGAATGCGGGTGCGGCGAACCGCACCCGAAACATATCTAAAGTTTAAGCTTTTGTTTCAGCAGCTGGTGCTTCTACGGCTAAGGCTTCGGCAACAGCTTCTTCAGCTGGAGCTTCATCCATCGCACCCAAATCAACGCCAGCTGCGCCCAATTGTGCGGACATGCCTTCCAAAGCAGCGCGGGCTGCAAGGTCGCAGTACAAAGCGATGGCGCGGGCTGCGTCATCATTGCCAGGGATCACATAGTCGATACCATCTGGTGGGCAGTTTGTGTCTACGATCGCCACAACTGGAATGCCAAGTTTCTTGGCTTCTGCGATGGCCAGATCTTCTTTGTTAACGTCGATGACGAACAACAGATCAGGAACACCGCCCATTTCGCGGATGCCACCCAGAGAAGCCTGCAATTTAGTCTGGTCACGTTCCATGCCCAAACGTTCTTTTTTGGTTAGACCTTCAAAGCCTGTTTCCATCTTTTCGTCGATTTCTTTTAGACGGCTGATGGATTTAGACACGGTTTGCCAATTAGTGAGCGTGCCGCCCAACCAACGGTGGTTCATGTAATACTGTGCACATTTCTCGGCGGCCTCAGCCACTGGATTTTGTGCTTGGCGCTTGGTGCCAACAAACAAGATGCGGCCGCCTTTGGCTACTGTATCTTGGATAGCTTTCAAAGCAGCGTCGAGCATTGGAACAGTCTGTGTCAAATCCATGATGTGGATGCCATTACGCTCCCCATAAATAAATTGACCCATACGAGGGTTCCATCGCTGTGTTTGGTGTCCAAAGTGAACGCCAGCTTCCAAGAGCTGACGCATTGTGAAATCTACGGCCATTGCCATTTCCTTTCCGGTTTATGCCTCGGTGGGGATGTAGAGATTGCTCTCAACCGGCGGACTTTTGAGGATTTCTCCCTCAAAGACCCAAACCCCACCTGCGAAGTGAGAGTGCTTTAGTCTGCGCCCTGCCCGATGGCAAGCTGAAACCTGTGATAAAGCTGCTATATTTGATGAATTTGCAGTGTTTTTCTTGCGCTTCGGTGCTCCAAGGCATCTATGGATGCTCTAAAAGGCCAGACGCAAATAAAATAGGGCGCACCTTATACGGGAGCGCCCTATTTCCTAACTTAGTCAGACATCATCTCCACGAATGGAAAATGGACCTTATACCAATACGATGTTTGACGCGCTTTCGCGGCCATCGCGGCCAGGTTCGATATCGAAAGTTACTTTTTGGTCATCATTCAGACCTGTAAGGCCAGCTTGCTCAACGGCAGAGATGTGCACGAATACATCCTTAGAGCCGCCATCGGGAGCTATAAAGCCGAAGCCTTTTGAAGTGTTAAACCATTTGACGGTGCCAGTAGCCATCGTCGTTCTCCTTGTTTAGTCTGCCCACGGAATGCAGCAGTTTGGCTAAGTCGTGTTAGATCGAAAGACTGAGCCATAAGGAGCAGTGATGCCGATAGATGTAACGTCGCATAAACTATATGTACGATTTTTAATATAATTGCAAGCGATAGCTGTATTTGCTCCAATATTCCCAATATTTATGGGAATAAGCAGTGGACTTTGAAAGTCGGTCAGGCATTCACGTTAAATAAATACTAATATTTAACCCATCAATTTGGTCACTTTCTGAGCCGTTTGGGATTTTTTCCTGTTTAACCTTCGAGCCCACTTGTTTATCGGAGGTTGCCTTGCCACAAAAGGCCATGCAAAAGACTCCAGACATATTATGTATTGGCTCTGTACTTTGGGATGTGATCGGAAGTTCCACGCGCGCCATGCAAGCCGGATCTGATGTGCCGGGGCGTATCAACAAACTGCCCGGCGGTGTGGCAATGAACATTGCCATGACCCTGCGGCGCTTTGATCTGCACCCATCGCTTTTGTCTGTGGTGGGGCATGATCCTGAGGGAATTGAACTGATCAAAGCTGCCAAAGTCTTGGATCTCGACACTCAATATCTCTATCGCTCGCAAGATCTGCCTACGGATCAATATATGGCCATAGAAGGCAGCAACGGCTTAATTGCGGCGATTGCCGACGCGCATTCACTTGAGGCTGCGGGCGACAAAATCCTACGCCCTCTTGAAGATGGACGTTTGGGTACGGCTGAGCGACCTTTTGTGGGATTGATTGCGCTTGATGGTAACTTGACCGTCGGACTTCTGGCGCAAATCGCCACCTCCCCTCTGTTCAGCCGGTCAGATTTACGCATTGCGCCTGCCTCGCCGGGCAAGGCCGAACGTTTACTGCCATTGCTCGGCCATACGGGTGCCACGCTCTACGTTAATGTCGAAGAAGCGGGACTTTTGTGCCAAACTGAATTTTATGACGCACAAACTGCAGCGCAATCTTTAATTGCACGTGGGGCCAATCGGGCTTTGGTGACCCATGGCCCTAAGTCTGCGGCTTTGGCTGATGAACAAAACTGTGACACGGCAGCACCTCCGGCAGTAATGGCCTCGCGGGTCACCGGGGCGGGCGATACATTCATGGCCGCGCATATCGCGGCTGAGCTGCGCGGGCAGCGGGGTGTTGCAGCGCTGCAATTCGCCTCAAACGCGGCGGCCGCTTATGTTTCAGGAAAGTCAGAAGGATAACCCATGCAGATCATGTATAGCGCTGAAATTGCCGCCATTCGCCAAGCTACAGGCTTTACAAAACCCGTAGTGGCCCTTGAAAGCACAATCATCACCCATGGCATGCCATATCCGCAGAACCTGCAAGTGGCCCATGAGGTTGAGGATGTGGTGCGCCAATCTGGGGCCGTGCCAGCCACAATCGCGGTGTTGGATGGGGTATTGCATGTGGGATTGGATCCCGATCAGCTCACCTATTTAGCAAAGGCACAGAATGTGGCCAAAGTTTCCCGCGCAGATATGACCTTTGTAATGGCGCAAGGTCGTACTGGAGCCACAACTGTTGCAGCCACTATGATTGCAGCACATGCGGCCGGAATCGAAGTATTTGCCACAGGTGGCATTGGTGGCGTGCACCGTGGTGCGGAACTGACCTTTGACATATCCGCCGACCTGCGAGAATTGGCACTGACCCCGGTCACGGTCGTGGCCGCAGGCGCAAAAGCCATTCTGGACATCCCAAAGACAATGGAAGTGTTAGAAACCTACGGCGTGCCAGTGATTGCCTTTGGCCAAGATGTGATGCCGGCCTTTTGGTCCGCCACGAGTGACATCCCTGCACCATTACGGAGCGACAGCGCCGCTGAAATCACCTCTGGCCTTCGGGCGCGGCAAGCCTTGGGCCTGACTGGCGGACAGTTGATCGCCAACCCGGTGCCAAAGGCCGATGAAATTTCGGCCGAGGAAATAGGGCCCATGATTGAGCTGGCCCTGCATGAAGCTACCAGCCAAGGGATCACAGCGAAGGCCGTGACACCCTTCCTGCTCAGCCGCATTTTTGAGCTGACGGCTGGTAAATCACTAGCGACCAACATTGCATTGGTGAAAAACAACGCAAAGCTGGCCGCAAAAATTGCAAAATCTTGCCATGATTTGCCAAAAATCTAAAGAAACCGTCTTATTTGTTGTAACAAGCTCAATCGCTGGCTACATCAGATACAAATATCAAGCTTAGGGTGCCACATGAATATGCCGCCGGATTACACCAGACCCCGCCAAGGATGGGTTGGGGCCATGCGCTCCAACTTCTTAACTGGTCTCGTCATCATCGCCCCCATAGCGCTTACCGCTTGGCTGATATGGTCAGTTGTAGGCTGGATTGATGCGCGGGTTTGGGCGATTGTGCCAGATGGCTATCAGCCCGATCGCTACATCCAAACCCTGTTTGATATCCAGTTGAGCGAACAATATGACATCCGTGGCTTTGGTCTTATCGTATTCTTGGTGTTCACATTCTTCGTAGGCTGGCTTGGCAAAGGGTTTGTAGGTCGGTCGCTGTTGCGTTGGGCTGAACACTTGGTGCAACGCATGCCGGTGGTGCGCACAATCTATAGTGGCGTGAAACAGATTGCCGAGACGGTATTCAACCAAACTAACAACAGTTTCGATAAGGCCTGTTTGATAGAATATCCACGTAAGGGCATCTGGGTGATTGGGTTTGTGGCCACCGCAGCCCGTGGCGAGGTGGCCGATCATGGGCCCGAAGGCGATAGTCTCGTGTCAGTTTTTGTCCCCACCACCCCAAACCCAACCTCCGGGTTTTTGCTGTTTGTGCCTGAAAGTGACATCAAGCAGCTGGATATGACCGTAGAAGATGCGGCGAAGTTGGTGATCTCTGCAGGGTTAGTTTATCCCGACGACAAGGCCCCTAAACTGCCTTGATACAGGCTTTTTCCACTGGTTTCATAACGCTCTTGTCTTTGATCCTAGCGGTGGGCGCGCAGAATATTTTTGTGCTGCGCCAAGGATTGCTGCGCCGTCATGTTGCAGCCATTTGCCTCTTTGCGGCTCTGAGCGATGCGATCTTAATCTGGACCGGGGTTATTGGCTTTGGCATAATCAGCACCATCGCGCCAAGTTTCACCCAGATCATGACCTGGATTGGCGCGCTGTTTTTGGCAACCTATGGGGGATTGAGGTTTTGGGCGGCTTATAAGGGCGTCTATGACGTTGAGATAACCCAGGGCGGGACAACTCTGCGCAAGGCCCTCGTGACCCTTGCCGCCTTCACCTTACTCAATCCGCATGTCTATCTCGATACGCTCGGGCTGATCGGGGCTGTCTCAGCGCAATATGGCTCAATGGCTGATAAATATGCTTTTGCGACCGGGGCCAGCTTCGGCTCTTTGGTGTTTTTCTTTGGGCTTGGCTACGGCGCAAGGGTCTTGGCGCCTGTGATGACATCCCCCAAAGCTTGGCGGTTTTTGGACATTGGCGTTGGATTAACAATGTGGACCATCGCAGTTGTTCTAATAGCAACCTAGTCTGTAGCCAAAAAAAACGCCAGCACGAAGCTGGCGTTGAGTTATTGAGGCAGGTTTCATACAGGCAAGAAACCTATCGAGCAGTACAATCCTTATAAGCAATCTGTTTGGCGGCTCCAAGCTAAAAGTTTGAATTTTTTAATTTTCTCTGTAACCTAAAAGCACAAAAGGGCAAAAACCAAAGGATAAGATTAAGATGACACATCATATGGGTTTTATTGGCAAAATTTCCGTGGCGGTCTATATTGGGATTTTGATACAATTGGGAATCGCCTCAGCTGAGCCTAAACATGGCATAGCTATGTATGGAGAGCCTGCTCTACCACATGATTTTGTGTCTCTACCCTATGCAAACCCAAATGCGCCCAAGGGCGGAATCGTGGTCTCAGCAGAGGGCGGAACCTTCACCTCGCTCAATCCGCATGTGCGAAAAGGCTCGGTGCCCTGGCAGCTTAGATTTCTGGCCTATGAAAGCTTGATGGGCCGTTCTTACGATGAACCGTTTAGCCTTTATGGGCTTTTAGCCGAATCGATTGAGACAGATGACAGCCGCCGTTGGGTCGAATTTTCGCTGCATCCCGATGCCCGATTCTCAGATGGTAGCCCCGTCACCGTAGAAGACGTTATTTGGTCCTATGAGACTTTAGGCACCGTCGGTCATCCGCGCTATCATGGATTGTGGAAAAAGATTGAGACCGTCACCCAAACTGGGGCGCGTAAGGTGAAATTCACCTTCGCTTCTGATGATCGAGAATTGGCGCTTTTGGTAGGGCTACGGCCCATCTTGCAAAAGGCCCAATGGGACGACAAAAATTTCGAAGACTCTGGATTGAATGAAATTCCAATCTCCAGCGCGCCCTATGTTATTTCCGAATTTGATCCAGGAAATTTTGTCCGCCTCAGCCGAAATCCAGAGTATTGGGGCGCGGATATCAGCTTTCGACGAGGGACCAATAACTTCGATGAAATCCGGTTGGATTTCTATGCAGATGGCTCCGTGCAATTTGAAGCCTTCAAAGCCGGAGAATCCTCATCCTTTCGTGAGTTGAACGCTGAACGCTGGGAAAACTCCTATGATTTCGATGCCGTGGCCGATGGTCATGTGATCAAATCTATCATTCCACATCAACGCCCAAGTGGCATCACTGGCTTTGTGATGAACACTCGCCTGCCTAAGTTTAAAGATTGGCGCGTGCGGGAGGCTTTGATCACGGCCTTTAACTTTGAGTTTATAAACCAAACCAACACCGGCGGTCGTCAGAACCGTATCACTTCCTATTATTCCAATTCGGTCTTATCGATGAAATCCGGCGCCGCTGAGGGGCGTGTACTCGACTTTCTGGTGCCCCACGCCGCGGATCTGTTGCCGGGAACATTAGAGGGCTACACCCTGCCCCAATCTGATGGCAGTGCGCGCAACCGCAAAAACATACGCATCGCTGATGATCTTCTCAATCAAGCCGGGTGGACCGTCCAAGACGGGCTGCGGCGCAATGCACAGGGTCAGGCCTTTGAGATTGTCACCGTGTTGAAGCAAGGTGACACTGAGAGCCAATCCATGATGGATATCTACCAACAAGCTCTGGAACGTCTCGGCATCACATTGAGCACCGAGGTGTTGGATTCGGCACAATATAAAGAGCGCACTCAGAGTCTACGACTTTGACATGGCCTATTACCGACGCGGCTTGTCGCTCAGCCCGGGCAATGAGCAAATCCTATATTGGGGCGCGGATGGCGTTGAAAAGCCCGGCACCCGCAATTGGATGGGTATGAATTCCCCCGCCGCCGAAGATATGATCAACCGCCTTCTCAGCTCGGAAAGCCATGATGATTTTCTGGCGGCCGCCCGTGCCTTGGACCGTATTTTGACCGCCGGGCGTTATGTCATCCCCATCCACAGCAGTGCTATCAGCCGTTTGGCCCATGTCAACGAAATCAAATATCCTAAAAAATTACCGATGTATGGTGATTGGATTGGGTTTCTACCCGATGTATGGTGGTACGAAGCAGACTAAGGCCTTGGTGAGGGCCTCCTCTGTCACATTGGCGTTACATTGTAGCGATAGGTAGGCGGCTTAGGGCGTGGGAGAGACAATGAGACATTCAGTATTGGCTGAGTTTTTGGGCACGGCCCTTTTGCTGATCAGCGTTGTCGGCAGTGGCATCATGGGAGAGAGTTTGGCCAATGGAAATATGGCCATTGCCTTGCTGGCCAATGCCGTTGCGACTGGATGTATGCTCTATTGCATCATCACGCTATTTGGCCCGGTATCTGGTGCTCATTTCAACCCGATTGTCACCTTGGCCTTTGTGGTGCGCGGTGAGATGGCGTTCAGAACGGCGTTGGCTTTTATGGTGGCACAGGTTGTGGGCGGGGTTTGTGGGGTTTGGCTGGTGCATGTGATGTTTGATCAACCCATTTTGCAATTGTCACAAACCGCCCGCAGTGGCGTCAATCTGTGGAGCTCGGAGATATTTGCAAGCTTTGGCCTGTTATTGGTAGTTTTTGGCGGCTTGGCCCATAATGCAAAAGCCATTCCCGCAATGGTAGGACTCTACATAACCGGCGCCTATTGGTTTACCTCTTCCACCAGCTTCGCCAACCCCGCAGTGAGTATTGCGCGCAGCCTAAGCGACAGTTTTGCAGGAATTTTCTCCGCGCATGTCCCGATGTTCATTGTTTGTCAACTGATAGGCATGGCGCTGGCGCTGGGGGCTATCAAAGTGCTCTTTCCAAAATTGCAAAAGCCCTAGCTCAGCGATGTCACCCAAAGAATGGTGGCGTCTTCGGAGCTCATAGTCACCACGTTATGGCCCATAGAGGCATCATAATAGGCGCTATCGCCCCGGCGCATTTCGATGGGCTCATAAAATTCGGTATAAAGTTTCACCACACCGGTGAGGACATATAAAAATTCCTCCCCATCATGGCGCACCCACCCGTCGAACTCATCCATAGATCTGGCATGCACCACAGCGCGATAGGGCAGCATCTGCTTTTTTGACAGGGTATTGGCCAGCAACTCATGCTCATAGGTGGCCGTCACATGGCTTTGGCCCTCGCCAGCCTTGGTATGGGACAACCGGCCGTTGATCTGATTATTGACTGGCGGTGTAAACAGCTGCGGTACCGAAATTTCCAATCCAATAGCAAGTTTTTTCAACGCGTCATAGGTCGGGGACATCTGCCCATTCTCAATCTTGGACAGGGTGCTGCGCGCCAAGCCAGCTTGCGTGGCCGCCTGCTCCAAGGTCCAGTTGCGCGCTTTGCGCAATTCACGCACCCGAAGTCCAAGGTCCAACGGCAAGCCATCTTCAGAGTTGCCATTTTCGCGCGCGATGCGGATGATTGATGAGGGGTCATTGTCTGTCATACGCGTTCTTAAACTGCCTCATGATGGCTTGCAACCGACGCGTGCTCGCGCTAGCCCCTGATTATGAAAGCCGTTCTCGACCTATCTCCTGCCCCACACTGCCCGGCTCAATTCAATCTGGCCGACTATGTCCTGTCTGCGGGCCATGCCACGCCGGACAAAATAGCCCTAACCGTCTATGAAGATGGCCATCCACAACGCTACACCTATGCTGCCCTCGCCCAAGCGGTATTGGGGGCCGCCACTGGGCTTAAAGCCGCTGGTGTTGGCGCGGGTGACCGGGTGATGCTGCGGATTGGCAATACGGTTGATTTTCCTGTATGTTTTTTGGCCCTTGCGGCCCTAGATGCCATCGCCATGCCCACGTCGGTTGCTCTGTCGCCGCGCGAAATTCAGGCTCTAATTGATACCACGTCGCCAGCCGGAATAATTTTTGATTCAGCCTATCCTTGTGATGGGTTTTACGGGCTGCAGGTTGATGTGGCCCAGGTGCGAAATTTTGCTGACCTACCTGCAACCCAGCCAATAATGGGCGACCCGAACCGACCGGGCTATATAATTTTCACCTCCGGCACTTCAGGCCAACCACGTGCCGTATTGCATGCGCATCGCGCAGTATGGGCGCGGCGGATGATGTGGATAGGCTGGTATGATCTGCGCTCTACCGATGTGATGATGCATGCCGGCGCGTTCAATTGGACCTATACCCTCGGCACAGGGCTTATGGATCCTTGGGCCATTGGTGCCACGGCCGTCATTCCGAATGCCCAAGATCCGGCCCAGCTTTGGGACATTATGCGCAAAGAGCGTGCCAGTATTTTTGCCGCCGCACCAGGGATCTATCGCAGATTGTTGGCCCGGCATGATGCCTCCCCCGTATCCTCTCTGCGCCATGCCCTAAGCGCCGGCGACATTCTTCCGGTCTCACTTCGGGAGGCCTGGAAAGCACAAACAAACACACCTCTCTGCGAAGCCTTTGGCATGACGGAATGTTCCACATTTCTATCCGCGCCACCTTCAGCACATCGGAGTCTTTCGGTGCAACCGGGCCGTAAGATTGCGATAATGGCATCGGACGGGCCAGCCTCTCGGGGCGAGATCGGGGCGATTGCTGTGGATCATAAAGATCCTGGATTGATGCTGGGCTATGTGTATAGCTCTGAGCTGGTTTTGCCGCTGCGCGACGGCTGGTTTGTGACCGCAGATCAGGCCGTGATGCATGACGATGATAGCCTTTCTTTTGCAGGGCGCAGTGGCGATATGATGAATGCAGGCGGTTACCGCGTGGCGCCCCGCGAAATTGAGCAGGTTTTGGAGCAAATGTCCTCCGTGCAAGAGGTGGGGGTCTGTGAAGTAGAAGTCCGGCCCGAGGTTTCGGTGATCGCGGCTTTCGTGGTCTGTGATGCGGGCTTTGATGAGACGACGCTGCGCGATCTGGCGCAACAGCATTTGGCGCGTTATAAAAATCCCCGCATTGTACAACAGGTCAACCAATTGCCGCGCAATTCCAATGGCAAACTTAACCGGGTGGCCCTGCCCCAATTATGGAACTCTGAGCAATGATCAAACTTGATATTATGTCCGACCCTATATGCCCATGGTGCTATATTGGCAAAACCCAATTGGATCGGGCTTTGGCCTCACATCCAGACCATCCCTTCACTGTTGAATGGCATCCGTTTCAACTCAATCCCGATATGCCAGCCGAGGGCATGGATAGGCGCGCCTATCTTGAGGGCAAGTTTGGTGGCAAGGCCGCAGCTGTGCAAGTTTATGGCAATATCGAGCGCCAAGCTCAGACTTTGGGCCTGTCCATCGATTTTGCTGCCATGAAGCGCACGCCAAACACCATCAATGCCCACCGCCTGATCCATTGGGCAGGACTGGAACAAAAGCAGCAAGGTTTGGTTGATGCGTTGTTCGACGCCTATTTTTGCAAGGGTGTAGACATAGGCGAAAGTGATATTTGTGTGATATTGCCGAAAAAGCCGGGCTGGAACGTGATGTGATTGCCCACCTTCTCGACAGCGACGCGGATTGCCAGATGATCCGCGAGCGCGATGCGCACAGCCGCAAAATGGGCGTGAATGCCGTGCCAACTTTCATCGTGGCCAACCAGCATGCTGTGCCCGGCGCGCAAACGCCCGAGGTTTGGGCCACAATCATCGCCGATTTACAGACGCAAATCGAAGATTAACCCCTCCGCTTAGCCTCAGCCACTACCAGAGCTGCCAAATCCTTGGCGATGGTGAAAGCCCCTTTGATCTTATCAGATGTGCGAGTCCAGTCGCGGCGCACCACGATCTTATTGTCGCGAATTTTAGCTAGGCCACGTTGATCTTCCAAGAAGGCCACCAATCCGCCCGGTGAGGCGAATTTTTCATTGTGAAACTGAATAGTCGCCCCCTTGGGCCCGCCGTCCAACTTGGCAATACCTGCCTTGCGGCACATGGCTTTGATCCGCACGATCAGCATCAGAGTATTAACCTCTTTGGGAAGTGGCCCAAAACGGTCGATCAATTCCGCGGCGAAGCCTTCAAGCTCGACTTTCGTGGCAAGGCTCGACAGCCTGCGATAAAGCCCCAAGCGCACATCAAGATCCGGCACATAGACTGCGGGGATCAGCACTGAGACGCCAAGATTGATTTGCGGCGCCCATTGGTCATTGTCTAAATTGGCCTCGGTTTCGCCAGAGCGGATTTTGGCAATCGCATCCTCAAGCATCTGCTGATAAAGTTCATACCCCACATCGCGCATCTGACCGGATTGCTCTTCGCCCAACAGGTTGCCCGCGCCACGAATGTCGAGATCTTGGCTGGCTAACGTAAAGCCTGCCCCCAAGGAATCCAACGAGCCCAGCACCCGTAGCCGCTTTTCGGCCGTGACAGTGAGTTTGCCGCGTGGCTTTGTGGTTAAATAGGCAAAGGCCCGTGTTTTTGACCTCCCCACCCTGCCGCGAATTTGATAAAGCTGTGACAGGCCAAACATATCAGCGCGATGGATGATCATGGTGTTGGCTGTGGGGATGTCGAGACCCGACTCAACAATGGTTGTCGCCAAGAGCACGTCATATTTACCGTCATAAAAGGCGTTCATCTTGTCATCGAGTTCACCGGCAGCCATTTGGCCATGCCCCACAACAACACTGACCTCGGGCACATGATCGCGCAGGAAGGCTTCCATATCTGGAATGTCTTTGATGCGGGGCACCACGAAAAAGCTTTGTCCGCCCCGGTAATGCTCGCGCAGTAAAGCCTCACGCAATGTGATGGTGTCAAACTCGCTGACATAGGTGCGGATGGCCAGCCGGTCGATGGGCGGCGTGGCAATAATCGACAAATCTCTCACACCGGTGAGCGACAGCTGTAACGTGCGTGGAATGGGCGTTGCGGTGAGGGTCAGCACATGGATGTCAGAGCGCATTTGCTTGAGCCGCTCTTTGTGACCGACCCCAAAGCGTTGCTCTTCATCTATAACCAAAAGCCCAAGGTTTTTGATTTTCACTTGATCGGCCAAAACCGCATGGGTCCCAATCACGATATCTACGGTGCCGCGCGCCAAGCCTTCGCGGGTGTCGTTGGCTTCTTTGGTGCTGACGAAGCGTGACAGCTGGCGGATTTCCAATGGAAACCCCCGAAAGCGTTCTGCAAAGCTTTTTGGCGTGCTGGCGTGCGAGCAGGGTTGTAGGGGCAATCAACGCGACTTGTAGGCCTGAACAGGCGGCGACGAAGGCCGCCCGCATCGCCACCTCGGTTTTGCCAAAGCCCACATCGCCACAAATCAAGCGATCCATCGGTTTGCCAGCCCCAAGATCGTCAATCACCTCAGCAATGGCGCTCAGTTGGTCATCGGTTTCTTGATACGGAAAACGCGCGCAGAACGTGTCCCACATGCCTAAGGGGGGATCAATAACAGGCGCTTTGCGCAGTGCGCGCTCTGCGGCCACACGGATAAGTTTTTCAGCCATCTCGCGAATGCGTTCTTTAAGCCTGGCCTTCTTGGCCTGCCATGCGCCACCGCCCAAACGATCCAACAGGCCCTCGTCATGGCCATAGCGTGATAACAGCTCGATGTTTTCTACCGGCAGAAACAGCTTTGAATTCTCGGCATATTCTAGACGCAGGCATTCATGATCCGCCCCGGCGGCACTGATTATTTCTAGCCCCTTAAAACGTCCAACGCCATGGTCGACATGCACCACAAGATCCCCTGGGCTAAGGCTTTGAGTCTCGGTGAGAAAGTTGTCCGCCCGTTTGCGCTTCTTAGTCGTGCGCACAAGTCGATCGCCCAGAATATCTTGCTCAGAGATGACTAATAAATCATCGGTCTCAAAGCCGTGTTCCAGAGGGGATACGGCTAGATAGGTCCCGGCCCCGCGCAGCCCAGTGATATCGCGTATATCAATCAACTCGGAGTGCCCCTCATCTAGCAACAAGCCTGACAACCGTTCACGCGAACCGCGGGAATAAGAAGTGACCAATACGGTTTTGGATAGGCGCTTTTGCTTGATGTAATCTGACACTGCGCCGAACAGGCTGAGAGCTTCGCTCTGCCTCTCCGGCGCAAAGTCGCGGCCAATACGTGCGCCAGCATCCAAGGCGCGCAGTCCAGTGGGTTGAGGCAGAACCGATAGGGACACAACCCGGCGCGCTCCAAGCGCCTGCTGCCAAGCAGCATCGTCTAAATAGAGTAGCTCCGGTGGCGCTGGTTTATAGACCGTATCTAAGCGGCCCTTTTGATCCAAGGCAGTTTTGCGCGCATCGTATTGATCTGCAATACTGTCCCAGCGGGCCAACCGCGCGCCGGTAGATTGATCGTCTAGCACTACTGAAGCGTCCGGCAAATAGTCAAACAGAGTTTCCATCGACTGGTGAAAAAATGGCAGCCAGTGCTCAACACCTTGGTGTTTTTTCCCAGCTGAGACCGCTTCATAAAGCGGATCATCGGTGCCCGCGGCCCCAAATTCAATCCGGTAGTTTTGTCGAAACCGCCGGATTGAGGCCTCATCTAAGATCACTTCCGAAACCGGCGACAGCTCTACGGAGTCGAGCGATTTTGTGGTGCGTTGCGTCGCGGGATCAAATTGTCGGATGCCATCCAACGTATCACCGAAAAAATCCAACCGGATCGGCCCAGAGTCCCCCGGTGGAAAAATATCCAAAATTCCACCCCTAATGGCATAATCGCCAGCTTCCATAACAGTCGGCGTTTGCACAAAACCCATTCGCACCAAAAACGCCCTTAAGGCCTTTTCATCTACCCGGCTTTGCACCTTGGCGTGAAACACAGAATCTTTCAAAGTGGCGCGCGCAGGCACCCTTTGGCAGGCACCCGACAGAGTGGTCATAACCACATAGTTTTTTGGCATCTTCGTGATGAAACTGGCCAAGCTGGCCATGCGGGTAGCGCTGATATCCGCATTGGGTGACACACGGTCAAATGGCAAGCAATCCCAAGCTGGGAAGTTAAACACGGGTAAATCTGGCGCAAAAAAGTCAAGGGCCGCCTGCATGGCCTGAAGCCGCCCCGCATCGCGCGCCACATGGATCACGCCACCGGACAGCGCTTCTTTTTGTAAAACAGTCGCATCAAAGCCCTCAGGGGCGCCGCTAATTAGAATGTGATTAGATGTCATTTACTGTACAAAACCTTTTAAGCGCGCGTCTCATAACAGCACCTCATAGCCGTAACCTAAAAACGCAGCCAACAATAGAGTAGCAGCGCTAATTGCTTTAATTTTATAGTGCAAACTATTGATTAATTTAATATGATATGGATCTAGTTCTTTTAAGTCATGCAATTTTCGCGTGGTGCCATAGCCCAACCAAAGGATCATAATTTCAGGCAAAATCAGAAAGCAAAGTGCTGAGAACAATTCAATCTCATACCAAAGCCCTAAAAGCATGACGACGAACACCACTGCAAATATTGGCGTGATCACAAGCACATGCAGCCCGTCAACCAATCCGGTGATCCGCGATATGCGCCATTTTACAATGGGGCTGATCTCACCCAAGTCATCACTGCGCAGCATATCGACAGGGATACCCATAACCCACAGGCTATGCGCAAACCATTGCAGCAGCAAAAGGGTCCAAAACCACCCACTGCCAAAGGCGTCCCATGAAAGCAGATCAATGAGGGTCATCGAGGTTCACTTGAAATTGGATTTGCATTTCTGTCCTGCTACACCTAAGCCGCTCGGAAGAAAACCCAAACTGTTTATGCAAAAGAGGTCCCATCATGGCGCGTTCACAAAACCATGCTTCATTTCCAGCGTATCGGCCCCGCAGGCTGCGCGCCCAACCGGCTTTGCGTGACATGGTCCGCGAAAACACACTCACGCCAGCGGATTTAATCTGGCCAGTTTTTGTGATGGATGGACAAGATGACGCGCATCCTATTGCGTCTATGCCCGGTGTCTCCCGCCATACCGTCGACCGCCTACCCGCATTGGCAGCTAAGGCTCGCAGTTTGGGCATCCCAGCCATATGCATCTTTCCTTACACAAACCCCGCGTTGAAAACTCAAGACTGCGCCGAGGCGTGGAATCCAGACAATCTGTCGAACCGGGCGATCAAAGCGATCAAATCGGCTGTTCCCGACATCATGGTGATGACCGACATCGCGCTGGATCCCTATAATATCAACGGCCAAGATGGCATTGTGCGCGCCGGTGAGATTGTAAATGATGAAACCGTTGCGGCCTTGGTCAAAATGGGAGAAGCCCAAGCCCAAGCTGGCGCGGATATTCTAGGCCCTTCGGACATGATGGACGGCCGCATTGCCGCTTTGCGAGGTATGTTGGAGCAAAAAGGCTTCCAAAACGTCAACATCCTAAGCTACTCAGCCAAATACGCCTCTGGCTTTTATGGCCCGTTTCGTGATGCGGTCGGAGCTGCTAGCGTTTTAATTGGCGATAAAAACACCTATCAAATGGACCCCGCCAACAGCAATGAGGCAATGCGGATGATTGCGCGCGATCTCAGCGAGGGTGCGGATCTGGTCATGGTCAAACCCGGCATGCCCTATTTGGACATCTGCCAACGCGCCAAGGCAGAATTTCAGGTGCCTACCTTTGCCTATCAAGTCTCCGGCGAATACGCGATGCTGAAGGCCGCGGCACAAAATGGCTGGCTCGATGGTCGACAGGTGATGCTTGAAAGCCTTATGGCGTTTAAACGCGCTGGCTGTGATGGGGTGCTGACCTATTTTGCGCCAGAAGTCGCCGAAATCTTGCTCCGCAAATTGTGATCACTGCAAGATGGTGACAGAGCCCTTTCTATGTTATAACTCTATCATAAGCACTGATTAAATCGGGCAACACACAGGCGGAGCAGACATGACATCGAGCAGTAGACGTAATTTTTCACTTGGACTCTTAGCATTGGGGGGCACTGCGGCCTGTAGCAATGGTATCGGATCCAACAACGCGCCGGAAATTGACGCGCGCGTGGATGCAACATTAAGCACAATGTTTGAAACCTACCCCGACGCGCAACAGCTTGCGGAAAAAGCCGCCGGCATGTTGGTCATCCCCTTGGTGACCGAAGCTGGCTTTGGCTTGGGTGGTGGGTTTGGGCGCGGCGCTTTGCGGGTGGGCGACGCAAACGTAGATTACTATTCCGCTGCCAGCGCCAGCGCAGGCTTGCAAATTGGAGCTCAGCAATACTCCCATGTGTTATTTTTCATGACAGAGAATGCTCTTCTCGATTTCAGAGCGTCCCAAGGTTGGGCCGCAGGCGTCAATGTTGAATATGTATTCAGAGATCAGGGCGATTCCATAAATGCAGACACCACCACAACGTTAAGCCCCGTTGTTGCTGTAGTATTTGCGCAGGTGGGTCTGCGCTTAGGAGCCACATTGGACGGCATCAAATACACGCGGATCATTCCATAAGCGGCGAGGCCCAAGCGGCCTCGCAAACCCCGCACAGGGTTTTCTATGACTCCTGCGTATAAAAGAGCTATATTATTGCGGAAACAGTGCATTTTAATCCATGCCCCGCATGGGTTTCATTGTGAATACGGGTCAAAACAAAACCTTAAGCGAAAGTAGATTATGGAACGCGTTTTTGTATGGCTTATGCGTATCACTCTAAGCGTTGCAGCTGTTGCCGGGTTGCTGGTGTCTTTTGCCTATTTTTTTCTCTCGCGGTCGTTGCCAGATTACTCCAAAACTGTTGAATTTTCTCATGTCACTGAAGAAATTGAAATTGTCCGCGACACGGCCAATGTACCCCATATTTTTGGCAAAAATGACCAGGATACCCTTTTTGCTTTGGGATATGTGCATGCTCAGGACCGCCTGTGGCAGATGACCATGCTGCGGCGCACGGCTCAGGGTCGTTTGTCGGAACTGTTTGGTGCGGAAACACTGACCGTTGACATGGTTGTGCGCCGCTTGGGAATTTACAGTGCTTCGCGGGCGTCTCTCTCTGCCCTACGCCCTGACACGATGGCAAAACTCGAGGCCTACGCTAAAGGTGTGAATGCCCGGCTGGAAGAAATTAATCTGGGAAATTCAGGTCGGGGAGCACCAGAATTATTTCTATTTTCCAATTCCATAGCTCCATGGAGTCCGACGGACAGTCTGGCAATCATCAAACTGATGGGCTTGCAGTTATCAAGTCATTTGGAGAGTGAGGTCTTGCGGGCGCGGGTGTCACTCATCCTTGACGATGATCTTCTCAAAGACTTACTGCCAGATGTGCCCGGCTCTGGCGTTGCGGAGTTGAATGATTTTGCCAGCATGTTCCCCAGCCTACTTAAACAGCACGCCAGCGTGGCCATGCCAAAACACTCGTTATCCCCTTTCAAATCCATCGCCCTCTCGGGCGCGTCCAATGCTTGGGCGGCCTTGCCCGGGCGCAGTGCCAGCCGTGGCACGCTGCTGGCCAATGATCCCCATCTGGGCCTCACGGCACCATCAATCTGGTATTTGGCGCGGCTAGAGTTGGAAACTGGCGGCGTGATCGGTGGTACAATCCCCGGTCTACCCGTGATCTTGGTAGGGCGGTCTGCTAGTCTGGGCTGGGGCCTTACAACAGCAAACGTGGATGATACGGATGTTTACATTGAGAAATTAAACCCAGCCAACCCAAATGAATATCAATCTTTGGACGGGTTTGTGCCCTTTTTTAAAAAGCAAAGCATTATCGAGATCAAAGATCAAAAGCCGGTGACCCTCGACATGCTGTGGACGGAAAATGGTCCCGTTCTGCCCGCCAGCCACTACAACTTAGGAGCCATAACCCCAGAGGGCCATGTGACCTCGGTGGCGTGGACCTTGCTGTCCGGGCAAGACACATCCTTTGAAGCTGCTTTTGACATTATGGTATCGGGTTCGGTGCAAGCGGCTATGACAGCCTCCCAAACCTATATAGCTCCGGGGCAAAACCTGACCTTAGCCGATAAGTCCCAAATTGCCATGCGCACCATTGGCGCCCTGCCAAAACGCGATCCGCGTCACCAATCCAAGGGACGTATGCCGACCGCGGGCTGGCTGGCTGTGAATCGCTGGCAGGGCATGTTTGATGCCTCCGTGAATCCTGTGTTTCTTAATCCCACAGGTGGGATTTTGGGCAATACCAACAATAAATATATCGACCGGCCTTTCCCGGAACATATCAGCTACGACTGGGGTGACACTCAAAGGGTGCAGCGCTGGACCCGTTTGATGCAAAATCGCGAAGTCCATACCCGTGATAGCTTTATTGAGGCGCAGTTGGACAGCGTGTCCCCCACGGCCCGCGCGCTCTTGCCTTTAATAGGTGCTGAGCTGTGGTTTCAATCCGAGAACGTGCCCGCCAATACATCGCTGGGCCGGCGTCAGGTGGCCCTAGAGCTTTTGGCAAATTGGAACGGTGAAATGAATGAGCATTTGCCAGAACCTTTGATCTATGCTGCGTGGATACGTGCATTGCAAATCCGGTTGATAGAGGATGAGCTTGGACCTTTGCATGAAGAATTCACTCAAGTTGAGCCACTGTTTATCGAAAAGGTTTATCGGGACATCGTAGGCGCCGGACAGTGGTGTGACGTGGTGCAATCCACCCCGGTTGAAACCTGTGCAGAAATTGCAAGATTGGCTCTCGATGACGCTTTGGCGGGTTTGGAAAAAACCTATGGCAGCGAGATCACCGCCCTGCGCTGGGGTGAGGCGCATCAGGCCACCCATGATCACCCAGTTTTGGGAAACATACCGGTGTTGAAATGGTTCGTAAATATCCGCCAATCAACCTCCGGCGGCGACAATACGCTCCAGCGTGGCAAGACCATTGGCACAGGTCCAAACCCCTATCTTAACGTGAATGCAGGGGCCTATCGCGGGGTCTATGACTTTGCGGACCCTGACAGCTCGGTGTATATCATCTCGACCGGGCAAAGTGGGCATCCGCTGTCACGCCACTACGACGATTTGGGAGAGCTGTGGCGGCGCGGGGAGTATGTGCCGATGTCTTTAGATGAAACCCTAGCACGCGCTGGCGCCACAGGTATCACAACTCTAAGGCCACCCGCGGTCCGTGCTGATCGCTGAACACTTTCTTTTGCCGTGCCGTCCACAACACGGTCACCGCAAAACTATCTTCTGTTTGCCGCTCAGATGTCACGACACCCTGCTCAAACAACCAAGCCCGAGCTTTGCCTTCGGAATAGGCCAGCAGTAATTCAGATGTTGTTTTATTCAGGCGTAAGCGTTTTTGAGATCGCCTCAAGAAACTCTGGAATGCCTGCGCCCGTAAGCGCTGAGGTCATAAACACATTTTCAGCACGGCTTGAAGAATTGTTCAAAGCTTCAAGAGCGCCTGCGTCGAGCATATCGGTCTTATTCCACATCTCAATGCGCGGAATATCTTGAGACAGGCCGAGACTTTCGAGAATAGTTTCTACATCTCTTGCCTGCGCGACCGTTTCAGGATGGGCAATATCGCGAACGTGCACCACCAAATGGGCGGCGGTCACTTCTTCCAATGTCGCGCGAAAAGAAGCCACCAATTCCGTTGGCAAATTGGAAATAAAACCAACAGTATCAGACAAAATCACATCCATGCCGCTGGGCAATTGCACTGCACGCATGGTGGGATCTAGGGTTGCGAAGAGCATGTCTTTGGCAAAAACTTCGGCTCCGGTCATATAGTTGAACAGAGTCGATTTTCCGGCATTGGTATAGCCCACCAAGGCTACGATGGGATAAGGCACTTTGGCGCGGGCATTGCGGTGCAACTCACGGGTTATACCAACCTTATCGAGCTGTTTTTGCAAGCGTACCAATTGAATATCAATGGCACGACGGTCCGACTCCACCTGAGTTTCGCCAGGTCCACCCACAAACCCAAGCCCGCCACGTTGGCGCTCAAGGTGGGTCCATGCACGTACCAAGCGGGTGCGCTGATAGCTCAGAGCGGCCATCTCAACCTGAAGGACACCCTCGCGGGTCCGTGCACGGTCGGAAAAAATTTCGAGGATCAGACCGGTGCGATCAAGGATTTTCACGCCCCAGTCTTTTTCCAAATTGCGCTGCTGCACTGGTGAGACGTGACCGTCCACCAAAACAAGCTCAACCTCTGATTCTTTGAACAGTTCGCCCAATTCCTCAATTTTACCCTTGCCAAACAGCTTGCCCGGATGGGCACGTGGTAGGCGCACAACTGCCTCGCCCATAACCCGCAGGCCCGGCAAAGCATGGGCCAAAGCCAGGGCCTCAGCCAAAGCATCTGATGCCGCGCGGGGCGAGTAATCTGTTTTGATGTCAGGGTGTAAAACCCAGGCGTGGGTTTGCGTATCCAAGTTATTGCCCATCAAAGGCTATTCTTCACCATCATAGAGCGAGATGGATTGTGCCGGCATGATGGTCGAAATCGCATGTTTATAGACCAGCTGCGAAGCCCCATCACGGCGCAACAGCACGCAAAAATTATCAAACCAGGTGATTACACCTTGCAATTTAACGCCATTTATAAGAAAAATTGTAACTGGGACCTTGGTTTTGCGCACTTGATTGAGAAATGCATCTTGAAGATTTTGTTTATCTGAAGCCATTGTTTAGCCCTCTTGCTTGCGGGTACACACAAAAATTAATCCCGGAGATAATACTATGAAGGTGTTTTCGTAGAGTTTCCAGAGCCAATTCAGCCTAAATTGCCGCACTAGCGATAAATGTCGGGGTTTAACAAAGCCAAAAGCGCCAAAACCTCAAGCCTGCCAAAAACCATGGCAACTGCCAAAATCAGTTTTGCGCCGGTCCCAAGCTCTATAACCGCATTTTCTGACCCACCAACGCCTTGAGCAAGAGGTCCAGTGTTGGTTACTGTTGCCAAGGTAAGGTGCAGCGCTTCGGCCACACCGCTGCCTGTGAGGGTCAAGCCGAGCGTGATGGCCGCAAACACCAAAATGAAGAGCATCAAAAACACGCAGGCCAACATAGCATTGTGATGGGATTTGGACAGGCTTTTACTTTGACCTGACATCACCTGTGACGGCGCTATCAATCGGTCTACCTCAGTCTTGCAGTGCCCTGCCAAAATATAAACCCTAAGGAGCTTTATGCCCCCAGCTGTAGTGGCCACACCCCCGCCAAAAATAGCCAAAGCTGCGATGACAATGCCAGCTTGCCCAAATCCGCGAAGCCCTTCGGGGAGGTAGTCTGATGTAAGTCCGGTTGTGGTGAGAAATGACAGGCTGGTGAAGGCGGCGCCCCAGATGGCCTTGATATGTCCCCAAAAATCCGAAGACGTACCCCAGCCAAGGCAAACCAACACTACAACTGCAGCGGTGATCAAAAGCGCTGCCACCCGCAGCTCAGGATCATGGTGAAACTTCCAGTTGCGCGTTTTAGAGAATGTGGTTGAAAAAGTGGCCCGCGACAACGCAAACACCATGACGAGCATCATGACACCTTCACTGGCCCAGCCAGCGCCTGAATGGCCGGGGATGTCGATGCCAAAAGTCGCAATCGTGGACATGGCGCGCAATATTGCGAAAACGGGATCCCCACTTGTCACCAAAAGAGCCAAGGTCGTCGCCGCGGTGATCCAAACATAAATGGGACCAAGACGGGCCGCTTCGCGCCAAAACTTTTCGGCAGGTAAACGTGCCGTACTATGTGCTCCGTGCACAGATGCGTCATCCGCCGTGCCACGTGCGCCCAAATGCTCAAACCCGCCGAGGTTTAAAGGCGCAAACAACGACCATGCGAAAACCCAGATCAGAAAACCACTGGCCCAACCCAAACACACGCGCCAAATCACTAAAGTCTCGCTCAAAGCGCCGGTGGAAAAGACCGGTAACCCAGTAGTGGTGACCGTGCTAACCAGATCCAAATAAGGATTAATGAACTGACCTGATGCGGTGACCTCATGAAAAGGTACTGCCAAAAGCGCAGGAAACCCAAGAAAAAAAGCAATAAGCGACCAAATCTGGGTATGTCGATTCGCTGAGAACCGCTCGCCCTGTACCGAGACGCTCATAAACCCCAGCGCAAATAACCCCAAGAGGACCGCATATAAAAAGGTACGGCCCTGATGGTCATTGCCCGCATAAAACCCATGCAAAGACGGGATCATCATCATTAAGATAGTGAGAGCTGAGAGGGAGATCGCCAAAGGCAATTTCTGAAAGCGCGCCCACATCTTCAGAAAAAATCGATAGTAACTTGCAAAAGGCGTTCCACTTCACTCACGTCAGCGGCGAGGACAAACAACACTACATGATCACCATCCTCTATGCGCAAAGACCCGGAGGGTTTTAAAATTTCTGTGCCTTTGCGCACAGCACCCAACAAAACGCCCTCAGGAAATTCGATATCGCGGATATACTGGCCAGCAATGGTGGACGTTGAGAGCACCTGAGCCTCGATCACTTCTGCCTCCGCATCGCCAATCGAATAGACACCACGCACCCGGCCATGGCGAATATGGCGCAAAATTGATGAAACTGTGGTTGCCCTCGGGTTCACATAAGCATCAATCCCCATAGCATGCAAAAGCGGCACCATAGAGGGGTCATTGATCAAACATATGGCCAACGGGCAGCCCATAGATTTGGCCCGAATCGCCGACAATAGGTTGGTTTTATCATCATCAGTAACCGCAAGAATCACATCTGAACGCTCAATATTGGCCTCTGACAACATCTCAGCATCCAAACCATCCCCATGCAACACGATGGTTTTTTCTAAGGCCTCTGCAGCATGTTCCGCAGTTTCACGATTGATTTCAATCACCTTAGCGCGAATGCGGCTGCTACGGCCTTCAAGGTTTTGCGCCACCGCAAAGCCAACATTCCCACCGCCCACAATCACCACACGGTCCTGTGCATGGGTGGTTTTACCAAACACCTCTAATGCGCGCTGCACGTCGTGTTTTTGGACGCAAATATAGCAAGAATCTCCTGCGAAGAGCTGATCACCAGAGCTGGGTACAAACAGCGTACCCTCGCGCCTGATGGCCACGACAACGGTCGAGAGCGTTGAAAACAGATCGGACAGCTGTTTGAGCGGTGTGTTCAACACCGGACATTTGTCATCAAGCGTGATGCCCAGCATTTGAACATAGCCACCAAAGAAAAACTCGGTTTCAAAAGCCGCTGGCGTCTGTAATCGCCGCAAGGCGGCTTCGGCCACCTCTTTCTCCGGGCTAATCACCACATCAATCGGCAAGTGATCACGACGGTAAAGATCCGCATAGATCGCGTCCAAATAGCTTTGCGAACGCAGCCGAGCGATTTTCCGCGGAATGTTAAACACCGAATGCGCCACTTGACAGGTGACCATATTCACCTCGTCAGAATGGGTGGCGGCAATTATCATATCGGCGTCATCTGCCCCGGCACGCGCCAAAACATCGGGGTAGCTGGCAAATCCAACGATCCCCTGCACATCCAAAGTATCGGTTGCCCGGCGCACGAGTTCGGCATTCCTATCCACAACTGTTACATCGTTTTTTTCATTAGCAAGATGACGTGCGATTTGCCAGCCAACTTGGCCAGCTCCGCAAATGATCACTTTCATGGGTTAGGCCCCCTTGAGATCAGAAAAAGTCTAACAACGGGTGTGTCAGACAAGAGACTGAAGGTCAATTCTTGGATTTCTCACTCATCTAAACTGGCCACGCGGCCACCACTTCGGTTGGATGTCACTACGCCAAGGGATTTCAACTTGCGGTGCAGCGCTGAGCGCTCCATGCCCACAAAGCTGGCGGTACGGCTAATATTGCCTCCAAAGCGGTTAATTTGGGTCAGCAAATACTCACGCTCAAACAATTCACGCGCTTCACGCAGCGAATGTGTTGCAACACTGCCCGACAGTACAATTTGCCCGTCTTTGCTATCGCCCACGCCAGTGTTGCTGGGCAGCTCTTCAGTCTCAATCAAAGCGTTCTGCGACCCCATGATCAGCACCCGCTCCATCATATTTTTCAGCTGGCGAATATTGCCCGGCCACACCATGCTCTCAAGCGTGTCGCTGCATCTTCACTGAGCGTACGTTTGGGCAGGCCCAGTTTTTCGTGGAACTCAGCCAAAAAATGCTCAGCCAGAAAGGTATATCTTCGCGGCGCTCTGCCAAACTTGGCACCACAATCGGAACCACATTTAGGCGATGGAACAGCTCCTCGCGGAAGGTACCCGCTTCAATTTCCTCCACCAAATTCCGCGCAGTTGCGGAAATAACCCTGATATCAACCTTTTGGGCGACGCTGCCGTCCACACGGGTGAAGCTTTGATCCACAAGAACACGCAACAACTTACCTTGAACAGCCAAGGGCAGATCTGCAATTTCATCAAAAAATAAGATTCCATTATTAGCGGCTTCCAGAAGGCCAACCTGCAAAGCCTTAGCCCCAGATTCGACACCAAACAGTTTGGCCTCGGCGGTCTCTGCATCCAAAGAAGCACAATTAACCACCACAAGGGGCGTATCTCCACGGTTGGAATTGGCGTGAATATAGCGCGTTGCCGTCTCCTTACCTACACCAGATGACCCGGTCAGCAGCACCCTGCCATTGGATTTTGTGACCTTATCAAGATTGATTTTCAGCATTTTATAGACGGCGCTTTGCCCAATCATCTCCAGCGGTTGATGGTATTGGTTGCGCAAAGCGCTGTTTTCACTTCGCAGATTAGCCACTTCCATCGCGCGCTTTATGACCACGATCAGCTGATCAATGTTGAACGGTTTTTCAATGAAATCGAAGGCGCCTTGCTTGATTGCGGCAACCGCTATTTCGATATTGCCATGGCCAGAAATAATCACAACCGGAATATCCGGGTAGTTTGCTTTTACAGATTTGAGGATGTCGATCCCATCCATGGCACTGTCTTTAAGCCAGATGTCGAGAATCAACATCGCGGGGCGTTGGTCAGCTATCTGGCGCATCGCTGCGTCCGACGTGCCAGCCAAGCGGGTCTTGTAGCCTTCATCGATCAGAATGTCTGAGATCAATTCGCGGATGTCTCGTTCGTCATCTACAATCAAAATATCGGTCATGCTGGCGTTCCTAGGTTTATGGTTTGCTCGTTCGTATGTTTCAATCTTGGCAGTTTAATAACCGCTTTCGCCCCCGGCCTTGCTCCGTCTTCGAAGGGTTCAGCATCGGATAGCACAAAGCTTCCGCCATGCTCTTCAATGGTTTTCACCACAATCGACAGGCCCAGCCCTGTGCCAGAGGCTCGGTTGGTCACATAGGGTTCAAGCAAGCGAGATCTATCTTCGGGCAACCCTGTGCCATTGTCTGAAATCTCAAGCTCTACGGAGCGATCTGTTTGCGAGGCGACTACCCTGATTTCGCCCCTCCGTTCTGGATTGTTTTTCACCGCATCTTCAATCGATTCTCCAGCATTTTTCAACAAATTAGTAATCGCCCTCCCAATCATGGAGGCATCTGCGTCAATCCAAAGGATGTCATTTGGAAGCATCAGTTTAAACGTGACATTGGGCTGTCCACTTTCTTGCAGCAGGATCGAGCCACGCAGAAAATCACCAAAATCTGTGGGCCTGCGGTCAGGTTCGGGCATGCGAGCGAACTGTGAAAACTCATCAACAATGCGCCGCAACTCGTCAGTTTGGCGCACAATCACATCGGTCATATTCTCCAGCTGATCAGAATCTTTACCCACTTTTGGCGAAAACTTTCGTTTAATGCGTTCTGCCGACAGTCGGATTGGAGTCAGAGGATTTTTGATCTCATGGGCAATCCTACGCGCCACATCGCCCCAAGCTGCCATTCGCTGTGCACTAACCAGATCTGTCACATCCTCAAAGGCAATCACATAGCCTTCTTCTTCCGCCAGCTCATTGGTCCGCAGAGAAATTCGAACCAATAGGCTTTCGAGCTTACCACGCCGTACTAAACGGATTTCGCGCTGCGCCACATCAGAAACACCAGATATAAAATCATCGACGACTTCCCCAAATTCTGGCACGGAGTCAGACAAGAGCGACAGTTCAGACACCTCCGACAAATCCAAAACACGCTGTGCAAATTTGTTCAAAAAGGTGATGTGTCCAGTTTGATCTAAACCGATAACGCCCGAGGTGACAGAGGCCAATACCGAGTCAAACAGCCTACGGCGGCGATCGGCTTGTTCTGCACTTTGGATCAATGTATCGCGTTGGCCTTTGAGTTGGTGGGTCATTTGATTGAAATAGCGCGCCAGCATCGCAATCTCATCATCGCCTTTGATGTTTTCAATGCGCGCGTCCAGATCCCCTGCCCCAACCTTTTGCGCCGCCGCCGCCATCCGCCCTACGGGGCTGGCCAAACGCTCAGCAAACCAAAGGCCCAACCAAGTAGCGGTCAAAATCAAAATCACCGCAAAAGCGAGGTATAAAAGTCCAAAATCAAACAACAAACGTCCGCGTTCAGTCTCAAGCTGATTATAATAATTCGCGGTCTCAGTTGTCTCTTCAAGCAGACCCAAAAGCGCGCCATCCACAGAGCGGGTCAAATATAGGTAATGGTTTGAGTAATTGAGCAACCGAATGAGCGCTCGCATCTCATTGTTAATAAAATCTTCCACAACCAAGACCTCAGGCCCTTCAGCGAGTGCAATTTGCGCCTCTGTGGGCTGTTCATAGCCAAACAAATAGGAAGACGGTCCACGCAGGCGCAGTTGCGCCAAATTATTGATTACATAAATCTCCTTTAAGGCCACGCTCAAATTCAGTTTGCAGACGCGTCAGTTCTGGGCTCAATTGGGTGTCGGTGTCAATATTGCCAGTTGTAAATCTGTTTTGATTGAGGTCATTGAGCCGCTGCGCAAAGGCTTCTGTGTCGGCAATCAAACCATTGCGGGTTTGGGTATGATAGGCTTGGGCCGCGCTCAGCGAGGCACCAACGGCACTGCGCACACGCTCCGAAAACCAGCCTTCCAACGCCTGATTTACTGAAAGCACCGCGAATATCGCTACCAGAATGGTTGGAAACAGTGCTATCACCCCGAAGGCGGTGGTGAGACGGAAGTGCAATCTGGATCCGGCCGACTCAGCGCGCCGTGCCGCTGCCAATTGCACTATCCGACGTATCAACAGCGTTGTGATAAATAAAATATAAACGAAATCAGCCGTCAGAACGAAGCGCAATGACGCCCGCCCACCCTGAATAGGTTGCATCGCATAAAATGTCAGGAAAACCAGCATCGGTCCGGTGATGACCAAACAGAGGGTCAGGCCGGAATTGACCGAAGTATTTGCACGAAAATCAGCAATCCTATCTAAAAAAGAACTGACAAGACCGTGACGCATTCCTGCAGCCCCTTCATCGTTACGTCTACGGTACTACATTCCGATTCTTTGCCAAAATGCAACGCTTGTTGCTCTTTTACATCATTTTGCGCCGCCGTGTCACGACAATTTCGAGCTCATTTATTTTCTTACGCAAAGTATTGCGGTTGATACCAAGAAGGTCTGCACATTTAGCTTGATTTCCAGAACTCGCCGAGAGAGCAATCTCGATCAACGGCACCTCAATTTCACGTAAAATTCGCTGATACACACCTGCGGGCGGTAAAGTAGATCCATGCAAGTCAAAATATCGTTGCACATGCATCTCCACCGCATCGCTCAACTTCTCTGACGGGGGGAGTTGGCTCAGACTGCTAGATGAGCCCACCTTTTTTCAAGATATCTTGCACGGTCGGACCATCAAAAATCGCATTTGACGATTCCATCATCAGCTGCATCATTACGTTTTGCAATTGGCGTACATTTCCCGGCCAGCTAAATCCACGCAAGGCGGAGAGGCCCGCCGCGCTGAATTGAAACGCCACATCACTCTCAGCGATATTGATAAAGTGCTGCGCCAAGACCGAGATATCCTCAACCCGTTCGCGCAGGGCAGGCACTGTCAGTTGCAGGCTTGAAATCCTAAAAAATAAATCGTTTCTGAAATTTCCATTTTGTACATCGGCCAGAATATTGGGGCCCGCGATTGAAATAAGCCGCGCGGTGCGTTCGCTGGGTTCGCCCAATGTGTGGAGCACCCGAAGTTGCGCCGCGGGGCTGAGATCCGATACCCCGTCCAAAATCAACGTGCCCGACCCTGCCCTTTGGATAGCATCGGTGATCGCCGATTGGCTCTCAGTCATCTCGGGATGCAGGACCACAATAGGTCGGTCTGCTCGGGTTGAGAAATTATGCAGGCTGGCGGCGATCAATGATTTACCTGTCCCGGGCTCGCCCAAAACCAAAACGGGCGCTGCGGCGTTCATTGCCCGCGCAATCAACCGGTACAGGTTTTGCATGGCAGGCGATTGCCCCACCAGAGGAATTTCAGCGTCAGGATTGGTCGCAAGCGCTGCAGCGGATTGCGCGGGTTGCCGACGGTCCAAAGCTTTGGCCGATCTGCGCATCAATTCGGGCAGGTCAAATGGTTTGGGCAGATAGTCAAAAGCCTTCGCCTCATTGGCGCGGATGGCGGTAACAATGGTATTTTGTGCCGAAATGATGATCACTGGTAAATTTGGGCGAAATTTTGTTATCTTTGGCAGGTTATCCAAGCCATTACCGTCTGGCATCACCACATCAGAAACAACCAAGTCGCCCTTGCCATCCTCAACCCAGCGCATCAGCGTGGTGAGAGACGAAGTAGCGTGAACCTTGCAGCCAGCACGGGTGTAGGCCTGAGTTAAAACGGTTCGAATTGTACGATCATCATCCGCGATTAAAACCGTTCCATCCATGGTATTCTTCCTTATTATTAAACTTTTATTGGCAACGATATTCTGAAAGTAGTTTGACCAGGACGCGATACAACACTGACCCAAGCGTTATGCTGTGTTACTATTTTTGACACCAAAGCTAGGCCGAGGCCTTTGCCATTGCTTTTGGATGATACAAATGGATCAAACACATGTTTTGCGAGGGCCTCGGGCAGGCCAGGGCCGTTGTCGGTGATGTCAACATGCAACGGCAACCGCTGGCCATGGCTATCGGGCAGCACCAAACGCAAATTTGGATTATAAAAAGTGCGGAGCGATATTTCACCCTTATCCCCCAAAGCTTCACAAGCATTTTTGATGAGATTCAAAAACACCTGAACCATTTGATCCGCATCAGCCCAGACATTAGGCAAGGATGGATCGTAGTTTTTGGATATTTGAATATCGCCCGCAAAGCCAAATGTGGCGGAACGCGCGGCTTGGTCCAATACATCATGGATATTGACCTCAGCACAGTTCGGCGGAGTGAGATCCCCAAATTGCTCAACTTGATCCAGCAAAGCCACAATCCGTTTGGACTCCTCAACGATAAGATCTGTCATTTCATGATTTTTTGGCGGCAGCGACATAGCCAAAAACTGCGCTGCCCCAGTGATCCCAGCCAATGGATTTTTGATTTCATGGGCCAGCATTTCAGCCATGCCAATCGCAGAATGCGCCGCTGATACCGGAGCCAATCCATTGCCAGAGCTGCCCATTGTTTCATGTGGTATCAGCAAAATCAAAACTTGCTGTTCCACACCATAGAGCGGGCATACATGCGCAGCGCAGGTGCGGGAACCGGTGTTTCGTCCATGGGCTGCAACTTCGCCAATCACAATGGGGCGCATTAATGCGCGGGCACGGTCTATCCCTGCGGGCAATAAATCCTCACCGCGCAGGTAATTCCAAACATGCTGTCCCAAAGCGACTTTGGAAGAGATCCCTAAAAATTGTTCAGCCGCTGCATTGACCTCATTAATGCTATCATCACGCCCGATCACCAATCCCGCGATTGGCAATTGCGCCCAAAGGTCCTGAAAATGTGTCATGCCGCCACATCAGCGCATGAATGCTCGACTGCCTGCCAGATGAAACCGTGAATTTCCGAGATATCCAAAGACCGTAGCACAGATTGCCGCAGCTCGGTGGTCACATTCAACCCATCCAGATACCACCCCAAATGTTTGCGAGCATTCTTCAATCCTAACACATCACCGTAAAACGCCACAATGGCCTTATGATGCCCGATGATCAGCTCCGCTAAATTCGCACCAATCGGTATTTTGGGCTCGGGCGTGCCGTAAAGGGCCGCTGAAATTTCCGCCAAACGCCAAGGTGCGCCCTGAGCACCGCGCCCAACCATAATGCCGTCAGCCCCAGACTGAGCTAGAGCCATTCGCGCAGAGGCCACATCAACAATATCACCATTGGCGATCACCGGAATTGTGACAGCCTGCTTAACTTTGGCAATGGCACCCCAATCGGCATCACCTTTATAAAATTGGCAGCGGGTGCGGCCGTGCACTGTAATCATTTTCACCCCGGCCGCTTGCGCCCGTGCAGCTATATCAGGGGCGTTGAGCGAGGAGTCATCCCATCCCAGCCGCATCTTTAAGGTGACATCCAGTTTTGTGGCTTTCACCACGGCTTCTACCAGCTCCAAGGCAAAATCAGGGGTACGCATCAACGCTGATCCAGATTGACCGTTTGTCACCTTCTTGGCCGGGCAGCCCATGTTAATATCGATGATTTTAGCACCATTGGCCTCAATCATGCGCGCAGCCTCAGCTCATCCAATGGGCTTCGCAGCCGGCGATTTGCACCGAAGTATTACCAATACCAAAGCCCAGCTCAGCGCGTTCACGCACGCCAGGTTTTTTCTGAACCATCTCGTGGCTTGCCACCATCTCTGACACGACAAGCCCTGCGCCAAAAGATTGCACTAAGTTGCGAAACGGCACATCTGTAATTCCGGCCAGGGGGGCCAGTAACACGGGTGGTTTAACATCTTGATTACCTAAAACTATTTTCACAGTAATTTTCTCCAACTGCTCGCTAATTGCGCATTCTACGCCACAGCAGGCAAGTCTGTCGCTACGTAAAATACACATTTTTATGCGTTTGCACAAAAAATAGGCATAAATACAGCGCTAGTGAAGGATTGCATGCAGAATATCAACCGATATAATCATGCATCATGGATAAACCGTACAACATAACAGCCATCGTCCTTGCGGCCGGGCGCGGCCTGCGCGCCGGTGGTCCGGGGCCAAAGCAATGGCAGCCCTTGATGGGAAAACCCCTGATCTCATGGTCGATTGCGCCATTCTTGACGCACCCCATGGTGTCTCAGGTTGTGGTGGTCCACCATCCTGATGAGGATGATTTACTGTCTCAGCTGCCATCTGGGATCCTATATGTGGCGGGAGGGCTTAACAGAGACGACTCAGTACGATGCGCCTTGACGGCCATTCAACCTCTCAGTCCAGATTATGTCTTGATCCACGACGCCGCCCGACCCTGTTTGGATCAATACCTTTTATCGGAATGCATTAACTCTATGGTGACCCATGGAGCGGCCGCCCCAGCTGTAGCGGTTCAAGATACCCTTTGGCGCGGCACGGATCAGGTTTTAGATATGATTGACCGTACTCAAATCTTTCGGGCGCAAACCCCGCAATGTTTTGCCTATGAGTTGATCAGCTCAGCCCATAAATCCGCTGAATCTTCTGCTACAGATGACGTGCAAATCGCACGCACAGCGGGGCATACCGTTGCTATTGTACCTGGCAACGAGGATAATATCAAAGTAACACTGCCCGGTGATTTTGCGCGGGCTGAACAAATTTTGCGAGGCAGAATGAAACTACGCGTCGGCAATGGCTTTGATGTACATCGATTTGGACCGGGAACCGAGATCACCCTTTGCGGCGTCAACTTGCCCCATAAGGCTGGGCTGATTGGCCATTCCGATGCCGATGTGGGCATGCATGCGGTGACAGATGCCATTTACGGCGCTTTGGCGCGTGGCGATATTGGTCAGCATTTCCCGCCCTCAGATCCACAATGGAAGAGTTCAGCCAGCGATATCTTCCTCAAACATGCGGTAGATTTGGCCGCTGAGATGGGTTTTCGGATTGAAAATGTGGATTGCACCTTAATTTGCGAGTTCCCAAAGATTGGCCCGCATGCACATGCGATGCGCGCCCGCATGGCACAGATCATGGGTTTGAAAGAGGATCAAGTGTCGATCAAGGCCACAACGTCAGAAACGCTGGGCTTCACGGGGCGCGAAGAAGGTATCGCGGCCATGGCCTCAGCCGCTTTGGTGAGCCTATGAGCCATCTCATCGCCACATTCTTTTACGTCGGGCACATGCGGCCCGCACCGGGCACTTGGGGCAGTTTGGCAGCGCTCTTGGTGGGCTTTGCGCTTGTTCATATCTCTGGAGCAACAGGGCTGTCCATCGGCATTATCGCCAGCTGTCTATTGGGCTGGTGGGCCACCGCAGCAGAGACCAAAGGCAAAGAGGATCATGACCCATCTGAAATCGTGATTGATGAAGTGGCCGGACAATGGATTGCGACCCTACCGCTGGCGATTTGGCCACAAACCTTCGAGATTGCGATCTGGTATTGGCTGTTGGCTTTTGGTGGCTTTCGCCTGTTTGACATTACCAAACCGGGTTTGGTGGGCTGGGCTGACAGGCAAGTTGGTCCGCTGAGCGTTATGCTGGATGATATCATCGCGGGCCTTATGGCGGCTACAGTGATCTGTCTGGTTATGGTGATATTGCCATGACTTTGGCGGCAGATGTTGTGGCCTTGGCCATCCGTGCCAAGGTAAAGATCACCAGCGCGGAAAGCTGTACTGGCGGGATGATCAGCGCGGCTTTGACCGATATCGCTGGCAGTTCGGCGATGTTCGAACAAGGGTTTGTAACCTATTCTAATGCTGTCAAAACCAAAATGCTGGGTGTGTCTGAGGAGACGCTCCAAGTACATGGCGCGGTGTCTGAACCTGTGGCCTGTGAAATGGCCTCTGGCGCTTTGATGGTCTCTGGCGCTGACATTGCCGTGTCAGTCAGTGGTATTGCAGGACCCGGCGCCTCAGAGTCCAAACCGGAAGGCAGGGTTTGCTTTGGGGTTGCATCAGCTCAGGGCGTTTATTGCGAAACACTTGAATTTGGCACTATTGGCCGCGCAGAGGTCCGCAAAGCTTCGACAGATCATGCCTTAGAATTAATCTCCGATCTTTTAAAAAGAGCCTATTGATTACGCCTTACCCCCATCTTATGCGTAACTTTTACGCAAAGTTGGAATGCTGGCGGTAAAAGCCGGTTTGAAAGTGCTTGGGACTTTTACTTTAAGGTTATTTTCTATGAAAAACCTCCAATTCGTTTTGGAGGATATCATGAACGCAGCTGATACAGCTTGGATTATCGTCGCCACGGCATTGGTTCTCTTTATGACCCTGCCCGGGCTTGCATTGTTTTACGGTGGGCTGGTGCGCGCACGTAACGTGTTGAGCGTCTTTATGCAGTGCTTCGGCATTGCCTGCCTGATGAGTGTACTTTGGCTCGCTTTTGGCTATTCCATCGCTTTCGGAGACGGCGGGTCCGGCTATTGGGGCGGGCTTAGCCATATATTCCTCAATGGTGTAGATGCCTCGACCGTACGCGACGGCACAACACTTCCTGAAGTATTGTTTTTTGCCTTCCAAATGACATTTGCTATCATCACCCCTGCCCTGATTGTTGGGGCCTATGTGGAGCGTGTGGGCTTTGGTTTTGTGATGACCTTTTCCGGTCTGTGGATGCTGTTGTGCTACGCGCCCGTTGTGCATTGGGTTTGGGGCGGCGGCATGTTGTCCGATGGCGGTATATTCGGCGATACGGGTCTTAAGGATTTTGCAGGTGGTGTTGTTGTCCATGAAACGGCGGGTCTGGCTGCTTTGGTCATTGCGGTCTTGTTGGGCGCTCGGCGCAATAAAACCACGCCACCGCACAATCCCGGCTATGTGATGCTTGGGGCCGCGATGCTTTGGGTGGGTTGGTTTGGCTTTAATGGCGGCTCACAACTGGCTGCCGATGGCGGTGCTGCAATGGCTCTGACCGTCACACATATCTCTGCCGCTGCGGCCTCATTGACTTGGGCGCTTTGGGAGCGGATCAAATACGGCAAGGCCTCGCTTGTGGGCATGGTGACAGGCACGATTGCAGGACTGGCCTCCATCACCCCCGCTTCAGGCTTTGTGGGACCAATTGAGGCTCTGGTGATCGGCTCTGTGGCCGGTATTATTTGCCAAGAAGCCGTCAATTTGGTGCGCAACACCTTCAAAATTGACGATACTCTTGATGTCTTCGCCGTTCACGGCATTGGCGGCATCTTCGGAACCATCATGATTGCAGTCTTCGGCGCGGGCACGTGGGCAGCACAGATAGGCAGTTTGGCGATTGTGGGGGTCTTCACAGTGGTTGTCACATTCGTTCTTGTGAAGCTGGTTGCCCTGGTCACACCGCTGCGGGTCAGCGAAGAAGATGAGCACACCGGCTTGGATCTCTCAGCACATGGTGAGCGCGCTTACGATCACTCTTCCTAAAAGTAGTGATATAAAATTTATGGGCTCCCAATTAGGGGGCCCTTTTTTTATAAAGCGCATCCGCGCGGGTTTCAAATGCCCGCACAATACGCTGCATGGCCTCATTGAATACCAAGCCAATCACACCTTGTAAAATCACATTCTTGAACTCGAAATCTACGAAAAACGTCACGGCGCAGCCTTCAGGCTCATCTTCAAATTTCCAAGTCGATTTCATGTATTTGAATGGGCCATCCAGATATTCTGTATCAATAAAAAAATCATCAGGATGCAAAACCACCTTACTGCCGAACCGTTCCCTAAACACTTTAAATGAAATAACCAAATCTGCCGCCATCACTTGTGCTGTCCCATCTGGGGTCACAGATTGCACCCGTGCGGCTGCACACCAAGGCAAAAATTGCGGATAGGCTGCCACATCAGCCACCAAATCGTACATTTGCTGTGCGCTGTAACGCAAAATTCTTGTTTCATTATGGGTTGGCATTGTGTTTCCCGCTGACTCTGCGTGTAAGATGTCGTAGAAAAGGGCGGAAAGTTCAAGAGGGTACTATGTCACAAAAACCTTATGTCATCGACAATATGATATCCGCCAAGTCAATTGCGGCTCGAATCGAGCAATTGGCCCATGAGATTGAAACCGAATTTGCCGATACCAATAAATTGGTTGTGATTGGCCTACTGCGCGGCTCATTCGTATTTATAGCAGATCTGGTCCGCGAGATCAGCCTGCCCATTGAAGTCGATTTCCTGGAGGTCAGCAGCTATGGCGACGGCATGGAAAGCTCACGTGAGGTGCGCATCCTCAAAGATCTTCGGGGCACCATCGAAAATCGTGATGTGTTGATCGTGGAAGATATCGTGGACACGGGCCATACTATGAAAAACGTGACCGAGCACCTTCTGCGCCGTAAACCAAAGCGAATGAAAACCATTGCCCTGCTCGACAAGCCTTCGCGCCGCGAGGTTGACATCAAAACCGACTTCCTAGGGTTTGAAATTCCGGATGAATTTGTTGTAGGCTACGGTATTGATTTCGCACAGCGTAACCGCAACCTGCCCTATATTGGAAAAGTCCGCTTTACATGAGTCCACAATTTTACTGAAGATGGCGACGATTGCGCGCCGTCTTCAGCAAAAAAAACTTTTATCTTATGTATCACTGTTGTGGCCATCGCCCTTGCACTGTTTGGCATATAGCAATAGATCAGTTGGCCAAGCTGGCTGACGGTGAACTCACACCATGGCGGCATTGGTCTTTAAGGCTGTATATCAGCCGTTCGCTGCCAAACGTGCTTTTTGCATTTTGGCAAAGTCATCGCCCGCGTGATATGAACTTCGGGTAAGTGGAGTGGCGGAGACCATCAAGAACCCCTTGCCCTTTGCCGCCTGCTCATAGCTTGCGAATTCCTCTGGTGTCACGAAACGGTCCACACGGTGGTGTTTCAATGTTGGCTGAAGATATTGGCCAATGGTGATGAAATCGATATTAGCTGCGCGCATGTCATCCATCACTTGATAGACCGCTTGGCGATCCTCCCCAAGACCCACCATGATTCCAGATTTGGTAAACATGGTCGGATCCAGCTCTTTCACCCGTTGCAACAGGCGCAAAGAGTGGTAATATCGCGCACCGGGCCGCACTTCAGGATAGAGGCCGGGCACAGTCTCAAGATTGTGGTTGAACACATCAGGTTTTGCCGCAACGACAACTTCCAAAGCTTCGGGATCACAGCGGATAAAGTCTGGCGTCAGAATCTCAATCGTAGTGTTTGGCGCCTGTTTTCTAAGAGCGCGGATGGTTTGGGCAAAATGCTCGGCCCCGCCATCTTTGATGTCATCACGGTCCACGGATGTGACCACAACGTGGTTGAGGCCTAGCTTTTTAACCGCATCAGCGACACGGCCGGGTTCAAACGCATCCAAACCCTCGGGTGGTTTGCCGGTAGCGATGTTGCAAAAGGTGCAAGCACGAGTGCAAACTTCGCCCATGATCATCATCGTGGCGTGTCCTTGGTTCCAGCATTCGCCTACATTGGGACAACCTGCCTCTTCGCAAACCGTCACCAGCTTATGTTCCCGCATGATCTTGCGCGTTTCTTGATAGCCCTGCCCAACAGGCGCTTTCACCCGAATCCATGCCGGTTTTTTCGGTTGTGGATTATCAGGACCCTTTGCCTTTTCAGGGTGGCGTTGCTTGGGGATTTTCAGATCGCGCATAAATTCATTCCTCACTTACCGATATTTAACACAGCCACACCAAACAACCACCCCCCAGCCACGAATATCCGCCATGCAATTAGATCGCAGTACAAAACGGCTATCCGACCAAAATATCTTTGCAATTACTGCACTCATAATAGCGGGCAAGCCGTTTCAGAGCGATACTAAACTCAATTTTCCCAGAGCGCGCCGGTCACTCAATGGCCTATCCTACGGCCTCCAATCCCTCCAACTTACAACAGCACAGCAAGGCCATATCCCCAGGACCGGGGCCAAGATCAGCCAAAGTTCGTGTGGATCATCGCATTCAACCAATCTTGCATGGCCATGCCATCACCTGTGCCCGGTCAACGACACCAAGCATTTCGACATTTGCCTGCGCGTCCTCTCGCACGATGATAGCTGCCTCCAATCCTTGAGCTAGGGCCTAAACTATTTGTTTTCGCGCCAAATATAGCAGCACTGTCACACTCGCGTGAACGAGCTGCAGGGTAAAATTTGGGTTTTGTTTTGGCTGTGAAAACTCATAGATCTATCCTCCGGGCGCCGAGACACGGGTTTAGAGCAATATTTACGCAATTTTTGGACCGCACAATCGATAAGTGCATCGTCACGCTCTATTTCAATTTTGCATACAGAGCGCAACACAGTTGACGGGTGAACACCATAATACCGGGCCAAACTGCGGATGGAATGACCATGTTCCAGTGTGGCAAATAAAGATTCGCCATATGGTTATCCAAACAGGCATTTTCAATGCGGCGCCCGTCGACCGTTTGCAAGGTCAAATTGTGAGATACGTACTCTAAACACTAATCTATACAAAGGTTACGTTAGTACAATGGTAACAATGATTACGGGTTCAGTTAATTAGGTCCAAATATTAAAGGATCATAGTTAATATCCGCTACACTAAGAACCGACCGCGAGCTGAAAGCCACCCCCGCGCAACACCCCAAAAACCTGTGCAAGCCTGAGTGCTGATTCTGCTCAGGAGGCACAAATGCGAGATGTTGAACGGCGACTGTCAAACCTAAAGCGACCAAAACTTATGGTCGATGCGGCTCAAAATAGATTGGCACACTATAATTTCGAACGACATCTCCACAGCTCAATCGCTAAGCAGGAGACATTGGGGCCAAATGGGTCAATCTATTGTGTGTTTGAAATGGAAGATGCCTACAATAGACTGCAACAATAAAAGCGCTCTCAGTATTCACCATAGCGCCATATTGGTTATTTGATCGCCATTTAGGGCGAGAGTCGCAGTCTTAGAGCCCGCTAGACAAACGCATCTGGCATTGCTGCCTTTTTATCAGCGACGTATTTTTCGAGGGCTGCCAAAATCTCAGGGTCAAGCGGCGGTTGTTGGTAGGTGGCCAATTGAAGTGTCACCCTATCTGCCGCCAGCGCATACGTATCGCGCGCGCCTTCTTCATACCAAGTTTCAAACGGTTTGTAGTCAAACAGGTTTGAGCGCCAGAATGCCGCTTTGAAGTTCTTTTGCGTGTGTTCACAGCCAAGGTAATGGCCACTCGGCCCCACTTCACGGATGGCATCCATGGCTTGGCCGTTTTCATCCGATTCGACCCCAAGCGCCATTTTGTGCAGGGTACCCAGTTGATCCGCATCCATGACAAATTTCTCAAAGGAGGACACCAAGCCGCCCTCAAGCCAACCGCAGGAATGCAGCATGAAATTCACACCTCCCAACAAAGCCGCGTTAAGTGTATTGGCAGTTTCATAGGCCGCCTGCGCGTCTGGCAGTTTCGAGCCACAGAGGCCACCACCGGAGCGGAAGGGCAAATTCATCCGACGCGCCAATTGTCCGGCTCCATAGAGAATTTGGCTGGCTTCAGGCGTGCCAAAGGTCGGAGCGCCAGAATTCATATCGATAGAGGTCACAAATGTACCAAAAATCACCGGAGCGCCCGGCTTCAAAATTTGGCTATAGGCAATGCCCGCCAGGACCTCAGCCAAAACTTGCGTCAAGGTACCCACAATCGACACCGGAGCCATAGCGCCACCCACGATGAAGGGTGAAATGATGCTGGCTTGATTATTTTTAGCAAAAACTTCCAAAGCTCCCATCATGATGCTGTCAAAGGTCAAAGGACTGTTGATGTTGATCAACGAGGTCATCACTGTGTTGTTTTGGACAAATTCCTTACCAAACAAAATCTCGCACATATCAACGGAATCCTGCGCCCGGCTGGGCTCTGTCACGGATCCCATAAAGGGTTTGTCACTATACACCATATGCGCCATCAACATATCCAAGTGACGCTTGTTCACCGGCACATCGGTAGGCTCGCACACCGTGCCGCCGGAATGGTGCAAATACTTTGACATATATCCAAGTTTCACGAATTTTTGGAAATCTGCGATTGTGGCATAACGCCGACCGCCGTCGCGATCACGCACAAAGGGAGGGCCGTAGACCGGCGCTGTCACCAGTGTTTTGCCACCAATTTCCACATTACGTTCAGGATTGCGCGCATGTTGAATAAACTTTGACGGTGCCGTTTTGCACAGTTCGCGGGCCAAGCCGCGCGGAATTCTTACCCGTTCGCCCTCAATTGTGGCTCCTACAGATAGCCAGCGTTCCAAAGCCTCGGGGCTATCCACAAAATTAACGCCGATTTCTTCGAGAACCGTCTCAGCATTATACTCAATCATCTCAAGAGTAGCTTCATCTAAGAACTCATATAACGGGATGTTGCGCTCAATGTAGCGTTCAGTCTCTACACTGATTGCTGTACGTTCTGCTCTGCGGGCGGCACCGCCTCCGCTGCGTGATCTGCGACCTGCTGTTTCGGCCATTTTGAAACCCCTAATTACGTGTTAGCCCGGGTCTATGGAATTATTACAATCTGCGACGGTGTTTTCCGCCGCTTCGGGCGGGAAAACGACATAAGAAGTGATTTCTTCGTATCAGCTGGGTTGAACCTTATTCAAGGTCGGAATATCGGAGGCTATGGAACATATGCATGAAAAATTACTGATCATCGACTTTGGCAGTCAGGTAACGCAACTTATAGCGCGGCGTTTGCGCGAATTGAATGTGTACTGCGAAATTCACCCGTTTCAAAATGTGACAGAAAGCTTTTTGCAAGAGTTTGGTGCCAAGGCCGTAATTTTGTCAGGCGGCCCCGCATCAGTGATCGATGAAGGCTCCCCGCGCCCGCCTATGGCGGTGTTTGAGATGGGTATTCCTGTGTTAGGCATATGTTATGGTCAACAGGTCATGATGCATTGTTTGGGCGGTAAAGTTGAACGCGGTCATGGTACCGCCGAATTTGGCCGCGCCTATGTGAGCCCGAAAGCCCCGCTTCCACTGCTTGACGGTTGGTTTACAGGCGGTGATGAACAAGTTTGGATGAGCCACGGCGACCACGTTAGCGCCATCGCACCTGGGTTTGCGGTTTTTGGCACCTCTCCCAATGCGCCCTTTGCTGTAACAGCCGATCAGTCGCGCGAGTTTTATGCTGTGCAATTCCATCCAGAAGTGCATCACACTCCAAAAGGCGCTAGTCTGTACAAAAATTTCATTCGCCGCGCTGGTTTTACAGGCGATTGGACCATGGGTGCCTACCGTGAGCAGGCTTTGCAGGCTATTCGCGATCAAGTGGGGGATCAAAAGGTTATTTGCGGTCTGTCCGGCGGCGTTGACAGCTCAGTGGCTGCGGTGTTGATTCACGAGGCGATTGGCGACCAATTGACCTGCGTGTTTGTAGATCATGGTTTATTGCGTCAGGGCGAGTCTGATGAAGTAATCAAGATGTTCCGCGACAATTACAACATGCCGTTCATTCATGCGGACGAACAAGAATTGTTCCTCGGCGCTCTGGACGGTCAGTCTGACCCCGAAACCAAACGCAAGATAATTGGAAAATTATTCATTGATGTGTTCCAAAAACATGCGGCCGCTGTTGGTGGTGCAAAGTTCTTGGCACAGGGCACTTTGTACCCAGATGTTATTGAAAGTGTAAGCTTTTCAGGTGGCCCTTCCGTGACGATCAAATCGCATCACAACGTCGGTGGCCTGCCAGAAAAGATGGGTCTTAAGTTAGTTGAACCTCTGCGTGAGCTGTTCAAAGACGAAGTGCGCGCCCTTGGGCGTGAACTTGGCCTGCCCGCCTCTTTCATCGGCCGACACCCTTTCCCTGGTCCTGGCCTAGCTATCCGCTGTCCCGGAGAGATAACCCGCGAGAAACTAGACATCCTGCGCCTTGCGGATGCAGTCTATATCGATCAAATTCGCAAACACGGTTTGTATGACGAAATTTGGCAAGCTTTTGTAGCGATTCTGCCAGTGCGCACCGTTGGTGTGATGGGCGACAGCCGCACCTATGATTTTGCTTGCGCCCTACGCGCTGTGACGTCCGTAGACGGCATGACGGCGGATTATTACCCCTTCACCCATGAGTTCCTAGGCGAAACAGCCACACGGATCATCAACGAGGTCAAAGGCATAAACCGCGTCACCTATGACATCACATCAAAACCTCCAGGGACGATTGAGTGGGAGTAGTTATTTATTTTTAAGTTATTTATTTAAAAATAAATTTAATTTAAATACTTGTTTAACATAAAATATTAATCGATAATTTTATTGAAGTTTTTTTGTACAGTTACACGAAATGTTGAAGGGTGTTTTGGCCAAGGGCTGTATTCGCTCATAATTAAAGACTAAAATCTCGTTGGGGTGGAATGAGGCGCACCGTAATAGTTATTCTTCTATTTTTATGGTTTACAGTCTCTAAACAGACACTCTCACATGACTAGATTGCATCTTGCACAAGTGGCGTTTTTGGCTTTGGGTCGCACCATACATTATGAGGCGATGAACATGGCACATACCCGCGCAGCACTATGGATGATCGGTGCGATTGTGTCGTTCACCTCAATGGCTATAGCTGGGCGCGCGGTCTCTGGACAGCTCGACACCTTTGAAATCATGTTTTACCGCTCAATCATTGGTTTTTTGATTGTTGTGATCATTGCGCGCTTGGCTGGGACCCATCGAGAAGTCGACTTCAATCACTTCCGTATGCACCTGCTGCGGAACATTTTTCACTTTGTAGGTCAGAACCTTTGGTTTTTAGCTTTACCCCTGATTCCATTGGCACAGCTTTTTGCATTGGAATTCACCTCTCCGATCTGGGTTGTACTATTGGCGTCAATTTTTCTAGGTGAGCGGTTAACACGGCTCAAGTTGGGCATCGCCGCATTGGGCTTTGTCGGGGTTTTGGTGGTTGCGCGACCAGAGATAAACGCCCTAAACATTGGTATTATCGCCGCAGCTGTGGCCGCCATAGGATTTGCAGGGGCGGCTATATTAACGCGTAAGTTGACAGTTCAAAACTCACTAACAAAAATATTGTTCTTTTTAACTGGCCTGCAAATCTTATTTGGCTTGATCTGCGCAGGCTTTGATGGGGACATAGCCCTGCCATCCTCGGGGACATTACCTTGGCTCATCTTGATTGGGGTTGCGGGACTTGCGGCACACTTTTGCATGACAAAATCTCTTACATTGGCACCCGCGAGCGTTGTGATGCCGGTTGATTTTGTCCGCTTGCCCTTGATCGCTGTGATCGGCATGCTTTTTTATGGTGAAATTCTGGATATCTACGTGTTATTGGGCGCGGTTTTGATTTTAATCGCCAATTATCTCAACCTAAAGCAACGTGGCTAGATTAAGGTCTTTTCCAGTGCTGCATATTGGCCTATGACTAGGGCGAAGTTAGGAAAATTTAGTGATGATCTACGAAAATGGTAACGTTTGGAAAGCTGCCAAACATAAAAAGGTTTTGCTCTTTGCCATGTCTGGACTTGGTAAGACTCATGTCTCGTCGATGCTGCGCAATGACGGGGATTGGTTCCACTACTCAGTCGATTACCGCATTGGCACCCGCTATATGGGCGAGCATATTGTTGACAACTTTAAAAAAGCAGCGATGTCTGTGCCGTTTTTGGCCGATTTGCTACGGTCGGATTCAATATCTATTGCCTCAAATATTAGCTTTGAAAACCTAGCCCCATTGTCAACATATCTGGGCAAGCCAGGCGATGTCGCGCGCGGTGGCATCCCTTTTGACTTCTATTGCAAACGTCAAGACCAACACCATGCGGCCGAACAGGCTGCCTTGTTAGACACGCCAGCTTTTATTGAGCGTGCGCAAAATCTCTATGGCTATCAGAATTTTGTCTGCGACAGCGGCGGCTCTATCTGCGAAGTTGTGGATCCTTGGGATAAGACCGACCAGGTTATGACTTCGCTTTCCGAGAACCTGCTGATGGTATGGATTGCCGGCAGTGAGGCTCATACTGCGGAGCTGGTGCGCCGTTTTGACAAATCACCAAAGCCGATGTGCTATCAACCGGCCTTCTTGCTGTCCTCTTGGGAAAAATATCAAAGCGAAACAGGTTTAAGCCCTGATAAGGTGGATCCGGATGATTTTATCCGTTGGACCTATGCCCGCGCCTTGGCACACCGCCAACCGCGCTATGTGCAAATGGCTCAATGGGGAATTACCCTTCAGACGGATGATGTGAAAAATATTAATTCCCCTGAATATTTTGAAGATCTGGTGGCCAGTGCGTTAGATGCTAAAATTGAAAAATCTGCGTGACCGTGCGCTTAGGAGACTACAATGCCTATTAAAATACCATCAAACCTCCCTGCACATGCAGTTTTGAGCGCTGAGGGTGTGATGGTGATGGATCCCAGCCATGCCGACCGTCAAGACATCCGACCACTGCGCATTGCGTTGCTCAATCTCATGCCACTTAAAATCCAAACAGAAAATCAATTTGCCCGGTTGATTGGTGCCACACCTTTGCAGATTGAACTGACGCTCCTGCGCATGACTGAACATCAGGCAAAAAACACCGCAGCCGACCACATGGAAGAATTCTACCAGCCCTTCAGCGCAATCAAAGATGAAAAATTTGATGGGCTGATCATCACTGGCGCCCCAATTGAGCATTTGGATTTTGCCGATGTCACCTATTGGAATGAGATGGTTGAAATCATAAATTGGACCCAAACCAATGTGCAATCCACATTGGGTGTTTGCTGGGGCGGCATGGCGATGATTAACCATTTCCACGGCGTCCAAAAATACGATCTTCCGCACAAAGCCTTTGGCTGTTTTCGTCATCAAAATATTGAGCCATCATCACCCTATTTACGTGGCTTTTCAGATGATTTTGTGGTGCCGGTAAGCCGATGGACGGAAATGAAGCAGGCGGAAATTAATGCCGCTGACGGTCTCAGCACTCTACTGGGGTCCGTGGATACAGGGCCATGTTTGGTAGAGGATAAAGCCCATAGATCTCTCTATCTTTTCAATCATTTTGAATATGATAGCATCACGCTGAAGCAAGAATATGACCGCGACGTGGCCAGTGGCACACCCATCAATGTTCCCGGACATTATTACCCAAATGATGATCCCAGCCAAAAACCGCTAAACCGCTGGCGCTCACATGCGCATCTGCTCTACGGAAACTGGATTAACGAGATTTATCAAAACACCCCTTTTGATAGCAATGACATCGGGAGCTAACGCGATCCATTTTCACGGGTATGATAACCGCTGTGAGCATAGCTTGGAATAGTTGCATTGCATGATGCAGCTCTGGTTGCTAGATGTAGATTAGAAAAAATTGGACCCCACTCAACAGACAGACCAGTCTCAAAATGCAAAAACGTGGATATCATCTCGGGAACCTTCGCCAAACGCCGGTGGATGCGGACTTTCTGTTGATTGAAAAAAGGGCTTAAATGGCTTCACCCTATCTTAGGCGGCCAAACGCGTAGACGCAACATTGGCAGCGGTTTGCCGACACCACTTTGAGGGCCGAGGTGATTTGGATTGCCGAAGCCGCTCTCCAGGACTTTGTGATCTTCGCTGAGCGTATGGAGTTGGCCTATGACCGCGGCAGACCCAGTGCCTTAGCTGCAATTGAAGCGGGCGGGCCTATCTGGCGTTTGCCCGGAAATATCCCGGTCATTATGTGACAATGTTCGAAAGTGGGGTTTCCATTCAGCGCAGCCAAGTGCTCAACTTTGCCGCCATGCAGGCGCAATCGGTGCTGCAAACCGCCGCTGTTGTGCTAAGTAAAAATATTCCAGAAGAGTAGCGCCCCCCCTCCCGCCTGAAGAATTGCTCGAAAGCGGTATTGGCATTTATCTGCACGGCCTAGACCTTATCACGCCGGATTGATCCGGACGACACATCACCACAAGGACTAAGATGCAAAAAGGGCCCGCAAATACGAGCCCTTTTGTAATAGTGTGATGGCAGTCAAAATTAACGCTTGGAGAACTGGAAGCTGGCACGCGCTTTGCGCTTACCAAATTTCTTGCGCTCAACAACACGGCTGTCGCGGGTCAGGAAGCCGGCTGCTTTCAGAGCCCCGCGAAGGCTCGGTTCATAAAGCTGCAATGCTTTGGAAATTCCGTGCTTAACAGCACCCGCTTGTCCAGTAAGGCCTCCACCTTTAACAGTGGCCATCACGTCAAACTCACCTTCAACACCAGCTATTTGCATAGGTTGACGCAAGATCAGCCGCAACACGGGACGCGCGAAATATGCGTCCTGATCTTTGCCGTTAACGGTGACTTTGCCGGAACCTGGTTTGATCCAAACACGCGCAACCGCGTCTTTCCGTTTGCCAGTGGCATATGTGCGGCCCAAAGCGTCGCGAACAGGTTCACGAGGGGCTGCGATTTCGACCACAGCAGAGGTGCCTACGGCAACCGCTGAGAGGTCTTCTAGGGATGTGATTTGATCTGACATCGCTTATACCCGTGTGTTTTTCTTGTTCATGACTTTTACATCCAAAACAGTGGGGTCTTGTGCCACATGTGGATGCTCGGCGCCTGCATAAACACGCAAGTTAGTCATAACCTGGCGTGAGAGACGATTGCCTGGCAACATACGTTTAACCGCTTGGGTTAGAACGCGCTCAGGATACTTGCCCTCCAGGATTGTACCTGTGGTGCGTGATTTGATCCCGCCAGGATAGCCTGTGTGCCAGTAATTTTCTTTGTTACGTTTGTTACCTGTAAGCTGAACTTTTTCAGCGTTGATAACAATCACATTGTCGCCCATATCCATGTGCGGTGTGAACGTGGCTTTATGTTTGCCACGCAATCGCGCTGCGATAATCGAAGCCAAACGACCAAGAACAACGCCTTCAGCGTCAATCAAGATCCATTTTTTGTCGATATCTGCAGGCGTTGCAGAGAAGGTTTTCATATTTTTTGACCCATCGAGGTTGGTGATGGCGGGTTATAAAGGCTATGGCAGTACAGTCAACACGCATATGTTATATAAAAATATTTAATAACAGATAGTTACAAATAAGGTATTATTTTACCCCATAATTTTACTCAAATATGCCCCGATGGCAGGGAATAGGTCAGGTTTGCCCGCGCCACAGGTTTGGAATCGCCATCAGAATATATAAGGCATTGCGTCACCGCCAAAGACCGACCCAGCTTAACAATATGGCTTTTTGCGATCAAATCCGTGTTGGCTAAGGGTTTGCGCATAAAATCTATGCTGCAATTGGTGGTCACAGCCAAGGCCTTTGGCCCAATCATTGACAAGACATTAAGGTAGGCCGCCACATCTGCCAATCCAAACATGGAAGGGCCAGACACAGTGCCGCCGGGGCGCAAATGTTTATCCTGCACCTTTAGTGCCACTTCCATGTAATCCTCTTCCAACACCAGAATCTCAAATTCATCGGCCACCTGTGGAAAAACTTCGTCCAAAAACGCCCTAAGTGCCACGGCGTCCATTTTGAGTGCCATTGTAGAACTCTCCTTGTTTCGGTTATGTTGGCTGCGAACCTACCGGAGGGCAAGATGGCAATTTTAGAACGTCGCGACAAAAATGCAGTCGCATATCTTACCATGAACGCGCCAGAGCGGCTAAATGCCCTATCAGATGAGATGCTGGCCGCACTTCAAAGTACATTTGACCAGCTGCTGGATGACCAAACAGTGCGGGCCGTGGTGATCTCTGGGGCTGGCAAAGCCTTTTGTGCGGGCCATGATCTCAAGCAAATGACCGCAGCACGTCAAGCCCAAGATGGTGGTGCTGCCGCGTTCAAGGATCTGTTCGACCGCTGTGCTAACTTTATGCAAAGCGTCCAGAAAATACCGCAACCGGTGATCGCGCAAGTGCACGGCATTGCCACCGCTGCGGGATGCCAATTGGTGGCCAGCTGTGATCTGGCCGTGGCCGCCGAAGGCACCCGCTTTGGGGTCAATGGCGTGAATATCGGCCTTTTTTGCTCCACCCCCATGGTGGCGCTATCACGCAACATAGCTCGTAAACGCGCATTTGAAATGTTGGTCACTGGTGAGTTCATGCCTGCATCTGAGGCAAAAACCTCTGGTTTGATCAACCGCGTGGTACCAGAGGCAGATCTAGCGGCCACCACCCAAGCACTGGCCGAGGTGATTGCGGGCAAGCTGGCCTCTGCGGTGAAAACTGGCAAAACTGCTTATTATCAGCAAATACAGATGCCGCTTGAGGAAGCCTATGCCTATACCGGCGAGGTTATGGTGGAAAATATGCTGAACCGGGACACAGAAGAAGGCATCGCCGCCTTCATAGAAAAGCGGGATCCAAATTGGTCGCAAGACTGATCCCTTTCCTTTGGTAGATAAGCGCATTACATCGCATCTCATGACACAAAGATTGAACATAATTGGCGGAGGTATGGCCGGGTGCGAAGCTGCTTGGCAGGCCGCACAACTCGGGGTGCCTGTTACCATTCACGAAATGCGGCCGAAAGTGAGAAACTTTCGCCCATCAAACCGGTGATCTGGGGGAAATGGTGTGTTCCAATTCCTTCCGCTCGGACGATGATGAACAAAATGCGGTTGGTTTGGTGCATTGGGAAATGCGCGTCTCCAACAGCCTAATCATGACCACCGCCGACAAACACCGCATTCCAGCCGGTGGCGCGTTGGCAGTGGACCGTGAACCCTATGCCAAGAGCATCACAGCCGCGATCAATGCCCATCCGTTGATTGAAGTCAGCTATGAAGAGATCACCTCCCTGCCCGATGATGGTCAGTGGATTGTGGCCACCGGGCCATTGACCTCTGGCGCCTTGGCAGAAGCCATTCAGGGCGAAACTGGAGCGGAAGCCTTGGCCTTTTTCGACGCCATTGCACCGATCCTATACGCAGATAGCATTGACATGACCCGCGCTTGGATGCAGTCGCGCTACGACAAGGGCGACACGGAAGATGAGCGCACCGCCTATTTGAATTGCCCCATGACCAAAATTCAATATGAAGCCTTCATTGACGCGCTTCTAAGTGCCGATAAAACCGAGTTCAAACCGGGCGAAAAAGCCGGATATTTTGATGGCTGCTTGCCGATTGAAGTGATGGCAGAACGTGGTCGCGAAACTTTGAGATTCGGCCCAATGAAGCCTGTGGGCCTGACCAATGCGCATGAGCCTGACAATAAGCCCTATGCGGTGGTGCAGCTGCGCCGGGATAATGCGTTGGGCACATTGTTTAATATCGTGGGATTTCAAACCAAAATGAAATACGGCGCTCAAAAAGATGTGTTGCGCATGATCCCCGGGCTTGAGGCCGCAGAATTTGCGCGTTTGGGCGGCATCCATCGCAATTCTTTCATCAACTCTCCCACATTGCTGAATGCGCAAATGCAGCTGATTTCAAAACCTAATATCAGATTTGCAGGGCAAATAACCGGTGTTGAGGGCTATGTGGAAAGTGCCGCTATGGGCATGGTGGCGGGTCGCATGGCGGCGGCTGAGATTTTGGGCCGTGAATTACCCCCCCCCGGTCCGGATACTGGATGTGGGGCTTTGATCACCCATATCACCGGCGGCGCAGTGGCCAAAACGTTCCAACCTATGAATGTCAATTTTGGCCTATTTCCTCCAATTGACACGGTCAAAGGTGGGCGCAAACGGCGAAAAGAGCGCTACAAAGCCTACACTGATCGGGCTAAGGAAAGTTTTGCGGACTGGTTGGCGATGTAATCTCTTGCCAGAATCATGGCATTGCTTAGGCTGGTCTCATGTCGAGCGATAGCAATCTAAATACAAAATTCCCGTTGTGGGTGCCACGCCCCGTGGAAGAGACGTTGGATATCTACGCCAATTGGGCCGCAAGCTATGACGATGACTTGGCCGAGGCCGGTTATGAGACGCCGCATCGAATTGCGGCAGCTTTGGCCAAACTTACCACACCTGATGCCCGTATTCTTGATTTTGGCTGTGGCACGGGATTGTCGGGCCAGGCTTTGCAGATGGCTGGATTCACAAACCTGGACGGCATCGATATTTCCGCTCCAATGCTCGACAAAGCGCAAAGCCGCAATATTTACAGCAGGTTATGGCAAGGCCAGCCGGGCGAAATGACAGGCGTCACCGCCGGGCAATATGATGTGATTGTTGCCGCTGGTGTGGTGTCTTTGGGCGCGGCCCCGCCTGAAACGCTGAGCATGATAATTGATCATCTGGCCCCAGAGGGTCTTATCGGCCTGTCCTTCAATGATCCAACGTTAGATCATGGATCCTATGAGGCCGTTTTGGATCAGGAAATATCACTCGATCGGGTTCGCACGCTTTCATGCACCCACGGTCCACATTTGCGCCAACAAGAAATGGGCTCGAATGTTATCGTGTTGCAACGTCTGTGATCCGCACCCGCTTTGCCCCTTCCCCCACTGGACCTTTACATCTTGGGCATGCTTTTTCAGCAATCACCGCGCATGACGTCGCTCGGGCGCGTGGCGGAGAATTTTTGTTGCGGATCGAAGATATTGACCAAAGCCGCGCCCGTCCTGAGTGGGAAGCGCAAATTTATGATGACCTCGCGTGGCTAGGGTTAACCTGGGACGGTCAGGTCCTACGCCAATCTGAGCGTGCAGCAGACTATGCAGCGACCGTGGCACAGCTTTGGGATGCGGGATTACTCTATTCATGCAAGTGCACCCGCCGTGACATCACCCAAGCGGCCTCCGCGCCCCAAGAAGGCGTAGCACCCCATATTGGACCAGACGGTTTGGTCTATCCCGGGACCTGTCAATCGCAACGCACATGGATTGATGACGCGGCCCTGAGGATGAGGATGAGTGAGGCGCTCAACGGCAAGCATTATATTGACTTTAAAGAGGTCGATGCGGATGGGGTGACGTTGGGTAATAACATTACTAGTGCAGAATATATTACTGAATATATTGGAGATTTTATCATATCTCGACGCAATCGTGAGGCGGCATATCATTTGGCAGTCGTCGTAGATGACGCAGCGCAGGGCATCACACATGTGGTGCGTGGCGAAGATTTAAAATCTGCCACTCCGATCCATGTTCTCCTGCAACAACTGCTCGACTATCCTACCCCGGCCTATATCCATCACCCTTTGATCCGCGATGCGGCAGGTAAGCGGCTGGCCAAGCGTGACGATGCCAAAGCTATCTCAAAATTCAGAGCCGAAGGGGCAAGCCCCTCTGACATTCGGGCCATGATTGGGCTTTAGACGATGGGCTTGCTCAACTCGCGCGGCGCCCCCATGATCACCGAGGTGTAAAAACAACTGCGCCGATTGGTATGACAGGCAGGGCCCTCTTGTAGAACCAACGCCAAAAGACAGTCTTGGTCGCAGTCATAGCGCAAATCAACCAAGGCCTGAGCGTGGCCGCTGGTTTCACCTTTAATCCAAAAAGCCTGCCGTGAGCGTGACCAATAGGTGACCTTCCGCTTGGCTAATGTTTGGCTTACGGCTTCCGCATTCATCCATGCCAACATCAGCACTTCACCATTCTCTGCACATTGCGCAATCACAGGCAAAAGACCATTGGCGTCATATTTCAGGGTTTGCGGGTCAAACATTATAGCCATCCTATTGCATTTCGTCTTTATGGCTTATCTATTGTGATCAGCAAGGAATGTCCAAACAATGACCGAACAAATTGATTTGATCAAATTATACTCGACCCGAATCCTCGCTTTGGCTGCGGATATGCCCCATGTGGGCCGCCTTGCAGAACCCGGCGGCAGTGCCATGCGTAGATCACCACTCTGTGGATCAAAGGTAACGGTCGATGTCACCTTACATAACGGGCGGATTGTTGAGTTTGCGCAAGACGTCAAGGCCTGCGCCCTCGGCCAAGCTGCCGCCAGCATCGCAGGTCAGAATATGATCGGCAGCACCCCAGCCCAAGTGGAAGACGCACGCGATCAGCTGGAAGCTATGCTCAAAGGCACGGGCCCCGTGCCCGCTGCGCCCTTCGATGGGTTTGAAGTCCTCACACCAGCGATCGGTTACAAGAATCGGCATGCAAGCATCCTATTGGCGCTCCAAGCCACAGCAGATGCCTGTGCGGATGCAGCCGCAAAATCAAAAGTGCAATTTTAAAGATATCTTAACGATTATACTCAAATTATGAATTAATTTATTCAAAATATTGGATAATTTTAATCTTTTTTGATGTCATTTTAGAATGATCAAATTCACCGTGCACGCAATCGATGGCGATGCGGCCAATGTGTTGGGCGCAAGTTTCAATTGGGGTGGGACCGGCTCATTTACCTATGATGAGATGGGCACCGCGGTGCTCACGCTGATCATTCCAGACAACGACACCAAAATAACAAACCTCAACAATGGTGTCAGCAACTCAAATCCTACAACGGGGTTATCGTCAACACCAATACCTCGATCGGGGGGTCTTGGACTGTGCCCGGCTCTGATGGCTCCAGCTTTGTCGCTTGGAGGATACGGCGCCCGAGCATCGCTTTTGGCGACCTCATGTTCTCGGAAAACGTGGTGGATGGGGTTACCTATACCCTAGCTAGATTTGTCGCGGGCGGTGCCGCCCCTTACGCCTGTATCGCCCCACAAATCCCTGTCTGTTTCACCCCCGGCACCAAAATCACCACGCCAGACGGCCCGCAACTTTTGGAAAGTCTAATACCAGGCAATTTGGTCACAACCCAAGATCATGGCAACCAGCAGATCAGTTAGATTGGGCGCGCCCAGTTTAAACTCCCGGCGCAGTCTCACGGCGACAAGCTGCGTTCCGTTCGGATTTTAGCAGGATCCTTGGGGCCTGGCATGCCTCACCGTGATCTCTTGGTCTCTCGGCAACATCGTATGTTGGTCTCTTCATACATATCACAGCGTATATTTGGGGTGAGAGATGTGTTGATTCCCTCGATAAAGCTTGTGGTCTTGCCCGGAATTTTCATTGAGCAAGATTTAACCGAGGTAGATTATATCCATCTGCTTTTTGATCGCCATAAAATCATCTATGCAGAACGCGCACCCAATGAAAGTCTCTACACCGGTCCTGAGGCCCTGAAATCAATCTACCCATCCGCCCGCCGTGAAATATTAACAATTTTCCCAAATTTGGCCACTGACACAGTCCGCACATCGGCCGCAGCCCATATACCCTATGGCAAATTGCGAAAGAAACTTATCGCGCGGCATCACAAAAACAACAAAGCCCTGCTGGGGATAAATGCCCACAGATAGCCTTGCCATTGAGCAGATGAAAGGTCTCAGGCGATTCTATTTACAGGCTCGGAATAAACAGACCCACATAGAGCATCGCGATAATCGCAAATGCACCAATGGCATCTTTGATGGCTTCTTTGGTTTCCAGGCGGCGCGATTCAGCGGCACGATCCATGCGGTGTGTGGCGAAGATATTTTCCATATTCAGCTCCCAGTTGATCTTGTTTCTACTTTGTTCTCATATGTTCTAATTCTTGTAAAGAACTAAATAAGAACATTTGTGAACAAAAGTATTAACCGACTGATATTAATGTCATTGCTATATCTTGTTCCATCAACCAAAGAAGGGTTCTAGTGGCCTTTCCTCTTGGGCTTGTGAGGCCAGGATCAGTTTGAAGCAGCATCCGTGCGTCTTGATGGGCGGTGGCCATTAAGCTGGTTTGGGTCTCTAAGTCCGCCACTTTAAACTGAGGGAGCCCAGATTGGGCCGTACCAATAACGTCGCCCGCTCCGCGCATTTTTAGGTCTTCCTCGGCAATCCGAAAGCCATCTTCTGTGTCACGCAAAATTCCCATGCGACGTTCACCGGATTGGGTCAAAGGGGGTTGATAGATCAACAGGCAGGTTGAGGCCGCCTTACCACGCCCCACCCGGCCCCGTAGCTGATGCAATTGCGCCAAGCCAAAGTTCTCTGCCCGTTCAATCACCATGATCGTGGCGTTGGGCACATCTACCCCAACCTCAATCACCGTGGTGGCCACCAACACTTGAGTTTTACCCGCCACAAAAGCCGCCATCGCGGCATCTTTTTCCATTGGTGGCAATTGCCCATGGACCAATCCCACATGCGCATCGCCCAAGGCCGCGCGCAACACTTTGAACCGCTCCTCAGCGGCGGTGAGATCCATAAACTCACTTTCTTCAACCAAGGGGCAAACCCAATAGGCCTGCCGACCAGACGCAATCGCCGCTTTGAGCTTGGTAATCACATCCGGCAATCGGGCCAAGGGCACCGCAGCAGTGGTTATGGGTTTGCGGCCCGGTGGCTTTTCATTAAGCACCGATACATCCATATCGCCATATTGCGCCAATTCAAGCGAACGCGGAATCGGTGTTGCCGTCATCACCAGCACATCCACTTTGGTACCTTTTTCTCCTAAGGCCAGCCTTTGGTTGACGCCAAAGCGGTGTTGCTCATCGATGATCGACAAACGGAGGTCGCAAAATTCAACGCCCTTTTGAAACACCGCATGAGTGCCCACAAGGATATTGATCTCACCCGAGGCCAAATCCGCTAGTTTTTGCCGACGCTCGCCAGTTTTGTCTCTTCCAGTCAACATTTCCAACCGCGCACCCGCGCTATGTGCCAATGGTCGCAACCCCTCAAGATGCTGACGGGCCAGAATTTCAGTGGGGGCCATCAAGACACCCTGCCCTCCAGCTTCAACGGCCTGCAACAAGGCCATGAAACCCACCAAGGTTTTCCCCGCTCCTACATCTCCTTGCAGCAAGCGATTCATCCGGCGCGGGCTTGCCATATCGGCACCAATCTCCTCAATCGCTCGAGCCTGTGCGCCGGTGGGCCTGTATGGGAGCTGCGCCATGACTTTACTTTGCAACTGGCCGTCGCCCACTGTGGCGCGCCCCGTTTTAACCCGCGCTTGACTGCGGGCGATGGCTTTTGTCAGCTGATGGGCCAAAAACTCGTCATAGGCCAAGCGTTCACGTGCTGGAGCATGAGCTGAAATGTCATTTGGGGACTGCGGGGCATGGGCCTGCTGCAACGCAGTGGCAAAATCAGGCCAATTGCGATCGCGAAACACCGATGGTTCAATCCACTCAGGCAATGCAACCATACGGTCCAACGCGCCCGCAACGGCCTTCACCATCACCTTCGGGGTGATCCCAGCGGTGAGCGGGTAGACCGCCTCAAAGCTTGGCAGGTCGCTGTGTTCATCCGGGCCCAGCACATAGTCAGGATGTACCATCTGCGCGCGGTGATCAAACACCTCCAGCTTGCCAGAAATCAGCCTCTGCTCCCCTACGGGCAGCAATTTATCGAGGTATTCACCGCGCGAATGGAAATAGATCAACTCAATTGTGGTCTGCGCATCTTTAACAATCACACGGTATGGCTTGCCCCGAGTGCGCGACGGCACATGCTGTAGCACAGTCACCTGCACCGTCACAGTTTTCAGCGCCGGCAGCCCTTGGACCGTGGGCACCACGCGCCGATCCACCACAGAATGCGGTAAGGTAAAAATCAAATCCCGCGGTTTGGTGACTTTCAAAGCCCCAAAGGATGTCGCGATTTTGTCTCCTACCCCCGGAAGGCTGGTCAGATCCGAAAATAGCGGAAATAGAATTTCGGGACGCCCGCTCATAGTTCCTCGATCAATGAGATCCAGCCATCCTCATCTAAAGTGAATATGCCCAACTCAACCGCTTTTTTGGCTTTGGATCCGGCGCCGAGCCCTGCAACCAAGATATCCGTCTTCGCACTCACAGATCCCGAGACTTTTGCCCCAAGGCTTTCCGCGCGGGCCTTGGCCTCGGCGCGGGTCATCTTCTCGAGCGTGCCAGTGAACACCACTGTTTTGCCGGCAACAGGGCTGCTGGAGGTGTCAATCTGTTCCGCTGGGATCACATCAAGCTGCGCCACCAGATTTCGTATAGCCGGCAAACGCTCAAAATCCTGAAACGGTGCGGCAACAGATTTTGCCATTACGGCCCCAATCCCATCAATGTCGACCAAAGCGGCCCAAGGCTCACTGTCTGGTATTGCGGCACACATGGCATCCTCGAAAGCCTGCCAAGTGATAAACCGGTTGGCAAAAAGCTTGGCCGCCCCCTCACCCACATGTCTAATTCCAAGGGCAAAGATCAGCCGATGCAGAGCAATGCGCCGCTTTTCATTGATCCCATCAAACAAGTTTTTCGCCGATTTTATGCCCCAGCCTTCCAGCTTGCTCAGCTGTTGCAACTGGCCCGGCCCAAACCGCGTTTCTAGAGTGAAAATTTCAACCGGTGTGCAGATCCAGCCTCGGTGATAAAATTGTTCAATTTGCTTAGCACCAAGACCTTCGATGTCAAAGGCTTGCCGGGATACAAAATGTCTCAGAGTCTCAATCGCCAAATCTGGCAAGGGTTCAGATCCGGAGTAGCGCCAGACCGCATCGCCCGGGTCGCGGCTACCTTCGATGCCTTCTTGCTTCAACTTCGCGGCAAAATCAAAAACCACGCTCTCGGCGAAACGGCGTGACAGGTCCACATCTGCGATTTTAGGGATCACATCGCCCGCGCGGTAGACCTGCACCCAATCACCGATCCGAATATCCTTACCGCTCCGAATTTTTCCACCCTTGCTGTCGCGGCCTGCTATGTAATCCTCATTGTGAAGCGTGGCATTCGACACCACAACGCCGCCAACCGTTATCGGATTAAGCCGTGCAACCGGGCTTAGGGCACCGGTGCGCCCAACTTGAATGTCGATATCCAGCAATTCTGTCCAAGCCAGTTCGGCCGGGAACTTATGGGCAGTGGCCCAACGCGGCGTGGTGGCACGAAAACCAAGCCGAGACTGTAGTGCCAGATCATCCACCTTATAAACCATGCCATCAATGTCATAGCCAAGATCCGAACGCTCACGTTCAATCTGGGCATAATGGGCCATAAGCTCCGTTAACGTTTCGCAATTAATAAACAATGGGTTGGTTGAAAAACCTAAGTCCTGCAAGCGCATCACCGCCTCAGATTGCGTCACCCCCAAGGGCTCAGACAGCTCGCCCCATGCATAGGCGAAAAATAGTAAGGGTCGCGCTCGGGTGATTTCTGCATCCAACTGGCGCAACGAACCCGCAGCCGCATTGCGCGGGTTTGAAAAGGGCTTTTGCCGCAACTGCGCCTGTGTCTCATTCAGAGCTGCAAAATCTGCATGGGTCATATAGACCTCGCCGCGCACCTCAAGGATGTCCGGCGCATCGATTAGGCTTTGCGGAATGTCAGCGACGGTTTTTGCGTTGGCGGTGACATCCTCGCCAACCTCTCCATCACCACGGGTGACAGCATGCACCAAACGCCCCTCTTCATAGCGCACCGCAAGCGACAGCCCGTCAATTTTTGGTTCTGCGGTCATGCGCAAGGCTTGATCAGGATCAATGCTTAGAAATTTTTTCACCCGCGCCACAAACTCTTGCACGTCGTCAGCACTAAAGGCATTGCCCAATGACAGCATTCGCTGGCTGTGCCTGATCTTGCCAAACCCATCTTTCGGTCGGGCACCCACTTGATCAGATGGACTATCGACGCGTTTTAGCGCTGGGAAAAGGGCCTCAATTTCTTGGTTGCGCCTTTTCCAGCCATCAAAGGCGGCGTCATCCACCGTTGGTAAATCTTCACCATGATAATCGATGTTGGCCTTGCCCAACGCATCAGCCAAGCGCGCCAATTCGGCGCGCGCTTGCTCTTCAGTCAGATCTGATACTGGTTGGTTTTGCGGCATGAAAATCCCCAGATTCTGAATCCCAAACTACAATTAGGATCCCAGGCCGTCCAGAGCGCTTCTGCCTTCATTTTAGAGATTAAGCAGAAATAGCAAGTTCCTTTGCCACATCCGCTGGCTTTGGATCTCGCAGCACATCATGCCCGTTTGTGTCGGGAAGCCCAAGATTAAGCAAAATCAAATCTTAGTCATAGTCGTAGAGCCTAGCAAGATCGACGCCTTCCTCGCCCAAATCCGTTGCATATACGTTGAAAATGGTATGGCCTAGTATCCGCTCGATGCTCTTAGAAGTTTCCGGAGTATTTTATTCAAAAGTATACGCACCAATATCCCCAATAAATTTCTACAATAACTGGATATAAAATAATTAATTTTCTTTATTTTAAATTTTTTCAGGTTGTTGATATTTTTCAACGACGTCACCCCCAAGGCGCGTTCGCCATAATGCGCAACAGCTATCTCCCAGATGGTATGTTCATCATGCGACAACACATATAAATTAAATGCCTCGTCCAATGAAATAGACCAGAACAGCACCGCGTTCACCACCGTCGCCTTTCTCGATGCCACCCAACGTTTGGTGAATTTCTGAGGCATATCTGCCCGACTCATAAAATTGCCATAGGGCAATTGCATGGTGCGGGGGCCTTGAAACTTTTTAATATACATGGTTTTCACTTCTTATGTTACCGGCACTTGACCGCAGATCAATTAATGTGCTTTGAAGCGCCCGGTTATTGTTATTACAAATTGTGCTAAATTCAGCAGGACTGATCGGCCCCAAATGCCCAATGATATACCCCTAAACTCTCTCGGATTTGCCAAGGCTCCCAAAGACACTCGCGTTGTTGTGGCCATGTCTGGTGGCGTCGACAGCTCGGTTGTGGCAGCCGATTTGGCGCAGCAGGGCTATGATGTTGTGGGCATCACACTGCAACTCTATGACCATGGTGCTGCATTGGCCAAAAAAGGAGCCTGTTGCGCAGGGCGTGATATTCATGACGCGCGACGCGTGGCGGAGGACTTGAATTTTCCGCACTATGTACTTGATTATGAAAATAAATTCCGTGAAGCCGTAATTGATGATTTCGCCGAAAGCTATCTTGCGGGCGCTACCCCTGTACCCTGCATTCGCTGCAATGAACGGGTGAAATTCAAAGACTTGCTGCAAACCGCCAAGGACCTTGACGCTGATTGCATGGCAACCGGGCATTATATCCAACGCAAAGACGGCCCCTTGGGCGCCGAATTGCACATGGCTGCGGATCACCAGCGTGATCAAAGCTATTTTCTGTTTTCCACCAGCCCTGAACAGCTGGGTTATCTACGCTTCCCGCTTGGGCATCTCACGTCCAAAGCTGAAACCCGTACTTTGGCCATTAAATACGGGCTGGGCGTGGCGGATAAACCTGACAGTCAGGACATTTGCTTTGTGCCTGATGGCAACTATGCCGCTGTAATCAAAAAACTGCATCCCGGTTCTGCGCAGCCCGGTGATATTGTAGATTTTCAGGGCAATTTCTTGGGCCGGCACGATGGCATCATCCATTACACCATCGGCCAGCGTCGCGGATTGGGCATTGGCGGCTTGATCGACCCAATCTACGTTGTGCGCTTGGATATTGACCTCAAGCAGGTGATCGTTGGACCAAAAGAGATGCTAGCCACGCGGCAAGTGCCTTTAAAAGAGGTGAACTGGCTTGGTGATGAGCCATTAATGTCTAAGGCTGAATGGAAGATCGCTGCCAAAGTGCGCTCGACCCGTCCACCAAAGGATGCAATCTTGCGGCCAATTTCGGACACCGAAGCCGTGGTCGAATTGATGATGGCTGAAGAAGGTGTCGCACCGGGGCAAGCCTGCGTATTTTATGATCCCAACAGCAGCCGGGTTTTGGGCGGCGGTTGGATCACCCGAGGTTAAAGCCGAGCCAAGACAGCTTGCGCTGCACCATCAGCCAAAGCCAGATCACCTTGTCCCAACCGTTCCATCGTGGTTCGCATCGCATGCTCTTGTGCCTGCGGATTTTGTAAAATTTGAGCCAATGCAGGCGCGATCAAATCCGCCTTACAGTTTTTTCCGATAAACTCAGGCACATCCCGGGTCTCTGACACCAGGTTCACCAATGTCACGGTATCCACGCGAAGCATCGCACCAATAATTACCCGCGACACCAGCCCCATATCATAGGCAATCACCATTGGCGTGCCTGCAGCGGCCAGCTCAAGCGATACCGTGCCGGAGGCGGCCAAGGCGGCCTGCGCTGTGGCAAAGGCTGTAAAGCGCTGCGCGGCGGCTGCCTCAGCTGACAGCCCTTCGCCAGCCACAACAAAGCAGTCTTGCGACAGGCCTGCCACCTGATCCCGCACCACCTGCGCCAGATGCGGCAGGGTCGGGAAAATCAGTTGAGTCTCGGAAAACTCCGGCTCCGACAGCACCTCACAGAACACAGGCAACAGCCGTTGCACTTCTGAGCGCCGAGATCCGGGCAATATAACCAATGCTGACCGCATGGGATCAAGACCAACAGAACTTTGAAATTCTGCAATTTTTGTTTTGGTGGCTGGTGGCATCGCTGTAATCGGATGACCTACGAAATCACAAGCCATGCCTTCCGCCTCCATATAAGGAGGCTCAAAAGGGAAAAGAGCTAGGACGTGGTCGATAAATTGCGCCATCTTTCGTGCCCGTTTTGGCCGCCAAGCCCAAACGGTGGGCGCCACATAATGCACCGTCCGGATCGAAGGGTTTGCAGCCCGGACAGCCTTGGCCACCCTCAGGCAGAAATCTGGGCTGTCGATGGTGATCAAAACATCTGGCTTCCATACGAGCACAGCATCGACGGTTTGTGCCAACAGACGTCGCAACCCCATGTATTTCGGCAATATCTCTGCAAGCCCGATAACCGAAAGTTCAGACATATCAAACAGGCTGTTGATGCCCTGCATCTGCATCTCAGGACCAGCCACCCCTTGGAACTCAACAACCGGAACGGCCTTTTGTAAGCCTTGCATCAGGGCCGCGCCAAGGCGATCTCCAGATGCTTCACCAGCCAGAATAAAAATTTTCATAGCTGATCCTCACGCACCCAGATAAACAGCCCAAGCCTATTGGCCTCGGCAATCACCTGCGCCAAATTCAGCACCACCACGCCGCCATGGTGGATGACAATGCCCTCTAAACCGGCTTGTTTGACTTGCTGACAGGTGGCCAGCCCAATGGCCGGAAGATCAACCCGGCGGTCTTGGCCATTTTTAGGGGCTTTAAATAAAATCCCACCCTTAGGCCATGCCTCATCCCGGGTAGTCAATGAGTGCAGCATCCATTCAGTGCCACCATAGGCCTCAACCGCCAGCACATGGCCACTTGCAACGGCGCAGGCTTGCCCAAGATCCAAAGGTGAGATGGTCGCAATCACAGCTGCCGCCCGCGCAGCATCCTCTTGGTCGTGAAGTTGTGGAGCGCGCGCAGTCAAGACCCCCGCAGGTGGCAACAAGTCCGGCGCAATCTGATCAAAACCAACCACCGTAAAGCCCCACTGTTCGAAAATCTCAATCACAATCTTCAAGGCCCCATCATCGCCCTGGGCCAATGCGGACGCAATGCGGGCCACCAAAGGCTGCGTGGCGGCATCAATGAGTGTTAGATCAATTTCTGTGCGCCTAATAGCACCCACAAAGCAAACCTGCGTGATCCCTTGCTCTGTGAGTTGCTCTAAAAATGAACCAAGAGTTTCTAGACGAAATTCAACATCAGGGAGCAGTTCATCGGGCTGAAACTGGATCAAACAGGCAATTAAAGGAGGCTTGGTACAGCTTTGGGCAATAAGCCTAGGCAAAGCGCCCTGCCCGCATATGAGCGCCAGCATCAGATCATCCCGGTGTGAGAAATGAACGACCACTGTCGCCCATTACAAAATTGACAATTTCCTGCACATAGTCGCTGTCCGTTTCCTCGCCCAATCGCTTAGCACGATCTTGGAACGCCCCTTCTCCTTGTGCCAACATCTGAAATGCCGCCCGTAGGGAGGTTATATCGCTGCGATCAACCCCGCGCCGTTTCAGGCCCACCAAATTGAGGCCGTCCAATTGCCCGCGCGGCCCTTGCACCAAACCATACGGGATCACATCATTGGTCACCATAGTCACAGCACCGATGATAGCACCCTTGCCGAGACGCACAAATTGATGGATGCCACTCAGACCACCCACAATCACATCATCCTCAATCACCACGTGACCAGCAATCGCAGCAGAATTCACAATGATGATCCGATTGGCCAAACGCGCATCATGGGCGATATGGCAGCCGGCCATCAGCAAACAATCGTCGCCAATGAATGTGAGCCCGCCGCCACCTTGGGTGCCCGTATTGACGGTAACATGCTCGCGAATGGTGGTACGCTGGCCGATTTTTAAAGTGGATTCTTCGCCGTTGAACTTCAAATCTTGCGGTATTTCCCCGATGACTGCGAAGGAAAAAATCTTAGTTTCAGAGCCAATTTGAGTATGGCCACGAATGACGACATGTGACAGGCATGCCACATTCTTGGCCAATTGCACATTGGCCCCAATCCAGCAAAATGGACCGATTTCACAGCCAGCACCAATAACGGCACCAGGTTCAATCACCGCCGAAGCGTGGATATCGGCTGAGGCGTGGATGCTCACTTGGCTTTCTCCGGCAAATCCATCATGGCGGTAAATTCAGCTTCAGCTGCCATCTCGCCGTTCACCAATCCGCGGCCTTTGAATTTCCAAATTTTAGAACCACCGCGCAGCGTTTCTACATGCAGTTCCAACACATCGCCTGGCACAACCTTGCGGCGGAATTTGCACTTATCAATGGCCATGAAGTAAATCAACATATTGGTATTGGCCAATTTATGGGTCACACCCACCATAACAGCTGCTGTTTGAGCCAAGGCTTCGATGATTGTCACACCCGGCATAATCGGCGTGCCAGGAAAATGACCTTGAAAATGCGGCTCGTTCATCGTGACGTTCTTGATCCCACGTGCGGATTTCACCCCATCGATGTCTTCCACACGGTCAACCAGCAAAAACGGGTAGCGATGTGGCAGGATGGCTTGGATCAGTTGAATGTCAGCACTTGCGAGTTCGGTCATATGTTTGTTCCTTGATGTGGTCACAGCTAACAAGCCCCGGCATCTGGTGCAACAGGTTGCTAGTTTTTAGGGTCGGATCCCGTATTTTCTGAGCTGGCGAGAAAGGCTTGATCCACGCGCTCAACCAAAAGATCTGTGATGTCGATGGCCTCAATACTGCGCACCACTGAGCCTTTCTCTAAAATTGCAGTAGCGTTAAACTCCCGCATAACCACATCGAAAAACGGGTCGATACGCTGGAAAAAAAAGAGCTTCAAACGTTTGAAACGCTCGTCAACCTGTCGGATTTTCTGCAAACGAAGCCTGCGAATTTCTTGCACCTTGGTGTCAAAATTTGCAGCAGCAATGGCGAAGTCTTCCGACGACAGAGTGGTACGATCTTCGGTCAGTTGAAGCTCTTCCTCTTTCAGGGCATTCAGAATGGTCACGTTTTCGTCAGTGACCAACTGGTTATCGATATTAAATGCATCGCGAATAGACAGACCAAATTTCGAGGTCTCATAGGCGCGATCAAGATCCACCACCAAAATTCCAGAGGCTTGCGCCAATACGGGCAGCGGCAAGGCCAGCCATATGCAACTCAAAAACAAGAGGATAGTATCACTGCCCCAGATCCGCCCCATCTTTAGAACGAAGTCGCTATTGTGAGGTCAAAATTCTCATAGATATTATCAGATGATTTGTTAAGTGGTCTGCTCCAATTGAACCGTAACGGACCGATTGGGGTAGTCCAAAATAAAGAAGCACCTACCACTGATTGAATGGAAAAATCTTCCTGTTTAATTGTTCCCGCATCAGCAGCGGCTACAGTCTCAGAATCCAACCCCCAAACGGAGCCCACATCCATGAAAGTACCCAACTCAATTCCATACTCTTCCGGAAGTCCTGAGGGAGCCCGCGCCTCAAATCGTGCCACAGTAAAGTGGTTGCCGCCCAGTGCATCATTGATAGTTGTTCCATTAGTTTCGCGCGGCCCCAAGCCCCCTGGCCCAAATCCCCTGAACATATTGCTCCCTAGAAAAAACCTATCAGTGACGCGTGTGTTCTTATTATCTAGGAAGCCAACTGAGCCAGCTTCAAAAACTGCGGATACTCTAATGTCTTCATTTCTGAAGGAAGTCTCTCTTCCAATTTTAAAAGTTGTTTCAACCAGGCTACTGCCACTTACACGCAATAAATCTTGTGAGAATTTTAAAAACGTACCACCTATTGGATTGCCGCCTTTTTCTCTATTATCAAGGGAGTAAGAATAACCAAAACCCAGACCCGAAACCCGAGACCCATCACCTTCGTTTAATAGAACTTTAGATGCCGATGTTATATTATTTAGTAGTTCTGATTTATAAAATGCCTTCACTTGCAACGCTCCAAATTCATTAACCGGGAACCTCAGAGCTGTTGATAATAATAAATTCTCGGTATCATACCTGGCGTTATTGGCATTCGTAGTTCCATAGAGTAAGTCAAAATTAAAACCTATATCGCGGTTGAGAATTGCCGGCTCATCAAAATCAAATTCTAAGGTTGTAGTGCTCGTTGTATTGTTCAAATTGAAATCAAGAGACTGGCCACGACCCAAAAAGTTTTTTTCTCTAAAGTTCGCCATAAAACCAACGCCATTGGCAGAATTATAATTTGCACCAAAACTTAGACTGCCTGTCGGTTTTTCAGAAACTAATACATCCACAACTTTCTGATTGGGCGCAGACCCCTCCTTAGCGGTCAATTCTGCGTCGCCAAAAAAGCCGAGCGCGCGAATGCGTTCAGCAGTTGCGCGCATTTCACGTGGGTTAAAAGCATCGCCCTCAACAACCTTAAATTCACGCCGTATCACTCTATCCAAGGTAGTGCTGTTACCAGAAATATCAATCCGTTCGACAAAGACGCGAGGACCACGAGATAGTACATAATCAATGTCTAAAGACAAATTTTCATAATTACGTGTGACACGCGGCTCAACCCGAACAAAATCCAAACCCAGCTCTAAAGCCCGACGCTCCATCAGTTCTATTGTGTTTTCAACCGCTCCAGGGAAGTAGGCTTTACCCTCAACAGTTTTGATCGTGAGGGCGAACTCTTCTACATCCACACTGGATAGATCAGATGACGTAGTGATTTTCCCAAATGAAAACTGCTGGCCTTCTTGAACTTGGAAGGTGACGAAGAAAGCTTCACGCGTTTTTGACAATTCGGAATTCACTGACAACGTTTGAAAATCCACATAGCCACGGGAAAAGTAAAAATCCTTCAAAACCTGTTTGTCGAACTCGATACGGTCTTGGATAAAAGTGTCACGCTTGATCAGCAAGCGCAGCAAACCCGCCTGTTTTGTGTTCAAAATGCGACGCAAGCGACTGTCTGAGAAGGCGCGGTTGCCCACGAAGGAGATTCGTTCAATTTCAACAACGCCACCCTCAATGATCTCAAACACCACATCCACGCGATTGTCCGAGCGGCGAATGATGCGCGGTTCAACACTGGCAGCTATACGCCCCTGGTTGGCATAGGCAGCGGCGATGGACTTTGCATCATCGCGGACTTCGCTTACCGAATACACACGGCGCGGTACAGTGCGTACCAAAGCCTTCAATTGGCCTTCATCAAGCCGATCATTGCCTTCGAAGGCCACGAGATTCACGGTTGGAAACTCAACAACAGTTATTCTCAGATCAGAGCCTTTGACATCGGCGGAGACAAATTCAAACAATTTGGAATCACGCACACGTTGAACCGCGTCATTGACTTCACCTGTGCTCAGAAAATTGCCCACTTCAATGTTCGTTAAGGATTCGATGGTGGCAGTTTCGATTCGTAGGTTGCCCTCAATGGTCACAGATGAGATTTGAAAACCCTGAGCCTGCGCGATCTGCGCGAGGCAGAGAACAGCAAAAGCCGCCGCAAAAATACAGCGGATAAGATCGGTTGCCCAACTCCTCTTGGCTTTAAAAAATTTCATCACATCGGCCCCCAAGTAATGGCATGTACAATATCTAGTAAACTTACCGCCTCACTGCACACGAGTCAAAACCAACTACAGTTTGAGCAGGATAATTTGCCCCAGAGTATACTCATGGGCAGATTGAATTCATCACAACAGCAAAAACAGTCAGACCCAAGACCAAGACCAGCCCAAATGTCATCAAAAACTGCAGCACAGAATCACTTGGCTTGCGCCCGGTAATCGTTTCATAGGCGCAAAATAACAAATGCCCACCATCCAAAACTGGAATCGGAAACAGGTTCATCAAGCCCACCGCCGTCGACAGCCCAGCAATCAGCGCCAGAAACGGCAAGGCACCTTGGCTGGCCACCTGCCCCGCAGTCTCGGCAATTGCAACGGGCCCTGATAAGTTACAGGCGCTGATTGAACCCAAAATCATCTGTTTAAGACCGGCCAAAGACACTGTGATGATATACCAAGTGCGCTCCACAGCGGCTGTAATTGCAGTGCCAAAGGGCAGCGGCTCGATCCCTGGTTCAAAAAACAACCCGCCTGTAATTCCCACCAAACGGCGATTTTCAAAACTGCCATCCAGTCCCGGAATGGCCACGGGGCGCGATGTCAAAACAACGTCAAACTCCGTCCCTGCCCGCCAAACCGAAAACAGCATCTCATCCGCATCAGCCGCCGCAACCGCCATCTGTAGATCGCCGAACCCGTTGACGTCTTTTCCGTCAATACGGATGATTACGTCGCCTGCTTCAATGCCGGCTTCAATAGCCGCCGAACGCGGTTGAACTTGCGACACCAAAGCCGGAAAGGGCACGGGACCCCAAGCCTCAACCCAGCGGCCCTCGCGAAGAACCGTATAGCGTACCGGCGCTGTAACATCTTGGCCAGCTGTCACAAAATCCTCGAAATTTGCAACCTCAAGCCCATTCAGCGCTGTGATCTCATCGCCAACCTGTAAGGCATTCACGCTCGGTGTGGGAGACAATGTGGCAATCTTAAGGCTATCGGTAAACTGCCCCTGCCACATGAACAAAGCGCAAAATAGTATGATTGAGAGGATGAAATTGAACACAGGCCCCGCCGCTGCAGTGGCTGCTCTTGCCCAGATGGGCGCGCCATGCATGGTGCGTCGTAGTTCAACCGGATCAAGGCCCAGTAAAATAGGCCCATTAGGCGCACTGGCCGCATCCGCATCACCTCGGAATTTAACAAAGCCCCCAAAAGGCAACGCTGCAATCTGCCAGCGTGTGCCATGGCGGTCCACCCGCGATAGCAACACAGAGCCAAAGCCAACCGAGAAAACCTCAGCATGGATGCCGCACCAACGCCCGACAATATAATGGCCATACTCATGCACAGCCACTATGATTGAGAGCGCCAATACAAAAAAGAACACCACCCAGATAAAGCCACCAAACGAGGCGGAGAGCGCCGCAATATCAAACATCTAAAGTCCTCGCTAACTCGCGTGTCGCCTGATCGACCTGCAAGATATCTTGCAAATCGCGGGACGCTGTATTTAAATCTCCTACGTGATCCAACTCTCGTAACACCGCCTCTACCAGTTGCGCCATATCCAAAAAGCCTATATCAGAGCCGATGAAGCGATCCAATGCAACCTCTTTGGCCGCATTGAAGGCAGCCCCCCAAAGATGTCCCTTGCACATAACTTCCCGCGCCAAACGAAGTGCGGGGTAGCGCGCCTCATCCGCCGCAAAAAACCGAAACTGGCCAATGGTGGTGAAATCCAACCGCGCCACATCGAGGTGCTGGCGTTTGGGGTGATTCAAGGCAAAGCCAATGGCGTGGCGCATATCGGGCGCCCCCACATGGGCCATCATGCCACCATCGTTGAAGCCTACGATGGCGTGAATCAAACTTTCTGGGTGTATTATAGTTTCAATCCTCGCTTCATCTATACCAAAAAATTCTTTTGTTTCAATTAATTCCATAGCTTTATTAAACATAGATGCACTGTCGATGGTAATCCTTCGCCCCATCAACCAATTGGGATGGGTTTGGGCCTGTGCTGGGGTGGCATGTACCAGATCCGCCTGAGGCCAATCTCGGAAAGCGCCCCCACTTGCGGTGATGATGATCCGCTCAACACTGGCTATATCTTCGCCCAGCAACGCCTGAAATACTGCTGAATGTTCACTATCAACCGGCAGAATAACAGCCCCATGCTCTGCCGCCTGCGCCAAAAGCAAAGGGCCAGCAGTGACCAGCGATTCCTTATTGGCCAAAGCCAATGTCGCACCCTGTCGCACCGCGTTCAAGCTTGGCACCAGGCCCGCAATGCCAACAATAGCCGACATAATCCAATCCGCAGGGCGGTCTGCCGCTTCACAGATTGCCAAACCGCCCGCTGCGGCCTCTATTTTTAGCCCCGAAACGCCTTCTTTCAAGGCGGGCAGCAGCTCAGGAAAGGCCGTCACCACCACGTCAGGGTGAAATTCACGGGCATCTCCGACCAGCTGTGCGATATTACGGCCACCCGTCAGTGCCACTATTTTGTAGGAGTTTTTGTCCCGGCGCACCAAATCAAGCGTGTTTTGCCCGATGGATCCGGTCGCCCCAAATATCGAAATGCGTCGCATCAATTCAAAAACAATGCCGTGATGATCCCAAGCACTGCCGCGCCTCCGATAAACCCATCAAACCGATCCAGAAAACCACCATGGCCAGGAATCAGTTGCGAGCTGTCTTTGACATCAACCCGACGTTTTACCCAGCTTTCAGCGATATCACCCATCTGTGCGCCAAACGCCACGGCGACGGCCACGGGAACCATCCAAGCCGCACCTGAATATTGCATGAGAACAAAACCCAAGCCGGCAACCAGCACCCAACCAGCGATGGTTCCACTCCAGGTTTTTTTTGGGCTAATCGACGGCCAAAACTTCGCACCACCGATCATACGGCCGGCAATATACCCGCCGATATCTGATAAAATCACCACAGCCGCCAAAATAGCGATGCCAAAGCTGCCAAAATTCAAAGCAAGGTGCCAAAAGCCAACCATGCCGAGGGTCAAGAGCGCGCCGTAGCCCACATAAATGCCCCGTTGTTGCTTGACCAAAGCAGCGCCAATCATAATAGGCAAAAACCCTGCGACGGCTGGCAAAGTCATGCCTGCAAACAAGATCCCCGGCTGCACCACCATCGGCAACCAGCCCAAGACGGCCACCGAGGTTACAGCCAAGAGACGGCGTCCTGATAGGCCAAACATCCGCGCCAATTCCCATTGCATGGCCAAAACGCCCACAAAGCCAAGCAGCAAAATACCCATTAGGCCCAGATAAAGCGCCGCTGCGAAGATGATCAACATCACCACACCAGAGGTAAAACGCTGAGGCAAATCTGCCCATTTTTCTTGGCTCATGCTAAAACGGCTCCAAACTTGCGTTCGCGTTTGCCAAATTTGGCAAGCAATTGGTTAAATTCATTGGCCGTGAAATCTGGCCATAGTGTGTCGACAAACTCATATTCCGCATAGGCCGATTGCCACAGTAGGAAGTTTGAAATCCGTGCTTCGCCGCTGGTGCGTATTACAAGATCAGGGTCGGGCAGAAAATGCGTGTCAAGAAAACCTGCCAGCACCTCAGCTGTCACATCTTTTGCCGCCAATTTGCCGGTTTCAACATCACGTGCCATACGTTGTGCGGCACGAGTGACCTCATCACGGCCACCGTAGTTCAAGGCGACTGTCAGATTAACAACAAAGTTTTGAGAAGTTAGGAGCTCAAGTTCATCCATTAAACTCACCAGCACCTTGTCCAGCTTCATACGGTCCCCAATAAACCGCACCCGCACACCATCATCAATCAGAGCTTGAGTTTCGCGCCTAATATAGCGCTTGAACAGAAGCATCAAACCACTGACCTCCACCTGCGTGCGCTTCCAGTTCTCGGTTGAGAAAGCGAAAACGGTTAGGTATTTCACCCCCGCACTCGGACAGGCCTCCAAAATTTCGCGAACACGACGGGCCCCAGCGCGATGCCCCACCAGACGCGGCTTACCGCGCTGTTGCGCCCAACGGCCATTACCATCCATTATTATCGCGACATGATCCGCAGCTTGGGACATTCAGAGCACCACTTTAAACCATCATGATTTCGGCTTGTTTCACTTCCAAAGCTACATCAATCAATTTAATTTGAGCATCCGTCATCGATTGCACCTCAGATTCCCAGAGCTTTTGGTCGTCCTCCGACATGCCCGCGCCTTTGGCCTTTTTGATTTTGTCCATGCCGTCGCGGCGCACATTGCGAATCGATACACGGCAATGTTCGGCATAGCCTGCAGCGACTTTGGTCAACTCGCGGCGCCGTTCTTCGTTTAATTCCGGGATCGGCAGCATGATGATGGTGCCATTGGTTTGTGGATTGATACCCAAGCCACTCTCGCGAATTGCTTTTTCCACCTTGCCCACAAGAGCTTTGTCCCAAACATTCACTGTTACCATCCGAGATTCCGGCACGTTTACCGTGCCAACTTGGTTGATCGGGGTCATCTGACCATAGGCATCCACCATGACCGGATCGAGAATAGAGCCACTGGCGCGACCGGTGCGCAGAGAGGCAAATTCTGTTTTCAATGAAGACATGGCTCCATCCATACGGCGTTGCAGATCGTCAACATCAATATCTAAAGAGTCATCCGACATTATTATTCTTTCTTACTTAGCTTATCCGTGAACCTTGGTGTAGGTGCCTTTGCCTGACAATATACCTCTAAATCCCCCCGGTTCATCAAGTGAAAATACGATGATCGGCAGGTTATTGTCACGGGCAAGCGCGATGGCTGAGGCGTCCATGACTTTAAGACGCTTTTGCAAGACTTCATCATAGGTCACAGTGTCGTAGCGCACGGCGTCTGAATGTAGATTGGGATCTTTGTCGTAAATACCATCAACCTGTGTGCCTTTGAAGATGGCTTCGCAGGCCATTTCACTGGCGCGCAGTGTGGCGGCTGTATCTGTTGTGAAATATGGGTTGCCTGTGCCAGCAGCGAAAATGACAACGCGTTTTTTCTCCAAATGCCGCACGGCTCGGCGGCGAATATAGGGTTCGCAGACTTGATCCATTGGAATGGCAGATACAACCCGTGTGTGGATACCTTGCTCTTCCAACGAGCTTTGCATCGCCAATGCGTTCATTACGGTGGCCAACATGCCCATATAATCCGCAGTGGTGCGTTCCATCCCCTGTGCAGAGCCTTGTAGACCGCGGAAAATATTACCACCACCAATGACCATACAAATCTCAGCCCCCATGTCGTGTACAGTTTTAACTTCTGCCGCGATACGTTCTACTGTTGGGGGATGTAATCCGTAGCCCTGATCGCCCATAAGGGCCTCACCGGAGATTTTCAACAGAACACGCTTGAAATGACCTAGAGAAACGGGAGTATCTTGCATTATGCCCTCATCTGAATTTTAGCTAAGATGTCGGAAAACTCTGGTAAGAGCAACGGCGTGTTGCGTGACAAATGAAAAAAAGCGGAAATAAGCTAAAATGCAGGCTCAAACAGTAATCTCAACCCTCGACAAATACCGCCCCATCTTAATTGCCGGTGCGACGGCCAGTGGCAAATCGGCTTTGGCCCTCAAAATCGCAGCAGAACTGGGCGGAGTCATTGTGAATGCCGATGCTTTGCAGGTTTATGATGGCTGGCGCATTCTGACCGCGCGTCCCAGTATGCAAGAGGAATGGCAAGCCCCGCATTTGCTTTATGGCCATGTGTCCAATCAAGCCAGCTATTCTGTCGGCGATTGGTTGCGTGACATCGCGCCCATCCTAGTTTCAGGTCAACGGCCAATTATTGTTGGCGGAACGGGGCTATATTTCAGAGCATTGACCGAAGGTTTGGCTGATATCCCACCCATCCCCAATGACATACGCGCAAGCTCCGCACAATTACTGGTCAACGGTCAAATCTCCCACATGCTTGAGACCTTGGATGCGGCAACAAAATCAAAGATCGATGTGCAAAATCCAATGCGGGTGTCGCGGGCTTGGGAGGTATTGCAAGCCACAGGGCAATCGATTGTCGAATGGCACGCCCAGACTGCGCCGCCCATGATGGCGCTAAACAACTGCGATGCGCTATATCTGGCCAGCCCGGTTGAATGGCTCAACGCGCGCTTGGCACTTCGGTTTGACATGATGATTAATGCAGGCGCCTTGGACGAAGCGCAGGCCAACTTAGAGTATTGGGATCCAGATTTACAATCATCACAAGCCATCGGTGCGCCAGAGATGATCGCGTATCTTCATGGACAGTATAGTTTGGAACAGGCCAAGGCGTTTGCTGTGACAGCCTCTCGCCAATATGCCAAACGCCAACGGACTTGGTTTCGCAAACGCATGGGCGATTGGCGCAGTATTGCCGCTGATCAACTATAACAGGCTGGCCCAAATCCGGCTTTCATTTCCAGTCCCATTTCTTTCGACAGCTTCATAACTTAAATACAAGACCACCCCAAAGCAGTACAACATATTCGAACGTCGGCCTGTCAACCCCATATAATTGAATTTTACGACAGTTATATGTCGCTTATTTACCCAGATTGTCGAAACTTACCGTTGACCTATTCCGCTTTATGAGACTGAATAGACAACAGTTGGGTCTAATGTAAGAACGTCGTTCGAACGACACGGCATTTGGCTCTATCGAGACTATTATGTGTCACAGGGAGAAAAAGATGACCCAAGATAATAATTTTATGCATCCGGCAGCAGAAATGTATGCTTCAGAAGAAAAGGCCGGCAAACTTGACCGCCGCGAGTTTATTTCGCGAGCTACAGCTTTGGGTGTGTCCACCGTTGCTGCCTACGGATTGCTGGGCCTCGACGCCCCTGCCGTAGCTGGCGGACATGCTAAAATGGGCGGCACCATCCGTATGCAGATGGACGTCAAGGCAATGAAAGATCCCCGCACCCATGACTGGACGCAAATTTCTATTTTCTCAGCAGGTTGGCTGGAGTATCTTGTAGAGTACAACAACGACGGTTCATTCACTCCAATGTTGCTGACCAGCTGGGAAGCAAACGCCGATGCGACGCAATATGTATTGAAAATCCGAGAAGGTGTTAAGTGGAACAATGGCGACGACTTCACCGCAGAAGATGTTGCGCGCAACATTATTGGCTGGTGCGATAAAGGCCTTGAAGGCAACTCCATGGCCGGTCGTATGGCCTCGTTGGTTGATGAAGCGACAGGTCTGGCCCGTGAGGGTGCCGTCGTGGCTGTAGACTCTTCCACAGTCCACCTGAACCTTTTGCAACCAGATATCACAATTGTTCCTGGTATGGCAGATTACCCTGCTCAAATTGTACACAAGTCGTTTACAGTTGAAACCATGGTGTCCAATCCAATTGGCACAGGCTTCATGTTGCCAGAGAACTTGGAAGTCGGCGTGAAAGCATCCATCGTCCGCAACGAAGGTTTTGACTGGTGGGGCTATGCCGCGGGCAAGGGTGGATATGTAGACCGGATCGAATTCATTGACTATGGCAGTGATCCTGCAACCCATATGGCGGGCTTTGAAGCTGAAGAGTTTGACCTCAACTGGGAAACTACTGGAGAATTTGTTGAATTGTTTGATTCACTTGGCCTCGTGAAAACTCAAGTTGCCTCCGGTGCCACAATCGTTGTGCGTCCAAACCAAGGCCACGCACCGTACGACAACAAAATGGTGCGCCAAGCCTTAGCTATGGCCGTTGACAACAATGTCATCAACGAATTGGGCAATGCAAGCTTGGGTGTCGCGGCTGATAACTGCCACGTTGGCCCAATGCACCCAGAGCACAATCCAGATGTGACCCGTGCACCGTTTGATCCAGTCAAAGCTAAAGAGTTAATGGATGCATCCGGTCATGGCGACTTCGAACATGAGCTGCGCTCACTGGATTCAGGCTTCTGGAAAGACACTTGCGATGCAGTGGCCGCTCAACTGCGTGATGCAGGAATCAAAGTGAAGCGAACTTTAATGCCAGGCAGTACCTTCTGGAATGACTGGACTAAATTCCCATACTCAGCCACTAACTGGAATCACCGTCCTTTAGGCACACAGGTTCTTGGACTAGCCTATCGCTCAGGCGAAGCTTGGAATGAGTTCGCCTGGAATAATACTGAATTTGATGGCCTACTAGCAGAGGCCAACTCTTTGGCAAATGCCGATGAGCGTCGGGTTGTGATGGGAAAAATACAGGCAATTGTAATCGACGAAGGAGTTACATGTCAGCCATACTGGCGCTTGGTTCAACGGCACAATGTTGCAGGTCTGGTCGGCGTTGATATGCATATCGCGTATCTGCCACAAATCTATAAGTGGGGCCACGCAGCCTAAATAACATAAACTAATCAGGCCACTCCTATTTTTAGGGGTGGCCTTTATTTTGACTACCAAGACTAATGAAAAAATACGATGGGAACATACTCCATGGGGATGTTTATCCTACGCAGAACAGGTGTCATGCTGCTAACAGCTTTATGCCTTACTTTTATTGTATTTATTATGACTAATCTTTATCCAAATCTGGAAAAACTTGCCAAAAATGAAGGCAATTTTAGGATGTCTGATGCTGAAGTTGCCAGTTTTTTGAGCAATCGGGGTTATACGCAAGGTAAATTGCATAACTACGGGGAATGGCTTGGCGTTCTTCCCGGCTATGTAATTGAGGGCGTAGATGGCAAGACCCGGGGCCGCTGCTCCAACCATGGTGCTATTTTGGAAAATGCCAACGAATATTGCGGCGTACTCCAAGGGCATTGGGGATTTTCTAGTCGCTTTAAAGAACCTGTCTCCCAGATCGTCGTCACGCGTCTTGGTCTCACCGGGAAGCTCATGTTTTGGGTGTTGATGGTGATGATCCCCAGCGCTTTGGTAATTGGGGTATTTGCGGGGATGCGGGAAGGCTCGCGCCTCGACCGCTCTCTGTCGTCCGGTGCGATTCTCACGACCGCCACCCCTGAATATGTCTCCGGCGTGATTTTCATTGCGATTTTCACCTCTTCCGCTGTGGGCCTGAAGTGGTTCAAAGGCTCGGCAACCTCTGCCATGGACCATGCGACGCTTGAAAATTTCCTGCTGCCGGTGCTCACCATTGCCCTATACGGCATGGGCTATATCGCCAGGATGACCCGCGCATCCATGGCTGAAGTCATGACAGCGCAATATATCCGCACCGCGCGCCTTAAAGGCGTCAGCTTTGCCAATATCGTTTTGAAACACGCGCTGCGCAATGCTTTGATTGCTCCTTTCACCGTAATCATGTTGCAAATTCCATGGCTGTTGAACGGTGTGGTTATTGTTGAAGTCTTATTTAATTTCAAAGGCTTCGGTTGGGTTTTGGTGCAAGCGGCCAGCAATAACGATATAGATTTGTTGCTTGCTGTCTCTGTGGTTGGTGTTGTTGTTGTTTTGTTGACGCAGCTCATCTCTGACATCGGCTATGTCTTCTTAAACCCTCGCATTCGCATTTCTTAAGGAGTCCAGATCCATGCAAAATCTCACTTGGACCGGCACCTTAGGTGCGTACATCAATCCTTTTTTTCTGATCGCATTGTCTGCCTTCTGTGTTTTTGCAGTGGCGGCTGCTGCGCGTGGGTTTTCCCGTGCTGATGGGCCAACCCTGCTGAACCCCACGCCACCATCAATCGCCCTTATGGGGCCAACAGCTATTATTGGCCTTGTACTTTGGCTTTTGAGCCTCACTGGGTTGGCACCCTTTGCGATACTGGCCCTTGGCAATATGTGGCTGTCTTTGGTGGCCTGTCTTATCATTGGCTTAGCCGCAGGATTTGGCTTGTTTCAAATTTCTGCAGAAGTGATTTTCAAATTGGTTTGGAGTGCTTTTTATGCTGCGCTAGGCCTCTTTACGATCTACCTCATTGTGGGGCTATTTGTGGCGCCAGAAACCGCGGGCATCTTAGGAGCCATCTCCAAACAATTGATACCCACATGGATTGCCTTGGCTGTCACATTTGCTTTGTCCATCTACTTCAAACGCGGCTTGGGTCTTTACGGCAAATTATTTGACAGCCCGATTGGCATGATCGGCCTTGCCTTGGTATTGTTTTGGGTGTTCACTGCCCTGTTCGGCGCTGGCTTTGATCTGATTGCCACTCATGATCCATTGGGCCAAGTCTCAGGAATGAAGAATAAACACCCTGGCATACCGCTGATCCGAGCCCAAGAGGGTGACTATCCCTACTATCTATTTGGCGGCGATACTTTGGCGCGTGACGTCTTCAGCCGCGCCATCGTTGGGAGTGGCATTGTAATCGTAATAGCCCCTGCCGCCACAGTATTTGCCTTCATGGTCGGCATAACCCTTGGCCTGCCAGCTGGCTATTTTGGGGGGCGATTGGACACAATGCTGAGCTTCCTGTCAAATATGGTTTTGGCGTTTCCAGTGATCTTACTCTTTTTTCTGCTAGTCACCCCCGAGATCATTGAATCTGGGCTGCCCAACTATTTGGCTGTGATCCTCTTTGTCTTCCCAGTGGTCTTTATTGCCGTGGCGCAATATTCGAAAAACCGCCTGAAACCAAATTTTTTAACCCTGCAATTCCCCATCATGCTGATCATCTCAATTTGGCTGTATTTGAGCTTGGTCTCTGAGGCGGGCACAAAGATTGCGCTCTTACCGCCACTTTTGGATTTGTTCGATGTGCCTTCCGAAGTATTGGTAGTCTTCGTGTCGGTGGTCTTCGTAAACTCCCCTACCGTCTTCCGGATTGTGAGAGGCCTGACCTTGGACGTAAAAACGCGCGATTATGTGGCCGCGGCTCAAACCCGTGGTGAAGGGCCTTGGTATATTATGCTTTGGGAAATTCTGCCCAATGTTCGCGGCCCACTGATCGTGGATTTCTGCCTTCGTATTGGCTATGCCACCATCCTGCTGGGCACGCTTGGATTCTTTGGCTTGGGGCTGGAATCGGAAAGCCCTGATTGGGGAACAACCATCAACGCTGGGCGCAAATTACTCTCGGTCTATCTGGCCCCACCTTTAGTGCCCGCCTTTGCCTTGATGAGCTTGGTGCTAGGTCTAAACCTACTGGCTGATGGCCTGCGTGAAGAAAGCTTGAGGGATTAATTCAATGGTAAAGCAAGACTATGATGGCCCGGTTCTTGAAATCGAACAGCTTTCAATTTCCTTTTTCACGCGGCTAAACGAAATTCCAGCGGTTATGGATTTCAGCTGTACGGTTCAACCCGGAGAGGCTATGGGTCTAGTCGGCGAATCTGGCTGTGGTAAATCCACCGTGGCCCTTGGAGTGATGCAGGATCTTGGCGTGAATGGTCGGGTGGTCGGCGGGACAATCAAGTTCAAAGGTCAAGATCTGAACTTAATGAGTCCGGACGAGTTGCGCGGAATTCGCGGCTCAGAAATTGCGATGATTTATCAAGAGCCAATGGCATCCCTCAATCCCGCCATGAAAATCGGCCAGCAGTTGATGGAAGTGCCGATGATCCATGAAGGAGTCAACAAGCAAGACGCATATGCGCGGGCTTTGGAAGTTGTCACCGACGTGAAACTCCCTGATCCAGAACGGATCTTGAAATCATTTCCGCATCAGCTTTCTGGCGGTCAGCAACAACGTATTGTGATTGCCATGGCGCTTATGTCGAAACCAAGCCTGTTGATTCTCGATGAACCAACAACGGCTCTGGACGTGACAGTTGAGGCCGCTGTGGTGAAATTGGTTAAGGATTTGGGTAAGAAATACGGCACCTCAATGCTATTTATCTCTCACAATCTTGGACTGATCTTGGAAACCTGTGACCGCATTTGTGTGATGTACTCCGGTGAAGCGGTGGAAACGGGCCGTATCGAAGATGTTTTCGACAAAATGCAGCACCCCTATACGCAGGCGCTGTTTCGCTCGATCCCCCTGCCCGGCGCTGATAAAAATGACCGCCCCTTGGTAGCCATTCCAGGCAATTTCCCATTGCCACATGAGCGGCCGAATGGCTGTAACTTTGGCCCACGCTGTGAATATTTTCAGGCTGGCCATTGCGATCAAGGCCCAATCCGCATGGATACCGTTCCACACGGAGACCGCCACGGCTCGCGCTGCCTGAAGTGGAGCAAGATTGACTGGGATGCGCCGCTGGAATTGGCAGAACAGAAGATCAAAGCCGAACCGGGCCGCGTCGTGCTCAAGATTGAAAATCTGAAAAAATACTATGAAGTGGCTGCAAATGCGCTGTTTGGCGGTGGCAATAAGAAGGTTGTGAAGGCCAATGAAACCCTGAGCTTTGAAGCCCGCGAGTCCGAAACGCTTGCTATTGTTGGCGAATCTGGCTGTGGCAAGTCGACATTTGCTAAGGTTTTGATGGGATTGGAGACTGCGACTGAGGGTAAAGTATTATTCGAAGGTAAAAACATTGAAGGCATTTCTATAGAGGATCGCGATACAAAAACTGTTGCTGATATACAGATGGTGTTCCAAAATCCCTTTGATACGCTCAACCCATCCATGACTGTGGGCAGCCAAATCGTGCGCGCCCTGGAGCTGTTCCAGATTGGAAATTCTGCCGCAGAGCGTACGGAACGGATGCTCGAGCTTCTAGATCTAGTGAAATTGCCACGTGAATTTGCCGATCGTATGCCGCGTCAGCTGTCTGGTGGGCAAAAACAACGAGTTGGGATTGCCCGCGCCTTTGCTGGGGACGCTAAGATCGTGGTGGCGGATGAGCCAGTGTCGGCTTTGGATGTATCTGTGCAAGCGGCGGTCACAGATCTGTTGATGGAAATTCAGCGCAAACATAAGACCACATTACTGTTCATCAGCCATGATCTGTCGATTGTGCGCTATCTATCCGACCGCGTATTAGTGATGTATCTCGGCCATGTGGTGGAAATGGGCACAACTGAGCAAGTGTTTCAACCGCCCTATCACCCTTATACCGAGGCTCTGCTCAGTGCGGTGCCGATTGCTGACACCTCGATTCAGAAAAAGCACATCGTGCTTGAAGGTGACATCCCATCGGCGATGAATCCCCCCTCCGGTTGTCCATTCCAAACCCGCTGTGGTTGGAAGGCAGAGGTTCCCGGCGGGCTGTGCGATATTGAAGTGCCAGTGGTGCGTCAATTGCCGGCCGGCCATCAAATCAAATGTCATTTGGCCGATGATATTTTGGCCCGTATGGAGCCAGTGATCAAAATGGCAGCAGAATAGAGTGCATTTAAAAGAATTGCTGCATCATAGATATGGCCGTTTTAACGTCGGATCAAAACGCAATATCCCAACAGGCAAAATCACAAAAAGCCACGTTTTTGCCAGATTGAAGGTTGCGCCATGGCGCAGTTCCAGAGATATATGACTGAAATGGGATGCCAATATGTGAGCATTTCTACTTGACAAAATTTAACACAAATCCAGTATTAATGCTGGATTTCTAGGGCAACAACTTGGGGGCAATGGCCATGGCCGGATCAGTAAACAAAGTCATCATCATCGGAAATTTGGGACAAGATCCCGAAGTGCGCAACTTCCCAAGCGGTGGCAAAGTGTGCAACTTCTCGGTCGCGACTTCCGAGAACTGGAAAGACAAGAACACCGGGGAGCGTAAAGAGCGCACCGAATGGCACCGCGTGTCTATTACCTCTGAGCCTTTGGTTCGGGTGGCTGAGCAATATCTGCGCAAAGGCTCTAAAGTCTATCTTGAAGGCCAATTGGAAACCCGCAAATGGCAGGACCAATCCGGTCAGGACAAATACACAACTGAAGTTGTCTTGCGCCCTTATCGCTCAGAATTGACCATGCTTGATGGTCGAAACGACGGTAGCCAGGGTGGCGGCAATCAAGGTGGTGGTGGCAACCAAGGCGGTTACATGGCTGACCAAGGTGGCGGTCAAAGCGGAGGCGGGTATATGGCCGATCAAAGCGACGGTAGCCAAGGTGGCGGCTACAACAGTCCTACCCCATCTGCTGATCTGGACGATGAAATCCCGTTTTGAATTTTTCGCTTTGGCGCAGAGCTTATTCTGCGCCGGAGCCTATTGCATCTTGCAAGACGGACAAGACTACCTCAGGCGGCACCTCAGACGTCAAAAATGATTGGCCGATGGCGCGGGCCATGATGAAATTCAACTGACCTCCAACAACCTTTTTATCCTGCCCCATCAATGCCAACAGCGCGGCAGAATCGGGCATATCGCCGTCAATATCGGAAATATCCACCTTCATACCCATGGCTTTGAGATGCGCGCGGACTCGTGACGGGGCTTCCTGTGAACAAAGCCCCAATCGCGCAGATGTCTCAAACGCCATAGCGCAGCCAATGGCCACGCCCTCACCATGCAGCAACCGATCCGAATAACCCGCCGCCGCTTCCAGAGCATGGCAAAAGGTATGGCCCAAATTCAGCAAAGCACGATCACCTTGCTCGGTCTCATCCCGCACCACTATATCGGCTTTCATCTGACAAGAGATCCGAACCGCCTCAATCCGTGCCTGGGTATCACCTGACGCCAAAGAGGGGCCGTTGACTTCCAGCCATTCGAAAAATGCTTCATTGCCAAGCAAGCCATATTTGACCACTTCGCCATAGCCTGCCAGAAAATCGCGTGGCATCAGAGTGTTTAGCGCGTCGATATCGGCCAAAACCAAGCTGGGTTGGTGAAAGGCACCAATTAGATTTTTGCCCTGTGCCGCATTAATCCCAGTTTTGCCGCCAACAGAGCTGTCGACCTGCGCCAATAGGCTGGTGGGTATTTGGATAAACCGCACCCCACGGCGCAGAACGGCCGCAGCAAAACCAACCAAATCCCCAATCACCCCGCCGCCCAAAGCAATCACTACATCCCGGCGCTCGACCTTTTCATTCAGGAAAAAATCAACAGTTTCTATGAGAAAGGGCCAGCTTTTAGTGCTTTCACCCGCAGGTAAAGTCAAGCCAGCATGCCGGATGCCCGCCTCGTCCAATGATGCGGTCAACGTTGCCAGATGTAGCGACGCCACGTTACTATCAGTAACAATCACAACTTTGGGCCGCTGTAAAAACGGCGCTATATGGCTTGCAGCTTGGCCTAAAAGGCCTTGGCCAATATGAATGTCATAGGCCCGTGCGCCCAATGGCACATGTACACACACAGTCATGATTGGTCTCCTCGTGGGCTTAAAACATCAGGTAGCTGCGCCAAGGCCTCTAATATATTTTGCATGGTCTGCGCGATGGAGCAGCTGGCATTTGACATGACGCTCACATCAGCCAACTTATATTGATCTTCACGATCTTCAAAAATTTGGGTCAGGGAGGCTTTTGGGTTAGGTGTTTTAAGCAAAGGTCTGGTGTCATTGCTGCGCACCCGCTCCCACAACAGCTCCAGATCAACTTTCAAAAATACTGATACCCCGAGGTCCGAGATCAAAGCACGGTTGTAAGCCGACATGAAGGCGCCCCCCCCGGTCGACAAAACGCTGGGCGCTTCTAGCAACAACCGCTCAATAACTTTCGATTCCGCCGAGCGAAAAAAAGCCTCGCCATCACGTTCGAATATCTCAGCAATACTTCGGTTGGCCGCCACAGATATCTCATGATCCGAATCCATGAAGGCCACGTTGAGCTCTGCCGCCAAAGCTTTGCCCACCGCAGTTTTGCCGGAGCCCATCATGCCGATCAGAACGACTGTTTTATTGAGCGACATCTGTCTTATTCCACGTCTTAAGATTAACTTGCCTTGTATCTTCAATGGCGCGATTGTTACAAAAAGACCATAAGCAAATATCGCATCAAAGGAAAACTCTTCACCATGGTAAGATTATTTAAATATTTTTTCTACTTATTGGTGTTGGCGGGCATAGCATTTGTGGCATTCGCCTATGTAGGAGAAATGTTTGGATTCGATTTTTCTACTGGCGTGCACGCCATTGAACTGCCCCTTGATCTGGATATCAAATAATATGCGCCATGCTTTGACCATCACTCTCATGCTTTGGACTGTGCCCCTATTGGCTCAATCCAATGCGCCCATTTCAGCGATTGATTGGCTATCGCAACCCAGTCTCGCAACTTTGAGCGAAAAAACCCTGATTGTTGAAGACCCCACAACTGGGGCGGTTGTTGAAGACATTACAGTTATTGAACTGGACGCACCGGTTGCCAAATCCTACGGCCTTATCCCCGCCAAAATTTCCGGAATACCGCAAGATTTTTGGACGGATATTGACCCCGACACCTTGACCCAAATCATTGGATCATTGTCTGAGCCAGGGCTGCCAGCCGCCGAAGATCTATTGTTGCGCGCTTTACTGGCTGAATCTCTGGGGGATGATGCCGTATTGGGCGTAAGGGTTTGGACGTTGCTGGATCGTGGCGCGGTGCATGCCGCTTATAGCCTGTTGGGTCAATCAGAGATCAACAGTTTGGAAAGTTTTGCTCTTTTTGCAGAGGCCGCATTGCTGACCGATAACGTCGAGCACATGTGCAGCCAGCTCAATGCAGCGCGACATTTATCCAACAATGAGGCGCTACAAGTCTATTGCCATGCGCGGGCTGGATCTTGGGACACGGCTGTTTTGAATTACTTCACCTTAAATACTTTGGGGGCCTTCTCGCCCACTACATCAGCCCTTTTGGCGGCTGACCTTGATCCAGAACTGGCCGATGTCCTAAGCCTGCCACTGCCAGACCCAATCAGCTTGACCGCGTTGGAATTTAAGCTGCGCGCCAGCGTGGGACAACCGGTTTCCACGCAGACATTGCCCCTCAAGTTCATCCCTTCCGATTTGAGTGCATCCGCGGGTTGGAAGCAACAAATTGAAGCCGCAGAGCGCTTAGGCGCAGTCGGAAGCCTCCCTGCAGCGCAGCTATTGGAACGGTACAAATCCAGCCAACCCTCCGCCTCTGGTGGCGTATGGGATCGGGTCTTGGCCGTGCAAAATTTGGATCGTGCTCTAACCGATCCCATCATCGATCCAAGTGATGAATTACTGGCATTATGGACATTGATGCGAGATCGAAAACTCGCCGCACCTCTTGCACGGGCCTGGGCAAATAAGCTGATGAAATTTGGTGAAGTACCTGAAAACGATGGTATATTATTTCAAATGCAGGTGCTGGCCAGCGCAAATACCATGGGTTTTTCCGCAACAATGGCGCGGCTGCACAGCTATAATCCACAGGTTTCAACCAACAGCTATCAGACGCTGATGGCGCAATTCGACGGTGACATTTTCGCCTCCATACCGTTTCGCTCTGCCAACATGCTGCGCGCCATGCGGTTGATATCTGACGCGCTGGATGGCAACGACGCCGCATTTTTTGAGGCCATATCTCTTTACCGCGCGATGGGGCTCACACCGTTGGCTCAACAATTGTCCATGGAATTCATGATTTTGGCCACCGACAGATGAGCATTCTGTGGATTTCAAATTTTCTAGAGACTCAAGCCGCCGAATTGGGCGCCGCGCGCAACACGCAAGAAGCCTATGGCCGAGACCTTAAAGACTTCCTGAGCTTTCTAGAGTCCCGCGGTGCGGGCTTTGCCACCGCCGATCGGGCCATGGTGGAAGACTATCTGGTGCAATGCGAGGCGATTGGACTGGCCACCGCCACAAAGGCCCGCCGCTTATCCTCGATCAAACAGCTCTACCGATTTGCCTTCGAGGAAGACCTGCGTAAGGACAATCCCGCCATTCAAGTACGTGGTCCCCGCAAAGACAAACGCTTGCCAAAATCTTTGAGCCTTCAGGAGGTGGAGCAACTGCTGCAAACCGCCCACACCATGCCCAAACAGCGCGCAGATAAAATGCGGCTAACCTGCCTCATGGATCTTCTTTACGCCACGGGCATGCGGGTGACAGAACTGGTGAGTCTGCCTGTGGCAGCGGTGCGTGGCAATCCAGACATGATTTTGGTGCGCGGCAAGGGCGGCAAGGAGCGTATGGTGCCCCTCTCACCCGGTGCGCGCGACGCGGTAATCCTCTGGCTGTCCCTCCGCGATCAAGATGAAGCGTATACAAAATCCACCTTCCTTTTTCCGTCACGTGGCAAACAAGGTCATTTGACCCGAATTTGGTTTTTTCAACAGATTAAAAAACTGGCTCTCATGGCCGGGGTAAACGCTGAGAAAGTCACTCCGCATAGCCTGCGCCATGCATTTGCAACGCATTTATTGGCCGGCGGCGCTGATTTAAGATCGATTCAGACACTTTTAGGTCATGCAGACATTGCTACCACCGAAATTTATACGCATATCCAATATGAACGGCTGCGCGAGCTGGTGCTGGAGCATCATCCTTTGGCGCGGCCTCAAAAAACAGGTGCGTGATGGAACAGTTTGAATTTGGTAGTGGGTTTTGGATCACAGTTGGGGCGATCTTTGTACTTTTGATATTGTCGGGGTTTTTCTCCGGCTCTGAAACCGCATTGACCGCCGCATCCCGCAGCAAGTTACAAGCCAAGGCCAACAAGGGCTCAGCCGGTGCAGCTCTGGCCTTAAAGGTCACCAATGACAACGAACGATTGATCGGATCTGTGTTGCTGGGCAACAATCTGGTCAATATCCTTGCCACCGCTTTGATCACCGCGCTGTTTACACAGATGATGGGTGAAAATGGCATTGTGCTGGCCACTTTGGTCATGACGTTTTTAGTTCTGGTCTTCGCCGAGGTTTTGCCCAAAACCTATGCCATCACCAATGCGGAAAGTGCTGCGATCCGCGTATCGCGTCCAATCTCGATCATTGTCTTTATCTTCGCGCCCATAGTGAGTTTTGTAAGGATCTTGGTGCGAGGGGTATTATGGATTTTTGGGGTGGCCACAGATCCCGATATCAATATTTTGGCAGTCCGTGAGGAAATCGCGGGCGCTCTGACGCTTGGGCATCAAGAGGGTCTGGTCCAAAAAGAAGACCGTGACCGCATTTTGGGCGCATTAGATCTGTCAGACCGCACCGTTGAGGAAATCATGCTACACAGATCAGGGATTGAAATGATTGACGTCTCCCTGCCGGCAGAAGAAATCCTGTCGCAATGTCTCGAAAGCCCACATACCCGACTGCCACTCTACCGTGGCAACCCCGAGAATATTGTGGGTGTCATCCATGCCAAGGATTTGGCACGGGCCATGGTGAAATTGACTCGTGATAGCAAAGAACGCAGCAAAGCCGTTGAACAGTTCAAAGTACTTGATGTTGCGATGGAACCCTACTTCGTGCCAGAAACCACGCCACTGGACGATCAAATGCGGCAGTTTTTGAAACGCCACACCCATTTTGCGTTGGTGGTCGATGAATATGGTGCCCTGCAAGGCTTGATCACTTTGGAAGATATTCTCGAAGAGATTGTCGGCGAGATCACTGATGAATTTGACACCAGCGACCATGTGTTGACAGCGGCCATAGACGGACATGTGGTCGTCGATGGTGCCATGACCATCCGTGACTTGAACCGAGCGCAAGAATGGAACCTGCCTGATGAGGAGGCCAACACTCTAGCGGGCTTGGTCATACACGAGGCCCAAATGATCCCGGCTGAGGGGCAGGTCTTTGTATTTTATGGCTTTCGGTTCGAAGTGGTGGTCCGCAACGAAAACCGGATCACGAGGCTAAAAATTCACCAGCTATAAAGGGCTGGCCCTCATTTTCAAAATTTGTCTAAAATATAGACTTTTGTAATCTAATATTAAAAATTGGCAGCTAAGGTGCCGTATGTTTGGACACTTATTCATGTCATACTTCCGTGTTTAAAACCGCGTCTTCGGGCGTGATTTTTTCCTTCAGGTTCAAATTTCAGTTGACGCCGAAAAAATTATTTGCTTTTGTTTTATTCGGTTCAGCAAGTTCAGCAATCAGGTAATAATAGCACCGCCATTAAAATCACAGCCCGCATAATTCGGCTGACATTGTTGAATAACGATGCTCGGTCTTTTGCAATATTTCAGACTCAATCGTAAAGGTCGTTTTTGTGTCGCTTTTAAAATCTATGCTCTTAACCACATTGTTGGTTTTGCTCCCTCAAACCTATGTAATGGCCCAGACTGCTGGCTCGCTCGCGCCAGCAGAGAACTTTAGCACCGGGCAAGTTGTTGCAAATGAACCCGGTCTTGGGGATTATTATGATAAGGGACAGTTTGACGATTGGACCCTGCGTTGCGTAAAGACCGAAGGTCCGGTTGATCCCTGTCAATTGTTTCAATTGATGCTCAACGCAACTGGCACCCCTGTCGCAGAATTTAATTTGAATATTATTGAAGCCAATGGCGTTGTGGTCGCTGGCGCAAATGTAATCACACCCTTGGAAACGCTGCTCACAGCGCAACTCAAAATCCAGATTGATGACACCAACGCAAAGGCCTACCCATTCGCCTTTTGCATGCAAATGGGCTGTGTTGCGCGCATTGGTTTGACACAGGAAGATTTGGCAGGCTACCGAGCCGGCAATGCAGCCACAGTAACTATGGTGCCCGCAGGCGCGCCAAATCGGCAAGAGATCCTGAAGTTGTCATTAAAGGGCTTCACTGCAGGTCATAACGCCTTGATGTCAAACTAAACGGCTTTCAAAGCCAAGACCGCATTCATGCCGCCAAAGGCAAATGCATTGGATATCACGCCCGTGACCTTCGCGTCGCGGGCGGTATTTGGCACCACGTCCAAAGCACAGTCCGGATCGGCACTCTCATAGCCAAGCGTTGGCGCAATCACCCCGTCACGCAAGGCCATCACGCATGCCAAAAGTTCCACGGCACCTGTGGCCCCGATCAAATGCCCATGCATCGATTTGGTAGAAGAGATCATTAGCTGATCCGCATGCCCGCCAAACACATCCACAATAGCCGCGCATTCTGTCTTGTCATTGGCCGCTGTACCAGTGCCATGGGCATTGATATAACCAATCTCGCTCATATCCATTCTGGCATCCCGCAAAGCCCCGCGCATAGCCCGCGCCGCGCCATCTTTATTCGGCATCACGATGTCGGAGGCATCTGAAGTCATGGAAAAACCCACGATTTCTGCCAAAATCCCAGCACCGCGGGCTTTGGCGTCGACATAGGTCTCCAACACAAACACTCCCGCACCTTCACCCTGCACCATGCCAGAACGGTTGGCCGAAAACGGACGACATGCGGTTTTAGACATTACCCGCAGGCCTTCCCAGGCCTTAATCCCGCCGAAGGTCAGCATCGATTCTGATCCGCCCGCAATCATCGTCCGGGCCATACCGCTGCGCACCATTTGGAACGCCAGCCCTATCGCATGGTTGGAACTGGCACAGGCAGTTGAAACCGTCAGTGAGGGGCCTTGAAGGTTGAACTCTATCGAGACATGGCTGGTGGCTGCATTGGTCATCAACTTTGGGACCACGAAGGGATGTACCCGGTTTTTGCCCTCCTCATAGACTGAGCGGAAGTTATCATCCCAGGTGTTCATGCCACCGGCCGCCGTGCCCAACACCACGCCAGAGGTTTCGGCCAATTCGTCAGAATAAGTAAGCCCAGATTGTGCCACAGCTTCGCGCGCGGCGATCAGGGTGAATTGGGTAAAGCGATCGTAGAGTCCGAGTTTTTGGCGGTCAAAATGCGCCTCCGCGTCGAAACCATGCACCTGTCCACCGATCTTAATCGACAAACGCTCCACATCGCGAAAATCCAGCGCACCAATCCCTAACCGGCCCTCACGCATGGCTTCCAGAGTTTGCGGCACAGTTGCGCCCAAAGCGTTGATTGTGCCCGCGCCTGTGATCACCACCCGGTTCATGCTTTAAGTTTGCTCCGCAACCAAGTTTTCAACTGCCAAAACGATGGATGCTACCGAGGAGATATCAAAGTCGCTCTGCTCTGGCGCATTGGCGTTGAACGGCACTTCAATATCAAATTCTTCTTCAATGGCAAAAATGCTTTCAACCACCCCAAGACTGTCGATCCCAAGATCATCCAAAGTCGCTTCAAGCGTTACGTCTGTTACGTCGAGAAGGCCTTGGTCGGCAATAATTTGAACGACTTTATCTTTAACACTCATGACTGACCCTCTTTTGGGGGATGTAGGGACTTTATTCAGATTTTGAAATAGTTTTTTTCAGCTGTGCTATATCTTTTAAAATTCGCGGTAAGCGACGTATGCTCTTGTAAATGTCCAGCTGTGTATCCATCTTCATCGCCGGATAGCCCAACATCACCCGACCCGCTGGAATATTACTCAACACTTTTGTAGCACCACCGGTGATCACATTGTCGCCGATGAATAGATTGTCACTCACGCCAGTCTGCCCACCCAGTACCACATTGTCGCCAAGGGTCGAGGATCCAGCAATGCCCACCTGAGCACAAATAAGGCAATTTACGCCAATTTTCACATTGTGTCCCACCTGAGCCAGGTTGTCGAATTTACAGCCATCGCCCACAATCGTATCGCAGATCGTGCCACGGTCGATACAGCTGTTGGCCCCCAGATCCACATCGTCACCAATCCGTACAGATCCAAGAGAATGAATGCGGGCATAGGCTTGCGGCGCGGCACCTTGGCTGTCTCCTAAAGTTTGCCGTACATTTTCCACAGCAGAGCGTTCCGGAGTCACAAAGGAAAACCCATAGGCGCCAATCACAGCGCCGGGATGCGCCACAAACCGCGCCCCAATCTGTACATCCGGGCCAATACGTACCCCATCCATCACAGTTGCGTCAGGGCCAATTGTACAGCCCTCTGCCACAGAGACATGCGTGCCAAGCCAAGCCCCCTCGCCCAAAACCACACCCGCACCGATGTAGCAAAACGCGCCGATCCGTGCGCCTGCACCGATCTTTGCGGTTGGTTCCACAACGGCCTGTGGATGTACGTCAGCTCCACCCCGGCGCCAGCGTTCGTCAAACCGTGACGATAATGCAGCCATGGCAAAGCGTGGACGCTCAACCAAAATCGCAGCTTTTAAATTCAGAGTTTGCCAGTCGGTACCAACAGCCAACAGCGCAATTTTCGCGCGACCAAACTGAAGTTTTTCAACATACGCGAAAGAGGTTGCGATGGCCAAAAGCCCACCGCTGGCATCCTGTGGCTCGGATGCACCGGTAATGCGCAGATCAACATCGCCGACCGCTTGGCCATTCAATGCATCTGCCAGATCTTGTACGTTAAAAAACGTCATAAAAGGTCGCCTCATAGCTTCCCTTACCTATTAGCCTGTGATGTCGTCCAAAACCAGCCCTTCAAGTTGCAATGCGTCCCAAATTTTTGCATCGCGGCCATATACATCGCGCCGGAACTCAAGCCCGCCGCCGGGACGGGTCACAGCCGTCCGGTATATGATGTGAACAGGAATATGGTTTTTCAGGTCAATTTGAACTTCTTCACCATAATCCAACGCGTCTTTAAACTCAGCCTTTGGATCGGAGGATTGCACTGCCAAAAGCGCATACGCAAAGTCAAAAGGGTCCGCAAGGCGGATACAGCCATGGCTAAAGGCTCGCACTTCATGGCCAAATAGGTTTTTAGCCGGCGTATCATGCAGGTAAATGTTATTGCGATTAGGGAACATGAACTTCACCAAACCCAAAGCATTGGACGTCCCGGGCGGCTGGCGCATGCCATAGGGGAAGGTTTCCGCGTCAAAGCTGTTAAAATCCACCTCGGCCCTCTCAACAACATTGCCCAAATCATCACGCAATTCTAAAAACTCGACCGACGTTGCATTTTCTTGCAACATCGGCAGGTATTCATTGATGATGATGGAACGTGGCACATACCAACTCGGGTTCACGATCATATGCTCCATCGTGTCGGAAAACTCAGGGCTACGTCGGTCTTCATCATGTGCACCGACAACTGAATTTGTTTGAAATGTCACCTTGCCAAAATCTACAATTTTGGCTGTGAAATCGGTTAGGTTCACCAAGATATGCCGGTCCCCAAGCTCTTGATTGAGCCACCGTTCCCGCTCCAGTGCCACGAGCACCTGAGACAGGCGCTGTGCTGCAGATCCGTTGATTTGATCCATCGTTAAAGTGCTGGCCACGCCGGTGACCTCAAGGCCATTGGCCACCTGAAACCTGCTCACTGCGTTTTCCAGTGGAGCATCATACTGCACCGACGACGTCCGACGCAGATAGCCCATCAACACCAAACGGTTGCGCAAAGCCACCACATTTGCCCCTGATGCACCGGGCTTCAGTGTCGACGCGGCAACCGATTTACCCCAACCGCCAGCGGCCACAAGCCGTTCAAGTCGTTGTTTTTCTTTGATCAAACGGGCATATTCGACGCTTTGTGGTGGCAAAGATTTAAAAACAGAACCGGCATCCCCTTCGGCCAAAGCAGCAAGCAATTTAGACGGAGCGTGATAGACCACCTTGCGGACTATTTCTTTGTCCACTTCAGTAGGTACCAAGACCCCAGACTGCACAGCACGGGCGTAGCGCAAAAACTCTGTGGTCAACTCCACATCCAGCTGGCCTAAGTCGGCTAAGGTCTTTGCGTTACGGATTTTGGTGATCAGCCGATCCACATTGAACTTGGCCACCGGCAGACCATGCAATCCAGCATCTGAAAAAGCCCCGATCAGCCCGGTTAGCCTAGCGCGCTCTTGCGCCGTATTGCCGGTCCAAAAGGGCTGGAACTCTCGCGCCTTATAAAAAGCCATAACCGCCTGATCCGCCGCGGATGTTTGCGCCACAGATTGTTTTAATCCAACAGTTTGCGCAGCCACAGGTTCCAATGCGACACCCGTCAGGAAAATGGCGGTAATCACGGTCAATGGGGTCAAACGGTGAAAATACATTTTTTCATAGAGCTCCAAGTCGTTCAATAGTTATAAAATGATCATTAACAGAGTAAAAGTCTAATCACTTTTGCGCAATTGCACTGCTGTTGTTTGAAATTGTATCGCTTAAGTCGCACTCGTTGCGCGCAAATGCATGTGCGCGAAGCCGCCTAAGGCTCATTCACATAGCATTGCGTACATAATGAGCTTTGCGGATAAGTAAAAATATGCCATATAAACTACGCATCTGAGAAAAAGTGTCGTTTTATTTTATTTAATGGCGCGGTGCAGGAGTAGGAGTAGGATAAAGAATGATCAACCAGAAATCTGGAATTTCAAGGCGGGAATTGCTGGGCGCCTTCGCAGCCACAGCTTTTGTTGCTGCTCCGGCTTACGCCAATGCAGCCGGCTTCCTACGTGGCGCTGGCAATATCCGTCGGATCAAAATGTACTCTACGCGAACGGATGAATCCTTGGACATGATCTATTGGATTGAAGGCCATTACATCAAAGACGCACTGGCTGAAGTTAATTGGTTCATGCGCGATTGGCGTCAAAACAAGGCGCGGGACATCGACACCCGAACTGTGGACATCATTGCAGCATCACAACAACTGCTCGACACATCTTCCCCATTCCTTATGCTATCTGGTTACCGCACGCCTGCCACCAACAATTTACTGCGCGCCCGCTCGCGCAATGTGGCTAAGAATTCGCTGCACATGAGTGGACAAGCTGCTGATCTACGGATGCAAGGGAAATCGGTACGCCAAATCGCACGTGCAGCCTTCTCCTGTGCTGCGGGCGGCGTTGGGCGATACTCACGCTCAAACTTCGTACATTTGGATTGTGGCGAAAAACGCCTCTGGGGCAAATAAATGTCATGACCCAGTGCAATCTTGTACAGAGGTTTCGCCAATATTGGCGTGGCCTTAGGCTACTTCGGGCGGTCAAACGGAAAGTCACTAGAAAATCTGTCAAAATGGGTTGTAAGGCCTAACGGGCTTGATGTAAGAGACGTTAAGCAGCCCGGCTAAGGGGCTGACGCAAGGCAGAATATCTATGAAATTGGCAGAGGGTAATTTGAAAACCGCTGTTGATGGATAGAAATGGTCCCGTAGCTCAGCTGGATAGAGTACTCGCCTCCGAAGCGAGGGGTCACAGGTTCAAATCCTGTCGGGACCACCATTTTCTTACACTGAGCACAACATGAGATGTCACAACTGCTGGCTTGAAAGGCCACTGTGCCCGTGGTGCGTGCAATTCGTAATAAAAATTTATGACACATAGGTATGGAACGTGAGCCAAAACCAACTCACAAAACCGATCCGAGGGCGCCTAAAGACATTTGATTGCTAGCATGTGCTTAATACAGTGATGATGGCCTATTGAATACGGCATGACCGCCGTCAAAATTAATGACATTTGTTCCTTGGCCAGAGTGTCAAAACCAAGCCTGTAAAGAGCATTTGGCAGTGATGATGGGCTCAAACGTCCAGCGCTGACAGCCTATCAAGAGGGACCCGTTGCCCGAATATATGATACCCTGACCCAAAATCTGCCATTTTGAGACAGTGCCAACAGCTCATTGTCTTTCTTTCCGCAGACCGAGCACGCCTGGGTTTGCTCTCAGGGTGCATGCATTCGAAAATCTGCATCGGTGCGTCAAATGGGTTAATTGGCCAAGAGTGAGTTCAAAAAGTTCGACGACAAATTACCCCAGCTTCTCAGTACTTGAAACATACAGGCCAGAGATAAGGCTGAATTATCTACCGATATCGATCCAGTTTCTGGCGCCGCATTCCTTAAAGAGAAAATCACCAGTACGATGCGCTTGCAAAAGCAACGCCCAGATAAAACAGTTTATTCGGCTGGCGCTCCACCTTTTATGTACGCAAACGCCTGACCGTCCAAGCCCCTACCCGCCTGCGACCTACGCCCTATATCGTGAGTGGGAAACTCGGGACAGCGCAGCATATGACAAAGATGAACCTTCATGACCCAATTGATGCGGTTATCACTTGGGTGGATGGAAGCGCCCAAAGCCACCGTGACAAGCGCGCACTCTATATGGCGCAAGCCGCGCATGAACTACATGAGAATGCGGTAAATCCGCACCGCTGGCTTTGCAATGATGAGATACTATACTGCCTACACTCAATCGAGAATCATGCTCCTTGGATTAGAAAAATTTGGATTGTGGTCGATGAGATTACGCCGGATCTTTCGAGATTAAGCCCATCTCTGCGCAACAAAATTTCTTTTAGCTATCATCCGGAAATTTTCGAGGGCCTTGAAGCAGTGTTGCCCACTTTCAACTCCTTGGCCATCGAAACCCTGCTGTGGCGGATTAAGGGGCTTTCAGAGCGATTTATCTATTTCAACGATGACGTGTTTCTCACTGCTACCTTAGAACCCAGCGATATGTTTGAGGGTAACCAACCGGTGTTACGCGGCAAATGGGTGGATTACAGCGCCTTAGAGCATGATCCAAAACGCCGAAGCGATCCGGCGATGTTCAACCATTACATGCAGATCAATGCAGCTGAGATATTGGGGTTTCCCTCCTCACGCCTGTTTGCAGCCGCCCATGTCGCGCATCCATTTTTGCGCTCAGTCATGGCTGATTTATGGGCCAAATATCCCGATGCATTTCATGTCAACAGCGCTCATAGGTTTCGCGATTTGAGCCAGTTTTTACCACAGGCTTTGCACAATCATGCCTGTATTTCAGGTGCGCACGCCAGTTTTCAAACCCAAGTGGATCACCTGCACATTTATAGCGGTCAGGGCAATGATGGCGGCGACAATGAGGTATTGGAGCGGTTGCAAAGGGTCACAGTCAGCAATGAGATCAAAATGCTGTGCATAAATGACCTGCCGCAACTTGAAGCTGTGGTGCCAAACATGCGAGCCATTCTAAAGAAGGTTGTGGGAGGAATGTCGTCGGCTGCCCCCCGGACCAGCCTAAGGAATAAGTTGCATCAAAACAGTTGAAAGCGGGGCAATTGAAATTTGCGCGCTGCGCGAATGTCGCAGCCAAAATTGAAGGATATCAAGCGTATCATCACGGAGTTCCAACGCAATAATGGCCTGCCCTGTATAGGTGGCACTCTGCCCTGCAGCATCAAGCTGTTCGAAAATATCTGCGACTCGGATGGTCTCTTGATCGATGTAAACAGAGACTTGCCCCGCCGCCAATCCAGTATCCTGCAAAGAAGTGACAGTATCAGCCGTTTGTCCGACATAGCCAAGTTGATTGGTAATCAATTCGGCGATCAATACGCGAAGGCTACGCAGACTTTGCTCAGGCTCAGAGTCTCCCGCATCCCAAAACCCTAAAGAGTCTGATAGAACCGCGATCTGATCGGTCAAAGACACCTGGCCCATGCCTTGGGTGGGCTGATTAGTATGGGTTAAAACCTCATAGTCTTTCGATCGGTAGCCCTGCATTCTAATCTTTGCATTTTGCGACTGGCTGTCGATGGCCACGCTCACGGGAAAGCCTAAATTCAACACGGCATCGAGATCCAGCTGGGGTTCGTCCCGCTCAACCAAAACAATCGCAATCAAGGCCTGATCCGCCGGTGCGCTGAATTGCGTGGTGAATTTCAGTCGAGGCTGCCCGGACAGTTTTGGCAAAATTATGCTTGGCAGGCCCGCTGGCGCCTGAGGCGCAGAAGGCGCAGTATCGCCAATCGATCCAACAGATGGTATCGGCATACGGTCCACAGGCGCCAGATCAATGATGTTGCGCGGCGCAATGGACGGCCGTTGGGGAGAAAATTCATCTGATGGCCGTCGATCTGTCGTATCAAAATCTTGCCCAAATGACTCGCTCAGTTCGGTTGGTTGAGGTCGCAGAGCCGATTGCGTGACGGACCCATCCACCGTGGCGAGCAGCACCGGCGTTTGCACTTCAAGCGTTTGCGCAATGACATCCGGGCGGCGTTCTAACTCAAACTTGGGCATTGGCGCAGGTGGAGACACAACTGGTGTCTCTGACACCGGTGTGATGACAACATCCGACGCCAACCCCCGAATTCCGGGGATTTCGTTCAAAATTGAGAGCACTATAAGCCCGCTGACACCTAAAACAGCGCCCCAAATCAGTCCATTGAAGAATGATAGCCGCATCTATTGCCTTTCAAACGTCAAAATCGCCCTGTTACTCTTGACGATAACATGGTTCCCTGAACATCTATACCGCGACCATCGACCGAAATGCGAGACTCATTGTCTCGTCAAGAGCCTACAGATGCTAAAAAGTAAAGGACGGCCCATGTTATTGCTGATCGATAATTATGACAGCTTCACCTATAATCTGGTGCACTACCTTGGAGAGCTGGGGGCTGATGTCTTGGTCAAACGCAATGACGCTTTAGATGTGCAAGAGGCGATGAGCCTTGGGGCCTCGGCGATTCTTCTGTCGCCTGGCCCTTGTGACCCCTCACGGGCGGGCATTTGTCTGGATCTGACCCAAGCCGCAGCTGAAACGCGCACGCCTCTTTTGGGCGTCTGTTTGGGCCATCAGACTATAGGTCAGGCCTTTGGCGGCAAAGTTGTGCGCTGTCATGAGATTGTACATGGCAAGATGGGCACGATGCATCACACGAATACCGGTCTTTTTGCCGATATTGCGAATCCTTTTGAGGCGACCCGCTATCATTCCTTGGTGGTGGATCGTAACTCGCTGCCCGAATGCCTTGAGGTGACAGCGGCTTTGGACGATGGTACCATAATGGGTCTGCAACACAAAACCCTACCGATTCATGGGGTACAGTTTCATCCTGAAAGCATTGCTTCAGAACATGGTCATCACCTGATCAAAAACTTTCTTGATATGGCAAAGGACGCCGCATGATTTCGGCTCTTCAACCGCTTATTGGAACCGCCGCCGAACGCCCTCTGACCAGCGCTGAGGCTGAGATAGCCTTTGAGGTGCTGTTTAATGGTGAGGCAACTGCCAGTCAAATTGGTGGCTTTTTGATGGCGCTGCGCACCCGTGGTGAAACCGTTGATGAATATGCCGCCGCCGCCGCTGTGATGCGGTCAAAATGCCATAAGGTAAATGCGCCCGAAGGCGCCATGGATATCGTGGGCACAGGCGGAGACGGCAAAGGCACGTTGAACATCTCCACCGCAACGGCCTTTGTGGTGGCCGGCTCTGGCGTGCCAGTCGCCAAACACGGTAACCGCAATCTTAGCTCTAAATCAGGAGCCGCAGATGCTTTGGGCCAAATGGGCATCAATGTGATGGTGGGAGCCGATGTGGTTGAACGCGCCCTGTCTGAGATAGGCATCGCCTTCATGATGGCACCAATGCATCACCCCGCCATGGCATATGTAATGCCCACTCGTGCGGAATTGGGAACTCGGACAATTTTTAACATCCTAGGCCCGCTCACCAACCCGGCCGGCGTAAAACGCCAGTTAACCGGCGCCTTTGCACCCGAACTGGTTCGCCCCATGGCCGAAACTCTGCTGGCGCTTGGGTCAGAGGCGGCTTGGCTGGTGCATGGTTCTGACGGTACCGATGAGCTGACTATCACCGGCACCAGCGCCGTGGCTGTGCTGGCTAATGGCACTGTCAGTGATCAGGAAGTGCACCCAGAAGATGCTGGCCTGCCGGTTCATCCTTTCGAGGCCATTCTGGGCGGTAGCCCCGAAGACAATGGCAAAGCCTTCTCAGCGCTTCTGGAAGGGAACCCTTCGGCCTACCGCGACGCCGTATTGCTTAACGCCGCCGCCGCTTTGGTGATTGCCGGAACAGCCAACACACTAATAGAGGGTGTAGAACTGGCGCGAGCCTCTATCGACAGCGGAGCCGCCAAGGACAAAGTGACCGCACTGGCCGCTCTTACAAGTGCTGCATGATAATTGGATTTACCTATGACTGAGACCATTCTCGACAAGATCAAAGCCTATAAACTATTAGAGATCGCGGAACGTAAACAAGCCCGCAGCCTTGTGGATGTAGAAGAGGCCGCACGCGCCGCAGGCCCATTACGTGGCTTCGCAGACAGTCTTAGCGCCGCTGCAAAAACCGGATATGCGCTGATTGCAGAGGTTAAAAAAGCCTCCCCTTCTAAAGGCTTGATCCGACCCGATTTCAATCCACCAAAACTGGCAAAAGCCTACGAGGCTGGCGGGGCGACCTGCCTGTCGATCTTAACAGATGCGCCATCGTTTCAAGGCCATGACAGCTATTTGACTGCCGCACGGGCCGCGACCACGCTGCCCGTGCTGCGCAAGGACTTCATGTATGACACCTATCAGGTGGCCGAAGCACGCGCGCTGGGCGCAGATTGCATCTTGATCATCATGGCTTCGGTCTCTGACGCGCAAGCCGCTGAGCTAGAGGCCGCGGCTTTTGATTGGGGCATGGATGTTTTGGTTGAGGTGCATAATGCTGAAGAGCTGGACCGTGGCTTGGCCCTTAAATCGCCCCTTCTGGGTATCAACAATCGCAATCTTAATACATTCAAAGTGACCCTCGACACCACGCGCGCGTTGGCACGTCGTGTGCCTGAAGGCAAAACCATTGTGGCTGAGAGCGGAATATACACCCCTGAAGATCTAGCGGATCTCGCACGTTGCGGTGCACGCACCTTCCTCATCGGCGAAAGCCTTATGCGCCAAGACGATGTGGCCCATGCAACCCGGGCGCTTTTGGCCAACCCGCTCATACCAGATAGGTTATAAATGTCAAAACTTACCCATTTAGACGAGGCCGGTCACGCGCGTATGGTTGATGTCTCCGACAAAGCCGAAACCTCACGCATGGCGCGCGCTACAGCCACCGTCCAGCTGACCCAAGCCACAATGGATCTGCTCATTAAGGGCAACCTTAAAAAAGGCGATGCGCTGGGCGTGGCGCGCGTGGCGGGTATTATGGGGGCTAAGAAAACCTCCGAGCTGATCCCTTTGTGCCATCCTTTGCCCATCACCAAAGTCACCATAGATCTAGATCCTGACCAAGCCAGCAATCAAGTGCTGATCGCCGCTACCGTGAAAACCAAGGGCCAAACTGGGGTAGAGATGGAAGCGCTGACCGCCGCCGCAACAGCTGCCCTCACCCTCTATGATATGCTTAAAGCTGTTGACAAAGGCATCGTCATTACGGCCATTCAGCTGGATGAAAAGCAGGGTGGAAAATCCGGACTGTGGAAGCGCGAAGAGGTATGATCAGCGTCAGCGCAGCCTTAGGTCACGTATTGGCGCTGGCACACCCCCTTGAGGCTGAACCCATTGCCTTGCAGCATGCTGTGGGGCGCATTTTGTCGCAGCCTGTTTTCGCCGATCGTAATCAACCGCCCTTTGCTGCCTCTGCCATGGATGGCTATGCTATTTGTGCAGCTGACCTCAGCGCTGGACGCACCCAATGGGATGTGATTGGAGAGGCTGCCGCTGGCCACCGCTTTGACAACCCCGTGGGTACCGGCCAAGCCACCCGCATTTTCACAGGCGCTCCTCTGCCTCAAGGCACAGATCATGTGTTGATCCAAGAGCATGTAACCGCGGTGGAGGGCAGTATCACCCTCACTGATGGTCCCAATGACAAGCCCCATGTACGCCCTGCCGGCAGTGATTTTGTTGTTGGATATCAGCTCACCGCTCCCCGCAGGCTCACCCCACAAGACATTGCCCTGATGGCCTCAATGAACGTAGCCCAGCCGATGGTTTCACGCAAACCACAGGTGGCAATTATCGCCACCGGAGATGAATTGGTACAGCCTGGCGAAAGCCCGCGAAACGATCAAATTATTGCCTCGAACACCTACGGGCTGGCCGCCATGTTGCAACAAGTTGGCGCTGAAACCCGTATTTTACCCATCGCTCGTGACCGGTTGGAATCCTTGGCGGAGGTCTTTGCCCTCACCACGGGGGCTGATCTCATCATCACAATTGGCGGGGCTTCGGTTGGGGACCATGATTTGGTCGCCCAAGCGGCCGCCAATTTTGGCATGCAGCAATCTTTTTACAAGGTAGCAATGCGGCCCGGAAAGCCACTTATGGCAGGGCATATGTCTAAGACACCCATGATAGGGCTGCCCGGAAATCCAGTGTCGGCTATGGTCTGCGGCGAAGTGTTTGTTGTGCCGTTGGTCCATAAAATGTTGGGACTGCCAATTGGGGGCCGTCAGCGCCTAACCGCGCCTTTGGCCGATGATTTGCAAGCTAACGGCCCACGCGAACATTATATGCGTGGTAATCTTGTGGCTGGTGAATTGCATGTGGAACGCCGCCAAGACAGCGCACTGCTGACGGTATTAAACGCGGCCAATGTGCTGGTGGTGCACAAAATGAGCGCACCGGCACAGCCTAAAGGCACGCTGATGGAGTATATTCCATTGTGACTCCAGAGCATGGTTGACACAAAAGGAGAACGTGAGTAGAACATTTGCACAACATTGGTGACGCCATCGTGCGAAAAGGAGCAAGACATGCTGACCAAAAAGCAATTGCAACTGTTAGAGTTCATTCATGCCCGGACCCAAGTCGATGGGGTGTCCCCCTCTTTTGATGAGATGAAGGAAGCCCTGGACCTGCGGTCTAAATCGGGCATCCACCGGTTGATCACAGCCCTGGAAGAACGCGGCTTCATTCGCAGGTTGGCTCACAGGGCCCGTGCCATTGAGATCATTCGGATGCCGGAGCCAATGTCATCGCCCGCACGCGGATTTAAACCCAGAGTGATCGAAGGCTCTCGTCCAGGTCGGCCGCAGGAGGCTATAGATCTTGACGAGAGTGAAATAAGATCCCTCCCAATGATGGGCCGTATTGCCGCTGGTGTTCCAATCTCAGCCATAGAAGATTATTCCCGCAACATCGCGGTGCCCAGTGAAATGGTGTCCAACAGCGGTGAACATTATGCGTTGGAAGTTAAAGGCGATTCGATGATCGAAGCCGGTATTAACGATGGTGATGTGGTGGTTATCCGTGAGACCACCACCGCCCAAACCGGCGATATAGTGGTGGCCTTAGTCGATGATCACGAAGCCACGTTGAAGCGTTTCCGCCGCAATGGCAGTGCAATCGCACTTGAAGCCGCCAACCCCGCTTATGAAACGCGCGTGTTTCGCGATGATCAGGTGAAGGTTCAGGGAAAATTGGTTGGGTTGATCCGCACCTATTAATTGCCGTCCCCGCGTATCCCTGCATCATTCCATAGCCTGCGCCCAGTAGTGGCGCGGATGGTGGTCCATCCCACAATGCCAGTCTCGTCAAACAGCCCCGCCAAAGCCCGCGTTTGCGACATAGATCTCAGATTGATTGCGCCACAGAGTAGGTTGTCCAACCAATCTTGCGCAATGATATTGCCTGATGGCCACATAGGTCCAATCACGTCCCACTTTGGCACCATCAAGACCCAATTGATGATAGCGTAAAAGGCCTCGGCCTAAGACCTGGTGGATGCATCATTTTCCAACCGGCTGAGTGCTGAAAATCCTGCCCGCCCGCCGCTGCAAATACAACCGTCAATCATCGGCCCCGCAACCATATGCGACCGCACCATCGCCTAGCCAAAACCCGAACAAAATGTAGCCGCGAGGAACAGCAAGCGTGCCAAACTACTATGCCACCGCACTCCCGCGACAAAACAGGTTAACACAAGCGTTAAAAGCCCAAGACCCTCAAAGGCCGCAGGCTCACAAACCCTCGCAAAGAACGTAGCAATGCCGCAACCTAAAATAACTGGTGTCCATAAGATTAGCTGCGGCATCTGCACCTACAGCACGCGCTTAATTCAAACCGAAATCAGAGACTAATGCTGCACTTGTCCTCTCTGCGGATGCGCCGTAGGAAGCACACAGAATGCTTCTATAGTTAGCGAGAATTAATATCATGCCCGTTTCTTCAGTGGTTACACGCTTTGCCCCGTCACCGACCGGCACATTGCACATCGGATCAGCCCGGACAGCCTTGTTCAACTGGCTGTTTGCCCGGCGTCATGGCGGCCAGTTTTTGCTGCGGGTGGAAGATACCGACAAGGAACGCTCAACAGAAGCCTCCACCCAAGCAATTTATCGCGGCATGGAATGGCTGGGGTTGGATTTTGATGGTGCGCCAGTCAGCCAAGCGGCCAATGCAAATCGCCATGCCGAAGTGGCCTATGCCATGATTGTCGCGGGTCATGCCTATAAATGTTTTGCGACCCAAGATGAAATTGCAACTTTTCGTGACGCGGCCCATGCTGAAAAGCGCTCAACCCTGTTTCACTCGCCGTGGCGCGATGTGACAGAGACTGACCATCCGGATGTACCTTATGTGGTGCGCTTAAAAGCCCCCCGCGATGGGCAAACTGTGATCAAAGACCAAGTGCAAGGCGATGTGACAATTCGCAATGACCAGCTGGATGATATGGTTTTGCTGCGCTCGGATGGCAGCCCCGTCTATATGTTGGCTGTCGTGGTGGATGATCACGACATGGGTGTCACCCATGTTATTCGCGGCGATGACCATCTTAACAATGCCGCGCGGCAAATTCAAATCTATCTGGCCATGGGCTGGGATCTGCCGGTCTATGCCCATATTCCGCTGATCCACGGTCCCGATGGCAAGAAAATGTCAAAGCGCCATGGGGCTACAGGCGTGGAAGAATACCAAGCGATTGGCTATTCCGCCGCTGGCATGCGCAATTATTTGGCCCGCTTGGGCTGGAGCCACGGCGACGACGAGTTTTTCACAGACGCACAGGCACAGTCTTGGTTTAATCTCGAGTATATAGGCAAATCACCATCGCGGTTTGATTTCAAAAAATTGGCAAATGTCTCTGGTCAACATATTGCACATACCGAAAATGCTACACTGCTGCATGAATTGGAGGGTTATCTTGCTATAATCGGAGAACCCGCGCTCAGTGATGTGCAAAAAGCCACTTTTTTGACTGGGGCTTATTGCGTTAAAGTACGGGCCAAAACAATGGGTGAACTGTTTGAGAAATCAGCTTTTATGTTCGATGATAGGCCTTTGAACTTAGAGAAAGAAGCAAAACTATCCTTGGATTTAGTATCCATTGGTATACTGAACGAATTGACGCCGCAGTTGCAAAATGTTATTTGGGAACGAGAAGCATTAGAAACTTTGGTAGGCCATATCGCACAGGCCCATGAGACAAAAATGGGCAATTTGGCGGGACCTTTGCGGGCCGCTCTTTCGGGGCGTATGGCCTCTCCGAGTGTATTTGACATGATGCTAGTTTTGGGCCGCAATGAAACGATTGCACGGCTAAACGATATAAGTTGAGAAGGTCCTTTGTGGCAAGACTCTACTGGGAAGATGAGAATGTAATGACCGACAAACCACAGAAAACGGCTAGCCTCACGCTGGACGGAAAAACCTACGAATTGCCAGTTATATCGCCCACAGCCGGGCCGGATGTAATTGATATCCGAAAGCTTTATGCCCAAGCCAATGTTTTCACCTATGATCCGGGCTTCACTTCAACGGCGGCCTGTGATTCGACCATCACGTTTATCGATGGTGACTTGGGTGAATTGTTGCACCGTGGCTATCCGATTGATCAACTGGCCTCCAAAAGCCATTATTTGGAAGTATGTTTCCTGCTGCTTTACGGCCATTTGCCTGAAGCTGGCGAGTTGGAAACCTTCGAAAGCCTGGTGACTAACCACACAATGCTGCATGAGCAAATGGTGCATCTGTTCCGCGGATTTCGTCGCGACGCGCATCCTATGGCAATTATGACGGGTGTTGTGGGTGCAATGTCAGCATTCTATCACGATTCAACCGACATCAACGACCCGCATCAACGCGAAGTAGCCTCAATCCGTTTGATCGCTAAAATGCCAACGATTGCAGCGATGGCGTTCAAATATACGGTTGGACAGCCCTTCGTATATCCGCGCAACGATATCGACTATGCGTCAAACTTCCTGCGCATGTGCTTTGCCGTGCCTGCAGAAGATTATGAAGTGAACCCAATCTTGGCCCGTGCCATGGATCGGATTTTCACTCTACATGCGGACCACGAGCAGAATGCCTCCACCTCTACGGTGCGTCTGGCCTCATCTTCCGGCGCCAACCCCTTCGCCTGTATCGCAGCTGGCATTGCATGCCTTTGGGGTCCGGCACATGGGGGCGCAAACCAAGCTTGCCTGGAAATGTTGAATGAGATTGGCACGGTTGATCGTATACCAGAATTTATTGCCCGCGCCAAAGATAAAAACGATCCCTTCCGTTTGATGGGCTTTGGCCATCGGGTTTATAAAAATATCGATCCACGTGCCAAAGTGTTGAAGGAATCCGCCGATGAGGTTCTGGAACTGTTGGGTGTTGAGAACAATCCAATATTGCAAGTAGCCAAAGAGCTTGAGGCTGCGGCCTTAGCGGATCCGTATTTTGCAGAGAAAAAATTGTTCCCGAATGTGGATTTCTATTCTGGCATCATCTTGGAGGCCATGGGCTTCCCAACATCGATGTTTACCCCTATTTTTGCCCTGTCACGCACAGTGGGCTGGATCTCTCAGTGGAAAGAGATGATCTCAGATCCTGCTATGAAAATTGGCCGGCCACGGCAATTGTATTGCGGTGAAGTCGCCCGAGACTATGTGGATATTGAAAATCGCTAAAATAAAAAAGCCCCGGTTAAACGGTGCTTTTTTATATCTGTGCTCGAAATGAACCGTGTTTAACGGCCTTCGAATTTGGGCCTGCGTTTATCCAGAAATGCCGTCACACCCTCTTTGAAATCACGCGTGCGGCCACAATCCCCTTGCAAACGAGCCTCTAAATTCAACTGTTCTGCCTCAGAATTTGCAAAGCTACTGCGAATGGCGGTTTTGATAAAGCCGTAAGTCAGAGTTGGACCCTCAGCCAAATGCGCGGCCCGGGCTTGCCAATGGCTGGAAAATTTTTCATCAGCCACAAACTCCCAGATCATTCCCATCGCACTGGCCTCCCGGGCAAAAATCTTATCAGCAAACAGCGCAACCCCCATGGATTTGGCCAGCCCCATTTGCCGTGGCAAAACATAAGTGCCCCCAGCGTCTGGGATCAGGCCAATGCGGGTAAAGGCCTGAAGGAAGTAGGCAGACTCAGCGCCGATAACCACATCAGCGGCAAGTGCCAGATTAGCGCCAGCCCCTGCCGCAGGACCGTTCACGGCCGCGATTGTTGGAACTGGGCAAGTGGTAATCGCCTCCAGCATTGGCATATATTCATCTTTCAGGGTACGTTCGAGGTCGATATCAGCGGGATTGGCTCCCGCTCCCAAATCTTGGCCCGAGCAAAACGCCCTCCCTGCTCCGGTCAACACCACAACGCGCGCGGTTTTGCCACTTTCGCGCACTGCATGGGTGAGTTCGGCGCGCATCTGAGTAGTTCAAAGCGTTCATCACATCCGGGCGATTGAGGGTCACCACTGCGACGCCATCATTAATCGCACAGGCAATTGTTTCGTAAATCATGGCAACCTCTTGTTTGTGGTGAAACCATGCCAGATTTCATCAGGCAGATAAATGAAAACTTGACGTCAGGACGATAAGAGCTTTTCAATCTCTTTCTCTTCTTCTTCGCTCAAACCCTGAGTCAATGCATTAAGTTTCGAACGGCGTTGCACCGCAAGAAGCCCTGCAAGAGCGGTCAGAAACAGCGCGGGTCCCGCCAACCAAAGCACCAGATTGATTCCGAGACCATTAGGCCGCAGCAGAACGTACTCACCGTAACGCGCGACGATGTAATCCATCACCTCAGTGTCACTGTCACCCTCCACAAGCCGCGCACGCACCAATAGCCTGAGATCCTTGGCAATACCCGCGTTAGACTCGTCAATACTTTCATTGCGGCACTGCAAACACCGAAGACCTTGGGAAATTGAGCGGGCCCTGTCCTCAAGCACTGGATCTGACAAAACCTCACCCGGCTCCACTGCCTGCGCAATACCGGCCCAAACCAGCAGTAGCATAACCAATAATGCCTGTTTCATGCCTCACCCTCCACCGGATCACGCCGTGCGGCCACGGATCCAACACGGTAGCGCCGATCAAACAGGCTCAGAAGACCACCCATCGCCATTATAATCGCCCCAGTCCAGATCCAATTGGCCAAGGGTTTGATGAATGTACGCACCGCGTAGCCGCCCTGAGGCTGCGCATCTCCCACCACCACATAAACATCCCGCCATAGGCCACTGTCGATCCCGGCTTCTGTGGTTGGCATTTCAGCCACTGGGTAATAGCGACGCTCTGGGTACAGATTGGCGATAAACTTACCATCGCGGGCCAGTTTTATATCCGCCATGGTGGTCAGATAATTGGGGCCACGAAGGTCCTCGACGTTATCAAGTGTTACAGTGAATTCAGCGATTTCAGCACTATCACCAATTGCCATCACTCGGATATCTTCAACCTGCCAAGCTGTAATTCCGGCCACACCAAAGATGGTAATGCCAAGCCCAGCATGCGCCGTCGCCTTACCCCAATCCGCCAAAGGCAAGCTAAGCAAGCGACTCCATTTGCCTGTGCCACGCCCAGTGCGTTGGTACAGCTCGATCAATACGCCCATCACCAGCCAAACCCCAAGTCCCAGACCAACCGGGCCTATAAGTGAACGCCCAGTTTGCATAGCCCATGTCAGGCCCACACAGGCCAAACAGAACACCGCAACAGGCCAAAGCCGAGACAGATGCGCCCGCTTGGCCCTTTTCCAAGGCAAGGTTGAACCAATGGGCAGGATCACAGCTAAGGCCACCATAAACGGCGTGAAGGCGACGTTGAAAAAGGGCGGGCCAACAGAGAGTTTACGATCCATCAAAAGCTCCGCCACCAAGGGCCAAACCGTGCCGACAAAAACCACAAAGCAACTGATGGCCAACAACAGATTATTGGCGATCAATGCGCTCTCACGGCTCACAGTTGCAAACACGCCTTTGCTGTCCATCGCATTGGCGCGCAGAGCGAACAGCAACAAGGCCCCGCCAAAAAACACACCTAAGATCATTAAAATAAACACGCCACGCTCAGGGTCATTGGCAAAAGCATGCACTGATGTCAGCACGCCTGAGCGCACGATAAATGTGCCAATCAAGGAAAAGCCAAAGGCCAAAATGGCTAATAGGATGGTCCAGGCCTTCAAGGCATCCCGTTTTTCAACCACGATGGCCGAATGCAGCAAAGCTGCTGAAATCAGCCATGGCATAAAGCTGGCGTTCTCAACCGGATCCCAGAACCAAAATCCACCCCAGCCCAGCTCATAATAGGCCCACCAACTGCCCAGACCAATGCCGATGGTCAGGAAAATCCAAGCCGCCAATGTCCATGGGCGCACCCAGCGACCCCAAGCGGCGTCCACTTTACCCTCCAAAAGGGCGGCAATGGCGAAAGAAAATGTGATCGAAAGCCCGACATACCCAAGATATAAAAACGGTGGGTGAAAGGCCAGTCCGGGATCTTGCAAAAGCGGGTTGAGCCCCTGCCCGTTAAACGGCGGAAATTCGACGCGCGTGAACGGGTTGGAGGTAAACAAAACGAATGCCAAAAAGGCCGCAGTGATCGAACTTTGAACGCCCAAAACCCGTGCCAAAAGACTTTGCGGCAAAGTCTTGCCAAAGACCGCAGCACAAGCGGCGAACAGCGTTAGGATCAACACCCAAAGCAGCAAGGAACCCTCGTGATTGCCCCAAACACCCGCGATTTTATACAGCATTGGCTTGAGTGTATGCGAGTTCAACACCACAACTCGAAGCGAGAAATCTGAGCTCACAAAGGCCACGGTAAGCGCGCCAAAGGCAAAAGCGACCAAAATAAATTGTAGCGTCGAAAATATCGGCGCCAGTTGCATCCAGCTACTGCGGCGCAATGTGGCCCCAGCAAGCGGAACGATAGTCCCAAACACAGCAAAACCAAGTGCAATGTTCAGACTGAAATGTGCGAGTTCATTAAGCATGCCCCTGGTATACTGGCCAAGCGGCGCTTGGCAAGAAACACCTGCCTATTTTTAATGCGCAAATGGTCACAACCGCCAGCCCTGTGAAGGGCCCCAAGAGCTGGCGGGCTTGGCGGGACTAAGAGCCCTTTGGCTCTTGATAAACGCCCTGCTCTTTCAGGGCATCAATGACCTCTTTGGGCATGTAGGATTCATCATGTTTTGCCAAAATTTCAGTGGCTTCAAACAGACCATCTTTAAAGGTGCCAGTTGCAATCGTACCTTGGCCTTCTTCAAACAAATCCGGTGGCAGGTCGGTGCCGACATATTTCACAGCGACTGTATTGGCACCATCAGTGATGTTGAAGAAAAATTGAACCCCTTCTCCAGCGCTAATGCTGTCATCCGCCACCAAACCGCCGAGGCGAAAGATCTCACCGGGCAAGGGCGCAAGCTCTGCCACCTGAGTCGGCGAGCGAAACAGATTGATTCCATCGCGCAGCGCAAATCCGATAAGGGCCGTGGCGCCGGTCAAACAGACCAAAGCCAATGCAATGACTTGGATGCGTCGTTGTTTTTTGAGGCCCCGCATTATGGAAACACCGGAGCCATCATCAAGCCCGCAGTCTCAGCACAGCCCAACATCAAATTGGCGTTTTGCAAGGCCTGTCCAGATGAGCCTTTGGTAAGGTTGTCCAAAGCGGCAATCACAACCACACGCCCATAAACCCGATCAGCGACAACGCCGATGTGGCAAAAGTTTGAACCTCGGATGTGGCGCGTGCTGGGATGCTCACCCATCGGTAAAACCTGCAAAAAGGGTTCGTTTTCATAAGCAGATTGCAGAGTTGAATAGATGGCCTCCGCATCGCCCTGCACATAGACCGTCGCCAAGATGCCACGATTGGCTGGCAAAAGATGCGGTGTGAATTGTACAGTCACGGCACGGCCGGCGAGCTTAGAAAATTCTTGGTCAAACTCCGCCAAATGCCGGTGCTGTCCCCCAACCGCATAGGCATGAAATCCTTCGGACAATTCCGCATGCAGCAGGTTTTCTTTGGCCGAGCGCCCTGCACCAGAGACGCCCGTTTTCAGATCGATAATGATCTGATCTAGGTCAATGACACCCGCAGAAATCAAAGGGCGCAACGCGAATTGGCCCGTGGCCGCATTGCAGCCCGTGCCCGCCACCAGCCGTGCTTTGGCGATGTCATCACGGTAAAATTCTGTCAGGCCATAAACTGCGGTTTTTTGCAGATCTGGCGCATCGTGGGGTTTGCCATACCATTTGCTATAGACTTTGGGATCGTTGATCCGGAAATCAGCTGACAGATCCACCACTTTCACATGCGCTGGCAGGGTTCGGATCACAGCTTGTGACGTGGCATGCGGCAAGGCGCAAAATACCAAATCGGCTTGAGCCATATCAATATCTGAGATCTTTTTCAGACGTGGCAAAGACATATGGCGCAGATGTGGGAAAACGCCCGCCATCTCGAGCCCGGCTTTGCTATCCGCAGACAGGGCTGCAATCTCCATATCTGGATGCGACGCAATCAGACGCACCAATTCAGCGCCTGTATAACCGCTTGCGCCAAGAATAATAACTTTATGTGCCATTGCGAGATCCTCTATTACCTACGGATATGCGACGAATACGCGTAGATTTCAACTGCTCTTTGGTCGCAGCGTTACGCAGATTCAAAAGTTAAAGGCCGTTTGAGAAACTGCGTGGCCCTTTGAGACACTTTCACCGGATCGCCGGTGGTCAACAATTTGCCTTTGACCTGCGTACCGCGCTTGTCTGGATGGCGCTGCAGGTAATCTTGCAAACTTTCGGCCACCAAGTTCGCTTGGGAAAATATTTTGACCTTTGGACCAAGCGCTTTTTGAAACGCATCATGCATCAAAGGATAATGGGTACAGCCCAAAATAGCGGCCTGAGGATGCGGCATCTTGCGGTGCAACGCATCCACATGGCTTTGCACCAAAGCATCGGCCAGAATGAAATCTCCGTCCTCAATGGCGTCCACCACGCCGCCACAGGCCTGCGCTTCAACATCTACGCCAATGGCCCTAAATGCCAATTCACGTTGAAATGCGCGGCTTGAAACGGTTGCGGGCGTCGCAAACAGCGCCACATGCTGAACGGCCACCTGTGTGGGCGGAGAATTGTCGCCCCATTGCCGCTCCGTCAGCGCTTCTATCATCGGGACGAAAACTCCCAACACGCGTTTATCAGTAGGCAGCCAATGCTCTTGCATCCGGCGCAGCGCCGCAGCCGAGGCGGTATTGCAAGCCAAAATCACCAGATCACAGCCTTGATCAAATAAAATTTGCACCGCTTGGGTGGTGCAGCGATAAATATCATCTGCGTCACGCACACCGTAAGGCGCATGTTTATGGTCTCCAAGATAGATGATGTCCAGATCCGGCATATGCTGTTGCACCGCATCAAACACGGTCAACCCACCCAGACCGCTGTCAAAAATACCTATCGCCATAGCTCATAACTTTCATCTTCACCGCCGCAGCGTCACCGTCTTTTAACCAAGCCGGTGACCCTTGACCACAGCCCAGCCAAGAATTGAGCTCTTAAGCGGCCGCTTGCGCGGACTGGTGCCCTTGATCGATTGCCGCCAACAGTTCAGCCCGCCGCTTCTCCATGGCCTGCGCGTTGGCCAGCTTCACTGGCCCAAAGCCCAAAATATGTTGTGGTAAGCACATGAGCTCGAGCCAAATATCGTGATGTTCTGGCACATAGTCGCGCTGCATCCGCGCCACCAAAGACTCAAAATCTGCAATCAAATGCCTCTCCATGCGCCGCTCAGCCGTATAGCCGAAGATATCGAGCGGTGTTTCACGCAAAAACTTGAGACGTGCCAAGCCCCGGCTGGCCAATTCAAACCATGCGCCAAATTGACGTTTTTGCGGCCGTCCATCTGGACTCATCCGCGACAGCAAAGGTGGCGCAAGATGATAGTAAATCTCAAAATCTCCCTCAAACCGCTCTGCCACCCGCTCTTTGGTCTCACCCAGCAAGCGGGCCACTTCATATTCATCCTTATAGGTCAAAACCTTGTGGTAAGATTGCAAAACCTGCGCTGCCAAAGGCACATCAGCCAGCTGTACACTCATCTGTTCGTAGCGCTCTGAACGCCCGGACCCATAGGCCGTGAGATTGGCCAATCTCGCGCTCTCACTGTCCAGCTCCACGGGTTTTTGCGTTTGAAACTGAGTGGCTATCTCAGGGTCGACCATGCTCCACCGTCCAAGCGCAAAGGCCAGTTGGTTTTGTGCAACCTTTGCTCCATTGAGCGCAATCGCCTCCAACAAGGCGGCCTCAGACAACGGCAGCAAACCTTGCTGAAAAGCAGCCCCCAACAAGATTATATTGGCATAGACCGTGTCACCCAAAGCGTTTTCAGCCAGCTTCGTGGCATTCATCAAAGCCGCACGGGTGTTCAGACGTGCCGCAATCGCCAATTCAAGATCAGCGCCGGGAATACGAAATCCAGTGTCGCGGGTGAAATCGCCTGTAATGATTTCATGATTGTTGACAACAGCGGCGCCCACTGGGCCCATCAAACCCAAAGTACTACCCTGCGCTGAGACAACCAGATCACCGCCAATAAGCGTATGGCATTCACCCAAAGCCACGCGGATCGCGGAAATATCCTCTGGAATTTTGCCAATCCGGCAATGGATATGCACCGCACCGCCCTTTTGTGCCAGTCCGGCCATTTCCATGACCCCAGCGGCCTTACCGTCCAAATGCGCAGCCATCGCAAGCAATGCACCAATGGTCACAACACCCGTGCCCCCCACCCCGGTGATGACCACATTATGGGTGCCGGTGATGGCAGGCAGCTTTGGATTTGGCAGATCAGGAATGGTGATGTCTTGGGCCACAGGCCGGCGCAATTGGCCGCCTTTCACTGTGGCAAAGGACGGGCAGAACCCATTTATGCAGCTGAAATCCTTATTGCAGCTGGATTGATCAATCTGGCGTTTGCGCCCCAGTGGGGTTTCCAATGGCAACAAAGACACGCAATTGGATTGCACACCGCAATCCCCACAGCCTTCGCAGACAGAGGGGTTGATAAACAACCGCTCGGCCGGGTCCGGAAAGGCGCCGCGTTTGCGGCGGCGGCGCTTTTCAGCCGCGCAGGTTTGCACATAAACGATAACAGAGATGCCCTGCAAATTGCGGAAGTTCTCTTGCACGCTGATCAGCTGCTCGCGCGGATGCAGTGCGGTGCCGTCGGGAAACTGTGCGGCGCTGACATCTTCTTTTTCATCATAGACTACGGCGAGATGCTGCACGCCGATGCCACGCATCTCCTGCACGATACGTGCTGCATTCAGCCCGCCGTCATTGGTTTGCCCTCCGGTCATCGCCACGGCGTCGTTGAACAATATTTTATAGGTCATGGTCGTGCCAGAGGCCACGGCGGCACGAATGGCTTGGATGCCGGAATGGTTATAGGTCCCGTCGCCAATATTTTGAAACACGTGTTTTCGGGTGGAAAACAGCGACTCTCCAATCCAATTGGCCCCCTCTCCGCCCATTTGGGTGAAGCCCAATGTGTCGCGGTCCATCCATTGCACCATATAATGGCAGCCAATGCCCGAATAAGCGCGGCTACCTTCTGGAATTTTGGTTGAGCTGCTGTGCGGGCAGCCTGAGCAGAAATAGGGCAAACGGCTGGCTAAAGTAGGGGCATTGTCGGCGTGTGTGGCCTCGTCAATCCGCTGGAGTGCGCCTGTCAGCCGCTCTGACCCGCAGCCTTCAGCCACCAATATTTTCCCAATTTTGCCTGCAATCACCATCGGATCCAGCGCATAGCTGTCCGGAAAGAGGATCTGGCCCGCCGCATCTGTGGCCCCCAAAACCTGCCGTCCTCGACGATCATTGAAAAGGGACTCTTTGATCTGCACTTCGATTAACTTGCGCTTTTCTTCCACCACAACGATTGTGTCCAAACCTTCGGCCCATTCTGCGAATGTGTCTACGTCCAGCGGCCAAGTCATCGCGACCTTATAGGTGGTCACCCCATGGGCAATAGCGGCCTCTTGGTCCATACCCAGCACCTGCATCGCGTGGGCCAAATCCAACCAGTTTTTGCCGGCGGCCACAAAACCGATCTTGGCACCGGCTTGCCCCAACACGCGTTTGTCCATCTTATTGGCCCGCGCAAAGGCCTGTGCTGCATGGCGCTTGTAATCGATGATCCGTGCTTCTTGCGCTTGCGGCGTGTCGATCAGACGGATGTTAAGCCCACCTTCGGGCATGTCAAACTCTGGAGTTACAAATTGTAACCGATCTGGATCACCGTTTATAACCGAGGTCACTTCGACCGTATCTTTGATACATTTCAGCCCAGCCCAAACCCCTGCGAACCGCGACAAGGCAAAACCAAACAGACCGTAATCAATCACCTCTTGCACGCCTGCAGGAGATAAGACCGGCATAAAGCTGTCGATCATCGTCCATTCGGATTGGTGCAATGTGGTTGAGCTTTCTCCAGTGTGGTCATCGCCTAGGGCTACCACAACGCCACCAAGGGGTGACGTGCCTGCCATATTGGCATGGCGAAACACATCGCCAGACCGATCGACACCCGGCCCCTTGCCATACCAAAGGCCAAAAACGCCTTGATGCTTGCCCTCACCACGCAGTTCGGCTTGCTGGCTGCCCCAAAGCGCTGTCGCGGCAAGATCTTCGTTCAGGCCTTCTTGAAAGGTGATTTGCGCTTGCTCCAGCTCCGGCTTGGCCCGAGTCATTTGAAAATCAACCGCTCCCAGTGGTGAGCCACGATATCCTGTCACATATCCCGCCGTATTGAGGCCCGCCGCTTTGTCCCGCGCAGCCTGCATCAACATCATGCGCACCAGAGCCTGTGTGCCACTCAACAAGACCTGTTTTTTACTCAAGTCGTATTTATCAGATAAAGAAACATCATGCTGCATGGTCGAACTGCTCCTGATATGTGCTTGAAAATTATTTTAGGTCAAAAACTATGACCTATCAACGAAAAACTCCGTGACCCGCTATCAAAGCCCATGCTATCATACCACCGTAGAGTTATTTGAGGTGATGAATATGGATTGGGATAAATTAAGGATTTTCCATGCAGTGGCAGATGCTGGGTCATTGACCCATGCTGGCGATACGCTGCATTTGTCACAATCCGCCGTCTCGCGTCAGGTGCGAGCCCTGGAAGAATCTTTAAACGCCATCCTATTTCATCGACACGCCCGCGGATTAATTCTTACCGAGCAAGGCGAATTGCTGTTTGACGCCACTCGCGCCATGACCAAACGGCTTGATGCTGCCTCCGCACGGATTCGCGACAGTGAGGATGAAGTGTTTGGTGAACTGCGTGTCACCACAACAACGGGCTTCGGCACGCTCTGGCTCACGCCACGCCTGCCACAGCTTTACGAAAAATACCCCGATCTCAATGTCGAGCTGATGTTGGAGGAGCGGGTTCTTGACCTGCCGATGCGTGAGGCCGATGTCGCCATTCGTATGAAAGAACCCAGCCAGGCAGATCTGATCCGCAAACGTTTAATGTCGGTGCAAATGCGGCTCTATGCCAGCGCTGAATATTTAGACACGCGCGGCTATCCTGAAACCCTCAATGATGTGTCCAAGCACCGTTTGATTTGCCAAAACCCAAATGCGCCGCAAGTGGCAGTTAGCGCCACTTTGGTGCAGAAATTGATAGGTTATCAGCCGCAATCCACGCTGACGGTAAACAATTATTATGGCGTGTTGCAAGGTGTGATCAACAACTTGGGCATCGGTGTTTTGCCAGATTACGTGACCCATGTATTTCCCGATTTGGTCCGGGTACTGCCAGAGCTGGAGAATGCCGAAGTTCCGGTGTTTTTGGCCTACCCCGAAGAGCTCCGCCATTCGCGCCGAATTGCAGCTTTCCGCGATTTTGTCCAAGATGAGATCACCGCTCACCGCAGGGCTGAACGTGGGCAAGGTGAAGTGACTTAAGCTATGCATTAAATGCATAACGGCAATGCACTAGCATACCTTGTGCGAACGACTCGGCCCTCTTAATGGAATTCATGGAGTAGGTAACAGACATGTAGCCTTCCATATCTCCCTGTTGGACTTACGCCGGGCCTCGTGCCCGGCATTTTTTTGTCTAACGGTCGGATTTCCAAAAACTTCCCACAGCTTTCGGCCAATTACGGCATTTAAAAGCCATTCCAACCTTTCCCCCGCCCCTTATCTTTCGTATCAGAGGGCAACTTTGCACCTTGAGGGATGACAACTTGCAAGATCCAGTGATTACGCCCGACCTTATCGCCGCACATGGGCTGAGCCCCAAAGAATATGCGCGTATCCTCGAAATTATTGGCCGTGCGCCGTCTTTCACAGAGATGGGTATCTTCTCGGCCATGTGGAACGAGCATTGTTCGTACAAATCTTCCAAAAAATGGTTACGCACTCTGCCCACCGAAGGACCACAAGTGATTTGCGGGCCCGGTGAAAATGCTGGTGTTGTGGATATTGGCGACGGTCAGGCTGTGATTTTCAAAATGGAAAGCCACAACCACCCAAGCTATATTGAGCCCTATCAAGGGGCTGCGACCGGTGTTGGCGGTATCTTGCGCGATGTTTTCACCATGGGTGCGCGCCCGATTGCGGCGATGAACTCCTTGTCCTTTGGCAGCCCGGACCACCCTAAGACCAAATCGTTGGTCTCTGGCGTTGTGGCCGGCGTTGGCGGTTATGGCAATTGCTTTGGCGTGCCGACCATTGGTGGCGAAGTGCGCTTTGATCCGGCCTATAATGGCAACTGTTTGGTAAATGCTTTTGCCGCAGGCTTGGCCGATACCGATAAGATCTTTTACTCTGCCGCCTCTGGTGTTGGCATGCCGGTGGTTTACCTCGGTGCTAAAACCGGCCGTGATGGCGTCGGCGGGGCCACAATGGCCAGTGCTGAGTTTGACGACACCATCGAAGACAAGCGCCCCACCGTACAGGTTGGCGATCCTTTCACCGAAAAACGACTGATGGAGGCAACGCTCGAGCTTATGGCCACTGGCGCTGTGGTTTCCATTCAAGACATGGGCGCTGCTGGTCTCACCTGTTCTGCCGTTGAGATGGGTGATAAGGGCAATTTGGGCGTGCGGTTGGATCTGGAAAAAGTTCCGACTCGTGAGCTGAATATGACCGCCTATGAGATGATGCTGTCCGAATCCCAAGAGCGCATGTTGATGGTGCTCAACCCTGAACTAGAAGATGTGGCCAAGGCAGTGTTTGACAAATGGGACCTCGATTTCGCGATTGTCGGTGAAACTATCGCCGAAGACCGCTTCTTGATTGTGTTGAACGGTGAGATCAAAGCCGATCTACCCCTAAAAGCCCTATCTGGTACAGCGCCAGAATATGACCGCCCATGGGTGGAAACACCGGCTGCCAAACCTCTTGGGCAATGTACCACAAATTGATGCAATTGATGGGCTGAAGATGCTGATCTCTTGCCCTAATTATTCAGCAAAGCATTGGGTTTATGAACAATACGACAGTCAAGTCATGGCCGACAGCCTGCGCACGCCTGGCTTTGGGTCCGGCATCGTGCGGGTACACGGAACGCGAAAGGCTTTGGCCTTCACCTCAGATGTGACACCACGCTATGTGGCGGCCAATCCTTTTGAGGGCGGCAAGCAAGCCGTGGCAGAAGCCTATCGCAATCTGATATCAGTAGGCTCCCTGCCCTTAGCGACGACTGACAACTTAAACTTTGGCAATCCAGAAAAACCTGAGATCATGGGGCAATTTGTAGGGGCGATCAAAGGCATCGGCGCCGCTGTTGCGGCCCTGGACATGCCAATCGTCTCGGGGAATGTATCCTTGTATAATGAAACAGATGGTTCCAGCATTCTACCAACCCCCACAATCGGCGCGGTTGGTCTGATTGCTAATGCAGATGATGCAATTTTAGGTGTGGCCCGTGACGGTCATATGGCGATTTTGATCGGTGAAACTCTTGGACATTTGGGCCAATCAGCGCTTTTAGCTGAAGTGTTTAACCGGGTTGAGGGCGACGCCCCACCGGTGAATCTTGACGCTGAGAAAAAGCACGGCAGATTCATTTTAGAAAATGCAGCATGGGTCACGGCCTGTACCGATCTGTCAGACGGTGGATTGGCGCTGGCCGCTTTTGAGATGGCTGAAGAGGCGGGTGTCGGTGTGAGCTTAGACACCGATGACACGGCCACGTTGTTTGGTGAAGATCAGGCGCGCTATTTGGTAGCCTGCAATTTTGATCAAGCCGAGGCTCTTATGGCTGCTGCTGGCAATGCTGCGGTTCCTGTGGCCTGCGTAGGGTCATTTGGTGGCATGACAGTGCGCTTTGGCAACTCCCAAGCAGAGCTTGCAGACCTAAGTAAGATTTTTCGCAGCAGCTTTGCCGCCGCATTGACTTGAAATTATACGCGGCGCGCTCTACCTCTCTAGCTTAAGTAATTAGGAGCCAAACCATGGCCATGACAGCAGTCGACATCGAGAGTCTTATCCGCGAAACCTTCACGGATGCGTTGATCACGATCACCGATCTGGCAGGCGACGGTAATCACTACGCCGCTGAAATAACCGATGCCAGCTTTGTTGGTAAAAACCGGGTGCAACAGCATCGCGCCGTTTATGCAGCTCTTAAGGGCAAAATGGATGGAGCCCATGGCGAGCTGCATGCTTTGGCGCTGACCACAAAAACACCAGCCTAATATGTTCAGATGGGGCCCCATTGCCTATATTTCTTAGGCATTTTTGGCTATATTGTTAATCCGTACTATCTAGGCGATGCGGCATGAAAAAGGCCAAGGCCGCGGCAGCCTGCACGGTTAAGGAGATCACAAATTTGAACAGATTACTTCTCTGGCGTTGCTGGAGGTGGACATTAGGATAGTTTTCGGGTTCCAAAGGAACCATAGAAATACGCACAGTAATTTGTGCCCAAAGACAAAAGGACAAAAGATGAGCGCTGAAGATCAAATCCGCGAAACAGTGACATCAAACGATGTTGTGCTGTTCATGAAAGGCACCGCTACGATGCCACAATGTGGCTTTTCGAGCCAAATTGCCGGCATCCTGAATTATATGGGTGTAGAATATAAGGACGTGAATGTTCTGGCTGATGATGGTGTGCGTCAGGGCATCAAGGAATATTCCGATTGGCCAACCATTCCGCAGCTTTATGTCAAAGGTGAATTCATTGGCGGCTGTGACATCATCCGTGATATGACCCTCAATGGTGAATTCGACGGCATGTTGTCAGAAAATGGCGTGCATTATAATAAAGACGCCGCCGAAGAAATTCGCAAAGCCAATTCGGCCGAATAAGCCGCTGAAAACTCCGATGTCCCGGTCCGTCATGCGACGGGCTGGGCTGCTTTCTCCTCTAGATTATCCGCAGCAGCTTCCGCACGCGCTGACAGCTCGGCAAGGCTTTCGAGTAGTTCAGCTGGGATAACAGTCACTTCAACTTCTTTTGTTAAAGTTTTGATTCCCGGTGGAGTATCTTTTAAAATTTGGCGCATAAGTTCGATTTCCGCCTCAACCGCTTTTACCTTTTCTTCGAGCGCAATGGCCCTATCTGCCAACATCAGACCAGACATCAACAACATTTGCGCCTCTGGCATGCGGCCAGCATGGGCGACCAAAACCTGAGCTTCAGCATTCAATATAGCCCGCGCCGCTTCCAACTGGCTTTCTTCGCCGTCAGGGCAAGCAACTTTAAAGGGACGTTCCCCGATTTTAATGGTTACTTCAGGCATCCTGTAGCTCCTCACCCGCATCCGTTAAGCCCACATCAGAAAGGGCGGTTATCAATAGCTGCATTTGAGCGGCATCAGCCGCGCGCTCTGCGGTCAAACTGTCAATTTCAGCCTGTAGGCCCGCATTGATCAGCCCCGCATCCCCAACACCCTGCGCATTTACGTCGCGCAAACTTTTGTTCGAAGCCCGAAGCTGAGCGTTGGATTGAGACACTTGCGATAGCTCAAGTTCTAGAGCGTTAACCGCCTCAGCCAGATGATCACTTCGTTCCTCTGGCGCGGGCATCGGCTCAGATTGAGCCGTGCGGGCCGCTTCTAGCGCTTGGGTCAGCTCAACGAGCTGCCGGTCTTGTGCAGTCAGCTTTTTGCATGTTTCGATCAGTTCAGCCTGAATTTTCTCAAACTCCGCCTGTGCGGTCATGGTTTCTGAATTTTCAAGACTTGCTCGGTTTGTGTCAGACCCTGCCACATCCGTGCGCCTATCAGCATTGTCAGGCAAGGCTTCTGTAGCCGCTGAAATGCGCCGTAAAGCCGCCGCAAGCCGTTGTTCTAAAGCTGAAATATCACTCATAGCTCTTCCTTCACTCACTGCCGCGCTCAAAAGGCGCACGTCTCGAATCGGACATTGTTATGGTTAACGTATGTGAAATTGCAGCTAAGGTCCAAGACCACAGTGGCTAAACAATTTATAAGAAATGGACTAGTTTACTTGATATTCCCTCTTCACTTGATAGGAAGCATCAACTTTAGGCCAAATAGAAGGTTATAACCGTGAATCTCAAAGCTCTCGCCGCCAAGAACCCTGAACATTGGAAAAAAGCCGCGGCCATTCGTGCTCTGACGCTGGACGCCGTTGCTGCTGCCAACTCGGGACACTCCGGCATGGCCATGGGCATGGCCGATGTGGCCACTGTTCTGTTCGAAAAGCATCTTAAATTTGACGCCTCGTCGCCGCATTGGCCTGATCGTGACCGGTTTATCCTGTCTGCAGGCCACGGCTCCATGCTGCTCTATTCGTTGTTGCACCTCACCGGCTATGCGGATATGACTCTCGAGGAGATCAAAAACTTCCGCCAATGGGGCGCCAAAACAGCGGGCCATCCAGAATATGGCCATGCCACCGGCATTGAAACTACAACTGGCCCACTTGGCCAAGGCATTGCCAACTCAGTAGGATTTGCGATCGCGGAAGAAATTCTGCGCGCCACCTATAGCAAGAAAATCCAGAACCATAATACCTATGTCATAGCCGGCGACGGCTGCTTGATGGAGGGGATCAGCCAAGAAGCAATTGGTCTGGCTGGGCGTCATGAGCTGGGCCACTTGATAGTGCTTTGGGATGACAACAATATCACCATCGACGGCACCGTAGAATTGTCAGATCGTACAGATCAAGTTCAACGATTCAAAGCCTCGGGCTGGCATGTGCAGGCCATTGACGGCCATGATCCTGAAGCCATTGATGCAGCCCTAAGTGCGGCGCGCAAGACCAAAAAACCCTCAATGATTGCCTGCAAAACCCACATCGCCTTGGGCCATGCGGCGCAAGACACGTCCAAAGGCCACGGCGCTTTGACCGATGTGGGACAATTGGCCGATGCTAAATCAGCCTATGGTTGGAAACACGGCGCGTTTGAAATACCCACCGATGTGAAATCCGCATGGGAAGCCATCGGCGCCCGCGGTGCCTCCGAACGCGTCGAATGGGACGCACGTTTTGCTGGACTGCCCAGCTCCCGCCAAGCTCAGTTCAACCGCGTATTTGCCGGGGAGGCTCCTAAAAAACTCGGTGTCGTTATCCGCGCTATGAAAAAAGATGCAGCGGAGACCCTGCCAAAGATGGCCACACGTTCAGCGTCAGAGAACACATTGAAAGTGGTCAACCCAGTGATGACCGAAACCGTGGGCGGCTCAGCCGATCTCACCGGATCCAACAACACAAAGACTGAAGATATGGGCATTTTTGATCCAGATAACCGGGCCGGCCGCTATATCTATTTTGGCATCCGTGAGCACGGCATGGCAGCAGCGCTGAATGGCATGGCGCTGCACGGCGGCATTCGCCCATACGGCGGCACATTTATGTGTTTCACCGACTATGCCCGCGGTGCGATGCGTCTGTCGGCTTTGATGGGCGTTCCAACGGTTTATGTCATGACCCATGATTCCATCGGACTTGGCGAAGATGGCCCAACCCACCAACCGGTCGAGCATCTGGCAATTTCCCGCGCGACGCCAAATACTTTAGTGTTCCGCCCTGCAGATGTCACCGAAACAGCTGAAGCTTGGGAAGTGGCATTGAGCCAACCCAGAACCCCGACTGTGATGGCTCTGTCACGTCAAGGCGTGCCTGCGGTGCGTACCGAGTATAGGTCAGCAAACCTAAGCGCACGCGGCGCATATGTTTTGGTAGAAGCCACAGGCAAACGCCAAGCCATTTTGATGGCTACGGGCACTGAAGTATCCTTGGCCATGCAGGCCCACGAGATACTGGAAGCCCAAGGCATCGGCACACGGGTTGTTTCCATGCCCTGCATGGAGCTGTTTGCACAACAAAATGACGCGTACCGGAAGCGCATTTTGCCCGGTGGTCCTGTGCGTGTGGCTGTGGAAGCGGCTGTGCGTATGGGCTGGGATCAATGGCTTTTGGGCGAGCGTGGGCGCGAGGCCAAAGCAGGCTTTATCGGCATGACAGGCTTTGGCGCCTCAGCCCCTGCGGACCGCCTGTACAAAGAGTTTGGAATCACTGCTGAAGCTATCGTCGAAAAAGTGAAATCGTTGCTCTAAAAATCCAAAGGCTGCGGCAATGTCGCAGCCTTTTCGTTAAGTTTCGACTCTTACACCAAACTGTTACGCAAGCAGTTATCGCTAACAGAAATGTTTCCGCTAACAAGCTGAAAATCAGATAGTTTTGAACTTTCTTTACCGCACCACCCTTGTTAGGTCCTCAATAGAATCTGTTCAGGGGTGATGATCGTGGTTGTAAAAATTGGTATCAATGGTTTCGGCCGCATCGGTCGCTGCATCTTAGCTCATATCGTTGAAAGTAGCCGTACGGATGTGCAGGTTGTTAAGATCAACGCAACTGGTCCAATAGAAACCAGCGCCCATTTGATGCGCTACGACAGCGTTCATGGCCGCTTTGCTAGTGAAATTATCGTTGGCGACGGCACACTCGATCTTGGCCTTGGGCCGATCAAAATGTTTTCAACCTACAATCCAAACGAATTGGATTGGTCCGGAGTTGATGTGGTTTTGGAATGTACAGGCAATTTTAACGATGGTGAGACCGCAAAGGTTCACCTTGCCCAAGGAGCCAAAAAGGTTCTGATCTCAGCACCCGCCACCAATGTAGACCGCACCATCGTTTTGGGCGCCAACGAGCATATGCTACGGCGCAGCGACACAATAATTTCTAATGGCTCTTGCACCACCAATTGCCTGGCACCTCTGGTCAAAGCCCTCAATGACACTATTGGCATTGAACGTGGGATCATGACCACCATTCATAGCTACACAGGCGACCAACCGACCTTGGATCGCCGCCATAGCGATCTTTACCGCGCCCGTGCAGCCGCTATGGCTCTGATCCCTACATCTACCGGTGCAGCTAAGGCTCTGGGCGAAGTCCTGCCTGAAATGGCCGGAAAATTGGACGGTACGGCCATTCGCGTGCCCACGCCAAATGTTTCCTGTGTGGATCTGACATTTGAGGCCTCGCGTCCAGTGACCGTACAAGAGGTCAATGCCGCCATCGAAGCTGCGGCCTCGGGTCCTATGGCCGGCATCCTCGCCTATGATCCCGCTCCAAAAGTGTCCATAGATTTCAATCATACAACACAATCATCAATTTTTGCCCCAGAACAAACCAAAGTGATTGGCGGAACAACGGTGCGTGTACTATCGTGGTATGATAATGAATGGGGCTTTTCCGTGCGTATGGCTGATTTAGCCGCTAAAATGGGACAGCCCACGTAAGTAGGAAATGCAGTGACCCCGCGGCCTATCCCTTTACTACGCTATCAACTTAATTGCGGCCGTCACAGCTGATATCTCCTTAAATGACGGCATAGCTTTAGTGTTTATCGGTCAAAAATTTGTGGATTTTATCGAGTACATCGTCTTTTGGAGATAGTCTGGGCTGTTGACTTTCTGTTGTCCTTATGATGTTAGCGCTATCAACAATTGGGGCAGGACACTTATATGACATTAAAAGTAGCAATCAATGGATTTGGCCGCATTGGGCGGAATGTACTCAGAGCAATCATCGAATCTGGTCGTACAGATATTGAAGTGATCGCAATTAATGATTTGGGCTCAGTTAAAAACAACGCCCATTTGTTGAAATATGATTCCGTTCATGGACGCTTTCCTGCGGTTGTGACTGTGGGCGAAGATTTCATTGATGTAAGCAAAGGTCCGATCCGTGTCACCGCCATGCGCAATCCTGCCGATTTGCCTTGGGCTGATGTTGATGTAGTGATGGAATGCACCGGCATTTTCACCTCAAAAGCCGCCTGTCAGGCTTATCTCGACAATGGCTCATCGCGGGTATTGATCTCTGCTCCTGGAAAGGATGCAGATAAAACAATTGTTTACGGTGTAAACCACGACACATTGACCACCAATGATTTAATCGTTTCAAACGCCTCATGCACCACCAACTGTTTGGCCCCAATTGCCAAGGTTTTGCATGAAAACATCGGCATCAAGCGCGGCTTAATGACCACAATTCACAGCTACACAGGCGATCAACCGACTTTGGACCGCACCCATAGCGATCTTTACCGCGGGCGCGCTGCTGCTCTGTCGATGATCCCCACCACAACCGGCGCCGCCAAGGCTGTGGGTCTGGTGCTGCCAGAGTTGAACGGCAAGTTGGACGGAGTGGCGATGCGCGTGCCAACGCCTAATGTTTCTGCAGTTGATCTGACCTTTGAAGCGGGCCGTCATACGGATATCGCTGAGATCACCGCGATGATGAGGCAAGCAGCTGAGGGTCCACTCAAAGGCGTTTTGGATGTAATTGACGAGCCACTGGTGTCTTCAGATTTCAACCATGATCCGCATTCTTCAGTCTTTCACGCCGATCAAACCTTGATCATGGGCGGTGATATGGTGCGGATTCTGTCATGGTATGACAATGAATGGGCTTTCTCAAACCGCATGGCCGATACGGCCGTTGCAATAGGTAAATTGATCAAACACTAAAGTTAAGTCGCTAGGTATGCAGGCGGTCCTTCAGGGCCGCCTCAATCTCTGGTGTCACAAATTTCGACACATCCCCTCCTAAGCGACAAATTTCTTTGACCAGCTTAGAGGCAATTGCCTGATGTTGCGCTTCGGCCATTAAAAACACTGTTTCAATGCTGGAATCCAATTGCCGGTTCATGCCAACCATCTGATATTCATATTCGAAATCAGCCACAGCGCGCAGGCCGCGCAAAATGATGCCAGCCCCAACATCGCGCGCACAATCAATCAGCAGATTTTCGAACGGATGCACCACAATCTCAGTGCCGGTTTCTGCATTCAGGCGCCGAGCTTCCGCTTTGATCATTGCCACACGTTCATCCAGATCAAACAAGGGCCCCTTATCGCGGTTGATGGCAACGCCGATCACCAAGCGATCTACCAAGGCGCAGCCGCGACGGATGATATCAATGTGACCAAGGGTAATAGGATCAAATGTTCCGGGATAAAGGCCTGTGCGCATCTAGTGTTCTCCGATTTGATGCTGCTAACAAGCCATATTTCACGAGAATTGCAAGCGCGTGGCAGCGCTAATCTGAAAATAACCAGCCTTAGCCATTGGCCAAAGTTTCCAATCGCGAAATTTCGTCCCGGATTCCAGACAAAAGCACCTCTGCAAAGAGGTTAAGCCGTCGGTTGCGCCTATCATCAGCAGAGCAAATTAAAAAGAAGCTGCGGGTTAAGGACAGTTGATCCATCAAAATACGTCGCAACTCCGGTGCAAAGGGCAAGGCAAAATCATGCACGATGCCCACCCCTGCCCCTTGGCGCAGCAGGTTCATCTGTACCGAGATTGAATTTGACGCCAACTGCACTCTGCGTAGATCCAAAGGCTCCAGATAATCCAACTCTTTGTCAAAAATCATGTCCTGAACATAGCCCACCATCGGCAAGCCACGAAGATCGTTGAGGCTTTTTGGCTTTTTGAACTTATCCCACAGTGCTACCGAGGCTGCCAGATGCAGCCGGTAATCTGCAATTTTTTGCACAACGAGGCGCCCCGCCGTAGGTTGACTAACCCCAATGGCCATATCCGCTTCGCGCCGTGTGAGGTTGAACACCCGCGGCAGCGCTACTATTTGAATGTCTAACTCTGGATAATCCTTGGTAATTTGACCGCATACCTGCGGCAATAGAAAATTGGCGCAGCCATCCGGAGCACCAATGCGAATTTGCCCGGTTAAGCCTTCGCCGTCACCACGCAGCGTCCCAAGCCCCGCATTCAAGGATGATTGCGCCGCATCCACATGGGCCAACAACCCGTGCCCGGCTTCGGTCAACTCATAGCCCTTGGGTGATTTGGAGAATAACGGCGTAGCATGAACCATTTCCAATCGGGCAATACGCCGACTGACCGTGGCAGGGTCAATTTTCAGCACTTGCGCCGCAATTGTAAGGCTCCCCGCCTGCGCCACTGCCAGAAATATTCGCAGATCATCCCAGTTTTCCATAATACCCCTGCATTTTTGCAATTTGATTTTGGATTATTTCCCCTTTTATTTACATAAATGCAAGATTAAACAGAGTTAAACCTTAGGAGAACCCCCATGCAAGAACTCACCCACTATATCAATGGCGCCCATGTGAAGGGCACATCTGGCCGTTTCGCCGATGTCTACAATCCAGCAACCGGCGAAGTTCAGGCCACTGTGCCTTTGGCCAATGGCGCCGAAATGGATCAAGCCGTGGCATTTGCCGCCGCAGCCCAACCCGCTTGGGCCTGCTGTAAATCCACAGCGCCGCGCCCGCGTGTTGATGAAGTTCGTAGATCTTTTGAACCGCGACATGGAAAAATTGGCTGAGGCTTTAAGCCGCGAACATGGCAAAACCATCCCAGACGCCAAAGGTGACGTTATTCGGGGTTTGGAAGTCGTTGAATATTGCATCGGCGCGCCACAATTGCTGAAAGGTGAATATACCGATAGCGCGGGCCCCGGTATCGATATGTACTCAATGCGTCAAGCCTTGGGTGTGACCGCAGGTATTACGCCGTTCAACTTCCCAGCCATGATCCCAATGTGGATGTTCGCCCCGGCGATTGCTTGTGGCAATGCGTTCATTCTCAAACCATCTGAGCGCGACCCATCGGTGCCTTTAATGCTGGCTGAATTGTTCGAAGAAGCTGGATTGCCTAAGGGTATTTTGCAGGTTGTGAACGGTGACAAAGAAGCTGTGGATGCAATCTTGCATCACGATGTGATTCAATCCATCGGCTTTGTGGGTTCAACACCAATTGCCGAATATATCTATGCGACCGGTTGTGCTGAAGGCAAACGCGTTCAGTGTTTTGGCGGCGCCAAAAACCACATGATCATCATGCCCGATGCCGACATGGACCAAGCAGCTGATGCGCTTCTGGGCGCCGGTTACGGTGCGGCAGGCGAACGCTGCATGGCAATTTCAGTGGCCGTGCCTGTAGGCGATGACACAGCGGACCGCTTGCTGGCCAAACTGATCCCACGCGTGGAAGCGCTGAAGGTTGGTCCTTATACGTCTGGCAATGATGTGGATTATGGCCCGGTTGTGACAGCTGCCGCCAAAGCCAATATTGAGCGTTTGGTACAAACTGGTATCGATCAAGGCGCTAATTTGGTAGTGGATGGTCGCGACTTTAATCTTCAAGGTTATGAAGACGGTTTCTTCGTTGGTGCGCATTTGTTCGACAATGTCACCAAGGACATGGACATCTACAAATACGAGATCTTTGGCCCAGTACTTTCAACGGTGCGTGCTGAAAACCTATGAAGAGGCGCTCGGCCTTGCCATGGATCACGAATATGGTAACGGCACCGCCATTTTCACCCGTGATGGCGACACCGCGCGTGACTTTGCGAACCGCGTCAATGTGGGCATGATCGGCATCAACGTGCCAATTCCGGTGCCTTTGGCCTATCACACCTTTGGCGGTTGGAAAAAATCTGTGTTTGGCGATCTCAACCAGCATGGTCCAGATGCATTCAAATTCTACACACGCACTAAAACTGTGACCGCACGCTGGCCATCAGGCACCAAAGAAGGCGGAGAATTCAGCATTCCGCTGATGGAATAACCACTCTTTCATGACATTTCGGGGCCCTGCGGGGCCCCGGTTTCCAGACAATACAGCTGACAAGAAAGGGAGCTAGGTTCCTGCCTCGGGATTTGGTTCACTTGCCACATAAGCAACCACAGGACCGCACCCATGGATTTTTCCCTTTCCGACGAACAAACCGCCATTTTTGATATGGCCCGCGATTTCGGCGCCACCCATATCGCCCCCTTTGCGCGCGATTGGGAAACAGCTGGTGAAATTCCAAAAACTCTTTGGCCACAATTGGCAGAACTGGGGTTCGGCGGGCTTTATGTGCGCGAGCAAAGCGGTGGATCAGGTCTGACCAGGCTGGATGCAACCTTAGTCTTTGAAGCACTATCTATGGCCTGCCCTTCGGTAGCGGCGTTTTTATCAATCCATAATATGTGCGCCGCGATGATCGATAAGTTTGGCGCCGAAGATTTGCGCGCCAAATATCTGCCCAAGGCGCTGAACATGGAGATGTTCTTCTCCTATTGCCTCACCGAACCAGGCTCAGGCTCCGATGCAGCGGCCCTTAAAACCAAAGCGGTGAAATCCAACACAGATTACAGCCTCACCGGCACCAAAGCCTTCATCTCTGGAGGCGGCTATTCTGACGCCTATATCATCATGGCGCGCACCGGCGATGACAGCCCCAAGGGCATAACGGCCTTGATTGTTGAGGATGGCACTCAGGGCCTGTCCTTTGGCTGTTTGGAAGATAAAATGGGCTGGCGCTCGCAACCCACGCGACAGGTGCAACTCGACGATTGCAAAACGCCGATCGAGAACCTGCTCGGTGAAGAGGGTCGTGGATTCTCTTATGCCATGGCCGGACTTGATGGTGGGCGGCTTAATATCGCGGCCTGCTCACTCGGTGCAGCCCAACAGGCCTTTGACCAAACGCGCGCATATATGGCGGAGCGTAAGGCCTTCGGGAAATCCATCGATCAATTCCAAGCTCTGCAATTTCGCCTCGCGGATATGGAGATTGAGCTACAATCTGGCCGTACTTTCTTGCGGCAGGCGGCGTGGAAGCTGGACAACGGCGCGTCAGACGCCACGCATTTCTGCGCCATGGCCAAAAAATTGGTTACGGATATGGGAAGCAAAGTGGCCAATGATTGCCTGCAATTGCACGGTGGCTATGGCTATTTGGCCGACTACGGCATCGAAAAAACCGTACGCGATTTGCGGGTGCATCAGATTTTGGAAGGCACCAATGAGATTATGCGGGTGATCGTGGCGCGGGGTCTCAACTCATGAGCGACCTGATTGCTCGAATTGACGGGACTGCGGGGCGCATCACTCTCAACCGCCCCGACGCTCTGAATGCGCTCACCTATGATATGTGTTTGGAGATCGAATCCCTGCTTGATCTTTGGGAAGCAAATCCAAACGTGTCCCTGATTATCTTTGATGCGGCCGGCGACCGCGCGTTTTGTGCAGGCGGCGACATCACAATGATGTATGCCACCGCCGAAGTCGGTGACTTCGAATATGGGCGCAAGTTCTGGACCGATGAATATCGCCTCAATGCCAAGCTGGCCACCTGCCCCAAACCGATAGTCAGCTTTCTGCATGGCTTCACCATGGGAGGCGGTGTGGGCCTTGGATGCCATGTGCCGCATCGTGTGGTCTGTGAAAACAGTCAAATCGCCATGCCGGAATGCGGAATCGGCTTGGTCCCGGATGCGGGCGGCTCGCTGCTGCTGGCCCGCGCACCGGGGCGGTTTGGCGAGTATTTGGGCACCACCACCAGTCGAATGGGCCCTGCGGATGCAATTTTCGTGGGCTTTGCGGATCATTTCATCCTGCAAGAGCACTGGGGCGCAGTCATCCAATCGCTTTGCGACACCGGCAGCACAGAAGCTCTGGAAAGCTTCGCACAGGATCCCAGCCCTGCGCCGCTGATGGCGATTGAGGCCGAGGTCACAGAGTTTTTTCGCGGTGAGTATTTCGGTGATATTGTGATCAATCTTCAACATGCTGGCGGTGATTTTGCGACCAAGACCCTTAAAAAATTATCCAGATCCTCGCCTTTGGCCATGGCCGCCACCATTGAGATGATTCACCGCGTCCGGGGCTTAGATGACATCGTGCGCGCTTTAGAGATGGAATACCGCTTCACCTACCGCGCGGCCGAACAAGGTGATTTCATCGAAGGCATCCGCGCCATGGTCATCGACAAAGACAAAAGTCCCAAGTGGCAACACAGCTTGACCGAGTCCTTGCTGCCCGCAGCCAGCGCGATGCTGCGCCCCCTTGGGGCAAATTCCCTAAACCTCACGGAGACATAATAAGATGAAAATCGGATTTGTAGGACTTGGAAATATGGGCACGCCCATGGCGGTTAATTTGACCAATGCTGGGCATGAGGTTGTGGGTTTTGATCCTGTGGCGGCGATCCCTGCAGGTGTCACTAAAGCTCAGACCGCCCAAGAAGCGGCAAGCGGAGCCGATGTGGTGATCACCATGCTGCCCAACGGGGCCATTGCCCATTCTGTGGCCAGTGACATTTTACCTGTCATGACCAAGGGCTGCCGTGCTGTTGGATTGTTCTACTATCGATGTAGCCTCGGCGCGGGCCATGGATCAGTTGGCCCAAGACCATGGCATCGGCTTTCTAGACGCGCCCGTATCCGGCGGAGTTGGTGGCGCTTCGGCAGGAACACTCACCTTCATGGTCGGTGGCTCAGATAGCGCCTTTGCAACAGCTGGCCCATTGTTTGATATCATGGGACAAAAATCCGTGCATTGCGGCGCGGCGGGCAATGGCCAAGCGGCCAAAATCTGCAACAACATGATACTCGGAATCACCATGATCGGGACCTGCGAGGCCTTTGCGCTGGCCGATAAGCTGGGGCTAGACCGTCAAGCGATGTTTGATGTGGTCAGCACTTCGTCTGGCTACAGCTGGACAATGAACGCCTATTGCCCCGCCCCGGGCATTGGCCCGCAAAGCCCTGCGGATAATGATTACAAACCCGGTTTCGCCGCTGACCTTATGCTCAAGGATTTGCGCTTGTCACAGCAAGCGGCCATTGACGTTGATGCGGATACGCCAATGGGCGCTGCGGCCACGGCGCTTTACCAAACGTTTGTAGAACAAGAAGATGGTGCAGGCCAAGATTTCTCAGCCATGTTGCCACGATTTGAGGGCCGTAGCCGCTCCTAGGAGATGACACTATGTTGATGCAAGACTTCGCCGCTGATCTCACTTATCAGGCTTTACCTGACGATGTGCTGCCAGTCTTGCGCCGTTCCTTACTCGACACTTTGGGGGTTGCAGCCATTGGATCGCAAAGCGAGATGGCTCAAATTGGCACCAAGACGGCTCAGGCTCTGTTTGGCCCCACCGCCGCCTCCTCGGCGCGCTGCCTTTTTGATGGCAACCTCGCCAGCGCAGCTGGGGCCGCCATGGCAGGGGCGATGACCATCGACAGCGTGGATGCCCATGACGGCACCTCACCCTGTAAAGGTCACGCAGGCTCAGCCATTTTTCCCAGCCTTTTTGCCCTAGCCGATGGGCGCGGACTGACGGGCCAAGACTTGGCCACCTATTTGGCGCTGGCCTATGAGATTTCCTACCGCGCCGGGCTCACACAGCACGACACCTGCACCGATTACCACACCTCTGGTGCTTGGACCGCCGTGGGCGTGGCCGCCATGACCGCACGGATTTTGGGCTGTGATGCAGCTCAGATCCATGAAGCGGCCGGAATTGGCGAATATCACGGCCCACGCAGCCAAATGATGCGCTGTATCGATCATCCAACCATGGTGCGTGACGGTGTTGGTTGGGGGGCGCCTACGGGTGTCACCGCCGGGGTTTTGGCTCAGACTGGCTTTACCGGCGCACCGGCCCTGACCTGCCAAGGACCTCAATGGTGGGGCTTGGGAGACAGCTGGAAACTGGTGACAGACACCCATTACAAGCCCTACCCCTGCTGCCGCTGGTCTCACCCGAGTATAGACGCCGCAGCAGAGTTGATGGTGCGTCATGGGCTTTCACATCATGACATTGCCTCAGTGGAGATCAAAACCTTCCACAATGCCACCCGCCTTGCGGGCCATACGCCAGTTAGCGCGGATGAATTTGCCTATTCGATTGCCTTTCCGGTAGCCTGCATGATTGTGCGCGGCCAAGTGGGCGTGCCGGAGTTGGATATATCCGCCCTAAGCGATCCCGCAATTTTGCGCATCAGCACCGCCACAAGCTTGATTGATGATCCCCATTTAACTCAGGATCAGCGACGGCAAACGCTGGGCACAGGTCTCAATCTTGATGCGAGATGGCACAAGACATGAAGCCGCCCCACGCACTCCGCGCGGGGACACCGACCTGCCACTCAGCAACAAGGAAATATCAGACAAATATCACCTCTTCGCAGACCCGATCATCGGAGCTGAAACCGCCGGGCGTATCGAAACCCTCTGCGCCGGATTTGATTACTTGGACGCAGGTGGCGTGCAAGGTCTGTTGGATATCATCCTGCGAAAACCGGGGGCTTAACCCGCCACCACCTCTTTTGGGGTCAGCAAGTCTTTCAAGTAACGACCAGTGTGACTGGCTTCTACTTTTGCCACCGCCTCAGGTGTGCCCTTGGCAACCATATGCCCACCGCCATCGCCGCCCTCGGGGCCAATATCAATGATATGATCTGCAGTTTTCACCACATCTAAATTATGTTCAATCACGATCACAGAGTTGCCTTGATCCACCAATTCATGCAGCACTTCCAACAGTTTGCGCACATCTTCAAAATGCAGGCCTGTGGTGGGTTCATCCAGTATGTAAAGGGTGCGGCCTGTGCTGCGTTTGGACAGCTCTTTCGACAGTTTCACCCGTTGCGCCTCACCGCCCGACAGGGTCGTTGCTTGCTGGCCAACCTTGATATAGCCCAAGCCAACCCGCATCAACGCATCCATTTTCTCGCGGATTGAGGGCACGGCTTTAAAAAACTCCTGAGCAGATTCAACGGTCATATCCAAGACATCGGCAATCGATTGGCCCTTGAATTTTACCTCAAGCGTTTCGCGGTTGTAGCGCGCACCTTTGCAGGTTTCGCATTCCACGTAGACATCTGGCAGGAAGTGCATCTCAATCTTGATCACACCATCCCCATGACAGGCCTCACAGCGTCCACCTTTTACATTAAAAGAGAAGCGCCCAGGCTTGTATCCGCGCGCTTTGGATTCGGGTAGCCCCGCGAACCAATCGCGGATTGGAGTAAAAGCCCCAGTATAGGTGGCTGGATTCGAGCGTGGTGTGCGGCCAATGGGACGCTGATCAATGTCAATCACCTTGTCGAGATGCTCCAAGCCTTTGACCGCTTCACAAGGCGCAGGCGTTTGACGCGCGCCATTGAGATTCATAGAGGCGGTTTTAAACAGGGTTTCAATGGTCAGAGTGGACTTGCCGCCGCCAGATACTCCGGTGACACAAACAAATTGTCCCAAGGGAAAATCCACAGTGATATTTTGTAAATTGTTTCCGCTGGCTTTGCGCACGGTGACTTTTTTATTATTGCCAACCCTGCGTGTGCTGGGCACTTCAATCCTGCGTCGTCCGGCCAAATAATCACCAGTGATTGAGGCGCTATTGGCGATGATCTCAGCGGGCGTGCCACAGGCCACCACTTCACCGCCATGAATGCCCGCACCGGGCCCAATGTCAAAGACATAATCCGCCTCGCGGATGGCCTCTTCGTCATGCTCCACCACAATCACCGTATTACCTTGATCGCGAAGGTTTTTCAACGTTGTCAGCAGCCTGTCATTGTCGCGTTGATGCAACCCGATACTGGGTTCATCCAAGACATAAAGCACCCCTTGCAGGCCCGAACCAATTTGGCTGGCCAAACGGATGCGCTGGCTCTCGCCGCCCGACAATGTGCCGGAGTTGCGCGCAAGCGTCAAATACTCAAGCCCCACATTGTTCAAGAATCCAAGTCGCTCGCGGATTTCCTTCAAAATAGGCCCCGCAATTGCGAGTTTTTGTTTGCCCAATTGATCAGGCACGCTTTGGCACCAATCAAAGGCTTCTTTGATCGACATCTGCACCACTTGACCTGCATGTAACCCAACGATTTTCACCGCCAAGGCCTCAGCCCGCAGCCGGTAGCCACCGCAGGTTCCGCAAGAGCGGTTGTTTTGGTAGCGTTCAAACTCTTCCCGAATCCAGTTGCTATCGGTTTCGCGGTAGCGCCGTTCCATATTGGGAATAACGCCTTCAAAGGTGCGCGTGACCTGATACACCCGCCCACCTTCGTCATAGCGAAACAAAATTTCTTCGTTGCCAGAGCCATAGAGAAAGACTTTTTGTACGTCTTCAGGCAGATCTTTCCATTTGGTAGAGCGATTAAATTTATAATGGTTGGCGATGGATTCAATGGTTTGCAGAAAATAAGGTGATTTGCCTTTGCGCCATGGGGCCAAGGCACCATCATAAATCTTCAGGGTCTGATCAGGCACCACCAAACGCTCGTCAAAAAACAACTCAACCCCCAAGCCATCGCAATCCGGACAGGCGCCAAAGGGGGCGTTGAACGAAAACAAGCGAGGCTCAATTTCGGGGATAGTAAAGCCAGAGACAGGACAAGCGAATTTTTCGCTAAAGGTATGGCGCTCAGGATCCCCCTCCGCTGGGGCTGTTTCCAAAATAGTGATGCCATCGGCCAAATCGAGCGCCGTGCGAAAGCTATCAGCCAAGCGGGTTTCAACACCCTCGCGCACAACGATCCGATCGACAACCACATCGATATCATGGCGAAATTTCTTATCCAAGGTTGGCGGCTCGTCCAAATCATAGAACTCGCCATCCACTTTGACCCGCTGAAAACCCTGTTTGCGCAGCTCTAAAAACTCTTTGCGATACTCGCCCTTACGGTCGCGCACGATAGGAGCCAGCAGATAGCCCCGGGTCCCCTCCTCCATCGCCATAACCCGGTCTACCATGTCTTGCACTTGCTGGGCCTCGATAGGCAGGCCAGTGGCAGGCGAAAACGGCGTGCCCACCCGCGCGAACAGCAATCGCATATAGTCATAGATTTCAGTGACTGTGCCCACGGTTGAGCGCGGGTTTTTTGAAGTAGTTTTTTGCTCAATAGAAATCGCTGGGCTCAAACCACTAATGTGATCCACATCTGGTTTTTCCATCATATCAAGGAATTGCCGCGCATAGGCCGAGAGGCTTTCGACATAACGCCGCTGCCCTTCGGCATAGATCGTGTCAAAGGCAAGCGATGACTTTCCCGAGCCCGATAGACCAGTGATTACCACCAATTGATCGCGCGGAATATCCACATCGATATTTTTGAGATTATGCTCGCGCGCCCCGCGAACTTCGATTTTTTTCAGCTCAACCATAATGGACCCCAGTCTCTGAGTTCAACATAGTGTTAAGTCGCGCCAGGGCCAATATAAAAGAGAGAACATTATGTGAACATAAGGCGATTAACCGCGTAATATTTCAAAATATACGATGCGGTCAGCTTTAAAGCAAAGAGAGCAGGCCAAACTTTATGACTTTGGCCCGATATCAGATCATAGGTTTAGATATGGATCGCGCGGTCCCAAGCGTCCAACACGCTTTCATGCATCATCTCAGATAGGGTTGGATGCGGGAACACCGTTTGCATCAGATCTTCTTCGGTGGTCTCCAATTGACGACCAACAACATAACCTTGGATCAGCTCAGTGACTTCAGCCCCAATCATATGGGCGCCCAAAAGTTCACCGGTTTTGGCGTCAAATACAGTTTTGACCATGCCTTCCGCTTCGCCCAAAGCAATTGCCTTGCCATTGCCCATAAAGGGGAAACGTCCCACACGAATCTCATAGCCTGCATCACGCGCTTGAGCTTCAGTATGACCCACACTGGCCACCTGCGGCGTGCAATAGGTGCAGCCAGCAATGCTTTCAGGTTTGACAGAATGCGGTGAGCCACCAGCTATCAACTCAGCGACCATAACACCCTCGTGGCTGGCTTTATGTGCAAGCCATGGTGCGCCGGCCACGTCCCCGATTGCATAGACGCCCATAACGCCGGTCCGGCAATAAGCATCTGTGGTGATATGGGTCCGGTCAACATTTACACCCAAGGCTTCCAGCCCTAAATTTTCAACATTGCCTACAATCCCAACCGCTGAGATCACCGTATCGAAGACCTCTTTGGTGATTTTGCCGACTTGTTCGATATGTGCTGTCACCGATCCCACACCGCGATCCAGCTTTTTCACCATGGTTTTGGTGCGAATCTTCATGCCTTGTTTTTCAAAAGCTTTCTGCGCGAAGGCCGAAATCTCAGCATCTTCCACAGGCATAACCCGGTCCATAACTTCCACCACAGTGGTGTCAGCGCCCAGCGTGTTATAGAAACTGGCAAACTCAATGCCAATCGCACCTGATCCGATGACCAAAAGCTTTTTCGGCATGCGCGGTGGGGTCAAAGCTGTTTTATAGGTCCAAACCAGATCTCCATCCCCTTCCAAGCCGGGCAGTTCACGGGCTCGGGCACCGGTGGCGATGATGATATGTTTGGCCGTCAGCGCTTCGGCGCCCTTGGCTGTTTTGACCACGACCTTGCCCGGTGCTGTGATTGTCGCATCGCCCATCAGCGAGGCCACTTTGTTTTTCTTCAACAAATGCGTCACGCCTCCGTTCAGCTGCTTCGCAATGCCGCGCGAGCGGGCCACAACAGCATCCAAATCATAATCAATATTTTGCGCCAACAGGCCAAATTCTTTGGCGCGTTGCATCAGATGATAAACTTCCGAAGAGCGCAGCATCGCTTTGGTTGGAATACAGCCCCAGTTGAGGCATATGCCACCCATATGCTCGCGTTCCACAACAATGGTTTTCAATCCCAGTTGCGCTGCACGAATAGCAGCCACGTAGCCACCGGGCCCCGCACCAATAACGATCACATCATATGTATTGTCAGCCATCACAGGACTCCACTTTATAATTAGTTTAATATTAAACTATAATGCAAACTGGTGCAAATCTAATTTTCGCGAGGTCCATAACTCTCAAAAAATCGCGGTTTAGGGGCAGGATTATGACGCGGCGATTATGGTTTCGAGCGTGAACCCATAACCGCCAGCTTTATCATAGGCGATTTCCGGGGCGGTTGCCGGACGGCTCAAAGCATCGTTGCGAGCGGGAAAGCGGCCAAACTTACGGATGATTTCACGATGCGCCTGGGCATGGGGCAACTGTTGGATTTTACCCTCAGGCAGCCGCGTGAGAATCAACCGCACTGCGCGGTCTTGATCCGTTAGACTTTCAGAATGCATCAAGGGCATGTAGAAAAATTGCCGTGCAGGCTCATCAATCCTCAGATCCCACCCATTTTGCAACGCCGCTTTAGAGGCGGCCAAGGCCTGTCGATCTGATCCAAAAGAGCGGGCCGTTCCGCGAAACATATTGCGCGGCATCTGGTCCATCAAAATCAAGTAGGCAAGGGTGCCAGTGGCATAGGTGAGCCATAGCGCATTGGCCCCATTGACCGTGTCCCACCAAACCTGCTCGAAGCGATCTCGGATCTCTTGATCAAGCCCCTCGCCCGGCACATACCAGCCTTTCGGCCCGATTTCGTCCAGCCAAAAACCTACAACGTCATGTACAGTTGTCATACGCCAGCCCCGATGTGTCCACTCTAAGACAATTTCTACGCATCTAGATCAAAAGTGCAAAGGGAAATGTCACGCTATGTTTCATACGTTTCGTCTTCCAATGAGGTTTCGATATAATACTCAGAAGCAACCTCAACGGCCACGGGACTGGCCGAAGGCATAACTGCAGCATAAGCCCCGTCCTCGATGCCATCACGCGATCGCTGTGTCATCCGATATCCGGCATAGCCCGTAAGGGTTAACATCAAGACTGCAATCACCATGAAGAAGGCCTGGGTGCCAAAAACATCCATCATCCAACCCGTCACCAAAGGGCCCATAATAGCACCCATCCCGTTGATGAAGATCAGCCCACCAGAGGCTGCAGCCATATCATCGGCTTCAAGGTAATCACTAGTATAGGCAATCAGCAGTGAATACAGAGGATTTGAGGTGCCCCCAATCACAAAAGCCGCTACCAAAAGTACTCCGAAATAATGGTCAAACAGAAAGCCTACAAGGGACATGACCCCGCCCACGGCGGCGACAATCAGAATCACCACTCGACGGTCAATATAATCCGAAAACCAACCGATTGGATATTGCATTAATAAAGCGCCGACGTAGATGCTCGATACAAACATGGAGATCTGTACAATGGTAAGTCCAGCGGCCATGCCGTAAACTGCTGACATGCCAAATTGAGCTGAAAACACCCCGCCCAACAAGAACATCCCAAAACAGCCCAAAGGGGACGTTTCAATCAACGTTTTGAGCGGCATCGGTTTTGTCGTCTCAAAGGCCGGTGTGGGGGAAATAGACAGCAAAATCGGCGCGAAGGAGATCGACACCAAAACCGAGGCGACGATAAACAAGGCGTAACCGCCTGCGTCGCCCATGACCAAGAGCACCTGTGCACACACAATCCCGAACATCTGAACAATCATATAAACTGACAATGTCTTGCCGCGATTAGTATTGTCAGCGGAATTGTTCAGCCAGCTTTCCGCCGTGACATAAACTCCCGAAAAGCAAAACCCAATCACAACACGGCCCAAAGCCCAAGCCACGGGATGCGCAAAAGCAGGGTAGAGAATCAAGATCGCAGAGATAAACGAGGCCAAGGCCGCAAAGACCCGCACATGCCCGACCCTACGGATCATCTCTGGCGCCAAACGCGAACCACCCAAGAAACCCGCGAAATAGGCCGACATCACAATGGACATATCAAAGGTTGAAAACCCTTCAATACCACCACGCACACCGAGCAAGGTGCCCTGCAAGCCGTTGCCAACCATCAACAACATCATACCGAGCAGTAACGCCCATGAGCGCGACAATACTTGAAACATAAAACAACCTCAAATTTTCATAGTTAATGAACGGGGAGCTATAGTCTAAGATGGAATCACATCTTTTGACATCCCAACTGCCTTTATTGCGGGAATAGCAATGACGTATCGCCGTAGCTGAAAAATCGATACTCTTGTGTCACAGCATGGGCGTAGATTTGGTCCAGCTGATCTTTGCCAATCAAGGCCGCCACAAGCATCATCAAAGTGGATTTAGGTAGGTGAAAATTGGTCATCAAACCATCAGTGACTTTAAAGTCAAATCCGGGGTAGATAAAAATATCTGTATTGCCCTCAAACGGTTGCAAGGTTCCGCCCTTGGCAGCAGTTTCAATCAACCGCAGCGCTGTCGTGCCCACCGGGATTATGCGGCCACCCTTGGCTTTGGTGGCCTCAATCTCCACCACGGTCTGCGCGCTGACGTGGCCCCATTCTGCATGCATTTTATGAGTGCTGATATCCTCAACCTTGACCGGCAAGAACGTCCCTGCCCCGACATGCAAAGTCACAAAGCTTATCTCCACGCCTTTTTTGGCCAATGCCGCCAAGACTGCCGCATCGAGATGCAGCGAGGCTGTGGGCGCTGCAACCGCGCCACGATGCTTGGCCCAAATGGTTTGGTAATCCGTCTTATCTTGCGCATCGGCCGCGCGTTTGGAGGCGATATAGGGAGGCAAAGGCATATGGCCACTGGCATCAAGTGCTGCATCGAAGGCGTCGCCTTCCACTGAGAAAGACAAAAGCGCCTCCCCTTCAGATTTATCCATACAGATGGCCGATAGACCCGCGGCAAAAACAACTGCTTCACCCACAGCCAGTTTGCGCAGGGGCTTAACCAAGGCTTTCCACTGCCCGGCCGCCAGCGGTTCTAACAGGGTGACTTCGATCTTAGCCTGCATCAAGCCCTGAGCTGATTGCCGAGCCCGCGTCCCGCTGAGACGTGCGGGGATCACCTTAGTGTCATTGAGCACAAGACGGTCACCAGGGCGCAAAAAGTTGCAAATATCTCGCACATGCGCATCTTCAATCCCCGCGCTAGTACTCACCAAGAGCTTAGCGTCGCCTCGTGGGGTCACGGGACGCACGGCGATCAACTCCTGTGGGAGTTCAAAATTAAAATCGGAAAGTTGCATCTAGTTCTGCTCTGGTGCTTTGCGGCGAAAAATCTCTCGAAACATCCCCGGGGTAAACAATGACAGCGGATTCACAGCCGTCTCGGGTTCTTCAATAGCACCGCCCAGCGTAAAGTTGAACCCAATCAAGCCCTCCCCGCGCCGCGTCAAAAACGCCCCTATGCCATTGAGCAAATAAAACGGCGACAACACCCCCTGCAAATCCAATTCTTTGCGCTTTGTGTTGATATAGCCATCCAAAGACATGCCAAGTGAGGGGCCTACGGCGCTGGATTCATAGATCGTAAACAGCTCGTTTTTCAAGTTAAATGTACCATTGATCGTATCAAAGAAGATACCCTTGCCGTCCATTTGATCCAACAGGCCGACGATAGAGGCCGCGCTCAGAAGTTGCGCCACCTGCGGGGCATCCTTGATCCGCACATCACTTATCTTTAAATCACCATTCCAGCCGCCCTCATGCGGGGTCAAGAGCAGAGTCATCAAGCCGCCATTGGCTTGGCGCAACAGCCCCGCATCACGCAGCGCCCCACCAGCATCTTGTGATACCAAATCCAAGCGCAGGTTGTCATCGTGACCCGACATTCTGCCAGAGATCAGCGTACCTCCATTGACCTTGCCCGAAAACAGCCCCCCCGCACTTAACCCATCGGAAAACTCAGCCGCTACATTGGTCAGCGTCAAACTGTCAGAGATTTGCAGCTGCCGCAGGTTGACCGCCAATGGCGCCGCAGGACCCGCATCGCCCGCATCTTGCGATGTAGATTGTGGGAATTTGCGAAGATCCAAGCTGCCATCGGTCACCAAAATCCGCATCGGCTTACCGGCGCCACGGTTGACCAAAGTGACCTCTGCCGAGAGCCAATTGGCTATCTGTAAATCTTTAAGCACCACCTGCTCGAGCCCTTCCGGGCCAAAATCAACCCGGCCGGCGGTAGACAGCCCCGCCGCCTTAAACGTGAAATCATCCACAGTCATCGGCTTGGTGAAGGCCCCAGAGACCTTTAATTCGCCCAAGGTCATGCGGTTTTTAGACCACTTCAACGCAGGGACTTGCAGGCTCGCCCCTTCAAAATTGGAGGTGAGTTCAAACGCAACCGGCGTATCTTTCACAATATCCAACGTTAGATTACCCACAGTCTTTCCCGAAAGGCCACCCGTCGGCAGAGCAATGTTCAACGCCGCCAAAGATTTATTTGTCAGTTCAAGTTGAGCCTCAACTTTGCTCGCAATGCCAGGGGAGCCCAAGGGCTGGGTCCAGCTGCCGTCAAATGGTACGCCAGATAGGCTGCCGGCTCCAGAGATTTTCAATTCTGTAGGCACGACGGATAGGCTCATCGTTTTGGCAGACAACATCCGCCCGGGCACCAGAATTTTGCTACGGACATTCTGCAAAAACCCGGTCAAATCAAAATCTACCTCTTCCGGCTTCACGCTTTTTTTCAATCGGGTTTGAACCTCCGTTTCAAAGGTGATCTGTCCGGTGACATCCCCGACACCGCGCTTGGCCTTGGTGGGAATTTCAAAGGGCTTGTTGTCCAGCAAGGACATGGCGGCATGTATGGGACCGTTGCCCTTCAGTATGAATGTAGCAGGGGGATCGGGAATCTTGGTGGATGGGACAAGCATCATTGAGCCATCAAGTATAATCGTGCCACCCTCAGCCGCTTTCACATGCCCCGTTTGCAGGCTCAAAATGAACTCATCATCCTCAAAAGTCCCATAGCCAATCCCATCCGAGATCACCGGCATAAAGCGCATGAATTTAACTTCAGCTTGATCAAACTGAAAGCTGCTCGCCAAAGTCGCAGGGCCACCAGCCGCTTGCCGCGCTTGCACGGTTAGGTTTTTGAGGCTGCCTTTTTTGATATTTTCGTTAAACCAGCGCCGGCTTTTGGGTTTCAAAGCCTCAGGCCAAAGGGTCATGGCAGTTTGCGCATGCACCTCTTGTGCCTCGCCCTGCATGCCAAACGACCACCCCGAAGGCTCCAAACTGGCCTTGCCAGATAGCGATACCTTCGCTCCGTTTATCTGCGCCAGCAACTTACCAAGATCAATTTGCAGGGGATCATAGTTGATCTTCATTTGCCCCGTGGCCTTAGAGACTGCAACCGGATCACGCCACCACGGGGTTTTGGATAAAACAGCGTTTTCAACATCAAGATGCAAAACCAAGCCACCTGAGGATTTGCCATTTTCCGCATCAGGCACCAGCAAAGCATAGCCCTCCGCCAACAATGACCCCCAATCACTTTGGATCGAGGCCTGGGTGATATTCATGCGCCCCAGTTCTGGCAGATAGGAAAAATAGGTTTTAGCTTCAGAATAAGATAACTGTGGACTGCCTGCACCGGTGGTCAAACTGCCCTTACCAAAATCCAAAATTGCGTTGATAACACCGAGCTCGCCAAGCGCCCGCGCGCTTCTGAAGCTGCCTGATAAATTGCCGTCCACAAAGCTCAACCAGGTCAATGCCTTTGATTGCAGCGCGAGGTCTCGGGCCGGAAGATCACGAAACTCGGCTCCAAGGCTGCCAGCACCGTTGGCTGTGCCGTTGTAAAACAGCCCCAAGGTTGCCAGCTCACCGCCGCCTGTCAGTAAAGCCAAGTCGCCGCGCAGCTGCAAAACGCCCGCCGCCTGTTTCACGCTGGCACGGCCTCCGTCGAAGGTCCAGGCGCGGCCGTTGAGTCGGTCCACATAATTTACCGTCAGTTGATCCAATTGCCCCAGCTCTAGACTAGAAAATTCTGGCTGCTCAAAAAAGGCTTCAGTCGCCTGAAGGATCTCATCCAATGTTTGGGGGCTCTGCCCCGCGCCTGAGATCACAAACCCCAGATCAAAGCTGCCATCGCTTTTTCGGGTAACATCAAATATCGCATCCGATAGGAAGACGGAGTTGGGCGCGATACGACCAAATACTAAGGCCTTCCCGTCAAACACCACATTCAATACGCCAAATTGCACCCCGGCGCCTGTCTCAGGGTCTGAAAACTGTGCGCCCGTTATAATCAATTTGGGGTTAAACAATTCCGTCAACGCAATATCAGCACGATCAAAGGTGATATCGGGCAAATTTAGTCTGGCGTTAAGTTCTGCCTGCAATCTGGTCTGCAGGCTTTCGGGCAAAGGCAAGGTCCGATCCTGCATGACAGCAACCAACAGGCCAAAACACAGCAAGACCGACCAAATCAAAGCGTAAAAAGCCAGCACCATGCGCGACATCAGCCTGCGCTTTGGCACAGTTGTGATTTCGACTTCTGGCGTACTCATTTGCGACATTGCTCAGTTAGCCCTTTCAATTTGAGCATCCTGGCCTAAAATAAACCCTGCAACAATGCCTCTCAGATAAACCGAGGATATGATGATCTCAATCGGCGATAAAGCACCAGAATTCAATCTCACAATCGATGGTGGCGCGCAATTTGCGCTTTCGGATGCGGCAGGCAAGAACCTTGTCCTGTATTTCTATCCTAAGGATGACACGCCCGGCTGCACCAAAGAGGCCATCGGCTTTTCCGAGCAACTGGAAAATTTTAACGCGAAGAATACTGTTATCTTAGGCGTTTCGCGCGATACAGTGAAAAAGCATGACAAGTTTATTTGCAAATATGGCCTGCACATTCACTTGATTTCCGATGAAGATGGAAGCCTTTGTGAGGCTTTCGGTACTTGGGTCGAAAAACAGATGTATGGCAAAACCTATATGGGCATTGAACGTGCGACGTTTTTGATCAACCCACAGGGTGAAATTGCCCATATTTGGCGCAAGGTCAAAGTGCCCGGTCATGTGAAAGATGTATTGGCCACTGTGACAGCGTTAAACTCATGATGCCATTGGCGGAAATGGCCTGCGCTGTCCTGACCACCTCAGACAGTCGGGAAAAACGATTCTGTCGCGCAGGTTGGCAGCGCAGTGGTTTGAACATCGTCACGCAGATTTGCCCGTTGAGATTGGCACCGCCTCCCCGCCAGATATGCCCGCCCGACCCGATAAGCCCGAGCTGCTGGCCCCACGCGACGCGCCACGCCGCAAAACCGGATCAGAAGTCAGGTCGCAATGCGCTTTTGCATGCCGTGGCCCATATAGAGCTAAATGCGGTAGATCTGCACTGGGACCTGATTGCGCGATTTAGCGCCACGCCCATGCCCATCGGATACTATGATGATTGGGTGAAAGCCGCCGATGAAGAAAGTAAACATTTCAACTTGATGTGCGACTGTCTTGAAGCGCATGGCAGCTTTTATGGCGCCATGGTCGCCCATGCCGGAATGTGGCGGGCGGCCGAAGACACTGCGGAAGATTTCTTGGGCCGCTTGGCTGTGGTGCCTATGGTGCTGGAAGCGCGTGGCCTCGACGTCACCCCCAGCATGATCCGCATTTTTGAAAATGCCAAAGACCAACAGGTGGTTGATGCCTTAAACGTTATCTATGCCGAAGAAGTCGCCCATGTGGCCTATGGCTCCAAATGGTTTCATTTCTTATGTGGCAGAGACAATATTGACCCCAAGCCAAAATTTCACGCGCTGGTACGTCAATACTTTCACGGCGCGCTCAAACCGCCCTTCAACGAGGCAAAACGCGCTGAAGCAGGGATTGCACCTGATTTTTATTGGCCCTTAGCTGATGAAATGCTACCTCAGCCCGCTATACGCTAAACCCTATTGGCGTAATTACGCCGTTTATGGTGACTTTGGACAATTTGATGCAGATTAAGAAATCAAATTCATTGCGGTAGATTGGCCGGTTGTCTATTAGTAGCTCTAGGCGCCGCATGCGGGGACTAATTCAAGAAAGGATCGAGATTTGTTCACCAAACTTCGGCTTCGGTTGCATCACTTTCTAGAACGCATAATGCCTGAAAAACGGCTATTCTTACGAACAGATTCCGAAACACGGTTTATGCGCCTTTCCCCTATCTCTCAGATTATAGCAATATTGGGATCTGCGGCCTTCATCGGCTGGGCAATCATTGCAACGGCCATTGTCTTACTCGACACCATCGGTTCTGGTAATTTTCGTGATCAGGCGCGCCGGGATCAAGCCATTTATGAAGAACGCCTAAACGCGCTCGCCTCAGAACGCGACAATCGCTCACAAGAAGCATTGGCCGCCCAACAGCGTTTCAACACCGCTCTGGAGCAGGTCTCAAGCATGCAGTCCGCACTGCTCACCTCCGAAGATCACCGTCGCGAACTAGAGCGCGGCATCGATGTAATGCAAGCCACTCTGCGCCGCTCCATGAATCAACGCGAGATCCTACAGGTAGAATTGGACGCCACAGCCACGCAAATTGATCCTGAAAATGGACATAGCCACCGATGCGAATACCACTCAGGCCATTGGAAGCACCATGGACTATGTGAACGATACCTTGGCCGATGTATCCCAACAACGCGACTACGCACACGCCCGTTCGCAGCGAGCCCATGATCAAATGGTCAGCCTTGAGTTAGAAATTCAATTTCTCGAAGAAAAAGCCGATCAAATTTTCCGCCAGCTTGAAGATGCAATGACAATATCGGTCAAGCCCTTGGATAAAATGTTTCGCAATGCGGGCTTGAACATCGATCGTTTACTGGAACAAATCAAGCGCGGCTATTCCGGCCAAGGCGGGGCCTTGTCGCCCATTTCCTACATGCCAGATGGCTTGGATGTTGTGGATCCCACGGTTAATCGGGCCAATAATATTTTAAATCAACTCGACAAACTCAACATCTATCGTATCGCCGCTGAAAAAGCTCCCTTCGCTATGCCGGTCAAAGGAACCTTTCGTTTTACCAGCGGTTACGGCCCTCGTTGGGGCGAAATGCACCGCGGCACTGACTTTGCCGCAAAAAGTGGAGCCCCCATTTATGCCACCGCTGATGGTGTGGTGACGCGCGCGGAATGGGGCAGTGGCTATGGCCGTGTTGTCTATGTCAAACATGCCTTTGGTATCGAAACCCGCTATGCTCATATGGCAAAAATCCGCGTAAAAAAAGGCCAGCGCGTTTCCCGTGGACAAAGGATCGGCGATATGGGAAACTCTGGGCGATCAACCGGCATTCATCTTCATTATGAAGTGCGTGTAAACGGTAAAGACGTTAATCCGATGATCTATATCAAGGCAGGAAGAGATGTTTTCTAAAAGCAAAATAAATAACCCAATAACAAAACCTGATACCGCAGCTGCTGCATCGGCCGCGCCTATCAACAAACCTGCGGCAGAATTCAAACCGGCCGCACCAAAGGCGAAACCGCCTGCGTCGATCCTGTCTTCGGATCTTCAAATCATGGGAAACCTGAAAACCACAGGTGACATTCAGGTTGAAGGTCGTGTAGATGGTGACATCCGCGCGCATCTGCTGACCATTGGTGAAGGTGCCACGGTTAAAGGCGAAATAATTGCTGATGATGTTGTGGTTAATGGCCATGTAATCGGCCGTTTACGTGGCTTGAAAGTCCGTCTGACTTCAACCGCGCAGGTTGAAGGTGACATCATCCACAAGACCATCGCGATTGAAAGCGGCGCACATTTTGAAGGCTCCGTGCAACGCCAAGATGATCCACTGAACCCAGGTTCAGCCCAAAAAGCGGCAGCCTCTGCGGCTCCGAAAGACTAAAGCTAAGTTTCAATATTAAAAAAGGGCGCGGCTTTGGCTGCGCCTTTTTTGTTTCTATTCGCTCTTTGCGTCGGCCCGCGATTTACCAGAGACATTCATCGCCAAAGTAGCCGCCATCAACCCATCCAAATCACCATCCAACACGCCTTTTGTATCAGAAGTTTCATAGGAGGTGCGCAGGTCTTTCACCATCTGATAGGGCTGCAACACATAGCTGCGGATTTGATTGCCCCAACCTGCATCGCCCTTATTGTCATGGGCTTCATTGATCGCAGCGTTGCGACGGTCCAGCTCCATTTGATACAGGCGTGACTTCAAAGCTTTCATCGCAATATCCCGGTTTTGGTGTTGTGATTTTTCGGAACTGGTCACCACTATTCCGGTCGGAAAGTGTGTGATGCGCACGGCGGAATCAGTGGTGTTCACGTGCTGACCACCAGCACCCGAACTACGATAGGTGTCCAGACGAATATCAGAAGGGTTAACCTCGATATCAATATTGTCATCCACCACTGGATAAACCCAAATCGAGCAAAAAGACGTATGCCGTTTGGCCGCCGCGTCAAAGGGGCTGATGCGCACCAAGCGATGCACGCCAGACTCGGATTTCAACCAACCATAGGCATTATGCCCAGTGATTTTATAAGATGCGGACTTAATACCAGCTTCTTCGCCTGCGGTCTCTGATTGCAGTTCGACCGTATAGCCCTTCTTCTCAGCCCATCGCACATACATGCGGGCCAGCATCAAAGCCCAGTCACAGCTCTCAGTACCCCCAGCGCCAGAGTTGATCTCCAAGAAGGTGTCATTGCTGTCAGCCTCTCCGTCCAAGAGCGCTTCTAGCTCTTTTTCACCAGCGGTTTTTGCAAGAGCCTTCAGCGCGTTTTCTGCGTCTTTCACCACCTCGAGATCTTCTTCCAACTCGCCAAGTTCAATCATTTCCAGATTGTCCGATAGATCTTGTTTGATACCCTCATAGATAGATATCGCGTCCACCAGCAACTGCCGGTCGCGCATCAACTTCTGCGCACGCTCTTGATCATCCCAAAGGCTAGGATCTTCAATTATCGCATTGAATTCTTCCAACCGATAAGGCGCGGTTTCATAATCCAAACGCTTGGCCAAAAGCGCAAGGGATTTCTCTATGGCTCCCACCACATTTGTCATTTCTGCGCGCATATCAAACCTACCGGATCATTAAAATTGAATTGTGAAGGGTCTATCCAAGCCAGCCACCCTTGCCAAGCGGCAGCGGTGATTTTCCTCAGTAGAGTCCGCCAGAAGAGATTGACCCGAAGGAGGCCTGTGGCGCGACTTTTATCGTCCGGCCCGATGAGGTGATGACCTGTTGCATCGCCTCAGTCTCGCCCAGCTCAAACATTGGCATATTGCCGCTCACCTGAAAGCCTCCATCGAAGGCCACACCAAAAATGGGCTCGCTGCCCTCTCGGAAAAACTCAGCCACCACATGGTCCCCCTCAGCGCCCTCTTGCAAACGCGCACCGGTGAATCGGTCAATATTGATGAATGTGCCATTTTCCGGTACGTTAAACTCACCGGCACCATAGCGCTCGATAGCCACTTCCATGAAACGGTTGAATACCGGCCCACACATGCCACCGCCACCTGCCCCGCGGCCCAGAGGCGCTGGCTGGTCCATCCCCATATAGCAGCCCGCCACGATATTGCTTGTAAACCCTAAAAACCAAACGTCTTTAGCCTCATTGGTCGTACCTGTCTTGCCAGCCACAGGCACAGGAAGGTTTACCGTGCGGCTCGCCGTGCCGCGTTGCACCACGCCTTCCATCATGGAAGTCAGCTGATAGGCAGTGACCTGATCCATTACCCGTTCACGGTTCGACACAATCGTCGGCAGCCACCCCGCCATAAGACCAGTGAGTTTACACTCATCACAGCTGCGCTCATCGTGTAAAAATACGGTTTTCCCACTACGGTCTTGTACACGGTCGACCAAGGTTGGTTGTACCCGCTCGCCACCATTGGCGAACATCGCATAGGCAGAGACCATTTTGTAAAGCGTGGTTTCTTCCGATCCGAGCGAGGCCGACAAATAGGGCTTCATATTGTCGTAAACACCGAATTTCTCTGCATAGGTCGCGATGGTCTCCATGCCCAGTTCTTGTGCCAAACGCACAGTCATTAAGTTACGCGATTGCTCAATGCCCAAGCGCACCGGGCTTGCCCCATAGAATTTGTCAGAATAGTTTTTTGGTCGCCATAGTCCCTGTGGCGTATCCACCTCAATTGGCGCATCGATCACTAAGGTCGCAGGGCTATAGCCGCTATCCAGAGCTGCGGCATAGACAAAGGGTTTGAACGAGGAGCCTGGCTGCCGGTTGGCTTGGGTGGCACGGTTAAACACAGAATGCTGATAAGAAAACCCACCCTGCATCGCAATCACGCGGCCGGTATGCACATCCATGGCCACAAATCCGCCCTGAATTTTAGGCACTTGGCGCAGTGACCAGTTGATAAAGGTGCCATCGGTTTCATCCAAAATTGGCGCAACCAGAATGACATCTCCCACCGAAAGCAGATCCTTGACTTGCTTGACAGTGTTGCGGCTGATACTGTCGTTACTTTTCTGTTTTTTAGCCCATGTCACATCTTTGGCCGACAGGATATGCGCGTCGCCCTCCAGACCCTCAATACCCAAACGCGCATCGTTCTTTAACAGCTCCAGCACCACAGCGGGGCGCCATTTTTGATTGATGGTGATATCGCGCGGTATGGTTAGGCCTTGTAATACATCGCGCCATGTGCCCAGTAGATCTGCGGCAATCGACAGTCCAGCACCGTGATAGACACCCTGAGCACGGTCGTAATCCTCCAAACCCAAACGCAGGCTTTGGGCCGCAACCTCTTGCAAGGTTGGGTCAATCGTGGCGCGAACGGAATAGCCACCGGTGAAAAATTCAGCCTCCCCAAAATCGCGGGTCAATTGCCGGCGAATTTCGTCAGTCGGATAATCGCGCGGTGGCAGGCCACTGCGAAAGCTCAGAAAGTCCCCGTTTTGTACGGTTCTCAAAGGCTGTTTGCGAGCCAGATCATAGGCAACATCCGACAAAAACCCATTCTCATTCATCTCACGCAACACGAAATTGCGCCGCAACACGGCCCGCTCACGCTGGCGCACCGGGTGATATTGCGAGGGTGCCTTTGGCAGGGCCGCAAGATAGGCGACCTCTTCCGGTAAAAGATCCTTCAGAGATTTGTTGAAATAGGTCTGCGCAGCCGCGGCCACACCAAATGAGTTTTGACCTAAAAAAATCTCGTTAAGATAGAGCTCCAGAATGCCATCCTTGTCCAAGGTGCCTTCAATGCGCGTGGCCAAAATGATTTCCTTGATCTTGCGTTCCGCAGAGCGCGAACCGTCCAGACAGGAAGTTTTTCATTACCTGCTGCGTGATGGTCGAGGCTCCGCGCAGGTTCTCCCCTCGAGACACAATCGCATCCCGCAGAGCGGCGGCCATCCCAGCTGGATCATAGCCTGCGTGGCTGTAGAAATTTTTATCCTCAGCCGAAATGAAGGCCGCTTTCACCAAATCAGGAATTTCATCAGCGGCGGCAAATAAACGGCGCTCGGTAGCAAATTCATCAATGATATGACCTTCACCGGAATAAATACGGCTGATGGTTTTGGGCTGGTAACTGGCCAATTCATCATGGCCCGGCAAGCCTTTGCCATAGATGACAAACACCGCCCCCAACACCAAAGACCCAAAGATGGCCGCAAGGGTCATTGTCGAGAAGATCGCACCAAAAATGCGCAGCCCAAACATCCCTGCCCGAAGGCAGAGCCGCGCTATGAAATTCCTGATGGCACTTAAGCTTGGCATGGATCATTTTTCCCGGTGTTTAAGTTTCTATATGATGTGCGCCGGCTCAGGTCAAAACACGATTGCGTTGTTCATGCGCGGCAAGCTGCACAAATGCACAACGTGGGTTCAAGCCGGCCAAGTTCTGCCTAAATATCATAGGAAGCGGGCCTGCATGAAGGCTTTCAACCGGCGCAATCCTTCCACAATTTCATTGGTTGACTGCGCATAGGACATCCGGATTGTTTGGCCTCCGCGCAGAGGATCAAAATCCAAACCCGGCGTCAACGCCACGCCAGCCTCCGCCAAAACCTCCGCAGCGAAGGTTCGGCTGTCGACACCAAATTCCGAGATATCAGCATAGATATAAAAGGCCCCGTCGGGCGGTGCAATTTTGGCAATCCCTGCTTGCGGCAGACCCACCAGCATCAACCTGCGATTTTCCGCATAAACGGCCAAATTTTTTGTCATTTCATCCCCAGAGTCCAAAGCCGCCAAAGCGGCTATTTGGCTCACATGCGGCGGGCAGATGAACATATTTTGCGCCAAACGCTCAATGCTGCGAACATGATCTTCCGGCACCACCAACCAACCAACTCTCCAGCCAGTCATCGAAAAATACTTGGAAAACGAATTGATCACATAGGCGCTATCCGTCACTTCCAAAGCGGTGACGGCTTTTTTATCATATTCAATTCCATGGTAAATTTCGTCAGATATAAACCCAATGCTCCGCTCCTCAGCATGATCGGCCAGTGCTTTCAGCGCAGTTTTGTCCAGCATGGTTCCAGTAGGATTTCCTGGAGAGGCCACCAACAGCCCGTCCAATGGATGGACGGCCACATCCTGCACGCGCAGCTGATGACTTGTTTCCGCATGGGTAGGAATGTCCACTGGCTGCAATGACAATGCCTTGAGAATTTGCCGGTAAGACGGATAGCCGGGGGCCGCGATCCCCACCCGTGCACTGGGATCAAACAGCGCAGTGAAGGCCAATAAAAACCCAGCCGAAGAGCCTGAGGTCACCACAACCCGATTGGGATCCAAATCCACCCCATACCACTGCATATAAAGCCGTGCGATGCCTTGACGTAAAGCCGGAAGCCCAAGGGCCACGGTATAGCCCAAAGGATCACGCTGCAAAGCTTCAACCACCGCTTGGCGGGCTTGGAGGGGCGCAGGTGTGCTGGGTTGTCCAACTTCCATATGTATAATTCGGCGATCTTCCGCCTCTGCCGCCCGTGCGGCTTCCATCACATCCATAACAATGAAAGGATCAACTTGGCTGCGTTTTGAGAGACTCATGCCTTAACCTTCTAATTTATGGGTGCGAACTGCCCAAGGAATCGCTGATGTCGAACACCCGTTTGAAAGCCATTTTAGTCGCAATCGTACTGACTGTGAACGCCACCATGGCACAAAGTGTTGGCCTTTTGCGCGATCCGGACATTGAGCATGGATTGCAGAAGTTGGCCAACCCCATTTTGCGCGCCGCCGGGCTCAACATTGGAGCCGTCAAAGTATTCATTGTCAATGATATGTCCCTAAATGCCTTCGTGATCGACCATAATCACATATTCATTCACGCGGGCTTGGTGTTGAAGCTTCAAAATGCAGATCAACTGCAATCTGTCATCGCCCATGAGGCCGCCCATATCGCCAACGGTCATATCGCGCGGCGCGTGGCCAATATGAAACGCGCCAAACGGACCGCAGGTTTTGGAGCTTTGATCGCAGCCGCCGCAATCGCCGGGGGTCAATCGCAGGCAGCTGTCGGAATTGCTTTGGGCGCCACTGGTTCGGCAAATCGGGTTTTGCTGGCCCATTCCCGGGTTGAGGAAGCATCTGCCGATCAATCAGCCCTGCGCTATTTGACCCAAGCACAGATAAATCCAGCTGCAATGTCGGACGTGTTCCAGATTTTCAGCGGTCAGATCACGCTCAGTGAAGAACGCCGAGATCCCTATACCCGCAGCCACCCCCTGAACCGTGACCGCATGCGTACCATTGATGCCTATGCAGCAGGTGCCAGCCGTTTCGCGCCCTCTCCCTCCCAAGCCTATTGGTTCAACCGGATCCAAGCCAAATTATCGGGGTTTCTGCGCGTGCCAAAATGGACTTTGGACCAAGCCAAAGGCAACGCTGAGATAGACCTAATGTGCCAAGCAATCGCCAATCATCGCAGCGGCCGGACGGCCTTAGCTACCAAAAACATAGCACAATTGATCGCAGCACATCCCAATGACCCCTACTACCGTGAGCTCCAAGGCCAGATCCTGCTGGAAAGCCGTCAATATGCCGCCGCTATTATGGCCTATGGCACGGCAGCACAATTAGCGCCGTCAAACGCGCTCATTTTGGGGGGCTATGGTCGATCCTTGCTGGCGACCAATACAAAAACTTCCAATGCAAAAGCGCTCAAAATTTTACAAAAGGCCCGTAGCCTCGATAATCGAGACGCCAGAATTTTACGTGACATCGGAACAGCCTTTGCCCGTGCCGGCAAGCAGGGCCAAGCGGTTTTGGCAATTGCCGAACGCTATGCGCTTTTGGGTGATCTCAAAAATGCAGCCCTTCAAGCCAAAAAGGCTGAGGTGATATTGCCGAGCGGATCCACCGCATGGCAAAGGGCTCAGGATATTTTAGACTCGGTTGAGACGCCTTAACTTTCGGCCAAGGCCGCAGCAGACGCTTGGGCATCCAAAACCGCAGCACGGGTTTCAACCTGCTCTACAATATGCTCCACCAACTGTTCATTCGACAACTTATGGCTTTGTTGGCCGGCCAGATAGACCATGCCAGACCCGTTGCCACCGCCGGTAAAGCCCACATCCGTCATCAAAGCTTCGCCCGGCCCATTGACCACACAGCCAATGATCGAAAGCGACATTGGGGTTTTGATATGCTCTAAACGCCGTTCTAAGGTTTCAACGGTTTTGATAACGTCAAAGCCCTGGCGCGCGCAGCTGGGACAAGAGATGATATTCACGCCCCTGTGACGCAGGCCAAGTGACTTCAGAATATCATACCCAACCTTGACCTCCTGCACCGGATCGGCAGACAAGCTGACACGTATGGTATCGCCAATGCCCATCCACAGCAGATTGCCAAGGCCAATCGCAGATTTGATCGTGCCTGACATTAGCCCCCCCGCCTCGGTGATCCCAAGGTGAATCGGCGCATCTGTGGCATCCGCGAGAGCTTGATAGGCAGCAGCAGCCATAAAGACATCACTGGCTTTCACACTGATTTTGAAATCAAGAAAGTCATTGTCTTCGAGAATTTTGATATGCTCCAACCCACTTTCAACCATCGCGTCAGGGCAAGGCTCGCCGTATTTGTCTAGCAAATGCTTTTCGAGTGAGCCTGCATTCACCCCGATACGCATGGAACACCCGTGATCTCTGGCGGCTTTGATCACCTCACGCACCCGCGCTTCGCTGCCAATATTGCCCGGGTTGATCCGCAGGCAGGCCGCCCCAGCCTCTGCCGCTTCGATGCCACGCTTATAGTGAAAGTGAATATCCGCCACGATCGGCACCGGGCTTTCGCGCACAATTTCTTTCAGCGCCTTTGACGAAGCCTCATCAGGCACCGAGACCCGCACAATATCCACCCCAGCATCAGCACAGGCTTGAATTTGTGCTATGGTCCCTGCCACATCGGTGGTGAGCGTGTTGGTCATGGTTTGCACAGTGATCGGAGCATCGCCGCCAACAGGCACAGAGCCCACCATAATCTGCCGACTTTTACGACGGTAGATGTTGCGCCAAGGGCGAATGTGGTTGACAGACATAATGAAATTCCAATCAGGGCCAGTTGCGCAATCTCTATTGCCTCGCGCCCTCAGCTTCAAGATCAAGTAGAAAGCTATAAAAGGAAGATTGCTGATCTGGCTTATAAAGATCATAGGTTTGCGTTAGGTTTTCCGGTGACAGCTCGATATTTTTGGCCGTACGCGCCCCGTTTCCGGCTGGGCCGTATAATTCTCCATTGACCAAAAAGAACAAGGCTCCAGAGTTTCCAGCCCGCTCAATTACCGCCGGCCGATCCGACAACGGCACGTCAAAGGGATTTTTTGCATCCATAATTTGCTCAAAAATGATTGAGCCATCCGCATCCTTCACCCGCAACCACACGCCTTGCTCAGCCACCAACTGCACCCGATCAGGCAGAGGTTCAACCAATTGCAAAGCAGGTGGTGCGGCTCGTGTCACGACAGCGGCCAATACCGATTGCAGCGTATCGTTGATGGTAGTGTCCATGGCCGCCACTTGGGCGGGTATGGGAAAGGCAAATGCCCCCTGTTCGTTTGGATTTAGATTTGAAATAGCACCATCACGCGGCACCAGAACGGGCCTATCTAAGGCCTGTGGTCGGTAAATGCGGCTGTAGATTTCATCACTGCTTAGGCTGACTTGCCCAGAACTCAAATCCGCCGAGACGCGGGGCCGCAACGGATCAAGGTCTGACGCCACCAAAGGCGGTTGCTCAACCGGCACCATTTGCACCCGTTGGATTTTCTGCACCACGGTGTACGCGCCATAGCCAAGGCCCCCCAAAAGGAACACCAAAACCAAGGATGAGAAGATCGCACGAATATCAACACGGTTAAAAAAACTTTCCCGCTGTGGCAAAAATGGCGTGGTCGAGGCCCCTAACCCACTCGAGGGCCGCGCGGCGGAGGCGGCCAATCTCTGTTCGCGGCTCAAGCGATTTGGCAAAGCCTTATCCGACATGCCATGAATCGGCTTAAAGCCACTTTCTTTGCAGAACAGCTCAAAGGCTTCTTCAGGGTCCATACCCAGATATTTGGCATAGGAACGCACATAGCCCGCGATAAATCCTGGCGTGTCAAAAACCGAAGGATCGGCGTCCTCCACCGCTGCAATATAGGCTGCTTTGATTTTAAGTTCACGCTGCACATCCATCAAGGATTTGCCGCGCGTCGCACGCTCACCGCGCATAATATCACCAAGGCGCACTTCAAAGTCATCAAAGCCCTTAAGCTTTAACGCTTTCTTAACATTCGCCAGTCGTGATGATCTCAGGCCAATCATGCACCTGCCCTAATCGTTTACGCGCCATCGGTCCTAACGTCGTCCGCTGAAAGCTATTAACAGTTATTAACAACATCCAGTTGCAAAATATAGTGTAACAGCGCATGAACTTAGGCCATAGGCGGGTAATAGCCAATAAATTTCGGCAATATTTTACTGATGTTACGCCAAATTGCAGCAATTTTGAGAAAAAATTGAATTAACCAAACCGATTCGATTGAATTATGGGGCTAGACCTCAGACCCTTGGTCGCTAGATTCGAGTTAAACATTTCCCTCGGAGGTTCCATGTCTGCACCCAAGCTTGATCCCGTTTTGGCCCATATCGACACCCATATTGAGAGTGCCACTCAGCATCTATTTGATCTGCTGCGCATCCCAAGTATTTCGACCGATCCCGCCTATAAGGCTGACTGCGATCAGGCCGCCAATTGGCTGGTTGAGGATCTCAAATCAATTGGCTTTGACGCCAGCAAAAGACCAACTCCTGGCCATCCGATGGTTGTGGCCCATACGGGGGCCGATGCCGGTAACACGGGCCCGCATGTGATGTTTTACGGCCATTATGACGTACAACCGGTGGATCCGTTGGATCTTTGGGACAGCCCACCGTTTGAGCCAGTGCTAGAAGCCGGCAATTTGGGCCCGGTGATCCGCGCCCGGGGATCTTCTGACGACAAAGGCCAGTTGATGACCTTCGTGGAGGCCTGCCGCGCGTGGAAAGCCGTTCATGGTACCCTACCCGGCAAGATCAGCCTATTTTTCGAAGGTGAAGAAGAATCCGGCTCCCCGTCTTTGGTGCACTTCATGACCGAGAATGCCACAGAATTAACCGCAGATATCGCTCTAATTTGTGACACTGGTCTATTTGGCGATGACACGCCGGGCATCGTCACCCGTTTGCGCGGACTTTTGGGCGAAGAGTTGACCGTCACAGGCCCCTCCAAAGATTTGCACTCTGGCATGTACGGCGGGGTCTCTATGAACCCAGCACGTGTCTTGGCTAAAATCATTGCAGCCCTGCACGATGACACGGGCCGCATCACCATTCCGGACTTTTATGACGGTGTGCCTGACCTCACGCCAGAAATCGCCACCCAATGGGACGGGTTGAACTTTGATTCGGGTGAATTTTTGGGCCAAGTTGGCATGTCGGAGCTGGCCGGTGAACAGGGCCGCACGGCGCTGGAGATGCTCTGGTCGCGCCCCACCTGTGAGGTCAACGGACTTTGGAGCGGCTACACCGGCACAGGTTTCAAAACAGTATTGCCAAGCCAAGCCAGCGCCAAAATCTCGTTCCGACTGGTGGGTCAGCAAGATCCGCATGCCATTCGTGAAAACTTTCGCTCCATGGTGCAAGCGATATTACCACCAGATTGCACCGTTGAATTTAAGGGCCATGGCACTTCTGCGAGCTCAGAAATGGCAGTCGACAATCCCGCCTTTGAAGCCGCCCGTTTGGCCTTGTCGGATGAATGGCCGAAGGCTGCGGCCTTTGTCGGTTGCGGCGGCTCAATCCCAATTGCCGGGCATTTCAAGTCGATTCTGGGTATGGATGCCATGCTGATTGGCTTTGCACGCGACAATGACGCAATCCACAGCCCAAATGAAAAATATGACCTGCGCAGCTTTCACAAGGGTATTCGCAGCTGGGCGCGAATATTGCACCAGCTCTACGCGTAACATAGTTCAAAACGCAATTAACCCACGTCCGATTGCGTGGTAGATCATGACAAAATACTTAGCAAATAATGGCGCGGTTGACGGGACTCGAACCCGCGACCCCCGGCGTGACAGGCCGGTACTCTAACCAACTGAGCTACAACCGCGCATTAGACTTCTAAAACTCACAGTGGCGCGGTTGACGGGACTCGAACCCGCGACCCCCGGCGTGACAGGCCGGTACTCTAACCAACTGAGCTACAACCGCTGACTGTGTGTCTTGTAAGACGTGAGGTTTCTCTAAGGAAGGTCCTGAGCTGCGTCAAGCGGCCAGTGCGCTTTTGATGAATATTTTGCAAAACTTTATTTAAATTGCTGTGGTGGGGTGTTGTGAGGGAAAATTGGGGTTGATTCCAGACGGATCGGACAGCCATCGCGCTGTCAGAACAGTTCATAAGATTGGCAAATTAATCCCTTGGCTTTTTCCAGATCCGCGTGCCCGCCCAGTGTCAATTCAAGATCCCCTGTCGCATAGTGACCGACGGTGCTCACATCACGGCTAAATCCCTCCTCAAGCTCGATACTTTTGGGATCAATCTTGAGATGCACAGGCACAACGCCGATTTGTGGTTTCACTTCAACACAGGCTAAATTTGTAATCCGTTTAAAAGCAAAGTGAAATAAAAGCTCTTTTTTGAACACATCACCCCCATCTCCAGTAAAAATGTCTCCAAATTTGCGTAAAGCGCGGTCAATTCAGAGCTTGCCTTCACTAAAGGCTCCGCAGTGGTTTTAGAAGTCTAATGCGCGCGGGTTTTAAACGGCTTAACAGAGATCAGCTTTGCCTATACCGCGCTCAAAAGTTCCAATAACAATAGATTATCACCAAAGAGCCGGTAGCGTATCAACTAAATATTTCTAATCATTTTTTTATAAAATTCATAAAATTTTCTAAAATCAGATGCAATATATATTAACCGTGGATCTTCTCATTCGATTACATCCGCAACTTTTTTATCAAACTTGTTCATAACGAGAAGTTCGAAATCGCGACGATGATCCATCAATCAAAATAAAACAAGAGGCTGACCCAGATAACTACTTCAAGTGACGCTTAACCCATTGTCTTAGCAGTAATAACTGTCTTGAAGGGTCACTGTTGTTAAAACGCCACTCACATTCCTTCAAATACAGACCAAATTGAGCCTTGGGAACACCATTGAATTTGCTCATATGCCGCTTGGCTTGGTTCCAGAAATTCTCGATGCCATTGATATGGTTGTGGCGGTCGGCAAATAGCTTAGAATGGTTGATGCGGAAGTGGTGGAAATCCGACACATCCAGCACGTTGTAGCCTCTCCAGCAGTCTGAATATACGATGCTATCCGGCACAACCTTGCGCTTGATGATCGGGATCAGAGTTGCTCCTGAAGCATCCAGGATAATCTTGGTGTAAACCTTTCCACCCCTTTTAATAAGCCAAATACAGGGATTTTACCCGCAGCACCGCGTCCACGTTTTTCTTTCCGTCTGCCACCAAAGTAGCTTTCATCAACTTCAATTTCTCCGCCGAACATAGCTTCGCTTTCAGCTTCCAGTTCATAGGCGATAATTTCGCGCAGCCGGAGAAAATAAAAGGCCGCTGTCTTGCGGTTCACACCGCAAAGGCTGGCCGTAATTCGCGCTGTCGATCCCGAAACAAAATGCTCCGTGAGGCGATCTTGTTTGTAGGGACTTAGACGACTCTTTCTCATGCTTCCCATCATAACCTCTTCTTAGGTTATCTGGGTCAGCCCCGATATTTTGCTCATAAATCAACTCGATTTAAATATTAAATCAACAACAATTTGCACGGATACCTCTCTACCACTCCAAACTCAACCCGCCGCCCGATTTCAGCTCCTCCATGCTCAACAGCGCTGTGACGTTGAACACCCGGACTTCTGAGATCAGGGCTTGGTAAAAGATGTCATAAGCCCGCGCGTTGGCCACCACCACTTTGAGGATATAATCAATTTCACCAGCCAAGCGATGCGCTTCGAGCACCTCGGGGCGGTTTTTCAGGGCGGTGAGAAACTTCTCTTGCCAATCAGCCTCATGTTCAGAAGTGCGGATCAATACGAAAAAGCAGGCGTCAAACCCCAAAGCTTCAGCGTCCAGCTCAACCGTAGTGCGTTTGATCACCCCTGCGGCGCGCAGCTTTTTGATTCGGTTCCAAACTGGGGTCTTTGACGCCCCAATTGTCTTGGCAATGTCATCCAGGGACCGGCTGGCATCCTTTTGCAGCTCGGACAGAATTTTGCGATCAACCGCATCTAGGCGAACAGGCATTTGGCATTCCTTTCAATATGAGAACAAGCGGTCCCCGGCGCGCTCAGCTTTGTATATTACATCCTTATTAACGAAGCCTACTAGTAAAATACCAGAACAATTTTCTAATATATTAGCATTGGAGGCAATATTATGAAACATTTTCCTATTTTTCTGAATATCGAAAATCAACCCATTGCCGTAGTGGGCGGTGGCGATGCCGCCGTTGCCAAGCTGCGCTTGCTACTCAAAACCGAGGGACAGATCACGGTCTATGATGATGCCCCTGCCCCAGAGATTGCGACATGGGCAGACGCGGGGCTTTTAACCATCTCACGGCCCCCTATGAGTGCTGAGCAGGCGCGCCACGCTTGCTTGATATATGCCGCCGCCGAAGACGACAGCCGCGACGCCGCCACGCACCAAATAGCAAAAGACGCCGGCACCCTGTTCAATTGGGTCGACAACTTGAAAAACTCCGATTTCATCACCCCGGCTATCGTTGACCGGGACCCAGTGGTCGTGGCCATCGGCACCGAGGGCGCAGCCCCCGTGGTAGCCCGCGCCATAAAGCGCGTTATCGAAGGCCGCCTGCCGCAGACTTTGGGCAAACTGGCCAAAATAGGTCAAGCCTTCCGCCCCCATGCGGATGCCCTGCCCTTTGGCCGGGTGCGGCGCGATTTCTGGTCTGCTTTCTACTTTGGATCAGGCCCCACAGCCTATGACGCCTCGGGCCCTGACGGTGCGCAGGCAGCCTTGAATGAGCTGTTGCAGGTTTTCACCCAGCACACCCCAAAACAGGGCCATGTGGATTTCGTGGGCGCAGGCCCCGGTGATCCAACCCTACTCACCCATAAGGCCCGCCTGCTGCTGGATGAAGCCGATGTGGTGCTATATGACCGGCTGGTTGATCCGCGCATTCTGGAATTGGCCCGACGTGAAGCCCTGGTGATTGAAGTGGGTAAAACCGGCTTTGGGCCTTCTATGGCACAAAATGAGATCAATCAGCTGATCATAGATCATGTGGGCCGTGGAGTGCAGGTGGTAAGGCTAAAATCTGGTGATCCATCGGTTTTTGGGCGCTTGGATGAAGAATTAGAAGCCATTGCCGCCCATGATATCTCTCATAGCATCGTACCGGGCATCACCGCAGCCTCCGCCGCCGCCGCCAGCCTTGGCCGCAGCCTAACCCAAAGGGATCGCAACTCCGGTGTCAGACTAATCACTGGTCATGATATGGCCGGGTTTGCCGACCAAGATTGGCGCAGTATGGCCGCGCCAGATACTGTGGTCGCTATCTACATGGGTAAGAAAGCCGCGCGTTTCATTCAAGGTCGCTTGATGATGCATGGTGCGGATGCTGAAACGCCGATCACTGTGGTTGAAAACGTCTCACGTGCGGATCAAAGGACTATTTCAACGCAGCTCAAGCACCTCCCCCAAGCAGTTAGAAACCTCGACGGCCCCGCCGTGCTTCTCTATGGAGTTATTCCACGCATTAAATCTTGTAAGATACATCAAGAACAGGATCTTGAAAGATGCAATTAAACTCATTTTCTAAGGTGATCACCGCGAATGATCTGCGCTCTGGTGAGGTCATTTATATGTGCTTTACTCGTGGATGGGTCGCCCAGTTGAGCGATGCCGCCGTGATCACTGATCCCGATCTCGCCAAGGCCAGCCTCGCTTTTGCAGAGGGTCAATCTGATATCGCAGTAGGCGCTTATCTGAGTGATGTAACAGACCAAGCAAACGGCCCAACCGCCACACATTTTCGCGACAAGTTTCGCAGCCAAGGCCCGTCGAACTATGCCCACGGAAAACAGAAGCTTTAAGATGTATCATTATTCCAGTTTTGATCAGGATTTTGTCACCAACCGCGTGGCACAGTTTCGCGGACAGGTGGCACGACGGTTAGACGGCAGCTTGACTGAAGATGAGTTCAAGCCCCTGCGGCTAATGAATGGCCTATATCTGCAACTGCATGCCTATATGCTGCGCGTGGCTATCCCTTATGGTACGCTCAACAGCCTTCAAATGACACAATTGGCAATGATTGCGGAGCGTTGGGACAAGGGTTATGGTCATTTCACCACCCGCCAAAACATTCAATTCAACTGGCCCAAGCTCGAAGATGTGCCAGATATTTTGGAGGCTTTGGCCGAGGTTGAGATGCATGCCATTCAAACCAGCGGCAACACCATTCGCAATGTCACCGTCGATCATTTCGCCGGTGCGGCCGCCGATGAGATTGCAGATCCCCGTCCGATTGCTGAGTTGTTGCGGCAATGGTCGACAGATCATCCAGAATTTCAATTTCTACCGCGCAAATTCAAAATAGCCGTCACCGGCAGCGCCACAGACCGCGCTGTGACCCGCACCCATGACATCGGGCTGCGCATGGTCACCCAAGACGGTCGGCCCGGCTTTGAGGTGATCGTCGGAGGTGGGCTTGGGCGCACACCTATGATTGGCAAAATTTTACGTAATTTCTTGCCGGTAGCGGATATTTTGCCTTATGTAGAAGCTATTGTCAGCGTTTACAACTTGCTCGGTCGGCGCGACAATAAATACAAAGCGCGGATCAAAATCACCGTTCATGAAAACGGGATTAAAAAAATTAAAGCTCGGGTTGAAGCGCGCTACCGTGAGATCAAACCGCAGTTTCAAGGGGCCGATCAGCAGCTTTTGAGTGAGATTGAAGCGAATTTCAAAGTACCCAATTTCTCTTGCGGACAGGCCCCAAGCCCTGCGGATTTCAAAGATGAAAGCCCAGCTTTTCGGTCTTGGGCGGACACCAATCTCACCCTACATAAGGCTGAGGGCTATGCTATTGTTTCCATCAGCTTGAAAAAACACGGCGACACCCCTGGCGACGCAACAGCGGCTCAAATGCGAGTTATGGCGGATCTGGCGCGAGAGTTCAGCCATGACGAGCTGCGAATTTCCCACGAACAAAATGTGATCTTGCCCCATGTGCACCGTTCAGATCTGCCCGCAGTTTACAGCGCCTTGCGCGCCGCAGATTTGGCCACCGCCAATATCGGGCTTATTTCGGATATCATTGCCTGCCCCGGTATGGATTACTGCGCATTGGCCACCGCCCGCTCGATCCCCATCGCCCAGAAAATCGCAACTCGCTTTGCAGAGCTGAAACTGGAGCATGATATCGGCCCGTTGAAGCTAAAAATATCCGGCTGTATCAATGCTTGTGGTCATCATCATGTGGGACATATCGGCATTTTGGGCTTGGAGCGCGCTGGGGTGGAGAGCTACCAAATCACCCTTGGCGGTGATGCGGGTGCTGAAGCGCAAATCGGCACGCGGGCCGGTCCTGGATTTGGGGCCGATGAGATTGTGCCCGCGATTGAGCGTTTGGTGCTTGGCTATCTGGAGCTGCGGTCCGACGCCCATGAGACGTTCTTGCAAAGCTACCAACGTTTGGGTGCCGCGCCGTTCAAAATCGTGCTTTACCCGGCCCAACAAAAGGCCGCGTGATATGCCTTATTTAAACACAATCCCTGTGCAAAGTCGGGTGGCCATGCTCAACCGACTGGATACAGGCAAAGATCCGCAGGACATCTTGCGGCCAGCCCTGTCTATGCTGTCTGGCAAGATGGCCTTAGTCAGCTCCTTTGGCGCCGACTCAGTGGTGCTGTTGCATATGGTTGCGCAAATCGTACCCGACACCCCGGTGCTATTTATCGATACGCAAATGCTGTTTCGCGCTACGGTGAGCTATCAAAAACAGGTGGTAGAGGTGCTTGGGCTGACAGATGTCCGCCGCATTTTGCCGGATCGGGGCGAGATATTTCTGGGCGACACCGAGGGATTGTTGCATCAAGCCGACACCGATACCTGCTGTGCTTTGCATAAGGTTGCGCCATTGCAGCGGGCGTTGGAGCCATTTGACGCTTGGATCACCGGCCGCAAACAGCATCAATCCACAACCCGAGCCGATATGGTCACATGGGAAGATGATGGTGCAGCCAGGCTTAAGCTCAACCCATTAGCACAGTGGAGCAAAGCGGATGTGGCCGCCTATTTTGACCACCACAACCTGCCACGGCATCCCCTCAGCGAAAAGGGCTATCCCTCCATCGGTTGCGCCCCTTGCACCTTTAGCGTGACGCCCGACATGGACGATCGCGCCGGACGCTGGGCCGGCAAGGCCAAAACAGAATGTGGAATTCATTTTCCGCCGAAAGCACATAAGCAGTCAGGATCCATATGAGCATCATCGTAACAGACAGCGGGTTTAGCAGCCCCGACATAGAAGACAGTGCCACGACGCATAATCCCAGAGCGACGATAGATCTGCCATCCGATTTTGACCCGACACAGATCACTCCGGAGCTTTTGCAGGCGCGCTGCATCCGCATTGAGCTGCCAAGCTTTGCCGATGGTCGCTGCTTCACCCTCGCTACGTTGCTGCGCAGGCGTGGCTATGCCGGGCATTTGCGGGCCTTTGGACATGTTTTGGCAGATCAATACGCTATGGCGCGGCGATCCGGGTTTGACGATGTGCAGATCAGCGATGAGCTGGCCACTCGCCAGCCCGAAGCGCAATGGCAGTACCGCGCGGATTGGCGCGCGCATGATTATCAAGCACGGCTGCGCCAGACTGCCACATAACCGCTTTACTACAAGCAATTGAACTTTTGACAGACGGGACGTAAACTCGAACAGGAAACAATATGACCGAGCACAGCACCGTGACCTTAGAGACCGCCACAGCAGTACCTTTGCCTGACGCCCAAACGGTGACAGAAGTTGAACATTACACCGACAGCTTGTTTCGCTTTCGCGTCACACGGCCTGCCTCCATGCGATTTAGGTCCGGTGAATTTGTGATGATTGGCCTTATGGGCGATCCGCATCCGGAAACGGGCAAGCAAAAACACTTGCTGCGTGCCTATTCCATAGCCTCACCAGCTTGGGACGACACATTACAGTTTTATTCAATCAAAGTGGATAATGGTCCCCTCACAAGCCGATTACAGCACATCAAAGTCGGTGATCAGGTGATTTTGAAGCCAAAATCCGTTGGAACATTGGTGCATGATGCTTTGACGCCGGCCAATCGCATTTGGTTTTTCTCAACCGGCACCGGCATCGCCCCCTTTGCCTCGTTGCTTCGCGAACCAGAAACCTATGAGCGGTTTGATCAAGTCATTTTGACCCACACCTGCCGTGACGTGGCGGATCTCAAATTTGGCAAAGAGTTGATTGCCGAGACCAAAACAGATATTTTGGTGGGTGAAGAGGCACAGCAAAAGCTGCACTACTACCCGACCACCACCCGCGAGACATCAAAAAAAATGGGTCGTATCACCAGCTTGCTGGAAGATGGGAGCTTGCTTGTAGATTTGGGCGTCACCGACTTCAACGCCACAAATGACCGCGCCATGGTTTGTGGATCGATTGGTCTCAACACCGATATAAAGCGCATTCTGGAAAACTACGGCCTGCGCGAAGGGGCCAATTCTGATCCCGGTGACTATGTGATTGAGAAGGCCTTTGTGGGTTAGTCTAAGCCGGTTTAAAGCCTCTGTTTTTCTATAAGTTCTCCAAATGCGACCGCATAGGCTTGCTAATGTTGCGGCTGCAGGTGGGGTTTAATTGTTAAAAGAGAGAGTCAAACCACCTTCATTGGGCAAATGGCAAATATTCACCTTGAAATTATGCCCACACGCGGCTAGATAGGCCACGTTAATTTTATCACAAAAGGACGATAGCTATAGCCCGCAGACCTCACAACGCGCCTCCGCAGCGCGAAACCGGACCCCGCATCAATGAACGCATTCGGGGATCTGAGCTTCGCTTAATTGACGAAGATGGCGAAAACATCGGAGTAGTTACTCCTGAACGCGCGATGATCATGGCAGAGGATGCCGGGTTGGACTTGGTGGAAATTTCTCCAAATGCGAACCCGCCTGTATGCAAAATCATGGATTTTGGGAAATTCAAATACGAAACCCAAAAGAAAGAAGCTGAAGCGCGAAAAAAGCAAAAGATCATTGAGATCAAAGAGGTTAAGTTTCGTCCGAACACCGACAAGCATGACTATGAAGTCAAAATGCGCAACGTGTTCAAATTTCTGGAAAATGGCGATAAGGCAAAGATCACTCTGCGCTTTAAAGGCCGTGAAATGGCGCACCAAGAATTGGGCCGCCAGCTTTTGTTGCGGGTTGCCGAAGATACCAAAGAGATTGGTAAAGTCGAGAACATGCCCAAAATGGAAGGCCGTCAGATGATCATGCTGATCGGTCCTATGCCGAACTAAGCTTGCTTATATATTGATTTGGAAGGCCCGGGGGGAAATCCTCGGGTTTTTTTGTGTTTCAGCCTGATTTGCCGCAGGACAAAGGTTTTTCAGGGGGTTGTGCTCCACGCGCGGTTGGATCAGAATTTGACCAACTCACCAGATAAGGATAATCGCCATGGCCGAACTCAAACCCCAACTCGCAGATTTCAAGTGGCAAGACCCCTTTTTGCTCGAAAACCAGTTGAGCGAAGATGACCGCATGCTGCGCGATGCAGCGGCACAATTTGCCCAAACCGAACTGCAACCTTTGGTGATTGATGCCTACCGCGAGGCAACTGTCAGCCCTGAGCTGTTTCCAAAAATGGGGGAAGCCGGGCTCTTAGGGGCAACCATCCCAGAGGAATACGGCGGATTTGGCGCCAGCTATACAGCCTATGGTTTGATTGCCCGTGAGATTGAGCGTGTGGACAGTGGTTACCGTTCAATGATGTCAGTACAATCATCTTTGGTGATCTACCCAATCCATGCCTATGGCAGCGAAGAGCAACGCAAGAAATTCTTGCCCGGCCTCTGTTCCGGCGCATTGATCGGCTGTTTTGGCCTCACAGAGTCAGACGCCGGCTCCGATCCTTCCGGAATGAAAACCCGCGCCGTCAAAACCGCGACTGGGTATCGCATCACGGGTTCCAAAATGTGGATTTCAAACGCACCAATTGCAGATGTTTTCGTTGTTTGGGCCAAATCTGAAGAGCATGGCGGCAAAATTCGTGGATTTATACTTGAAAAAGGCATGAAGGGCCTGACCGCCCCAAAAATTGGCGGCAAGCTGTCGCTGCGGGCTTCGGTCACCGGTGAGATTGTTATGGATGATGTTGAGGTGGGTGAAGGCTCGCTCTTGCCAAATGTTCAGGGCCTCAAAGGTCCGTTTGGCTGTCTCAATCGTGCCCGTTACGGCATTGCATGGGGCGTTATGGGGGCGGCTGAATTTTGCTGGCACTCCGCGCTGCAATATGGTCAAGACCGCAAGCAATTCGGTAAACCTTTGGCGCAAATGCAACTGTTCCAGAAGAAGCTGGCTGATATGCAAACTGAAATCTCCCTCGGGCTACAAGCGGCGTTCCGAATGGGTCAAATGATGGATGACGGCACTGCAAGCCCTGAGCTGATCAGCATGATGAAGCGCAACAACTGTGGTAAAGCTTTGGATATTGCCCGCGTAAGCCGTGATATGCATGGTGGCAATGGCATTTCTGAAGGCTTCCAAATCATGCGCCATGCGGCGAATTTGGAAACCGTGAACACCTATGAAGGCACCCATGACGTGCATGCTTTGATCTTAGGGCGGGCCCAAACTGGACTGCAGGCATTTTTCTAAAAGGCTTGTATAACTTGCATTTGCCCCGACATCTAATCAATTGTTGGACTAAGAGATGATTTTGTGATCACAAAAAATTTCCATGTGATCACAAATGTACGAAAAACAGCACTTTCACAAAAATTTACTATATTGCTTCCTTTAATATGCATAAGATGTCTCAAAGAACAAATTGTGGGATCATCTCTATGAACATTCACGAATATCAAGCCAAAGCCCTTCTGCGCAGCTATGGCGCACCGGTCAGCAACGGACGAATTGTGTTGCGGGCCGATGAAGCCAAAGCAGCCGCCAGCGAGATGGATGGCCCGCTTTGGGTTGTCAAAGCTCAGATCCACGCAGGCGGGCGCGGTAAAGGCAGTTTTATTGAAGCAGACGCCGGTGCTGCAGGCGGCGTGCGTTTGGCCCGTTCGGTCGAAGAAGCCGAAAAAGAAGCCAAAGCAATGTTGGGTCGCACTTTGGTGACCAAGCAAACTGGTCCCGCCGGCAAGTTGGTCAACCGAATATATATCGAAGACGGTTCTGACATTGAAAAAGAATTTTATTTTGCCATTCTTGTGGACCGCCAAACAAGCCGTGTTTCCTTTGTAGCCTCTACCGAAGGTGGCATGGACATCGAAGAAGTGGCAGAATCCACCCCTGAGAAAATCCTGTCGTTCTCCATTGATCCGGCCACCGGTTACCAAGGCTTTCACGGCCGCCGCATCGCGTTCAATCTTGGCCTTAATGGCAAGCAAACCAAACAATGCGTCGCTTTGATGGGCAACTTGTACCGTCTTTTTCTGGAAAAAGATATGGAGATGCTGGAGATCAACCCGCTGATCATCTCCGGCAGCGGCAATTTGAAATGTCTCGATGCTAAAATGGGCTTTGACGGTAACGCGATATATCGCCACCGCGACATTGCTGAGCTGCGTGATACTACAGAAGAAGACCCCAAAGAACTGGAAGCCAGTAAATATGACCTGAACTACATCGCACTCGACGGCCAAATAGGCTGTATGGTAAATGGCGCAGGTCTGGCCATGGCCACGATGGACATCATCAAGCTTTATGGCGCTGAACCTGCCAACTTTCTCGACGTTGGTGGCGGTGCGACCAAAGAAAAGGTTACGGAAGCCTTCAAAATCATTACCTCAGACCCACAGGTCAAAGGTATTTTGGTTAATATTTTTGGTGGCATTATGCGTTGTGATGTGATTGCCGAAGGTGTGGTTTCCGCGGTCAAAGAAGTGGGCCTGCAAGTGCCCTTGGTTGTGCGTTTGGAAGGCACCAATGTTGAGGAAGGCAAAGCCATCATCCGGCAGAGCGGCCTGAACGTGATTGCCGCCGATGACCTCAAGGATGGGGCGGAAAAGATCGTCGCGGCTGTCAAGGCTTTGCAATAACTGAACGTTGAATTCGAAATTTTGGCAACTGGATCAGAAAATCCCTGATTTTTGAGCAACCGTTACCAAACACACTAACTAGGAGCCCCTCATGGCCGTACTGATTGACGAACACACCAAAGTAATCTGCCAAGGTTTCACTGGCAGCCAAGGCACATTTCATTCCGAACAGGCCATCGCCTATGGCACCAAAATGGTTGGTGGCGTGACACCAGGCAAAGGTGGAATGACCCACCTGAATTTACCAGTGTTCAACTCTGTGCATGAAGCCAAAGCAATGACTGAGGCCAATGCCACAGTGATCTACGTGCCACCCCCCTTCGCAGCGGACTCAATTCTCGAAGCAATTGACGCACAGATGGAAGTGATTGTTTGCATCACCGAAGGCATTCCCGTGTTGGACATGATGCGCGTCAAGCGAGCTTTGGAAGGCTCATCCAGCCGCCTGATCGGCCCGAACTGTCCGGGCGTGATCACTCCTAATGCTTGCAAAATCGGCATCATGCCGGGCCACATCCACCGCCGTGGCTCTGTGGGCGTGGTTTCACGCTCCGGCACACTGACCTATGAAGCCGTCAAGCAAACCACCGATGTTGGCCTCGGCCAATCTACCTGCGTGGGCATCGGCGGCGATCCAATCAAGGGCACCGAGCATATCGACGTGCTAGAATGGTTCTTGGCCGATGACGAGACTCAAAGCATCATCATGATTGGTGAAATTGGCGGATCTGCCGAGGAAGAAGCGGCGCAGTTTCTGGCTGATGAAAAGAAAAAAGGCCGTTGGAAGCCAACAGCCGGCTTTATCGCAGGCCGCACAGCCCCTCCAGGCCGTCGCATGGGCCATGCCGGCGCAATCGTTGCGGGCGGCAAAGGCGGTGCCGAAGATAAGATCGAAGCTATGAAAATGGCTGGCATCATCGTGGCCGAAAGCCCAGCCGGTTTGGGCGAAGCTGTTTTAGAAGCTATTGGGTGAAATGATGGGGGCAAACTTGGCGATTCAGATTTAAGCAGATGGGGGGCGTGGTGATCATACCACCCGCCACCGATTTGCCTCGCCTTGTGCTCCCCTGTCACCTAAGCGCTTCTGGCGGTGCCGTTCTTTTGAATGCCCCGCCAATTCTCATTCTAACACCACCCTATCAAGTCCACCAAATTCCAGTCCTCACCAAGGTATCAATCGATGACCGATCATCCAGCAAACGATCAATTCCATGCCTCAAGCTTCATGCAGGGCCATAACGCGGAATATCTCGAGCAAATGCACGCTCGCTATGCCTTTGACCCTGCATCTGTCGACGCACAATGGGCCGCATTTTTTGCCGAGATTGGCGACACCAACGGTGATGCAAGAGCCCAAGCTGCGGGCCCCTCATGGGCGCGGGGTGATTGGCCACCAACCCCAATGGATGATCTGACATCTGCCTTTACGGGCGAATACCCCGACGAAGTGGGCAAGAAGATGGCCACCAAAGCCACAGAAACCGGCGCCGCTGTAAGTGACGATCAAATCAAACGTGCAGTGCTGGATGGATTGCGGGCCTTGATGCTGATCCGAGCCTATCGGATCCGAGGCCATTTGGCCGCTGACCTTGATCCTTTGGGCATGCGTGAAGATGAAGCTGGACCAGAGCTGGACCCGTCAAGCTATGGCTTTACGGCCGCCGATATGGACCGCCCCATTTTTCTCGACAATGTTTTAGGGCTGCAATTCGCCTCCATGCGTGAAATCCTTGAAATCGTGCGGCGCACCTATTGCGGTACATTTGCTCTGCAATACATGCATATTTCGGATCCTGAGCAATCCTCATGGCTCAAAGAGCGTATCGAGGGTTACGGCAAAGAGATCATCTTCACCCGCGAAGGCCGCAAAGCCATTCTTAACAAATTGGTTGAGGCAGAGGGATTTGAGAAATTCCTGCATGTAAAATACATGGGCACAAAACGCTTTGGCCTCGACGGGGGCGAAAGCCTGATCCCGGCGATGGAACAGATCATCAAACGCGGTGGCGCTTTGGGCGTGAAAGATATCATCATCGGCATGCCACACCGTGGACGTTTGTCGGTGCTGGCAAATGTCATGGCCAAACCTTACCGCGCGATTTTCAACGAATTCCAAGGTGGCTCGTTCAAACCCGAAGATGTGGACGGTTCTGGCGATGTCAAATATCACCTCGGTGCCTCGTCTGATCGAGAATTTGATGGCAATACTGTGCACCTGTCGCTCACCGCCAACCCAAGTCACCTTGAAGCGGTCAACCCGGTGGTTCTGGGCAAGGCGCGGGCCAAACAAGACCAAAGCAACGACACAGAACGCACAACCGTGTTGCCTATCCTGTTGCACGGCGATGCGGCCTTTGCCGGTCAAGGCGTTGTGGCCGAAGGCTTTGGCCTATCAGGCCTCAAGGGTCACAAAACCGGCGGCACCATGCATATTGTGGTGAACAATCAAATCGGCTTCACCACCGCACCGCATTTCAGTCGCTCATCCCCCTACCCCACAGATATTGCTCTGATGGTCGAGGCCCCGATTTTTCACGTCAATGGTGATGACCCAGAGGCTGTAGTCCATGCCGCGCGCGTCGCCACTGAATATCGTCAAAAATTCAAAAAAGATGTGGTGCTTGATATCATTTGCTATCGTCGCTTTGGTCACAACGAAGGCGATGAGCCGATGTTCACCAATCCGGTGATGTACAAAAAGATCAAAACTCAAAAAACCACCCTGACTCTTTATACAGAGCGTTTGGTGCGCGACGGGTTGATACCTGAGGGCGAGATTGAAGATATGAAAGCCAGCTTTCAGTCCTATCTCAACACTGAGTTCGAAGCAGGTAAAGACTATAAGCCCAATAAGGCTGATTGGCTCGATGGCCGCTGGTCGAAAATGAACCGCCACGGCGAGGAATATCAACGCGGCGCGACTGCCATGACAGAAGAAACCTACGACAATGTTGCTAGCGCGCTTTGCCGCGTGCCCAAAGGCTTTCCCGTCCACAAAACCGTGCAGCGCATGTTGGATGCCAAGTCCAATTTGCTAACCACTGGCAAGGGTATCGACTGGGCAACCGGCGAGGCCTTGGCCTTTGGCTCCTTGCTCACCGAAGGCCATGCTGTACGCCTTTCAGGTCAAGACAGTGCACGCGGCACCTTTAGCCACCGCCATTCTGCGCTGGTGCACCAGGACACTGAAGAGCGTCACTACCCGCTCAACAACATCCGTGAGGGCCAAGGCAAATATGAGGTCATCGACTCGATGCTCTCAGAATATGCGGTTCTGGGTTTTGAGTATGGCTACAGCCTTGCAGAACCGAATGCTTTAGTGATGTGGGAAGCGCAATTTGGCGACTTTGCCAATGGCGCTCAGATTATGTTCGACCAATTCATCTCCAGCGGTGAAAGCAAATGGCTGCGGATGTCTGGCCTCACAATGCTGCTGCCCCACGGATTTGAGGGTCAAGGGCCCGAACACAGCTCTGCGCGCCTTGAGCGGTTCTTGCAGATGTGCGGTCAAGACAACTGGATCGTGGCCAATTGCACCACACCCGCCAATTACTTCCACATCCTGCGCCGCCAAATTCACCGCACCTTCCGCAAGCCTTTGGTTTTGATGACGCCAAAATCGCTGCTGCGCCATAAAATGGCAGTCTCCAAGCGTGAAGAGTTCACCACCGGATCCAGCTTTCACCGCGTGCTTTGGGATGATGCGCAATATGGCAATTCTGAGACCAAGCTGGTGTCGGACAAAAAGATCAAACGCGTGGTGATCTGTTCTGGCAAAGTCTACTATGACCTGCTGGAAGAGCGCGATGCCCGCGGGATTGACGATTTCTATCTTCTGCGCATCGAGCAATTCTACCCATTCCCAGCGATCTCAATGGTCAGTGAATTGGAACGCTTCAAACAAGCCGAGATTGTCTGGTGCCAAGAAGAGCCCAAAAACCAAGGTGCTTGGACCTTTATTGAACCAAATATTGAGTGGGTGCTCACCCGCATCGGTGCCAAACACCTCCGCCCCTCGTACGTCGGTCGCTCCACCTCTGCCTCGCCCGCGACGGGCCTCGCATCCATACACAAATCACAACAAGCCGCGCTCATCGATGAAGCGCTTACGTTAAAAGGATAAGACCATGTCCACCGAAGTTCGCGTCCCAACTCTGGGCGAATCTGTGACCGAAGCCACCGTTGCCACATGGTTCAAAAAACTGGGCGATCACGTGGCGGCTGATGAAATGCTCTGTGAGCTGGAAACCGATAAGGTCACAGTTGAAGTGCCAAGCCCCGTGGCCGGCACCATATCCGAAATCGTCGCCCCAGAAGGCAGCACCGTCAGTGTGGAAGCGCTCTTGGCACAAATAAGCGAAGGCGCTGCTGCCCCAGCGCCCGCCGCCGTCAGCCGCAAAACTCCGGAAGCAGAATCCGTCACTGTGATGGTGCCAACCCTTGGTGAAAGCGTCAGCGAAGCCACCGTGGCCACATGGTACAAACAGCCCGGCGACTCGGTTGCCCAAGATGAGATGCTCTGCGAATTGGAAACCGATAAGGTCAGCGTCGAGGTGCCAGCCCCAGCCGCCGGTATCTTAGGCAAAACTCTAGCCCCTGAGGGCAGCACCGTGCAAGCGGGCGGTCAATTGGCCGTCATTAGTAGCGCCGTTTTGCAAGCGCCAACCTCTGGCACCGCGGATGCAGCCCCTGCAGGACGCAAAGACCTAGAAGATGCCCCCTCGGCCAAAAAATTGATGGCAGAAACCGGTCTCGACCGGTCTAAGGTAACCGCAACAGGTAAAGATGGACGCGTGATGAAAGAAGATGTGCAAACAGCCCTTGCGGCAAAACCGGCAACCCTTGCTATAGCCATGACCCCAGCCTCAGCGCCGCGCGCCGCCGTCCCCGTCGAAGATGCCGCCCGTGAAGAACGCGTGAAGATGACACGTCTGCGCCAAACAATTGCCCGCCGCCTCAAAGACAGCCAAAATACCGCGGCCATGCTCACAACCTACAATGAGGTCGATATGACCGAGGTGATGGCGTTGCGAAACGAATACAAAGATTTGTTCTTGAAAAAACATGGCGTAAAACTCGGCTTCATGTCCTTTTTCACGGTGGCCTGCTGTAATGCACTGCGCGAAGTCCCAGAGGTCAATTCCGAGATTGACGGCACGGATATAGTCTATAAAAACTTCGTCCATATGGGCATCGCCGCAGGCACGCCCACAGGACTGGTGGTGCCCGTGATCCGTGACGCAGACGCAATGTCCTTTGCTGAGATTGAAAAAGCCATTGCCGAAAAAGGCGCCCGCGCCCGGGATAGCAAACTATCAATGGCCGAAATGCAAGGCGGGACCTTCACAATTTCAAATGGTGGCGTCTATGGCTCGCTGATGTCTTCACCGATCCTGAACCCACCACAATCCGGCATCCTCGGCATGCATAAAATCCAAGACCGCCCCATGGCCATCAACGGCCAGGTGGTGATCCGCCCCATGATGTATCTGGCCCTCAGCTATGATCACCGTGTGGTCGACGGCAAGGGCGCAGTGACCTTCTTAGTCCGCGTCAAAGAAGCGCTGGAAGATCCCCGCCGCTTGCTGATGGACCTATAGGGAGGCCGCGTGATGACACCGGAGCTCACAGCCCTCGCCCTCGCGGGCTTGCTTCAGGTTTTGCAGTTGGTCATTATGACCATCCCGGCCAATCTCCAATTGGGCCTGCGTAAAACCCTTGGATCACGCGACGTGAGCACATCCGGCTCGCTGCTTTTTGCCGAGCTACAGCCCCGCACTGCGCGTCTGTTTAGGGCCTTCAACAACCACTTTGAAGGCCTTATCTTCTTTACTATCGCCGTTGTGGTCATCACCCTAAGCGGCAAATCCAGTGAAGCCACCCAAATGGCCGCCTATATTTATCTTGCCGCTCGGATCGCCTACGTGCCTGCCTATTTCTTCGGCCTTAATCCTTGGCGCTCGGTGATTTGGTTTGCAGGGTTTGGCGCCACTGTGTTCATTTTGGTGATTTCTATCCTATGATCTTCTTCTGGCCCCAAATACTCTGGGGTTTGGGGAAACGCCTCAATTCATTTCTAACCGCTGGGCTTAGGCCCATATTGCCCAAGACAAAGGACCTCCCATATGGCTTCTTATGATGTAATTGTGATCGGCTCCGGCCCCGGCGGCTATGTCAGCGCCATTCGATGTGCGCAATTGGGGCTGAAAACAGCCTGTGTGGAGGGGCGTGACACCTTGGGTGGCACCTGTTTGAATGTGGGCTGCATCCCATCCAAAGCGCTCTTGCATGCCAGCCATCAGCTGCATGAAGCTCAACATAATTTTGCAAAAATGGGCCTGATGGCAGACAATCCGGTGGTCGATTGGACCAAAATGCAGAACTACAAAACTGAGGTGATCGACGGCAACACCAAAGGCATTGAGTTTTTGTTCAAGAAAAACAAAATTGACTGGATCAAAGGCTGGGCCAGCATTCCTGCCGCAGGTGAGGTCAAAGTCGGTGATGAGACACACAGTGCCAAACATATCATAATCGCCAGCGGCTCCGAGTCCTCCAGCCTACCAGGCATTGAGGTTGACGAGAAAATTGTCGTCACCTCCACTGGGGCCCTGGCCTTGGACAAGATCCCCGCCAAAATGGTGGTGATCGGCGCTGGTGTCATTGGGCTTGAGCTGGGTTCAGTCTATGCACGATTGGGCAGTGACGTTGAAGTCATCGAGTTTCTGGATGAGATCACCCCCGGCATGGATGCGGAAGTGCAGAAAACCTTTCAACGCATTTTGAAAAAACAAGGCCTCAAGTTCACCATGGGTGCGGCGGTGCAATCCGTCTCAGTCAAAAAGGCAAAAGCCACGGTCAGCTATCTCAAACGCAAAAAAGATACGCAGCATCAGGTTGAGGCCGATGTGGTGCTTGTGGCCACCGGGCGCAGGCCCTTCGTTGATGGTTTGGGCCTAGAGGCGCTTGGGGTCACCCTCACAGATCGCGGACAAATCCAAACCGACACCCATTACGCCACTTCCGTGCCCGGTATTTACGCAATTGGCGACGCCATCACCGGCCCTATGCTGGCCCATAAAGCCGAAGACGAGGGCATGGCCGTCGCTGAAATTTTAGCCGAACAGGCGGGCCATGTGAATTACGATGTGATCCCCAGTGTGATCTACACCCATCCAGAAGTGGCCAGTGTCGGCCAAACCGAAGAACAATTGAAAGAGGCTGGTCGCGACTATAAAGTTGGCAAATTTTCCTTCATGGGCAATGGCCGTGCCAAAGCCAATTTCGCCGCTGATGGTTTTGTGAAGATCCTCGCCGATACCGCCACAGATCGGATATTGGGCGCGCATATCATCGGGCCAATGGCTGGGGATTTGATCCATGAAGTCTGTGTCGCCATGGAATTTGGCGCTGCAGCCGAAGATCTGGCCCGCACATGCCACGCCCATCCGACCTATTCCGAGGCAGTACGCGAAGCTGCCCTCGCTTGTGGTTTAGGCGCAATTCATAGCTAAATTAATACTTGGCGCGCAAAGTTAATATTATCGCGCCAACATCCGCAGCCCCTGAGTGACATCGGCCCGCACCGCGACCCGCAGCCCCGGCTCATCACCCGCCTTCAAAGCCGCTAAGATCAAACGATGATTGATCGGCGGATCTTTGCGCTGAAGTCTGCCATAAAGAGCTCGCATTGTCGGGCCCATTTGCAACCAAACCGTTTCCACTGTGGCCAACATCGCAGGGGCTTGTGCTCGCAGATACAGAGTGCGATGAAACTCAAGATTGCTGCGGATATAGGTCACCGCATCCGCCTTGGCCACAGCCACTGATATAGCGTCGTTGATGGTCTGCAGCCGCTCGACGAGCGCCATATGCGCCCGCGGCAGGGCCCGTGTGGCCAGCTCCACCTCGATTAAAGCCCGCAGGGAGGCCAGCTCCTCTATACGGTCACTCGACAACTCCGGGGTTTGAAAACGGCCGGTGACGGATATGCTCAACGCACCCTCAGCCGCCAAACGTTTCAACGCCTCGCGCACCGGGGTGACCGACACACCAAATTCGGTCGCAACCCCACGCAGAGTGATTGCTTGGCCTGGGCTCATCTCACCATACATGATCCGCATTCGAAGGGTTCGGTACACCTGATCATGGGCGGCTAGATAACTGTCTTGTAATTTCTCTGCCATATCTGTTTGTGATCACATTTTTGCAGCCTGTCAAACGAGAACCACTCAGAACAGATAACGATGTAAATCTTCACCATGCTCACGCAGCCAAGCCCGTTGCTCGGCATGGTTGGGGAAAAGCCGCTCCACCACCGCCCAAAACCGCGCGGAGTGGTTCATTTCAGCCAAATGTGCCACCTCATGGGCCGCCACATAGTTCAACACCTCCGGCGGCGCCATGATCAACCGCCAAGAGTAATTGATGTTGCCTTGGGTTGAGCAGGAGCCCCAGCGGGACGTGGTATCGCGCAGGGTGAGCCTGCCATAGGGTTTGCCCAAAGCCACAGCATAGCGCTCGGTGGCCTCTTGCAGGCGCATACGTGCTTGCAGCTTGAGAAAGGCTTTCACCCGTGCGCCTACCATCGCTTCGGGTCCGGGCACCAACAGCTCCTCTCCAATCGCACGCACTTGCCGACCCTGCCCCGGGCAAATGGTCAAAAGCTGGCCTTGATATAAAAACGTGCCCCCAAGCATCGCCTCCGCAGTTGGCGGTAAGTCTGCCAAATGGGCCCTAATCCAAGATTCTTTTTCAAAAACGAACTTTTCAGCCTGTGCCATCGGGCAGGATATCGGCAAACTCAACGTAACAAGCCTTTGAGCCGCGAAACCCGCAAAGACATGCGCCGCGCCCGCTTAGATCGCCGTAAAACGACACTGATTCTCGGGCTCCCAGGCAGCATTATTTGCTGAACAGGGGCAATTGATGCTGAATTCATCCAAGACATCCACAAATTAATAGATTTCACCTTTGACACCGCCCATTCTCTATGGCACTCGACACAGATTGTCACCGATTGCGAGAGGGGGAAACCCATGCCCAAAGAAGAATGGGGTACTAAACGTGTTTGCCCCACCACAGGCAAGCGTTTTTACGACCTGAATAAAGATCCGATTATTAGCCCTTACACGGGTGAAACTGTTGCACTGGATGCAAACAAGGGCCGTACGATGGTCGCTGATGCTGAAGATGCGCAAACAAAAAAACAACAAGAAGCTGATGCCGACTCTGAAGAGGTGGTATTGGATGACGATGATATTGACGCAGATTTGGGCGATGATGTGCTTGATGACGACGACGATGACACCGTTTCTCTTGACGAAATCGCCGATGTCGCTTCAGACGACGACGATAGCTAAATTTCTTCGCTTGGCGCGCTGATTTACTCTTGATCCCGCGCCAAGCCTTGCCTAAACAGCAAGATATTATAGGGCCCTTAGCTCAGCTGGGAGAGCGCCTGCATGGCATGCAGGAGGTCAGCGGTTCGATCCCGCTAGGGTCCACCAAATCCCCATAACATCCTATAAAAAAATAAGGCAGTGTCCCGCACACGGCTTTTTTAGCGTATCATGATTAAATTGGACAGCATGGACGTCTCCCGCGGCTCACCATCCCCTACCCCAACGTCCTTCGCACCGCGTCTTTCCAGCCGGCGTAGAGGGTGTCGCGGGTGTCGACGGGCATTTGCGGCTCAAAGCGTTGCTCTAGGGCCCATGTTTTGGCGAAGCCTGCCTTATCCGGATAGACCCCGGCGCGGGATCCTGCAAGCCATGCGGCCCCCAAAGCCGTAGTCTCCAACACCTGTGGCCGGTCCACCGGAGCGCCTATAATATCGGCCAGAAATTGCATCGTCCAATCGCTGGCGGTCATGCCACCATCGACCCGCAGCACCGCCGGCCCCACAGCGCCCATATCGTCCAGCATCGCCATCAGAAGATCACGGGTTTGATAGCCCACGCTTTGCAGCGCCGCCTTGGCAAATTCCTTTGGCCCTGAGTTGCGCGTCAGCCCGAACACTGCCCCCCGGCACTCCGCATCCCAATAGGGCGCGCCAAGCCCTGTGAAGGCGGGCACCAGATACAGAGACTGTGTCGGATCGGCAGAAGCGGCCATATCGGCGACCTCAGAGGCCTGCTGGATGATTCCCAACCCATCGCGCAGCCATTGCACAACAGCGCCAGCAATGAAGATCGAACCTTCCAGCGCATAGGTCGGCTTGCCGTCAAACTGATAAGCAATCGTGCCCAGCATCCGGTTTTGCGATTGCACCAGAGTGTCACCGGTGTTCAAAAGCGCAAAGCAGCCGGTGCCGTAGGTCGATTTTAGCATCCCCGGTACAAAGCAGGCCTGACCAATGGTGGCGGCCTGTTGATCGCCTGCCACTCCAAGGATCGGGATCGACCCGCCAAACAGGCCAGTTGTGCCAAAGTCAGAAGCGCAATCGCGCACCTCCGGCAGTAGGCATTGTGGAATATCCAACAGGCCGCAAATCTCATCATCCCAACACCCTTTAGTAATATCATACAGCATGGTGCGGGCAGCATTGGTGGCATCGGTCACATGAGACACGCCCTCGGTCAGCTTCCAAATCAGATAGCTGTCCATGGTGCCAAACAGCAATGCGCCCTTCTGCGCCCGCACCCGCGCACCAGGAACATGCTCCAATAGCCAATTGATCTTGGTGGCTGAGAAGTAGGGATCAATCAACAACCCAGTTTTCGCGGTGATCTCTGGCCCATGGCCCGCAGCACGCAACGAATCACAAAATGGCGCTGTTCGCCGGTCTTGCCAGACAATAGCGTTGTGAATGGGCGCGCCGGTGACCCGGTCCCAAATGAGGGTGGTTTCGCGTTGGTTGGTGATCCCAATCGCTGCGATATCCGCAGGTCCGCAGGATGCTTTTTGCATCACGCCGCGCACCACTGCCAAAACAGAGGCCCAAATTTCTTCTCCATCATGCTCCACCCAACCCGATTGCGGGAAATGTTGGGTGAATTCTTGCTGACTGGAGAAGGCGGGGCGCATATCGGCGTCAAATAAAATTGCACGGCTGGAGGAGGTGCCTTGGTCAATGGCCAGAATATACGTCATAGGATCTCCAAACAGGTCAGAAGGGCCAAAATCGGCCCAAATTTCACTATAAATGTGCGTTTAGAGATGGGTCTATGTAAAGGGAAAATCTGCTAGAAGTTCAGCATATATGACACTCTAAGCCGCCCCTGCGTCGATCATCTAGCCCCGAAAGCCTGTGGCCACGACAAATTTCTCAGAAGAGTTGGACCGTGACGCTGGCGGCTTCATATTCGAAACTTTGGTGAATTTTTTCTTGAGCAGAGCCTGCAGGTCACCCTCAGCCCCACCGGCCAAAACCTTAGCGATGAACGTCCCACCCGGAGCCAAAACATCAAAGGCAAAATAGGCCGCAGCCTCACACAGAGCAATGATGCGCAGGTGGTCGGTTTGTTTATGTCCAGAAGAGGCTGCAGCCATATCTGACATGACCACATCGGCCTGACCATCTAGCCAAGTTTTGACCTTGTCGTCCGCCCCGTCCTCCATGAAATCCAACACATGAATTTCAGCACCAGGAATGGATTCCACCTCTTGCAGATCAACGCCCAGAATGGTGCCAACCTTTTTGCCTTGCCGTTCACCCAATGCGTTGATGCGGCGCACAGCCACTTGGCACCAGCCCCCAGGCGCACAGCCCAAGTCCACAATCCGAGCGCCGGGCACCAAGAAGCGATATTTGTCATCAAGTTCCAAAATTTTAAACGCCGCACGACCACGATAGCCCTCAACTTGAGCCCGCTTGACATAGGGGTCATTGAGCTGACGCTCCAACCAAAGCGTGGACGACAGTTTCCTACCACGAGCAGTTTTCACCTTCACACGCAGTTCACGTTGGCCGCGGCCACTGTTGTTGGTAGGGATCTTCGCCATGTCATTCAGCTCTTTTGTTCGCGCAACACACCATCTGCGCTCATTTGTGCATAGAGTAAACCCTCTCGCAGCCCTCTATCGGCCACTGAAAGCTTATGCGTGGGCCAACTTCGCAGCAAAGCTTGCAAAATCGCTGCCCCTGACATGATCAACGCTTGACGGTCTTTGCCAATGCGTGGATCATTTTTTCGTCCCGTGGGGCCCATTCGAAGGTAATCATGTATTACCTTATCAATTTCTATCGAAGACATCGACAGCCCATCGACTTTATTACGATCATAACGCCGCAAGCCCAAATGGCTGGCCGCCACAGTGGTCACCGTGCCGCTGGTGCCGATGATCTGGAAATGTGCCATTTTATAGGCCCGCTCATAGGGGATGAATTTCTCGAGTTTTTCTTCGAACATCAAACTCATCAGTGCAAAGCGGCCCGCATCATCATCCACATCATTGAACAAATCACGCAACGTGGCCACGCCCAGAGGCACAGATATCCAATCAACTACTTTCGCACCATATTTATTGGGCCGCTCGCCAGAGCGAAACCCTTTGTGCATATGCATAATTGCGCGGCTGCGCAGCTTTGGCTCCACGTCAACCAGATCAATCCACACCAGCTCCGTTGACCCACCGCCAATATCCACTACAAGCAATTGATCGGTGTCGTTGGTCACCAAAGGCGCGCAGGATAAAACCGCCAGTTGTGCCTCCTCTTCCGCTCGGATGATCTCAAGATTGAGACCCGTTTCCTTGCGGATCTGCCGCATGAGCGCCGCACCATTGTCTGCACGTCGACACGCTTCGGTGGCGACCAAACGCATCTTTTTCACACGATATTGTTTAAGTTTTTGGCTGCAAATACGTAGGGCTTGCAGGGTTCGGTTCATCGACGCGCGGCTCAGTCTCCCAGTTTCTTCTAAGCCGATTCCAAGCTGGACCGATTTTGAAAAACTGTCCACGACCTTGAATTGCGCACCGTCAGGCTGCGCAATTAACATTCTGCACGAATTTGTGCCTAAGTCCAACGCCGCATAAAGCGATTGAGCTTGAGCCTTAGGGCCTGCGGTGGATCCAACCGCTTTAGGAACCGCGCCCGCAGACCGGGGACGCTGTGGCGTCATTATTATACGCCTTTCGGATTTCGAGTTACCACCAACTTAGGCGCATAGAGGGGGCCATGCAATCATTCATAAAGTTATTGCGAAATTTTCCAATGTCGAAGGCTATTAATTCCAAGTTGCATTTGTCATTACGGCAAGGTCGCTACCACCCGTTCAATTGTCGAAATTCGACCCTGTTTTATGTTCAATTGCTCCTAGTAATCCGTTACAGAGAGATGAGGAATCAAATGGCAGATGTAATTGTTGTGTATTGGCGAGATATTCCAGCCCAAGTTATTGTGGGTAAAGGTCGCAAAGCGGCCAAGGTTCAACTGCCAGAACGGTTTGAGCAGGCCATCGATCGCGCCGCGATGAAGATTGGCGCGGAAGATACCGATTCCTATTTGGCGGAATGGCGCAAAGCACCGGCATATGAGGTTGAGGGCGAGCAAGCGGATGTGGCGCAGTCAGAAGCCAATCGCATTGATGCCGAATATGACCAAACCAAAATTAAGCAGCTCATCGCCAATGATGGCTGGACCAGATGACTCTTAAATATTTACTCACAGGAGAGGCTCATGGCCCTGCTTAATTTCGGATTAAAGGACGTGCCAGCTGTTGAGGTCAATCCACAGGTTGAAACCTTCCTGAAGGATTTTTCAATTGAAGTGATGCCGCGCACCGCTGAGAAGGTTGAAGACTTCCGTGACTTCCTGCCCGGTGCCACCCGCGTCTATGTTGCGCATATCGAGGGCACACCTATCGAAGATATGGTTGCCACCGCAAAGCGGTTGGCGGCTGAAGGTTACGATGTAATGCCGCATTTCCCGGCGCGGATCATCAAGGACGAAGCGACGCTGCGCAATTGGATTGCCATGTATCAAGGTGAGGCTGACGTTGAGCAGGCCCTGATTCTTGCGGGCGGTGTCACAACTCCGCACGGGGACTATCACAGCTCCATGCAGCTTTTCGAATCTGGTGCCTTTGGCGATGCTGGGTTCAAACGCCTACATGTGGCCGGTCACCCCGAGGGCAACAAAGACATCGATCCCGACGGGGGGATGACCAATGTCGATGCGGCCTTGCGCTGGAAGCAAGCTTTTTCAGACACATCCGACGCTGAAATGGCCATCGCGACTCAATTTTGTTTTGAGGCTAAGCCGGTGATTGATTGGGCCAATGACTTGGCCGCCAATGGCATCACACTGCCTATTCATATTGGTGTGGCAGGTCCGGCAAAATTACAGACCTTGATCAAGTTTTCCATCGCCTGCGGTGTGGGCGCATCCCTACGCGTATTGCAGCGCCGGGCCAAGGATTTGACCAAATTGCTCCTGCCCTTCAGCCCAAATGAATTTTTGGCCGAATTGGCTGCTCATAAAGCTCAAAACCCGCAGCTTAACATCTCCCATGTGCATTTTTTCCCACTTGGTGGGATCAAGACCAACGCCAAATGGGCCATCGAAAACGGCGGTTCTTCCGTTGTTCCTGTTTCTCAATCCTAAGGATTATCAAGAATGACACGCACCGTTGTTGAGTCAAAAACAAAAACCGCGATTATTGGTTTTGACGAGCCCTTCTGCGTTATCGGAGAGCGTATCAATCCAACTGGCCGGAAAATTCTCAATGCTGAGCTTGAGGCTGGAGATTTTTCTCGGGTTGAAGCCGACGCCATTGCGCAAGCTGCGGCTGGCGCCTCGATCTTAGACATCAACTCTGGCGCCGTTTTTTCCAACAAAATGGCCGAAGATCCGCGCTATGCTGACAATAACTTTGTCGAACCGACATTGATGCGCGAATTAGTGCTGCGGGTGCAGGCGGTTGTCGACACACCTTTGTGCATCGACAGTTCCGTGCCCGGTGCTTTGGAAAATGGCTTAGCCGCTGCCGAAGGCCGTCCCTTGCTCAATTCCGTGACCGGTGAAGAAGACCGGCTTGAGCTCGTTCTACCTTTAGTAAAAAAATACAACGTGCCGGTGGTGGCTATCTCCAATGACGACACCGGGATTTCAGAAGATCCAGACGTGCGCTTTGCTGTGGCCAAGAAGATTGTCGAACGAGCCGCTGATTTTGGCATTCCACCCCATGATATTGTGGTGGATCCCTTGGTGATGCCTGTGGGTGCGATGGGCACAGCTGGATTGCAGGTTTTCACCTTGGTGCGGCGCTTGCGCGACGAGCTGGGCGTGAACACCACCTGCGGCGCATCGAATATCTCCTTTGGCCTGCCAAATCGTCATGGGATCAACAATGCCTTCTTGCCGATGGCCATGGTGGCCGGCATGACATCCGCAATCATGAATCCAGTGATGTTACCGGTCAATCAAGCCAAGATTGATGCCAAGAAAGAAGCCATTCGCGCGGCAGGCATCATGCTGCCGGAAGATATGGATGATGAAACTTTCGTGACCCTCTTTGGCATGGGCTCGACCAACTCCAAAGCAGGTAAGGAAATGGAAGCCATCCGGGCGGCCAATTTCCTGATGGACAATGACGCCAGCGGTGGGGCTTGGATCAAATTCAACAAAGTTCCCGGAGACGATGCCGGCGGGCGCGGTGGGCGCAAGCGCCGCCGCGGTTAACAAAATCACAAGATCTCAAGGGCGCGGTGGCATCACTGCGCTCTTTTGCTTTACAAGTTGCGCGCCGTGGCAGCCGTGGCTCTTAGAGCAGTTTGCAATGTGACCACATCCGCCGCCACGCCCAAAAACTTACCGCCCTGCGCCACAAAACGCTCTTGCTCCTCCTCCCCTAAACAAATTGTACCGGCGCAAAGCCCTGCTGCGGTGATATCAGCCATGCCTTTAGCGATAACCTCGAGCACATCAGGATGATTCAAATTACCCAAATATCCCATATCCGCACTTAAATCGGCAGGACCAATGAAAATGCAATCTACCCCCGGTACTTTGGCAATCTGAGGGATATTGAGCATGGCAGACAATGTTTCGACCTGCACAATCACGCAGATTTGGTCATTGGCGGTGTGGGCATAGTCTGAAATCGCGTTGTAACCGCTGGCCCGGGCCAAAGCGTAGCCAACCCCGCGATTGCCTTCGGGCGCATATTTGCAAGCCGCAACGACTTTGGCCGCCTGTTCGGCAGTCTCAACCATAGGCACCAAAATACTTTGCGCACCGATATCCAAGACCTGCTTTAGGATCCAATTCTCGCCGTCTGGCACACGTACAATGGCGCTGGCACCCAAGCCCTGCAATGCCCGCAGCTGCGACTCAATCAGCGGCAAATCATTGGGGCCATGCTCGCCATCGATCAAACACCAATCAAAGCCTGCGGCCCCGGCCATCTCAGCCACCGCGGGGCTGGTGAGCCCCAACCAAATGCCGATTTGCATTTCACCGGCGCGAATTGCGGCCTTTAACTCATTTGTTGGTGCAGGCATGGCCTAATCCTTTGTTGCTTGGATAAAAACAGCCATAGAACACGCCAAATGACAAGGCTTTTACAAATTTTCCTACTCTGCGCCCTTGCAAAAATTGCACAAAATCAAGTAAACAATGGCAAGAAAATTAAGTGAGTTGGACTGAGAATATGGGTATGCAATATCTGATCGCAGACGTGGGCGGCACCAACACCCGCGTGGCGCTGGCTCATGATGGGCGATTGCAGACCGACAGCATCCACCGCTACCGCAATGTCAATCAATTTGGCGTCGCGGAAATTCTACAAGATTACCTGAGTAATCACGCTCCAGATTCCCGCCCCTCAGCGGTGTGTATCGATGTGGCAGGCCCGGTTGGAGACAACCAAGGTCAGCTGACCAATCTCGATTGGACAGTTACAACCGCTCAACTTTGCGACGCCACAGGCGCAAGCCGCGGGGCCATTATCAACGACATGCAGGCCCAAGGCTTGGCTTTGTCACATTTGCCCACCGAATCCTTCAGCAGCGTGCTCAAAGGCACGGCCCAGACGGGCAACCGCATCGTGGTGAACGTCGGCACGGGCTTCAATTCGGCGGTGGTTTTGGGCGATGGGCCAAAGCTCACCGTGCCAGGCAGTGAAACGGGTCATGTGAACCTTCCGGTGCCCAGCCCCGAGATCTTCGAATTGCACCAATATCTGACAGCCCGCTTTGGATTTGCCTCTGCCGAGGAAGTACTGTCCGGCCGTGGCTTGGGTCACATCTATGCCTTCTTAGCCCAGCACAGCGCGTCGGAGCCTCTGCCCAGCTCTCAACATATCATGGCACATTTGGACAGTGATCCTCTTGCGCTCAAATCCATCTCTATTTTGCTGGAAGTATTTGGCTGCGTGTGTGGCAATCTCGCGCTGACGCACCTACCGTTTGGTGGAATTTATTTGGTTGGCGGCATGGCCCAGGCCCTCGCAGATCACTATTCAGATAGTCCCTTTCACAGCGCCTTCGCCGCAAAAGGCCGATTTTCCGAGTTTATGAACCAATTTTCGGTAAATTTGGTGCAAGATGACCATGCGGCCCTTGCGGGATGTATCGCGCATCTGCAATTCTTTGAGAATGACACTCACTGATCTGCTTTCCAACAAACTGGCCCGGCAGCATTTCCTAGATCGCCACCGCCTGCGCGCCCCGCCACTCAGCACTACGCCGCAAAGCGTCTTGGGACACCTTAACTTTGTGCAGGTTGACAGTATCAACACTATGGCGCGGGCCCATGATCTGATCTTATGGTCGCGGCAACAATCCTACCGCCCAACAGACCTGCGCAAGATGGTCGATATCAACCGCAGCGCCTTTGAAGGCTGGACCCATGATGCCTCAATCTTGCCAATAAAGGCCTTCCCCCATTGGCAACATAAATTTACCCGCGACGGGGCTTTGTTGCAAAAGCGCTGGAAATTGTGGCACCGAGGCGACTTTCTGGCGCAAACTCAAACGGTATTGGACCAAATTGCCAGCCAAGGCCCAGTTGGCTCAGGCGATGTTGGCACGCAGGAAAAACGAGGTGGCGGCGGTTGGTGGGATTGGCATCCGTCCAAAACCGCATTGGAATATCTCTGGCGCACCGGTCGTATCGCCGTCACCCGCCGCGAAGGTTTTCGCAAGATTTACGATTTGGTCGAAAACGTGATCCCCAACGCCTATTTGCACCAACATCCCTCCCCAGATGACAGCACCGATTGGGCCTGCCGCTCGGCCCTTCAGGCCATGGGCTTTGCCACCGAAAAAGAAATCGCCAAATTTTATGATTTTGTGACGATTTTAGATGTGACGCGCTGGTTGGCGCTCAGACAGGCCGAGGGGGAGATCCGTTGGATCCATGTTGAGGCCGCGGACGGCACATCCCGCCTACGGGCTATATTTACGCAAGATTGGGAGAGATTACAAACCCCGCTGCCCTTCGCCCCGCGCGTGCGCATCCTAAGCCCCTTTGATCCCGCCCTGCGCAACCGGCAGCGCGCGCAAGAGCTCTTTGGGTTTTCCTACCGGATTGAGGTATTTGTCCCCGCCGCCAAGCGCGTCTATGGCTATTATGTCTTTCCGATGTTGGAAGGTGACAAGCTGATTGGCCGCATCGAGGTCAAAACCAACAGGCCAAACAGAACATTAGACATTTTAGGCATATGGCCCGAAGCCACCACAGGTCTTACCCCCGCCCGCAAAGCCCGCATTCAGGCCGAACTGACCCGATTGTGCGGCTTAGCAGGTTGTGAGGGAGTGAGCGGGCTTGAGGTTTTGGCCCGCGCATAACCCGCTAGATATCCAATATCAAAACCCCGTTCTCCTGCAAAGCCCGGCTTTGACAGAGTATAATCGTGGTTTCACGTTGCGCCGCGGAGAGGACAAAATCACGATGTTCAACTTCGCCTGCAATCACCGTGCATTTGCACACGCCACACAGACCATCTGAGCATTTCACATCTACAGGTATCCCCGCCGCAATCAAGGCATCACTGGCGGATTGATCTGCGTTCACCGCAAGCTTTTGACCATTGCTACGCTCAATCTCAAACGGCAGATTAACCCAATCTAACATGTCCGGCACTGCGAAAAATTCCGCATGCAACGCTGCATCAGGATAGCCTATGGCGCGGGCATGACCCAAAATTGCGCTCATGTAGGCATCCGGGCCGCAGACATAGATATGAACGCCCGGCGCGTAGGGCGGAACGGCTACTGCAATATCCAATCGGCTGCCTTGATCAGAGTAGTGCTTGCTGGTTTTTGCGGCCCAAGGCTGCGCTGCAAAATCACCGTCGAACGCAGCGGAGTCTAGTCTACTGGCCGAATACATCATCTTAAAATCGCGCCCGGCATGGTCCAACTCATGGGCAAAGGCAATCATCGGCGTTACACCAATGCCGCCGCCAAACAGCAACGACAGGTTGGACTGCGTTTCAAGACCAAAATGGTTGATTGGTTTGGAGACAAATACGCGCCGGCCTTGCTCAAAAATACGGTGCATCAGTTTTGATCCACCGCGTCCTTCCGGCTCAATCAACACCGCAATTTCATAACAACTGCGATCCGCAGGATCCCCGCACAACGAATATTGCCGCAGAAACTCTGGCGCCACAACGATATCCAAATGCGCCCCTGCGGTCCAAACTGGCAAATCCGCAGCATCAGCGGCAACCAATCTATATTTCTTCACACCGCCCGCACAGTCCGTGACGCAATCTACAATCATCTGAATGACTGGCGCTTCTTGATCGCTTTGGTACAGGTGTAAGTGATCCTGTGCGCCGCTAGCAGATTTGGCCTGATACGCCTCAGCGGTGATCATGGCTTGGTAGGCCTCAATACCCGCTTCACGGTCCATTGGGGATGGATAGGGATAGGGATGCGGAGCCAAGGGGGCAGGATAAACCGCCAAGGTTTGATCGGCGTATTTGAGATCTAGATCCTTTTGCAGCGCCCGTGCGTTCGCCACATGTAGGCTAGGCGCATAGGCCCCATCTTCTGTCAGCTCTAGATCCCACCACCACTTTTTCACTGGGTTCAATTCACCGTGACCGACCATATCATCAAGCTTGGCCAAAACAGGCGCCATCTGCGGCACATTCATCGCAGCCCAACGAAACGGCGCTTCCGAAAACAAGCCCTCAAGGTTCCAAGGACAGGTTTTCATGCACCGACCACACATTGCACCACCCGGCGTGTTGATCCGGTAGGTGGCGCATTTTTGACTGTCTGACTTCCAAATTTCATACCCGTTAAACATCAATTTTGGCCCTGCGGTGATCGCTCCAGACGGGCATTCGCGCGCGCATTTATTGCAGCTGTCACAAAACTTTTGCAGTCCAAAATCAATGGGCTTGTCATGGGCCATCGGCAGTGATGTGGTCACCGCACCCGATTTCAAACGTGGCCCCAGAAACGGATTTAATATCACCTCACCTATCCGGCTCACCTCCCCCAGTCCAGACAGCAGCAACAAGGGCGGTTGCAGCACCTCACCGTCCATCACCGTATGGGCCTTGGCCGAATAGCCCATATTGCGGATATGCTGGGCCAGAATCCCACCGAATAGCGAAAACCGCAGATAGGCCCGCATGGATTGCGCCACGCTGATCCAATCATCACCGGAGGCCCCCTCCATCGTTTCGAAGCCTTGATCAACAATCATACTGACCGCATGGTCATGCGGCGGGATGATAGGCGTGCCGCGGGCATCATGAGAATACCAGCTCCACTCCGGGCAGCGCGACAGGCCCGTAGCGTCAATGCCCATAAAATAACTTGCGCCCTTGATGTTTTCGCCAGCTTTTTCAGGTGAAATCTGTTGCACCTCTTGGGCAGGCTCGCCATCTTGCAACAGCACAAAGGCCCCCAAAAGTCGCCGTTGCGCGGCGCTCGGGGCGGCTTTTCGAACATAATGGCCGCCCGTCGCGCCTTTTTGCACCTGCGGGCCCATATCGCCAAATTGCGCGCGTGCAAACATATCGGTGCGTTTTGGCACCCGCGCGATATTGGGCTCATCCATATAGGTGGTTGGAGTTTCCACCCGTTTCAGCGTTTCAAAAGGATGCGCGCCGCTCACATAATCGCGTGCCGCATAGGGATCATGATTGCCCCGGCTGGCCCCGCCATGCCGTCCAAAGATCCAGTCTAGGGACTTCAAGGCCGATTTGGGCTGAACCGCCGCCAAAGGCTGATCATAGGCCAAGGGCATATCTGTGGTCACGGCAGCCAAACCAAAGCGGCCACCCAGCCATGGATGGGTGATATGATTGCCCTCGACCTCTGCTACGCCCGCTTTGACCGCTAGCCGGGACAGCTCTACATCGCTTGTGGTCGCTGAATGCGCCCGCGCGCTGAAGCCCAACACCCGCAGGTAATTGGCCAGTACAGTTGCAGTTTCCATGCCCAAAACTGCCGCACGTTCAGCCTGCGCATCTTGCACCCAGTCACAGCCAGACTCATCCGGCCGAGGGTCGCGGCGGTAGTCCACTAAAAACACCAAAGCCCCGGTATGATGGCTAATAGATTCAAGCTTTGCAGCCATGCTTTCCTTGAGATCAGCCATAATCATATCAATGCCCGCCGCCAGCGTTTTGGTCTGCCTTGTGCTCAAAGCATAGGCCAACCGCGCCACCTCCGGGTTGAGGCGCGGGGTTGCAAGATGGTCATCCGCGGCTAGAGCGGTTACCCCCACCATGGCAATGTCGTTGAAATAAGCAAATGCCTTCAGGTGATTGGAGCGCTCTTGCAAATCTGATGGAATTTCTGAAACCACCGAGTTTGCACGACCGTCGCGCACCGCATCCATCATGGCTTGAAATTCCGCCATGGCCGGCACGATGCTGCTACTGGCGGTCGGGCGCTGGAAATCCAACACCGGCCAAGGGACAAGGGCTTTTAGATCTGGGCACACCGAGCTGCGCATGAGCCGTTCTGTGGGAAAGCGGCCCATATGGATGGGGCGGTTACGATCTGAAAACAGCTTGCTCATGGGGATGGCATCCTTAGGCATTGGGTGATGGCCGCTAGAATAGACAGGGCAATCTCTGCCGGAGACTTACTGCCGATGGACAATCCTACCGGTCCTTGGATGCGGTCGAATTGGGCCGCACTCACCCCCAAGTCCAACATAGATGCCCGGCGCTTGGCATGTGTGCGCGTCGAGCCCAGTGCCCCTATATAAAAAGCCTCGGTCGCAAGCACAGCTTGCAAGGACGGCGTGTCCATTTTTGGATCATGGGTCAGGGTCACCAAAGCCGTGCGATTGTCGATGGCGAGACCAGCCAAAGCATCCTCGGGCCAATCCACGATCAGCTCTTGATCTGGAAACCTTTGAGGGCTGGCGAAGGATTCGCGTGGGTCAATGATGGTGACCTGATAGCCCGCAAGTTGCGCCATTGGCGCCAAAAACTGTGCAATATGCACCGCCCCCACCACGACCAAACGCAAATGTGGGTTTTGAATATGAGTGTAAACCTGCTCTGAGACACCGCCCAGACCAGTGAAGTCCTGCGAATGGGTTTGTGGCGCGATCACAGCCCGCGCCCAAGTTTGCAAATTGACCTGAAGTCCTAGCCCTTGGCGATCGGTGTAAGCCTGCGCCAAAGCCTCCAGCGCTTCCACTGCGACCCCCTGCCCAAAGCCAACAGGCTCAACCATGATCTTGATCGTGCCACCACAGGCCAGCCCCACAGCGAAAGCATCCACATCATTCACACCGTATTCCAGCACCTTACAGGTGCCATCAGCCAAAACCTCCAGCGCCTCAAGCACCACGGCCCCCTCAACGCAGCCACCAGAGACAGAGCCATGAAAAGAGCCATCTTCACAGACCACCAATTGCGCCCCCACCGGACGGGGCGACGAGCCCCATGTGCTCAAAACCGTGGCCAGAGCCACCTTTTGCCCTTTGCGGTGCAGCGAGGCTGCAAGCCCACCTATATGCTGTGACACCTTCATTTTAACAGTCCCATCACTCTGGTTTTATGATCCGCGCGCAAACCATTTCTCAGACCATCGGATAATTCCTGCAGACTGTCCAGATTATGACAGGCCACAAAGGACGACACATGCGGCAACATCGCGCGAATGCCAGCGGCTTGTGGCGAAAACTGATCCCATCGCAGCAGCGGATTAAGCCAAATCAGCTCACGGGTTTGCAGCGCCAATCGGGAGATTTCTGCCTCCAATTGCGTAATGGCCTCACGCTCCAACCCGTCGGTGATCAACAGCACTACCGACGGGGTTGAGAGCACCCGTCGTGCCCAATGCCGGTTAAACTCCCCAAGGCTCGTGGCGATGCGCGTGCCGCCTTCCCAGTCGCGCACGTGACTGCCAATGGCCGTCAGTGCGGCATCCGGGTCTTTGATGGTCAACAAAGGTGATATATTATGCAGACGCGTACCAAAGGTGAAACTGTGCACCTCGGCCCAAGATTGCCCCTGAGCCTGCGCCATGGAATGCACAAAATGCATCATCATGCGGCTGTAACGGGTCATGGAGCCTGAAATATCACACAGCACCACAAGGTTGAGCCGCCGTGGTTTGGCGCGTTGTTTGGGCAGTTGCATCATTTCACCACCACTTCGCCGGGCACTTTGTAGGGCTTTGCGGCGATCAATTTGCACCGTATTTGCAGCCTGCGCATACCGACGCCCAAGCACTTTGGGCAGATCAAGCCCCATGCTGCGAATGGCAATTTTAGCTGCACGGATTTCTGCGGCGGTCATGGCGTCGAAATCTTTCTGGGTGAGCTTTTCCATATTGGAATGCGAAAACTGCGCGTCGACTTCCAATTGCTCTTTCGGGGGCGCTTGGCGGGGATTGCCCCCCCCGGCCGCCATCGCCTCAGCCGCCCGGTTTTGTGCCGGCTTCAAGGGGCGATCAATTGGCGGCGCGGTGATCACAGGCAAGAGATTGGTGATCATATTTTCCAAAAACTCAGGGTCACGCCAAAACATGGCAAACACTTGATCAAAAATTAAAAGATGCTCAGCACGGGTCACAATCATTGCGCGCAGGGTGGTGTGAAAATCACGGCGATTGGTAAAACCCACCGTCTGTACCGCGCGCAAGGCCTCAAGAATTTGCGCTGTGCCCACTGGAACCCCTGCCCGCCTTAGAGCACGCACAAAATAAACAATATTATCCGGCAGCCTTCCGGCGGTTGGTGTCATTGCAGCGCCTGCATGTCCTGTTTTATCTGGTCCAAGATACGTGTAGCCGCCCCACCGGTGATCTTGGCAATGTCATCTTGATATTTCAGCACCGCTCCAATCGTGTCGGTGATCACATCAGGTGACAGCGCCACAACGTCCAGCGCCACGAGGCATTTGGCCCAATCCAGCGTTTCCGACAAGCCAGGACGTTTGAACAAATCTTCCTCACGGAGCTTTTGAATAAAACAAACCACCTCAAGGCTCAGGGCCTGTTTGGCCTCTGGCACGCGGGCCGCCAAAATCTCCATCTCGCGGTCAAAATCGGGATAATCCACCCAATGATATAAACACCGCCGCTTCAGGGCATCATGCACTTCACGGGTGCGGTTGGAAGTGAGAATCACGATGGGCGGCTTTTGGGCTTTAATCACACCAAGTTCTGGCACGGTGACTTGAAAATCAGAGAGTGCTTCCAACAAAAACGCTTCAAACGGCGCATCTGCGCGGTCAATTTCATCAATCAGCAGGACCGGTGGGCCCAAAGCATGTAGCTCCACCGCTTGCAGCAAGGCCCGTTTTATTAGATATTTCTCTGCATAGATATCCGCCTCGCCTGCGCCGTTGCGCATGGCCAGCATTTGCGCGGCAAAATTCCATTCATACACCGACGTCGCCGTGTCCAGCCCTTCATAGCATTGCAGCCGTATCAGATTGCGCCCCAGCCCTTTGGCGATGACCTTGGCCAGTTCGGTTTTGCCAACACCGGCCTCGCCCTCCAAGAACATTGGACGATTAAGCGTCAGAGACAAAAAGGTGAGCGTCGCCAGTGACCGATCTGCCACATAGCCCTCAGAGGCCAGCAGATCCGAAGTTTCTTGAATCGATTTGGGCAGCTGTTTCACGGTATCAATCCCCAAATAAGGAACACCAGCCCAAAATTTTGGAGCTGGTGCACGGTGTTTATCGCAGTTTATGCCAAAGCGCGTTTGGCCATGACCTTGATCAAGTTAGCTCGATAGGCGGCAGTCCCATGAAGATCCGACATCAGCCCATCCGCAGAGACCTCAACCGCATCCACCGCAGAGGCAGACCAATCCGCAGACAGAGCCGCTTCCAGTCCCGCGTGACGGTACACACCGTTATCGCCCGCACCCGTAACCGAAACCCGCACCTCGCCGTCAACGGATTTGGCTACAAACACGCCGGCCATGGCATAGCGAGACGCCGGGTTCGGGAATTTGCCATAGCCACCCACTACAGGGGCTTGGAAGCTCACGGCTGTGATGATTTCCATATCATCGAGGGCCGTCAGGAACATGCCTTTAAAGTAATCCTCAGCGGCGATGTCTCGACTGTTGGTATGGATTGTGGCCCCCAGAGCCAGCAAGGCGGCAGGATAATCCGCAGCAGGGTCATTATTGGCCACAGATCCGCCAATGGTGCCGCGATGGCGCACCGCAGGATCGCCAATATTACCGGCCAACCCACAAATTACAGGGCAAACTTGCGCCAGCTCCGTGTTGCCTGCCACTTCGGCATGGGTGGTCATAGCGCCGATGGTGATTGTCTCGCCACCATCCGCTTTCATGATACCCATCTTTTTACGCTTGGTGATGGTCACACCGCGCAGGGCCTCGGCCCGGCTCAGATCGACTAGATCCGCAGGTGCTGCCAGTCTTTGCTTCATCGTGGGAATCAATGTCTGACCACCCGCCAAGATTTTGCCATCGTCTGATTTGGCTAAGAGTGCTGCCGCGTCTTGCGCCGTGGAAGCTTTATGAAAATTGGTCTCATACATCGTCCAAACTCCTTATTCAGCTGCTAATTTGCTGCGCACATCCTGCAAAGCGGTCCAAACCGCAGCAGGGGTGGCAGGCATAGAAAGGTTGTTGTTGCCAATGGCATCTGTGATCGCATTGATCACCGCTGGCGGCGAGCCAATGGCCCCCGCCTCTCCGCATCCCTTCATGCCAAGCGGGTTGCCTGGGCATGTGGTGGACGCGTGATGCACTGAGTAATTGGGCAAGTCATCGGCCCGTGGCATGGTGTAATCCATATAGCTGGCCGACAATTGTTGACCCGCATCATCATAGACCACATTTTCAAGCATCGCTTGGCCAATGCCCTGTGCGATGCCCCCGTGCACCTGACCTTCCACAATCATCGGGTTGATGATGGTGCCAAAGTCATCTGAGGCCACAAATTGCACAACCTCGGTGACGCCCGTGTCTGGATCCACTTCAACTTCACAAATGTAACATCCTGCCGGGAAGGTGAAGTTCGTTGGGTCGTAGAAGGCGCTTTCTTTTAGGCCCGGCTCCATTCCCGCAGGAATATTATGTGCGGTATAAGCGGCCAGTCCCACCTCATGCCAGAGCATTTGCTTGTCGGTGCCCGCCACTTTCACAGCGCCGCCTTCAATCACGATATCATCCTCGCCCGCTTCCAAAACATGCGCTGCGATTTTCTTGACCTTGGCTTCCACCTTATCCATCGCTTTAACGATGGCGGACATGCCGACGGCCCCTGAACGCGATCCATAGGTGCCCATGCCGAATTGTACCTTATCAGTATCGCCATGCACAATTTGGATGTTCTCAGTTGGAAGACCAAAGCGCTCTGCCACAATTTGAGCAAATGTGGTTTCATGGCCCTGACCATGGCTATGAGAGCCAGTGAGAATCTCAATTGTACCCACCGGGTTCACCCGCACTTCGGCACTTTCCCAAAGACCCACGCCTGCACCCAAGCTGCCAACGGCCGCTGAAGGGGCGATGCCGCACGCCTCGATATAGTTGGAATAGCCCAAGCCACGCAGTTTGCCACGGCTGGCCGCCTCCGCCTTGCGTGCAGCAAAGCCCGCCACATCAGCCGCATCTTGCGCTTGCTTTTGGTTGGCCGCGAAGTCACCGCTGTCATAGGCCATAATCACTGGCGTTTGATGAGGAAATGACGTCACAAAGTTTTTCGCACGCAGCTCGGAAGGGTCCATACCCATTTCACGTGCAGCGGTTTCCATCAGCCGCTCAATCACATAGCAAGCCTCAGGCCGCCCCGCGCCGCGATATGCATCAACCGGAACGGTGTTGGTATAAACCGCCTGAACATTACAGTAGATATTAGCAATATTATACTGACCCGACAGCAATGTTGCATAAAGATAGGTCGGAACAGCCGAGCTGAACAGAGACATGTAGGCGCCAAGATTGGCCTTGGTATCCACCTTCAAACCCACGATCATACCGTCTTTGTCAAACCCAATTTTCGCAGTCGAGACATGATCGCGACCATGGGCATCGGTCAAGAAGGCTTCTGTGCGATCGGATGTCCATTTTATCGAGCGTCCAGATTTCATCGCCGCCCATAGGCAGGCAATTTCTTCGGGGTAGATATAGATTTTTGATCCAAACCCACCGCCCACATCCGGTGCAATGACCCGCAATTTATGCTCAGGTGCCACGTTGTAAAACGCAGAAAGCACCAAACGCGCCACATGCGGATTTTGGCTGGTGGTGTAGAGCGTGTAATGATCTTCCGCCTCGTTGAAGGTGGCTATTGCAGACCGTGGTTCCATTGGATTTGGCGCCAATCGATTGTTGGTGATGTCCATTTCCGTCACATGAGCCGCAGTGGCCAGTGCCGCATCTGTTGGGGCCAGATCACCGATTTCCCAATCGAAAATCAGATTGCCCGGTGCATTGTCATGCAGCTGCGGCGCGCCTTTGGCCAAAGCCTGCACCGATCCCACCACAACAGGCAGCTCTTCATAAGTCACAACCACAGCCTCGGCGGCCAATTTGGCGATAGACTTGCTATCGGCGACCACAATGGCCACAGCATCCCCCACATAGCGCACTTTATCAGTGGCCAAAGCGGACCATGCTCCCATGTTCATTGCACTGCCGTCTTTTGAGGTAACACCCCAACCGCAAATGATATTACCAATTCCATCGGCAACCAGTTCAGGCCCCATCAGCACAGTCTCAACACCCTCTATTGCCATGGCAGCGGAGGTATCTATGGCAATGATACGCGCATGGGCATGCGGGCTGCGCACAAAGGCAGCATAGGCTTGATTGGCCTCAACGATATCGTCGGTGTACCTGCCTTTGCCAGTGATGAATCTTTTGTCTTCCTTGCGTAAGACGCGGGCTCCAATTCCTTCGGACATATTCATTCCCCCCTATACAGTCGTCATCTTGGACGCACCGTCCGCGATGGATTTCACAATATTGTGGTAGCCCGTGCAGCGGCAAATATTGCCTTCTAGCTCATGGCGAATGGCGTCTTCGGTAATCTCTTTGCCCTGAGCCTGATAGCGCGCCACCATATCGGTCGCGGTCATGATCATCCCGGGGGTGCAGAACCCACATTGCAGGCCGTGGTTTTCTTTGAACGCCACCTGCATCGGATGCAGATCATCTTTGGATTTGGCGAGCCCTTCCACCGTGGTCACAGCCGCGCCTTCAGCACTGGCGGCCAGCATGGTGCAAGATTTTATCGCTTGACCGTCCACATGCACAACACAGGCGCCGCATTGGCTGGTGTCACAGCCCACATGGGTCCCGGTCAATCGTAGATGGTCTCGTATGTATTCAACAAGCAAAGTGTTGTCAGACACCTCACGGGATACAGATTTCCCGTTTACAATCATCGCTATCTTCATTTGTTTTCTCCCTAGTCATATTATTTTTTGAACACGCGTAAAATTCGTTGCCAAAGCCCAATTGTTTGCACCGGTACTTCAGCCTCGGTTGATATTGAGCCTTCCACTTGAGCTTGGAAGGTTTGAAAAAACTGATCCGCCATTTGACTGACAAAACTGTCAATGATCCTCGAGCCCAGCTGTGCCAGCTTCCCGCCAATTTGTGCCGTAACGGCATAAGTAAGTTTGGTTCCGGCTCCATCAGCCTCAAGCGTGACATTGGCGCCACCGCGGGCAAATCCCGCGACGCCGCCTTCGCCTTTGCCGCTGATGCGCAGACTGTGAGGGGCGGTGAGCTCGCTCAGCTGAACCGTACCTTTAAACGTGGCTTTCACCGGCCCTACCTTTTGCACCACCGTGGCCTCAAACCCGTCTTCGACGCTACCTGTCAGGCTTTGACACCCCGGCACACATTCTTTCAAGACGGCTGGGTCGAGCAAATGCATCCAGACTTTTTGAGGCGGGGCCGCAATTATGCGGTTGTCTTTAAAATCCAAATTTCACGCCTCCGGAACATATAATACAGACGCTGCGGGCCCCATCGATTTTTATATTCAATATAAGTTTAGGTTAAAGAAAATTTTATGCAAGCGATGAATGTTTTTGGGCAGGTCAGCAGGTATTATGATTACTTTTTATGCAATTTAAGACTCGTCGCGACAATGAGAGGTCAAGGCCAGCCCTACTCACCTCAAAACATCATCAAACGTCATCCAATCCATTTTGGTCGCGCAACTCGAGATATAACGCAGAGTGATCCAGCTCGGCGCCGTCAAGCTCAGTCACCAAACGTTGGAACCGGTCACGGGTGTTAATCAGGGTTGGCAGGATCAGCCCAAAGCTTTCAGCCTCTGACACCGCGTTGTTCAAGTCTTTCAGCTGCAATGTGCACAATCCGCCCGGCGTGAAATCTCCCGTGGTCATACGTGCGCCGTGCAGTTGCAAAATGGTGCTATCCGCAAAACCACCCTTGAGCGCAGCCCGCACCGCAGCCGGATCCGCACCACCGTTTTGCAGCATCAACATCGCTTCGGCCACCGCAGCAATGGTGATACCAACAATGGCTTGGTTGGCCAATTTCGCCAATTGCCCTGCGCCCACCGGACCCACATGCACAGGTCGCCCCATCGCGCTTAACGCTGCTGTCACGGTCGCGAACTCTTCCGCCGCACCGCCCGCCATAATGGCAAGGCTGGCCTCTTCGGCGCCTTTAGTTCCGCCAGACACAGGCGCATCCACGTAGTGCACACCCAATTCCTCAAGGCTCAATGCTGCCGCCCGGGCCTCCTCAGGTTTGATAGAGCCCATCTCAACCCAAATGGCTCCGCCCCGCAGGGCCGCGCGCAACTCAGGGTCAGATTGCACCAACACGCCAGTTGGACCGTCTGACAGCATTGAGATGACAATATCTGTGCCAGCAACAGCCTCAGCCGCCGTTTTCGCGACATTAGCACCAAAGGCCGCAAGCGGCTGTGCCTTGGCGATTGTGCGGTTCCAGACGGTCGTGTGCATACCAGCTTGGCAAAGATTGCGCGCCATCGGCGCGCCCATCAATCCGGTGCCCAGCAGAGCTATTTTTTGTACAGACATGACTTTAAAACCCTTATTGAAGCGCGGGATGCGTCCCCTAAGATATCTTTTGATACTGAGGCACTGGAAATGCAACACTCGATATCTCTCGATTAGTCATCCTGCGCCCACCCACAAAGTCACGATTGGCCTATCTGAGGCAGGACAAATCGCACCGCCCGCAAGTATCTACAAGACACAGGCGAGTTTTGCTTTAACCCAAGCCAGAAATGCGTATAAATTGGCGCAACTTACAGCCCTTGCCTAAGCTTGCGGCTCACTGTCTTGGTATTGAAAAGGATTAAACATGGGACGACTTTCTGGAAAACGCGCTTTGGTCACTGCCGCAGGCCAAGGCATTGGCCGGGCCACAGCTTTGGCAATGGCCGCAGAAGGCGCACATGTTTTCGCCACCGACATCAACCCCGACACTTTAGCCGAGGTGCAAAGCGCCTGCATTGGCCAGCTGGAGACCTATGTGCTCGACGTCTTAGACGCACAGTCTGTCACCGCAGGCGTCGCGCGGGCCAACCCTGACATTTTGTTCAACGGTGCGGGCTTTGTGCATCACGGCAGTATTTTGGAAGCCCAAGACGTCGATTGGGATTTTGCGCTTAACCTCAATGTCCGTTCTATGCTGCGCACTATTCAAGCAGCCCTCCCCGGCATGCTGGACCGTGGCACCGGCTCGATCATCAATATGTCCTCGGCCTGCTCTTCAGTGATTGGTGCGCCGAACCGCTTTATCTATGGCACCACCAAAGCCGCGGTAATTGGTCTGACCAAATCCGTAGCCATTGATTACATAAGTCAAGGGATCCGGTGTAACGCTATTTGCCCCGGCACGATCGAAAGCCCTTCCCTGCACGACAGATTGCGCGCCACGGGAGATGAAGTTCAAGCTATGAAAGACTTCACCGCCCGCCAACCCATGGGCCGCATCGGAACCGCCGAAGAAATCGCAGCCCTTGCGGTTTACCTGGGATCAGACGAGAGTGCCTTCACCACTGCCACAACTCAGGTGATAGACGGCGGCTGGTCCAACTGATAAACACTGAAAACAAATTAGAACTTTACGAGGGCCATACACTTGTCAAATAATAAATCAAAATTACGATCCCAACTGTGGTTCAACAATCCCGACAATCAAGAAATGACGGCTCTCTATCTGGAGCGTTATCTCAATTATGGCCTAACCCGGAACGAGCTACAATCGGGCAAGCCAATCATCGGCATCGCACAAACTGGCAGTGATCTAAGCCCCTGTAACCGCCACCACATCGAGCTGACCAAACGGGTCCGCGACGGGGTGATTGCGGCAGGCGGCACAGTGATTGAGATCCCAGTGCACCCCATCCAAGAAACCGGCAAGCGCCCCACGGCTATGCTGGACCGCAATTTGGCTTATCTTTCGCTGGTCGAAACCCTATTTGGCTACCCAATTGACGGCGTTGTGCTGAACATCGGCTGTGACAAAACCACCCCAGCCCTGTTGATGGCAGCCGCCACAGTGAATATTCCAGCAATCGCTTTATCCGTTGGCCCCATGCTCAACGGCTGGTTTCGCGGCAAACGCACCGGCTCAGGAACCATCGTTTGGAAGGCCCGCGAAATGCAAGCTGCTGGCGAGATTGATGATGATGGCTTTATGGAGATGGTGGCCTCTTCCACCCCTTCAGTCGGCTATTGCAACACCATGGGCACAGCTACCACCATGAACTCCCTCGCAGAGGGTTTGGGCATGCAATTACCCGGTGCCGCCGCCATTCCCGCGCCATACCGTGAAAGGGGTCAAATCAGCTACGAAACTGGATTGCGTATCGTTGATATGGTGCGTGAGGATTTGCGCCCCAACGCCATTATGACCCGGGAAGCATTTGAAAATGCGGTTGTGATTAACTCCGCGATTGGCGGTTCTACCAATGCGCCAATCCATCTCAACGGCATAGCCAAACATTTGGGCGTATCTTTGAACAATGACGACTGGCAAACCCTCGGCCATGACGTGCCATTGCTGGTGAATTTGCAGCCTGCTGGTGAATATCTCGGCGAAGATTACCATAGAGCGGGCGGCGTGCCGGCGGTGATCGGTGAATTATTGGCAGCTGGCCTGTTGCCACACCCCAAAGCAATGACAGCCAATGGCAAAACCATCGCGGAAAACTGTGCGCACCTGCGCAGCGAGAACCATGACGTGATCAAACCGGTCTCTACGCCACTTTTACAAACAGCTGGGTTTATCAATCTCAAGGGCAATCTGTTTGATAGCGCAATTATGAAAACATCCGTAATTTCACCCGAATTCCGCGACCGCTATCTGTCCAACCCCGACAGCCCCAATGCCTTCGAAGGCCGGGCCGTGGTCTTTGAAGGACCGGAAGATTTTCACAGGACAATCGATGACGAAAGTCTGAACATTGACGCCAATTGCGTGTTAATCATGCGTGGCGCCGGGCCGATCGGCTATCCAGGTGGCGCGGAAGTTGTGAACATGCGCCCACCGTCCTATCTGCTCACGCAAGGTATCACATCACTGCCCTGCTTAGGTGACGGGCGCCAGTCGGGCACCTCCGGCTCCCCCTCCATCCTCAACGCCTCGCCTGAGGCTGCCGATGGTGGCGGACTTGGCTTGGTGAAAACCGGCGACACCATTCGCATTGATTTGAACGCGTGCACAGTTGATATGTTGGTGAATCCCGCCGAATTGGACCGCCGGCGTGCCGCACTTGGCCCACGCCCCTTCACACCGGACAGTCAAACCCCTTGGCAAGAGCTGTTTCGTGAGAAGGTCCAGCCCTTCTCCGAAGGCATGACCCTTGAAGGGGCCCATAAATATCAAGACATCGCACGCAAACATATGCCACGCGACAATCACTAGGAGTTTGAAATGAAATTGGTTCGCTATGGCAATGAGGGCGCAGAGCGTCCCGGGTTGATCGATGCAAACGGGGTCCTGCGCGACTTATCTGCGCATATTTCAGATATCGACGGGAGCATGCTCAACGACGCGGCGCTCGAGCGTTTGCGCGCCTTGGACACCGAAGCCCTACCCGCAGTAGACGGCTCCCCACGCTTTGCCCCTGTTGTGGGAAATATCGGGAAGTTCCTATGCATCGGCCTGAACTATTCGGATCACGCAGCAGAAACTGGCGCGGCGATCCCCGAGCATCCAATTTTATTTTTTAAAGCCAATTCAGCCATCGTTGGAGCCAATGATGATGTGATCATGCCCCGCGGCTCCACCCATACGGATTGGGAGGTTGAGCTGGGCGTGGTCATCGGCACCACTGCTAAATATGTCTCCGAACAAGAGGCCCTGTCGCATGTGGCCGGTTATTGTATCGTCAATGACGTCTCCGAGAGGCATTTCCAAACCCAGCTGACCGGTCAATGGACCAAGGGCAAAAGCTGCGACACCTTCGGCCCCACCGGCCCATTTTTGGTGACCCGCGACGAGGTCCCAGATCCGCAAGCGTTGGATATGTCTCTCGATGTGAACGGAAAGCGCATGCAAACCGGCAATACCTCCACGATGATTTTCAGCGTGGCACAAATCATCAGTCATCTGTCTCAGCTCATGACATTGCACCCGGGCGATATCATCACCACAGGCACGCCTCCCGGTGTTGGCATGGGGATCAAGCCAGATCCGGTCTACCTCAAATCCGGTGACGTCATGGAGTTGCACATTTCCGGCCTCGGCCAGCAACGCCAAACTGTCGGGCAAGACGCCTAGTGCGCCACGGCCTGCCTTCCATACATTTGTCACCATTCCCCGCGGCACTTTGAAAGGACCCTACATGGCCAACCTTCTGCGCAAAGCAACAGCATTGACCGGCAAATGCCACGACATCACCGCTGAGGACGCAGATTGGGGCTACGTTGGGTTTGGCCTTTATAAGCTGGCCGCAGGCGAAAGCGTGACGGAGGCCACAGGCGACCGGGAAGTCATTTTGGTTCTGGTCGAAGGCAAAGCCGAGATCACCGCTGCGGGACATGATTTTGGGGAAATGGGCGAGCGCATGTCAGTGTTTGAACGCCTACCCCCCCATTGCCTCTATGTGCCCAATGATCAAAACTGGCAGGCCACAGCCACCACAGAATGCACCTTGGCCATCTGCACCGCGCCTGGCAAAGGGGGCCACAGCGCGCAGCGGCTTGGTCCTGCGGGCATCACCCTCACCCCACGCGGCAAAGGCCAAAACACCCGTTTTATAAATAATATAGCAATGGAAGATCGCGACGTGGCCGACAGTCTGCTCGTCACAGAGGTCTTCACGCCCGCAGGCAATTGGTCCAGCTACCCCAGCCACCGGCACGATGAAGACACCTATCCTGATATGACCTATCTTGAGGAAACCTATTATCACCGCCTCAACCCCGCTCAAGGCTTCGCAGTGCAAAGGGTCTACACGGAAGATGGGTCGCTCGATGAAACTATGTCCGCGGCTGATGGTGATGTGGTCTTGGTGCCCAAGGGCCACCACCCCTGCGCCGCCCCCTATGGCTATGACCTTTACTACCTCAACGTGATGGCCGGGCCCCTGCGTAAATGGCGCTTCAAAAACGATCCCGCCCATGATTGGATTGCGCAACGCGATGCAGATGCTACCACCACAGGCTAAACAGACCGTCATCTCGCTCTGTTCGCCAAAATCCGATCTTCTTCTGGCCAGAAATACTCAAACACTTAGGCTGCCGCAGGCCCAGATCCACCCTATTTTTCAACACCAGCTGCCAACCATCTATTTGGGTGGCGTCTGAGCGATGACCGCCATCTCTTCCATCCAAAATCCGGGTACAACTTTTTAAGCAGAGCTTATTGCCATCAGCATCCCCACCACAGAATCCCTGCGCGTCTTTGGGGGCAGATGCGGCCTATCGCACCTTGTTGTCTGCCGGCACTCGCCCGCATTTCATTGGATATTATGTCTAGCATATGGCGCTCAAAAGTCGACCTTGAAATGATTGCAAAGGCGTGGAGAAAGCTGCCTTTCGGGTCAAATTTGTCGTCTTGGTCAACGATACGCTCCAGATTAATGATCACGGAATAGAAAATTTTTAAATGAAGTAGGCACCGAAAAACGACGCTAGGCCTCGACGCAGGCAAAAAGGCTGCACCCTTACGGAATACAGCCTCATTTAAAAATATTTATGTGGCTTAACCCACCAGTTCCAGACCGGAAAAGAAATACGCAATTTCCAATGCAGCGGTTTCAGGAGCGTCAGAACCATGCACGGAGTTTTCGCCCATTGATTCTGCAAAATCAGCGCGGATTGTGCCTGCTGCGGCGTCTGCTGGATTGGTCGCACCCATCACTTCGCGGTTTTTAGCAATGGCGCCTTCGCCTTCCAAAACCTGAGCCACGATTGGCGCAGAAGCCATGAATTCGCACAATTCACCATAAAACGGGCGGTCTTTGTGCACTGAGTAGAACTCGCCGGCTTGCGCTATGGTCAAGTGAATGCGCTTTTGAGCAACAATACGCAGGCCTGCGTCTTCAAATTTTGCATTGATTTTACCAGTCAGGTTGCGGCGTGTTGCGTCTGGTTTGATGATTGAGAATGTGCGTTCCAAAGCCATTTTAGTCGTCCTTTTGTATGTTTGGTTGTGATGTTGAATTGTCTGGCCGCGCGTTAGCATGGCACAGGCGCGATGAAAAGGTATGATTGACGCCCGGTCAAAGCTAGGCCATGGGTGCGGCATGTTAAAAATCCAAGATATCACCTATGCCATCGACGGTCGCCGTCTGTTTGAAAACGCCAGCGCCACCATTCCAACCGGCCATAAAGTTGGCTTTGTAGGTCCTAACGGGACCGGTAAAACTACGCTTTTTCGCATTATTCGCGGCGAGCTAGCCTTGGAGGGTGGGGAAATTGAGCTGCCACGTCGGGCCAAGATCGGCGGCGTGGCGCAAGAAGCGCCTGCAAATAATCTGTCACTGTTGGAAACTGTGTTGGCCGCCGACATCGAGCGAGCCACGCTTTTGTCCGATACCAGCCAAGACCCAAATAGAATCGCCGAAGTGCAAACCCGTTTAGCCGACATCGATGCATGGTCTGCTGAAGGTCGCGCCTCCGCCATCCTAAAAGGCCTCGGCTTTGATGAGGCCGCGCAAAAGCGCCCCTGTGCCGATTTCTCAGGTGGCTGGCGCATGCGCGTGGCCTTGGCCGCAGTATTGTTTTCAGCCCCAGATATTTTGCTGCTCGATGAGCCAACCAACTATCTTGATTTAGAAGGCACCATTTGGCTAGAGTCTTTTCTTGCACGCTATCCGCATACAGTTGTTGTGATCAGCCACGACCGCGATTTGCTCAACCGCGCGGTTGGTGGAATTTTACACCTCGAGAATAAGCAATTGACCTTCTATCAAGGCAATTACGATACATTCGCAAAAACCCGCGCCGCGAAACGTGCGGTTCAAGCCGCCGCTGCAAAAAAGCAAACCGCGCAACGCGACCATTTGCAAAGCTTTGTAGATCGCTTCAAAGCCAAGGCCTCAAAAGCCAAACAGGCGCAATCTCGGGTGAAAGCCTTGGAACGTATGGAGCTGATCACACCGCCGGAGGAAGTCGCAAAGCGCGTATTCACCTTCCCGCAGCCTGAGGAGCTGTCGCCGCCAATTGTGGCGATTGAAAACGGTGCGGTGGGCTATGGCGGGCCAGATATTCTGTCTCAGCTGGAACTGCGTATTGACCAAGATGATCGCATCGCGCTTTTGGGCAAAAACGGTGAGGGCAAGTCAACTCTGTCGAAATTGATCTCTGATCGTCTAAAAACCTCCTCTGGTCGTCTCGTAACCCATAATAAATTGCGCATCGGGTATTTTGCCCAGCATCAGGTGGATGAACTACATCTCGATGAAACTCCATTGCAACACCTGCAATCGGAACGCCCGGATCACAGCCCAGCCCGTTTGCGCGCCGTGTTGGCTGGCTTTGGCTTGGGGCCAGATCAAGTTGATACAGTGGTGGGTCGCCTTTCTGGTGGTCAGAAAGCCCGGCTTTCGCTGCTGCTGGCCACATTAGACGCGCCGCATCTGTTGATCTTGGATGAGCCGACCAACCACCTTGATATTGAGAGCCGCGAAGCGCTGGTGCAAGCGCTGACCACCTATTCCGGTGCCGTCATTTTGGTCAGCCACGACATGCATCTTTTGTCGTTGGTGGCGGACCGCCTCTGGCTGGTGTCAGACGGACGCGTTACCCCCTTTGAACAAGATTTGGCTGCCTACCGCGCCTTCCTGCTCGGTGGGCCGGCACAGAAAAAGCCTTCCGAAAAATACAAAACAAAGGTCAAAAAATTTGGTCGCGAGCATCTGATCGCAGCGCGTAATGAAGTGCGGCGAAGCGAAGAGCGGATCGAGAAAATTACTCAGATGCACAGTAAGTTGCAGGAAAAACTGGCCGATCCAAAACTTTACGAAGATCACAACGCAGTAGATCTCGCCGTTTGGCAGAAAAAGTTCCACGAAATCGAGACCGCTCTTGTGCGGGCGGAAAAGCTCTGGATTACGGCAACCGATACTGTGGAGAAAATGGAAAATGTCTAATGTTATGGATTATGCGGTGCTGTTTACGGCCTTTGCCACTCTGTTTGTGGTTATTGATCCGATTGGTTTGGCGCCGGTATTTGTAGCGCTCACCCAGGGCATGGCGCCGAAAAAGCGCAAGGCCATCGCCCTGCGCGCCTGCATCATAGCCTTTTTCATCCTCTCGCTGTTTGGCTTGCTGGGCGAATCAGTTTTGAGCTTTGCGGGCATCTCTATGCCGGCTTTCCAAATTGCGGGTGGGGTGTTGTTGTTTCTCACCGCACTTGAAATGTTGTTTGAACTGCGCGGCAAACGCCGCAGTGACAAGGGCGATGACAGTGAAGAAGATGACCGAGACCCTTCAGTCTTTCCTCTGAGCATCCCGTTGATCGCTGGGCCTGGAGCCATTGCGTCGATGATTTTGTTGACCAATGAAGCGCAGGGCCGTGTGTGGCAATTTGCAGGTGTTTTTAGTGCAATGTTTGTAGTCGTATTGGCTGTGATGGCGTTGTTCATGATGGCAGGCTTCATGGAGCGCGCTCTGGGCAAAACTGGGATTTTGGTTGTGAGCCGGGTTTTGGGCATGCTTTTGGCCGCGCTGGCGGTCCAGTTTATTTTAAACGGTCTCACTGGCTTTGGCATTGCAATCAGCTAATTTGTCCCCATCTTAAGCCACAGGGAGACCTGATATGGGCGATACACTTGCAAGCTTTGGTTATTTGGCCATTTTATTGGTAGCCGTAGCCGGTTGGTTTATGGCCACAAACCGCCCTTCTGTCGGAAGATCACTGCAAATGGCGCTGGTTTGGGGCATGATATTCATGGGTGGCATGGCGATATATGGCATGTGGCATGACATCTCCCGCAACTACGCCATCCAAGTCAGCAGCGATGGTGGCGCCATCACCCTACCGCGCGAACGTGACGGGCATTATTATGTGACAGCTGAAATCAATGGGGTGGATATCAATTTCTTGGTCGATACCGGCGCCAGTGATCTGGTACTTAGCCGCGCAGATGCGCAACGGGTCGGGATTGATGTGGATGCCCTGCCCTTTTTGGGCAGCGCCAATACCGCTAATGGCACAGTGCCCATTGCCTATACACGCCTCAATCAAGTCCGGCTCGGCCCCCATCTCGATCGCGACGTTTCAGCCTCGGTTAATGGCGGCGAAATGAAAAAAAGCCTTCTTGGCATGAGCTATTTGGGCAAATATGACCGCATCGAAATTCTAGGTGATCGGTTAGTTTTGAATCGGTAAAGCCTTCAGTTACGGGTTCAAACGGCGGCTTTTTCAGCCTGAAGCTCCCAATTACCCTCAGCCTGGCTCCAATATTTGGCAGCAAGCCCAGCTTGGGTGAGGGTTTTCCATTGGCTGCGGGCGTTTTGCAGATCAGCGCTGTTATCGTTTTGAAACAGGATGCAGACCCGTTTGGCCTGCGTCACTTCTTCGGCTGACACCTCGGCACCTGCAATGCAGATCAGGCAGTCATGGGGATGGGTTTGCCCCGCGAGCGCCAGTAAGATCGGTTGCTCCGCCTCACCCGCTTCACCGGCCAAACCATGGGGTAAGAAAGCCTCCGAAGGGCCCTGCCAAAGTTTGTCATTCAGCAAGGCAAGCCCTTGGGCCTCGGCGCCACGGATCACCACCCGCCAGCTGTTAGCCAAGCATTTGCCAAGCAAGGGCAGTAGAGCTTGATCAACAGTCTGACGTGTTAGGTGGTAGAAATAGACTTCACTCACCCGTCGCTTCCTCTTGCGGTTCGTAGTGATCCGCAATCATGCGGTTCAAAGCGCGTACGCCCCAGCCGGTGGCCCCTTTGGGTGAAAATGCGCTTTCAGAGGCAATGGAGGCCACGCCTGCAATGTCGAGATGCGCCCAAGGCATATCCTCTTTGACAAAACGCTGCAAAAACTGGCCCGCAGTGATAGAACCTGCGGCCCGAGAGCCCACGTTTTTCATATCTGCAATCCGCGATTTGAGCATTTTATCGTAGGCGGGAGCCAAAGGCATACGCCACGCGCCTTCTCCCTCAGCATCAGCGGAATTGATGAACTGCTTACACAGCTGGTCATTGTTGGAAAACACACCTGCCATTTCATGTCCCAAGCCCACAATGATCGCACCAGTTAAGGTCGCAAGATTGATCATGCCCGTGGGAGCAAAGCGCTCTTGGGTGTACCATAGTATATCTGCCAAAACGAGCCTGCCCTCAGCATCGGTATTGATCACTTCAACCGTGTCGCCCTTCATGGATTTAACCACATCGCCGGGGCGCACCGCATTGCCCGATGGCATATTCTCCACCAAGCCCACAACGCCAACAACATTGGCTTTGGCCTTACGCAGGGCCAGAGCCTTCATGGCACCAGCCACAACGCCCGCGCCGCCCATATCCATGGTCATATCTTCCATGCCGGCTGCAGGTTTTAACGAAATCCCACCGGTGTCAAAGACGACACCCTTACCCACAAGCGCAAAAGGCGCTCCATCGCCACCACCGTTCCATTGCATCACAACCACTTTTGACGGGCTGTCAGAGCCTTGGCCCACGCAAAGCAGCGTGCGCATGCCCAGTTTTTCCAACGCAGGTTCGTCCAAAACTTCAACCGTGATGCCCAATTTAGACAGCGCAGAGAGTTGTTTGGCGAATGTGGTAGTGGTCAAGACATTGGCTGGGGCATTGATTAGATCACGGGTGAAAAATACCCCTTCCACAACCGCCATCTTAAGGTCAATCTCAGCCACTTGATTTTCAAGTTCTTGCACCATGACCCGGACATCCAAAGGCTTGGGGTTAGTGTTGGTTTTTTGGTCGAGATATTCGTAATTGCGCATGGCCATGCCTTCGACCAAATCTGCAATCCGTTTGAATTTTCCGCCGGCCAGCAAGATGTTTTCGCATTTTGCGGTTTTGGCAATTTCAACGCCACAGCTGCGCGCGTCCGCCACGCTGGCATTGCCGTTGATTTTGGCTACAGTCACAGATTTTGCATTTAAACCGGTAGGATAGGCTAAAGATAAAACTTTGCCCAGAGCCAGATCATCAAAACCCTTTGATCCTAAGAAACGTCCCAGCGCGCCTTTGGTGGCCTTGTTAATACGCCGTGCCACGGCATCCAATTTAGCGTCACCTGGCACCAAAATTACAATTTGACCGTCACAGTCTAACACAGTGTCAAAATCCGTTTCTATAACTGAAAATTTTGGGAGCGGTGTCATAGAAGTTCCTTTTCAAAAGTTGATGGGCAAAGCCTAGCCTGTGTATGCGATATTGACCAGATTCATGTTTCTGTTTTGATCAAATTCCTTTAGCAGGGATACAAAGGTCACTCCGGGGGGACAATGGCGCGGATCAACACATATATTCTCAAGCAATTGCTAGCCCTGTTTGGCTTTTTTGCGTTGGTCTTGGTGTTGATCTATTGGATCAACCGGGCCGTGCGCCTGTTCGACCGTTTGATCGCCGACGGCCAATCGGCCATGGTCTTTTTGGAACTCACCTCCCTGACCCTACCTTGGATGATTTCTGTGATCGCACCCATCGCCGGATTTGCCGCTGTGGTCTATGTGGTAAATCGGTTGGCCTCTGACAGTGAATTGGTGATTTTAAATATGGCCGGCCTGTCCGCCAGTGCCATTGCAAAGCCCGTTTGGATATTCGCCATTAGCTTGGCGGGTTTGATTATGGTTTTGAGCAATATTTTGGTGCCCATCAGCCAAGCGCAATTGCATCAGCGGCAATTGGAAGTGGCCGAAAACCTGACGGCGCGCTTGCTGACCGAGGGGACATTCCTCACCCCAAGTGACGATGTAACCTTTTATCTGCGCCAAATCACCGCCGAAGGTGAGCTTGAGGGGGTGTTTCTACATGACACCTCTGATCGCAGTAAAAGCCTCACCTACTCCGCCGCAAAAGCCTTTTTGGTGCGCTCCGATGTTGGACCCCGTTTAGTGCTGATCGATGGGCTAATTCAAAACCTTGATCTTTTTACCGACAGGCTGACCGTGACAAAATTCAATGATTTTGTCATCAATATCGGCCAGATTGTTAGCCCACGCTCTAAAGCGCAAAAAAATATAGACCATTTCACCAGTTTTGAAATTTTGGATCATATCATCAAGGGCACAGCCCCACGTGGCATAACAGCCTTTGGGGCCGTTTTTACCCTGCATCAGCGCATCACAGCACCTTTATTGAGCATTTTTTCGGTGCTCATTGGCTATGCCGTGATGGTCACGGCACCGTTTAGTCGCTTTGGGCTTTGGCGCCCGGTTTTAACAGCGGTATTTTATTTGATTATCTTGAAATTTTTAGAGGGTCTTTGCCTGGACTATGTGCGCCGGGCCGAAGGGACGGTTTGGGTCATGTACCTGCCCTTGTTCTTTGGCTTTCTATCGGCCTACAGCATCATCCTGAGCCGTGACCGACCTTGGGCTAAATCCCAGGAGGCCGTGCAATGATCCTGCATCTCTATTTCGCCAGACGATTTGCAGTGGCCTTTTTATTTGTCACCGGGGCGTTTTTGGTCCTGGTGCTGCTGCTTGATTTCATCGAACAGCTAAGGCGGTTTCGTGGCAAGGAAGTGGCCTTTGGCAAAATCGTGCAATTGGTGGTGTTGAATGTGCCCGCCACGCTGTACCAAATGCTGCCTCTCATTATGGTTTTGTGCAGCATAATGTTGTTTTTGAGCCTTGCACGAAGCAGCGAACTGATTGTCGCGCGCGCAGCTGGCCGCTCGGCGCTGCGCGCTCTCACCGGGCCACTGCTCACCTCGCTGACCATTGGCATCTTGGCCGTGGTGGTGGTCAACCCAATCGTGGCTAGCACTCAAAAACAATATGAGGCTTTGGCATCCAGTTTTTTCAGCTCTCAGGTCAGCACAGTTTCCATCTCAGCCAATGGGCTTTGGCTACGCCAAGGCAATGATAAGGCGCAAACCGTGATCCATGCGGAACGCGCAAATCTTGACGGCACCCAGCTTTATGATGTGGCACTCTATGAGTTTGATCTGTCGGGCAAGGCAACGCGGCGGGTGGCGGCTCAAACCGCAACACTGCGCGAAGGGCATTGGAATTTGCTCAACGTGAAAGAATGGCCCTTGCAGAGTGGTGGTAATCCAGAAGCCGACGCTGACCAAATGCGCCAATATCAGATTCCAACAGAGCTGACAAAAGAACATATTCATGACAGTTTTGGCACGCCAGCCTCGATCCCAATCTGGCAACTGCCCGCGTTCATAGCACGGCTGGAGCAAGCGGGTTTTTCAGCACGGCGCCATCGGGTTTGGTTTCATATGGAATTGGCTTTGCCTCTATTTTTGGCCTCGGTTGTAATGATTGGTGCCGGTTTCACCATGCAGAAAGGACGGCAAAACCGCACCGGGCTTCGCGTATTGACGACAGTCCTATTTGGCTTTGGTCTTTATTTCCTACGGAATTTTGCGCAAATTTTAGGGGAAAACGGCCAATTGCCTGAAATTTGGGCCGCATGGATCCCGCCAGTTGCGGCCATCGGCCTATCCTTGGCCTTTTTACTCCACACAGAGGACGGATAAATGGTTCGCATCCTAACCCTCTTATTTCTGATGTGCAGCGCCCTAAGCGCATCGGCTCAACAGGCGGCTAATCTGATCGCGGATCGGATCGAAATAAGTCCCGATGGCGTGCTACAGGCCAGTGGCGCCGTTACGGTTTGGCATGGTGAGACCCGGATCTCAGCTCGTGAAATCTCCTATACAAGCTCAGGGGGACAATTGAAGATCACAGGACCGATACGCCTCACCGATGGCACAGGTACGGTGATTTTGGCTGACCAAGCGGCTATATCTCAGGATTTGAGCCAAGGCATCATCTCAAGCGCGAGGATTATTTTAAGCCAACAAGTCCAAATAGCAACGGCGCAAATTTCTCGCGTGAGCAGCAGATACACCCAAGCCTACAATGCATCCGCCACCTCATGCTTTATTTGCAAAGGCGAAATTCCACTGTGGCAAATTCGGGCCAAACGCATCGTCCATGATAGCGTTGAAAAACAGCTGTATTTTGACCGTGCGCAGCTGCGGGTCTTGGATGTGCCGGTGTTCTTTTTCCCATACCTACGGCTGCCCGACCCGACGCTTAAACGCGCCACAGGGTTTTTGGTGCCACAACTGTCGACCTCGACGACCCTTGGTACTACAATTCAAGCCCCCTATTTTTTTAAACTTGGGAATCACCGAGATCTCACGCTCACGCCTATGGTGTCATCGCGCGCCACCAGCTTGGGCTTTCGGTATCGCCAAGCCTACCAAACGGGGCGGCTGAGCTTCAAAGGCGCTATATCGCGCGATACAATTTTACTTGATAAAAACCGTGGCTATATTTTTTCAAATGCCGGGTTTGAGTTGGACCAAGGCTATATGTTGGGGATGCAAGTTCAGACAGTAAGTGACCCGTCATATCTGTTTGAATACAATGTGTCAGAAATTGACCGGCTGGAATCGAATATCACGCTCAACCGCACCCAACGCTACAAAAACTCTGAGCTACGGTTTTCGAACTACCATTCGCTTCGTGAAAGCGAAACCAATGCCACTCAGCCCACACTCGTCACAGAAGGCATCGTTCAACGCCGGATACACCCCGGCTCTATCGGAGGGGTGTTGGACCTTGAGACAAGTTTCCTCGTCAGTTATCGTTCCTCTAGCAAGGACACAGACGGCGCCGATGAGGACAGTGACGTAGACGGCTATGACACAGCGCGCCTGTCTTTTTTGGCGGATTGGCACCGTGATTGGACCTCTCAAAATGGGATAGTATTGGATGTCGACTCCGAAATTGAAACCTCGCAATATATCGTAAGGCAAAATCAAACCTTTGACCCGAATACAACGCGTCTCAGGGCCACCTCCGCGATTGGGCTACGATGGCCCCTATCGCGCCGACTTCAAGATGGCGGCTTGCAACTGATCGAGCCTCGCATCCAATTGGCGGGCCTGACAGGTCAGGTTCAAGACATTCCGAACCAAGACAGCACCCGCGTTGAATTTGACGAAGGCAACCTCTTCCGGTTCAACCGCGCCCCCGGATTTGATCAAACAGAGACTGGCGCCCGCCTCAACATCGGCGTCAGTGGCTCCAATCGCTACGTGTCCAGCACCACCATCGGCTGGCAAGTTGGCCGGGTGTATCGGCAAGATAATCTCAACAAATTCTCTTCGACCTCTGGCCTATCCGGCTCGATCTCCGATTGGTTGTTTGTTGGATCATTGGAAACCGCATCCGGCATCGAGCTGATTACCCGCGCCTTGCTAAAAGATGCAGGCGACGTCAACAAAACCGAGGCGCGGATAAAATGGCAAAATGACATCCAGAAAATAGCTGCAACCTATGTGGGGCTCAGCGCCGATAGCCTAGAAGATCGCGCCACATCTCTCAGCTCTCTGGCGCTGAACTGGCAGTATAACTTTACGCCCAATTGGCGTTCTACATCTGAATTTCAGTTCGATTCTACTATCGGCAAGTTCTCAAAGCTTGATTTTGGCGTAAGATATGCAAATGAATGCGTGAATATTAATTTTTCGGCCTCGCGTCGTTTCTCTACTTCCACTACATTGACGGAAAAAACCGAATTTGGTTTGAGTGTGGATCTAACAGGGTTTTCCTCAGGCGTTCGAAAAGCACCGAAAAGCCGCCAATGTGGTTCATAATGAAACGAGGTTTGAAATGGTCAAGTTAACCCTTCGCAAATATTTAACAGCCCTGGTTTTGATAGGTGGGGTCACCGGCCCCAGCTTGGCGCAAAGCTTGTTTGATCCCGTCATCTCTGTGGACCGCTCTGCCATCACCCAATATGAGTTGGAGCAACGCATCCAGTTTTTGCGAATCCTTGAGCGCTCGACGGATGTCGACGAGCGAGCCCGCGAAAGCCTGATTGACGATCACCTCAAAATGGCGGCTGCAAGCCGTGTGGGCATTGCTTTGTCAGAAGACACTTTGACCCAAGCCATGTCAGCTTTCGCCGCAAATGCAAATCGTAGCCTTGGCCAGCTATTGATTGATTTGGCGCAAGATGGCGTCGATGAGGAAACATATCGCGATTATATTGAAGTGGGTACAACATGGCGCGAAGTTGTCCGTAGTCGGTTTGCATCCCGCGGCAATCCCACCGAAGAGGAGATAGATCGCGCATTAGCCTCTACGGGTGATCAGGGTGGCATCCAAGTTTTGCTCACCGAAATTGTATTGCCGGCCGCTCCAGAACAGCTGGCTAACGCCAGACAAACTGCAGAAAGATTGACACGCATAAAATCGGCCAGCCAATTTTCGGAGCAAGCGCGCCTGTTATCGGCGTCCCAATCACGCAACAATGGCGGTAAATTGGAATGGACTAACCTCAATGACCTGCCCGCAGGTCTACGCCCCATTATTTCTGGTCTGCACCCGGGACAGATTACAGAACCACTTGAAGTGCAAAATGCGATTGTGCTATTTCAACTGCGTGACGTGGCTGAAAGTTCCGCCACTGGCGCCAAAATATCAGCGATAGAATACGCACTGTTGTCGGGCCCAGCTGAGGCTGTCGCAACCGCCTCAAGAAAAGCCGATACCTGTGATGATCTCTTTGGATTGGCCAAAGCCGAACCGGCTTTGGAACTGACCATTCAGTCACAAACGCCTGATCAAATCAGCCGTTCTATCGCCCTGCGCATCACCAGCTTGGATAAAAACGAATTCATCATTCTACCTGCGGCTCAAACCGGTCAAGCAGATTTGGTGATGCTCTGCGCGCGCGTTCACATGGCACTTGAAAATGTGTCCCGCGCTCAGATTGCTGGGAATTTGCGCTCAGCCCGTCTTACAAGCCTGGCTGACGGCTATCTTGCAGAATTGCGATCCACCGCTGACATCATCTTTCATTGATGACACAGCCCCCCCTTGCAATCACCTGCGGCGATCCTGCGGGCATCGGTCTTGAGATTTTTCTGACTGCCCACAAACAGATTGGCCATGAGATCCCAATGGTGCTGTTTGCCGATCAAAAGCATTTGCCAGATGATCTTGACGTTATGCTGTGGTCGCCTGATGCGCCTGCACACTCTGGGATCACGCTTTATCAGATTGATTTTTCCAATCCAGCAGTACCTGGAAAGGTCGATCCGCAAAATGCAACTGGTGTGATCCGCGCCATTGAAGAGGCGGTGCGACTGACGCAAGAGGGGCACATGGCGGGCCTGTGTACTGCGCCCATTCACAAAGCCAACCTGCAAGACGGGGCTGGTTTCAAATTCCCCGGCCATACAGAGTTTCTAGCGCATCTCTGCTCTGCGCAAACAGTGGTGATGATGCTAACCTGCCCCACGCTCAGCGTTGTGCCACTCACCATCCATATCCCCATCAGAGACGTGCCAAGCGCGATCACCCACAAACTGTTTTACACAACCGCGCAGATCATCCATGACGGATTGACGCGAGACTTTAGCATCCCTAATCCAAGGATCTCGGTGGCTGGGCTAAACCCACATGCCAGCGAAGACGGGAAAATTGGTCGCGACGATATTGACCGTATCAAGCCATGGATTGCTGAATTGCAGGCCAAAGGCCTATCTATCACCGGCCCTCATTCCGCCGATACGATGTTTCACGCCACAGCGCGGTCGGGCTATGATGTGGCACTATGCATGTATCACGACCAAGCGTTGATCCCGATCAAAACATTGGACTTCTCCGGTGGGGTCAATGTTACTCTTGGCTTACCCATCGTGCGCACCTCCCCCGATCACGGCACCGCCTTTGACATCGCAGGTCAGGGCATTGCCGATGCAACCTCAATGATACAAGCCATACGCACCGCTGATCGCATGATAAAGGCCCGCCGAGATGCAAATTGATAAACTCCCCCCCCTGCGTGACGTCATCGCCACCCATGCGTTGAATGCCAAAAAATCACTTGGCCAAAACTTCCTACTTGATCTCAACCTCACCGCAAAAATTGCGCGTCTGGCCGGAGATCTTGAGGGACACGACGTTTTGGAAGTGGGTCCCGGCCCCGGTGGCTTGACCCGCGGGCTCCTAGCCTCAGGTGCGCGCCGCGTTGTGGCGCTGGAAAAGGATCGCCGCTGCATCCCCGCTCTGGCTGAGATCTCCGATGCCTATCCAGGTCAGTTGGACGTGTTCAACGCCGATGCGCTTGATTTTGATATTAGCAGCCATTTGACAGTCCCAATCCGTATTGTGGCCAACCTGCCGTACAATATCGGCACGGAGCTGTTGATCCGTTGGCTCACACCCAAGGAGTGGCCACCATTTTGGAGCACATTGACATTGATGTTTCAAAAAGAAGTGGCTGAACGGATCATCGCAACACCGAATTCAAAAGCATATGGTCGGCTTGCGATCCTCGCTCAGTGGAAAACCAACCCGAGCATTGTGATGGAACTGCCACCAGAAGCCTTCACACCGCCGCCTAAGGTGCATTCAGCTGTGGTGCATTTTGACGCTTTGGCGGAACCGCGGTTTCCGGCCCCCGCAGGCCTGTTGTCCTCAACTGTGGCCATGGCCTTTAATCAGCGGCGCAAGATGTTGCGCTCAAGTCTGAAATCGGCCTCGCCAGACATCGAAAACGTGCTGCGCGATGCGGGTCTTGAGCCAACGGCGCGTGCTGAAGAAATATCTCTCGAAGGGTTTTGTGCTTTGGCCCGTCGTTTGGCGCGTTAATTAGTCTTCACGCGCCGGTTCTGGAGTTGCAGAAGCGGCCGCGGCTGGCTTTTCAGACCGACGCCGCACACGTGGCTTAGGCCGCTCTTCAGGCTGCTGTGTCGCGACTGGCGCTGATTGGCTCAACTCAATCGGGCTCAACGGTGCGAAATCTGGCTGCGGTGCATCTGTAAAATCCGTGACATCAAAGGCAGAAGGCGTGGGCGGCGTGTTATGTTCAACGCGCTCGGTCTGCTGCTCTGAGCGATCATTGCGTTCCTGATCCCGTTGCACCTGCTTTTCACGATTTTCACGATCTTGCTGCTCGCGGCGGGCATCAATTTCGCGCTGCGCTTCCGCCTGCAACCGCATGTAATGTTCTGCGTGCTGTTGGAAGTTTTCAGCTGCCACACGGTCTCCAGACAATTGGGAATCACGTGTGAGCTGTTGATATTTTTCAATGATCTGCTGCGGCGTGCCGCGCACTTTGCCCTCCGGACCTGAGCTATCGAACACCCGGTTCATAACATTGGCGACAGAGCGATTGTTATTGTTATTGTTACGATTATTCTTCGAGCGAGGGCGCGGTTTTGAAGATCTCATGTGATGAAAAAGCCTATTTGGCGACGGACCGATCAAGCAATAACTGCAATTGGTCATGTTTGGGTTAAGTGTCGTACATGCCTGCGCATGGTCTCGACGACCACTCAAACCACGCCCAGCCCAAATCAGCAAGGGAAAAATGTAAATATAGCTATTTTAGTTACCTCTACCGGCTTAGGGACAGACAGGCCACAACCCGCGCTCGACCATCAAAGTCAGGCAGCACGACAATTTCACGATAGGTCTGTGCGGCCAAAATGTCTGACACAGCCCCACCTTGGTCAAACCCGATTTCAAACACCAAACGTCCCTTGGGTGCCAAAAATCTGTGCGCCGCCTGAGCGATATGGCGGTAATGGCTCAACCCATCTTTTTGATCGGTGAGGGCCAATTCGGGTTCGTGCAACACTTCTGCCGAAAGCCCAGCCATGGCATTGGGGTGAACATAGGGTGGGTTTGACACAATCAAGTCAAACCGCCTCTCCGGCAGCGCCGAAAACCAATCGGAGACAATGAACTCAGAGCGTGTGCTTAGCTCAAGCGCGCGGGCATTACGCTCGGCCACAGCAATGGCCTTCGCCGATTGATCCACCCCGACCCCCTGTGCATGAATATTTTTTGCCAATAAAGACAGTAAGATGCATCCAGATCCCGTGCCCAAATCCAACACATTGTCAAAATCATATTCCAACGCCCGTGACACCAATGCTTCGGTGTCAGGCCGCGGGTCCAGCACGTCAGGGGTGACGATAAACCGATGCTCATAAAAGTCGCGGTAGCCCAGAATATGCGACATGGGCACCCGATCCAGCCGCAGGCTTAGGGCGGCGCTAAACGCGGCCTCTTGCGCGGGATCTAAACTGTTATTGAGACGTAGGGAAATCTGATGAGGTTCTAGCCCCAGTGCGAAAGCCATCAATAAACTCGCATCGCGAGACGCACCCTCCACCCCGGCCGCAGTCAGGGCTTGGCTTGCCTTCGCCATAGCGGACTGCAGGCGCTGGGTCATCCGTTCATATCAGCCAGCATGGCCGCTTGCGCCTCAGCGGTTAGAGCGTCGATAATCTCATCGAGATTACCCTGTAAAATTTGGTCCAAACGGTACAGCGTTAAGCCAATCCGGTGATCTGTCATTCGGCCTTGTGGAAAATTATAGGTGCGAATCCTCTCGGAACGGTCACCAGAGCCCACTTGGGATTTGCGATTGGCAGACCGCTCCCCATCCACGCGCGCGCGTTCCAAATCGTAAAGCCGAGTTTTGAGCACCTGCATGGCAATCTCACGGTTGCGGTGTTGCGACTTCTCAGCGCTGACCACGATCAAACCTGTCGGCAGGTGGGTGATCCGCACGGCAGAATCTGTGGTGTTGACGTGCTGGCCACCGGCCCCACTGGCACGCATGGTATCGATGCGAATATCGCCCAGGTCCACATGGATATCTACATCTTCCGCTTCTGGCAAAACCGCAACTGTGGCGGCAGATGTGTGAATGCGCCCGCCACTTTCAGTGCTGGGCACCCGCTGCACCCGATGCACGCCAGATTCGTATTTCAGCTTGGCAAAAACCCCGTCGCCTTTGACATGGGCCACAAATTCTTTGACGCCGCCCAATTCTGTAGTTTGGTTTTCAATGATGTCAAAGGTCCAGCCTTGGGTTTCGACATAGCGTTGATACATACGGATGAGATCTGCGGCAAACAGCGCTGCCTCATCGCCACCGGTGCCAGGGCGAATTTCCAAAATGGCGGGTCGTGCATCAGCGGAATCTTTTGGCAACAAGGTCAATTGCAAATCATGTTCCGCTTTTGGCAACGACGCACGCAGGATTGGCAGCTCTTCAGCCGCCAACTCACGCATATCAGGATCATCCATCATCGCCTCAGCATCTGAAATATCACGTACCAAAGTTTGATACGCACGCACCTCATCGACCACCGGCTTCAGGTCCGAGTATTCTTTCGCCAATTTGGCAATATCGCTAGAGCCCTCAGCCATTTGAGCTTCAAGAAACTCAAATCTTTGGGTGATCTGGATCAATGTATCTTCTGCTATCATACTTTCAGGTCCCCTATGTGGGCTTCTGGGTCAAGGGCTGCTTTGATCTGATGGTCAGATTTCAAGGCATTAGCCAGCTTTTTATGCGTTTTTTGTTGCTGCCAAGATCCGACATGCCCAAAACGGAATGGCCCCGGATATGGACCACACCCGCATCGGACCAAACTTCAATCATATCAGAAAAGCCCCAAAACCAAGAGCGATACACCGCAACTAAAGTTGGGGTTTCCCGCAAAATGCTCAGACCAGGCGTGGCTGTCAGGCGCGCCTTGAGTTGATCAAAAGACACCACATCACTTTGACGATAATAACCACCCAAGACCGTCCACTCACCGGTGCCCGCCTCGACATCACCACCGCGCCAAGGTACATCTGGCAAGGGCCAAAGGCGAATAACAAGCTGAAGACCAACAAACAACGCGAGTAGAATTACGATCACCTTCACGCCAAACCCTCTTCGTTTTATCGAAATTTTACCCCCGGTAAAATGCTAAGAATTTCAAACATCAAATTCGCCGCAGTCAGCGCCGTATTGCCCGAAGTATCATACATAGGGCTTACCTCGACCATATCAAAGCCAATGATGTTCAGACCACGCAGGGCGCGAATAAGCTCCATGGCCTGCGGCGTGGTCAGCCCGCCAATTTCCGGTGTGCCAGTGCCCGGCGCATAGGCGGGATCAAGACTGTCGATGTCATAGGTCAAATAGCACGGGTGATCGCCTATGGCTTGGCGGATTTCATGCCCCAAAGGCGTCAGGGATTTATGCCAAATATCTGGTGCTGTAGTCATATTAAAGCCCCAGCCTGCAGCCTCAGTGAAATCTTCCGCCGTGTAGCCTGTACCCCGCAGACCAACTTGGAACACCAGCTCTGGAACCAAAAGCCCCTCCTCATAGGCGCGGCGAAACACCGTGCCATGGGTTTCGCGTTCGCCAAACATCTCATCATTCACATCCGCATGCGCATCCACATGCACTAAAGCCACCGGCCCGTGTTTTTTGGCAATCGACCGCAAGATCGGCAAGGTCAGCGAATGATCGCCCCCCATCGTGGCAGGGATAACCGGATAGGCATGCAGCTTGTCATAAGCGGCCTCAATGATCTTCAAACTCTCAGACAGAGAGAAGGTATTGATCGCCACATCACCCAGATCAGCCATCTGCAAACTGTCAAACGGTGCCGCCCCGGTTTGTAGGTTATAGGGCCGGATCATGGCGCTTTCTTGGCGGATTTGCTTGGGACCAAAACGGGTGCCACTGCGCCAACTAGTGCCGATATCCATTGGAATGCCCAGAAAACAGACGTCCAACCCCTCCAGACTGCTGGCCTCCGGCAGGCGCATGAAAGTTTGAAGCCCAGAAAAACGGGCCAGATCATTTCCAGAGATGGGTTGATTGGGCATGGGGTTAATCCTTGATTTAAATGTCTTAAACTGTAGCTCTGACGCGCAGGTTCCAGCAATAAAGGCACATCAACTCCATGGCCGCATGTGCACCTGCGACCGCTGTGGCCCCGGAGGCATCATATTGTGGTGAAACCTCCACAATATCGCCGCCCACCATATTGATTCCGCGAATATCACGCAGGATCGCCGCCGCCTGAGCAGAGCTGAGCCCACCCCAAACCGGCGTGCCAGTGCCCGGCGCAAAGGCAGGATCCAAGCAATCAATATCAAAAGTCAGATAGACCGGATGATCGCCAACAATTTTCTTGATCTGCGCCGCAGTGACCGCCGGTGTTTGGCCATGCACCTTTGGCGCATCAATCACATGTACGCCGACGTCATAGTTGTTTTGCGTGCGAATGCCAATTTGCACGGACTTCTGAGGCAAGATCAGCCCCTCTCTCACCGCTTTATAAAACATCGTGCCGTGATCGATGCGCGCCATGTCATCATCTGGCCAAGTGTCTGAATGCGCGTCGAAATGCACCAAGGCCAGCGGGCCAAATTTCTCCGCATAGGCGCGCAGGATCGGAAAGGTGATATAGTGATCACCACCAAGACTCAAAGACCCCGTCCCCGCCGCCAAAATACTCCGGATGTGATCGGTCAAACGCTCCGGAAAAGCCGACACATCCGCATAATCAAAAGCCAAATCTCCGTAATCCACCACATCAAACTCCGCCAGCGGGTTGATGTCCCAACCAAAGGGCGGATCACAGGGTTGCAGGGTGCTGGCCTCGCGAATAGCCCGCGGGCCAAAGCGGGCCCCTGGACGGTTGGTCACGGCTTGGTCGAACGGAATGCCAGTGACGGCCAGATCAACGCCAGTCAAATCCTTGGTGTAGCTGCGGCGCATAAACGACAGTATGCCCCCGAAGGCATTTTCAAATGACATTCCGCGATGCCCCTCACGGGTGACCGCATTGTCCACATCAAAGGCCGCATCTTTCAAAGCCATCTAGGCCTCCACAGGTTGAGCGCGTTCAACCAAACGCGCAAAGAATGAGGCGCCAACCGGGGCCACATCATCATTAAAATCAAAAGCCGCATTGTGCCAAGCGGCACCCTCGCCCTGCCCCAGAAATAAATAGCAACCGGGAATTTTTTCCAAGAGATAGGAGAAATCCTCTGCGCCCATTTCGCGGGTGCGCTGCGCGTCGGTCAAAGCATCACCGCAGATCTCGCGCGCAACTTTGCTGGCAAAGCCCGTTTGCTCAACTGAATTTATGGTGGCGGGATAGCCGCGAGTGTACACACAGCGTACGTCCACCCCGAAGGCCGCCGCATGGCCTGCACAAATCTCAGACATGCGTCGCTCAACCATATCCTGCACGTGACCCGCAAAGCTGCGCACGGTTCCACCCACAAACGCATCATCATTGATCACATTATCGATGGTGCCCGCGTGGATTTGAGTTACGCTGACCACAAGATCCTCAACCGAATTATGGTTGCGGCTCACGATCGTCTGGAAGGCCTGAGTGATCGACACCGCCGCCGGAATTGCATCCACAGCCAAATGCGGCATCGCGCCATGTCCACCTTGGCCGGTCACATAGACCTCAAACGTATCTACCGCCGCCATAATAGGCCCCGGTGTGGTGCTCAACTGACCCGCAGGCGCACCGGGTTCGGTGTGCAACGCATAGACGGTTTCAATGGCAAAGCGCTCCAGAATGCCCTCCTGCACCATAACCTCGCCGCCGCCGCCATTCTCTTCGGCTGGCTGAAAGATCAGCGCCACTGTGCCTGAGAAATTGCGTGTCTCCGCCAGATAGCGCGCCGCGCCTAACAGCATGGTTGTATGGCCATCATGCCCGCAGGCATGCATTTTTCCCGGCACAAGGCTGGCATAATTAGCCCCTGTCGCCTCCTCAATTGGCAGCGCATCCATGTCGGCGCGCAGCCCAATCACCGGACCCGGAGTACGACCGTGGATAAGAGCAACAACACCGGATTGTGCAATGCCACAGTGAATTTCTGTGATCCCAAATTCCTGTAACCGCGCCACAACAAAGGCCGCCGTCTCATGGCAGTCAAATCCCAGCTCAGGGTTTTGATGCAAATGACGGCGCCAAACTTTCATATCTTCAGCAAATTCAGCGATGCGGTTGACGATTGGCATGGGCTAGCTCCTTATAGCTACAAGAAACCGGAAATAAAGGAGCAACGCAATGGACAATGACGATCTAGTGCATGCAGAAGACGGTGGTATTGAGCGGTTGTTGCACATCATGCGACGCCTACGCGACCCGCTGACCGGCTGTCCTTGGGACATCGAGCAAACCTTCGCCTCCATTGCCCCCTATACCATAGAGGAAGCCTATGAGGTCGCGGATGCGATTGACCGAGGAGATATGAATGATCTCAAAGGTGAATTGGGGGACTTGTTGCTGCAAACTGTTTATCACACCGCCATTGGTGAGGAAGATGGGTTGTTTACTTTTCAGTCCGTGGCCGATGCAATCAGTGACAAAATGGTGGCGCGGCATCCGCATGTTTTTGGCGATCAGTCCCGCGATAAATCCTCAGATCAACAAACCAGTGATTGGGAAGCCATCAAGGCTACAGAGCGTGCCAATGCCGATCAAACCCGCGCTTTGGACGGGGTGGCTCTTGGATTGCCTGCGCTGACCCGGGCGGTCAAACTCCAGAAACGCGCGGCGCGGGTGGGCTTTGACTGGCCCGAAATAGATCAGGTCCTGGACAAGGTCCGAGAAGAGATTCTAGAGTTGACCGAAGCAGAAAACCCCGAACATCAACATGAAGAATTCGGGGACCTGATGTTTGTCATGGCCAATCTAGCCCGGCATATGAAGATTGACCCCGAGCAGTCACTGCGTGATGCAAATTATAAATTTTCTCGTAGATTCAATTTAATTGAGGATAAACTTAATGCAAAAGGAAGCGCCCCTGCGCGCTCAAACCTCGCAGAAATGGATGCGCTTTGGGATGAGGTGAAGCGCGAGGAAAATATCTTAGTAAAAGACTCGGGTAGTGGCCTAACTAAAACACTCAGGTATTGATTCGCCATCAAACTTGGAGACAATCATGACCCGACCAACACCCGCCCTCGCCCTTTGCGCCCTGACCCTCGCCAGTACAGCCGTGGCGCAAGAGGTGAATGTCTATTCCTATCGTGAGCCTGCACTTATCCAGCCGCTTATGGATGCTTTCACGGCCCAGACGGATGTGGCGGTCAATGTAGCTTTTCTCAACAAGGGGTTGATTGAACGCCTGCGCGCGGAAGGTCGCCGCTCCCCTGCAGATTTGGTTTTCACCGTTGATATTTCACGGCTTCATGGCGTTAAGGATGCAGGGCTCACCCAGCCCGTGCAAAACGACGCTCTAACAAACAATATCCCCGCCGAGTTCAGAGACCCAGACAATCATTGGTTTGGTCTCACCACGCGGGCCCGTATTATCTATGCCTCCAAAGACCGTGTCGCCCCCAACGAGGTTACAACCTATGAAGATTTGGCCGATTCCAAGTGGAAAGACCGCATTTGCACCCGCTCCGGTACGCATTCTTACATGTTGGCTCTGACCGCCGCCTATCTGCACCATCACGGCGAAGCGGAGACATTGGACTGGCTCAAAGCCGTAAAATCCAATCTGGCCCGCAAACCACAGGGCAATGACCGCGCACAAGTAAAAGCAATTTGGGCTGGAGAATGTGATATCGCTCTGGGCAATACCTATTACATGGGCCAAATGCTATCGGATCCTGAACAGCAGGATTGGGCCAACAGCGTCTCAGTTGAATTCCCAACCTTTGCAGATGGGGGTACACATGTGAATGTCTCAGGTATGGCCCTCACCAAATCAGCACCCAACCGCGACGACGCCATCCGGCTTATGGCGTTTTTGGCCTCACCTAAAGCGCAAGAAATCTATGCCGCTGACAATTTCGAATACCCAATTGCACCCGGCACTGAAGCAGATCCATTGGTGCAAAGCTGGGGCAGCTTTGAGGCAGATACCGTAAATTTGACCACCATAGCGAAACTGCGCGCTGAAGCCCTACGCCTCACCGAACTTGCGGATTTTGATGGGTAAGACAGCCGGTTTGCATCAGTGAGAAAAAAGGCGCGGGAAGATGATCCCTCGCGCCTTTTCAGTTTGAACGCCTGTGGCCTTAGTCGATCACAGTCACCTTTTGCATCACGTCTGGCTGCCCACTGATGGCACCGGAACGGGAGTCCCCTAGCTTCAGCGCGTCGACCACATCCATGCCTTCGGTCACACGTCCCACAACCGTATATTGGTTGTTCAGGAAGTAACCTTCTGTAAACATGATAAAAAATTGGCTGTTGGCAGAATCAGGGCTTTGCGAACGGGCCATGCCAACGATCCCACGATCAAACGGAACGTCGGAAAACTCAGCCGGGATATTCGCAAGATCAGATCCGCCCATGCCTGCGCGTGACATGTCGCTTGGATCTTTGCCGAACTTCACATCACCAGTCTGTGCCATAAAGCCGTTGATCACGCGGTGAAAGACCACGCCATCATAAACGCCATCGGCTGCAAGCGCGGTGATTTGCGCTACATGTAAAGGAGCCACATCTTCCAGCAGGTCGATGTTGATAGTTCCATTCACATTCTCACCACTGACTTCAATTTCCAACCCAACAGAAAATGCAGGGGTTGCAAAAAATAGTATTAAAAAAATGAGCTTACGCATTTTTGACTAGCTCCTTCTTAGCTGCAGGCTTCTTAGCTGCAGGCTTCTTAGCTGCAGGCTTCTTAGCTGCAGGCTTCTTAGCTGCAGGCTTCTTAGCTGCAGGCTTCTTAGCTGCAGGCTTCTCATCTGCAACAACTTTCATGCTGATCATTCGATCAGGGTTTTCTGCAGGTTCGCCACGTGTAATAGCATCAACGTGTTCCATGCCTGAAATAACCCGCCCATAAACAGTGTACTGACCGTTCAGGAAGTTATTATCAGAGAAGTTGATGAAGAATTGGCTGTTGGCAGAATCAGGGCTTTGCGAACGGGCCGCACCAATGGTGCCGCGATCATGTGGTAGCTTGGAGAATTCCGCCCGAACATTTGGCAAGCTTGACCCGCCAGTGCCAGCAGCACGCAGGTTGAAATTGTTTTCCATGTTGCCGTTCTGAACATCGCCAGTTTGCGCCATGAAACCGTCAATCACCCGGTGAAACGCCACATTGTCATATTGCCCAGTGCGCACGAGGTCTTTCATCCGCTCGCAATGCAGCGGCGCCACATCAGGCAAAAGTTCGATAGTCACGATACCATCTTTGAGTTCCATCAAGATTGTGTTTTCGGGATCTTTAATTTTGGCCATTGGGGCGCTCCTTTTCATTTGCAGGACAATCTAATGAGATTTGCAGCAAAGGAAAAGGCCTAACCGGTTGACCATTCGTCCGATATCAGGTGTTAACAGGGCAACCAATTCAGGAGCGAGAGTATGAACTGGAAAACACTGGACGACCTGGACCTATTGGGCAAACGCGTGTTGACGCGTGTCGACATAAATGTGCCGGTTGAAAACGGGCTAGTCAGCGACACCACGCGAATTGACCGCATCGTCCCCACAGTGCGCCATATATTGCAAGCCGGTGGCACTCCTGTGTTGATCGCTCATTTTGGCCGCCCAGAAGGCAAGCCCGTGCCGGAGATGTCGCTCAAAGTCACCCTGCCAGCCCTTGAGGCTGCTCTTGGTGTGCCGGTGAAATTCACCACGCTCGATGAAGCCCGCGAGACCATCGCCTTTGCCAAGAACCAAGTGGTTTTGATCGAAAATATCCGATTTGAACCCGGCGAAGAGGCAAATGATCCAGCTTTAGCCCAACGTTTGGCCAATTTGGGTGATATCTATTGCAATGATGCCTTTTCAGCGGCGCATCGCGCCCATGCCTCCACCGAGGCCCTTGCCCGCCTGCGACCTGCCTGTGCCGGCCGGTTGATGGCCGAAGAGCTGGACGCACTGGAGGCAGCTTTGGGTGCGCCACAGCGGCCTGTTGTGGCAGTTGTGGGGGGGGCAAAAGTCTCGTCAAAGCTGGATTTGCTCGAAAATTTGGTCGGCAAAGTGGATCATCTGGTGATCGGCGGCGGTATGGCCAATACGTTTTTGGCAGCGCTTGGCCATGATGTGGGCAAAAGCCTCTGTGAGCATGATCTTGCCAACACCGCGCGCAGCATTTTGGCCAATGCCGAAATATCCGGCTGTGAGATCATCTTGCCCTCTGATGTCGTGGTCGCACGCAGCTTTGCCGCCAATGCAGATCACAAAACTGTCGAAGCCAACGCCTGCTCAGCTGATGCGATGATTTTGGACGCAGGCCCCGAAACCGTGGCTCGGATTGGCGCATGCTTTGCGCAAGCGCGCACTTTGATTTGGAACGGCCCACTCGGGGCTTTTGAGCTCGTGCCTTTTGACCGCGCCACAAACACCGCAGCACAGGCCGCAGCCACGCTCACAAAAATGGGCAAGCTGATCTCTGTGGCTGGGGGCGGAGACACTGTGGCCGCTTTAAACCAAGCTGGGGCGGCGGAGGATTTCACCTATATTTCAACTGCAGGCGGCGCGTTTCTGGAGTGGATGGAGGGCAAAGACCTGCCCGGCGTCGCGGCGCTGAGTACATAGGCTAATTTAATTTCAGACCGTTAGCGCCACCAATATTGAAGCTTTGATACAAGCCCCCTAAACCGGACCCAGAGCTTCAACTTTGGGTGGGTTTACGACATGTCAAATCAAGCACAAACAGACTTAATTCGCGCAGGCCAAGGCTTCATCGCGGCGCTGGACCAAAGTGGCGGCTCAACCCCCAAAGCTCTGGCGGCATATGGCATCGGCCCGGATGGCTTTGCCTCTAACGCTGATATGTATGACCTGATCCATGAGATGCGCGCCCGAATCGTTAAATCCCCTGATTTTAACGGTAAAAAGGTTGTAGGAGCTATTTTATTTGAGGACACGATGGGCCGTGAATTCGCCGGCAAACCGGCCCCAAGCTATCTCTGGCAAGACCGTGGAGTTGTGCCGTTTTTGAAGGTCGACAAAGGCCTGCTCGACACAGCTGAGGATGTGCAGCTCCTTAAACCAATCCCAGATCTGGCACCACTTCTGGAACGCGCTACAGGCCTTGGTGTGTTTGGAACAAAAATGCGGTCGGTCATCCATGCGGCTAATCGCAAGGGTATTGATCAGGTGGTGGATCAGCAATTTGCAATCGGCGCGCAAATCACCGCGCACGGCTTGATGCCAATTCTTGAGCCAGAGGTGACCATCTCCATCGCAGATAAGGCCGAAGCTGAAACACTGCTGCGCGCTTCGATTTTGGAGCATTTGGACAACTTACCGTCCGATCAATTCGTTATGCTCAAGCTCACATTGCCAGAGTTTACCAATCAATATCTCGACCTGTGCCAACATCCACGGGTTTTGTCCGTTGTGGCGCTTTCTGGCGGGTATAGCAGAGCCGAGGCCAATGGACGATTGGCGCAAAATAAATCCATGATCGCCAGCTTCTCACGCGCGCTCACCGAAGGGCTGTCAGCACAGCAAAGTGATGTAAAGTTTGACGAGCTGTTGAGCCAAACGATTGATGGCATCTACCAAGCGTCAATTTCCGGATAAAATACGAAGCAGGGGATTCACAACACCAAATCAATATGTAATACTGCTCTAAAGCCCATAAGAGGCAGAAGGCAGAAAATGTTTCATCGCAATACCCCCCCGGTTGGCCCATTGGCCGTGACCTTGGTGTCGCTCACTTTAGCGGCATATTTCGTGTTTTCTGCGATCCAAGGGGATTATGGGGTTTTGCGTCGGGCTGAATATCAGGCCGAATCCAATGCCCTAAGGCGGAATTTAGAACAGCTTCAAATATCCATCGCCCTGCAGGAAAATAAGACTTTGCGCTTGTCAGATCACTATCTCGACCTTGACCTTTTGGACCAGCAAGCCCGAGACATTCTAGGTTTTATCAGGCCTGACGAAATCGTGATCCAGTAACAACTCACCTAACACTCTGAAAAAATTAATAATAAATCCTCTTAAAATAAATTGTTCCCATTTCGCATGCTTATGTGATATGAGGTAGTTTAATGCTAAACTATTTTTAATGAGGTCCTAATGGCGGCTAAAAAAACAAGCAAGGCAAATGTCTCAAAAGACAATCTGATGCATTTCTACCGTGAGATGCTACTCATCCGGAGATTTGAAGAAAAAGCCGGCCAACTTTACGGCATGGGCCTCATTGGTGGATTTTGTCACCTTTATATCGGACAAGAAGCGGTTGTTGTAGGTTTGGAAGCCGCAGCAGAAGATGGCGACAAGCGCGTCACCTCTTACCGCGATCACGGCCATATGTTGGCCTGTGGTATGGAAGCAAATGGCGTTATGGCTGAGCTGACTGGCCGCAGCGGCGGTTATTCTAAAGGCAAAGGCGGCTCGATGCATATGTTCTCGAAAGAGAAACATTTCTACGGCGGCCACGGCATTGTCGGCGCTCAGGTGCCAATCGGTGCGGGCTTGGCTTTTGCAGATAAATACCTCGGCAATGGCCGCGTGACATTTGCTTATTTTGGCGACGGCGCTGCCAACCAAGGTCAGGTTTATGAAACGTTTAACATGGCGGCTCTTTGGGACCTGCCAGTGATTTTCGTTATTGAAAACAACCAATACGCCATGGGCACATCGCAGCAACGCTCCACCTCTTCTGCTGAAATCTACGAACGTGGGCGCGCCTTTGGCATTCCTGGAGAAGCCGTTGATGGCATGGATGTTCTGGCCGTGAAAGCCGCTGGCGAAACCGCTGTGGCTCATTGCCGCTCAGGCAAAGGCCCTTATATCCTTGAGATCAAAACCTATCGCTACCGTGGACATTCGATGTCTGACCCTGCCAAATACCGTACCCGTGAAGAAGTTCAAAAAGTGCGTGAAGAAAAAGACGCGATTGAGCATGTGCGCGATCTGCTGTTGACCGGCAAACATTGCACTGAGGATGATTTGAAGGCCATCGACAAAGAGATAAAAGCCGTGGTCAACCAAAGCGCCGAATTCGCAAAAGAGAGCCCGGAACCGGCTCTCGAAGAACTTTGGACAGATATTTATGCACAGGCGGAGGCTTAAACCATGGCTATTGAAATCTTAATGCCCGCTCTCTCGCCGACCATGGAAGAAGGAACATTGGGCAAATGGCTGGTGGCAGAAGGTGATAAAGTTAGTTCAGGCGATATTTTGGCTGAAATTGAAACCGACAAAGCCACAATGGAATTTGAGGCGGTCGATGAAGGGATCATCGGCAAGCTGTTGATCGCTGAAGGCACTGCAGCGGTGGCGGTGAACTCCGCGATTGCCATATTGCTCGAAGAGGGCGAGAGCCTGTCAGACGCGGTTCCTGCGGCCGTATCCCCGGCCCCAACTGCCGCTGCGGCCGCACTGCCGGCGACGGCACAGGCTCCCAAGCAAGGCAATATTGTCGAGCAAGACCTGCCCGACGGCACCACGTTCAAATCTCAAACCGTCCGCGAAGCCATCCGCGAGGCGATGTCTGAAGAGATGCGCAGAGATGAAACCGTCTATCTGATGGGCGAAGAAGTGGCCGAGTACCAAGGTGCTTATAAAATCTCGCAAGGTATGTTGGACGAATTTGGCTCCAAACGCGTCATCGACACCCCTATCACCGAGCACGGCTTCGCTGGCATCGCGGTGGGTGCTGCTTTTGGTGGTTTAAAACCAATTGTTGAGTTTATGACCTTTAACTTCGCAATGCAGGCGATGGATCAGATCATCAACTCAGCAGCCAAGACGCTCTATATGTCTGGTGGCCAAATGGGCGCGCCTATGGTGTTTCGTGGTCCTAATGGCGCAGCTGCCCGAGTGGGCGCGCAACACAGCCAAGATTACGCCGCATGGTATGCGCATATTCCCGGCTTGAAAGTTGTGCAGCCCTATTCAGCCGCTGACGCGAAGGGGCTGTTGAAATCCGCTATTCGTGATCCAAACCCAGTTATCTTTTTAGAAAATGAAATCCTTTACGGCCAAAGCTTCGATGTGCCAGATCTGCCCGATTACACCGTGCCTTTAGGCAAGGCACGTATCTGGCGTGAAGGCAATGACATTACACTTGTGAGCTTCGGTATTGGCATGAAATACGCCTTGCAAGCCGCTGATAAATTATTGGAAATGGGTGTGAGCGTTGAAGTGATTGACCTGCGTTGTTTGCGGCCGTTGGACACGGAAACAGTTGTGAATTCGGTTAAGAAAACCAACCGTTGCGTCACCATTGAAGAAGGTTTTCCGGTGTGTTCCATCGGCAGTCATATCTCGTCCGTGCTGATGCAAGAGGCCTTTGATTATCTCGACGCGCCTGTGATCAATTGTACAGGCAAGGATGTTCCAATGCCCTATGCCGCCAATCTCGAAAAATTAGCTTTGGTCACCACAGAAGACGTGATGGCCGCCGCTAAATCAGTCCTCTATCGTTAAGGAGCGCCCCATGGCACTTGAAATTCTTATGCCTGCCCTGTCGCCGACTATGGAAGAAGGCACCCTTGCCAAATGGCTGGTGTCAGAAGGCGATGTGGTCCAATCCGGCGATCTGTTGGCCGAAATTGAAACGGACAAAGCCACGATGGAGTTTGAAGCCGTTGACGAAGGCATCATCGGCAAGCTCTTGGTCGCCGAAGGTACGGCCAATGTGAAAGTAAACTCTGCAATTGCGATTTTGCTCGAAGAGGGCGATGCCGCAGATGCGACTGTTGCACCGTCAGCCCCGGCTGTAGTGGCCGCTGACGTAATGGCAGCGCCTGCTGTGCAAGCTTCTGCGCCTGCAGCCCCTGTGGCCGCAAGCGGGACCCGCATCTTCGCCTCTCCTTTGGCGCGGCGTATCGCGGCAGACAACGGCTTGGACTTAACCGCCATCACCGGATCCGGCCCTAAGGGCCGCATCGTTAAAGCAGACCTGAGCACCGCTGTCGCCCCTGCGGCTGCGGCGGCTCCTGTATCTGCCGTGACCATGCCAACATCGGCCAATGCAGCCGCTGTTGAAGCCATTTATCAAGGTCGCGGGTTCAAAACTGTGCCGCTTGACGGTATGCGCAAGATCATTGCCTCCCGTCTGACCGAAGCCAAGCAAACCATCCCACATTTCTACCTGCGCCGGGACATTCGGCTTGGACAAGCTTCTTCGGGTGCGCGGTGAGATCAATAAAGGTCTAGAGGCCCGTGGAGTTAAAACCTCCATGAATGATTTCATCATCAAAGCCTGCGCACTTGCGCTGCAAAAAGTACCTACTGCCAATGCCGTTTGGGCCGGTGATAGGGTTCTGCAGATGGAAGCGTCAGATATTTCTGTGGCCGTGGCCATTGAAGGTGGCTTGTTCACACCTGTCTTGCAAGACGCTGAGGCAAAACCCTTGTCGCAGCTGGCTGTTGAGATGAAAGATTTGGCCGCTCGGGCGCGTAATCGCAAATTGGCGCCGCATGAATATCAAGGTGGAAGCTTCTCAATCTCCAACCTTGGCATGATGGGCATCGACAATTTTGACGCCGTGATCAACCCACCACAAGGTGCAATCTTGGCTGTGGGCGCTGGTAAAAAACGCCCTGTCGTGCTCGACGACGGTAGCCTGTCGGTGGCAACTGTCATGTCAGTGACCATGTCTGTAGATCACCGGGTGATTGATGGGGCTTTGGGCGCTGAATTGCTCAATGAGATTGTAAATTATCTTGAAAACCCGCTTTCTATGCTGGTCTAAAGCACAGGTCACAACAAAAAATCACGGCGCAGAACACTCTGCAGCCGGGTTTTTTATCGTCATAAGGCTCATTTATCCCAAAAGTTGGTCCATCATCACCGAAGGCTGGTCACAGCCCGCATTGCCTACGATCTTGGCAGGAACACCCGCTACTGTTTTGCACGGTGGCACCTCATGCAGCACCACCGAGCCCGCCGCAATGCGGCTGCAATGGCCCACTTTGATGTTGCCCAAAACTTTAGCTCCTGCCCCAATCATGACACCGTCGCCAATTTTAGGATGGCGGTCATCATCTTGCTTGCCAGTGCCGCCTAGGGTCACGGAATGCAGCATAGAGACATTGTTGCCCACAACCGCTGTTTCACCAATTACGATGGAATGGGCATGGTCAATCATCAACCCTTTGCCGATCATCGCCGCGGGGTGAATATCAATCCCAAAGACTTCTGAGATGCGCGATTGGAAGAAATAGGCCAAATCTTTGCGGCCAGACATCCAAAGGAAATGGCCAACACGGTAAGCTTGAATAGCTTGAAACCCTTTGAAAAACAACAAAGGTTGGGTCAGGTTGTGGCACGCCGGATCGCGGTCGCGTACCGCCACAAGATCTGCCCGCGAAAACGCGCTCAAACCACCCTCTTTGATCGCATGATCCGAGATTTCGCGCAACATTTGCTCCGGCATCTCCGTTGAGGCTAGTTTTAACGCGATACGGTACGACAGCGCACTGTCCAGCGAACTGTGATGCAGAATGCTAGAATGGATCATCGCACCCAAGAGCGGCTCTTTTTCCAACGCGCATTGCGCTTCCAGTACCATTTTATCCCAAACCGGGTCCAATGTTCCAAATTCTAAAGCAGTCTGTGCCATAGTCTTACCCCTCAATTGAGCTCCCTCGGTATCAACAAGATATGAGGATTGCAAAGATTTTCAACCATAGGCGTTAAACAATAAAGCTTTGCTGGCGATACAGCCCCGACCCAAACTGTCCGATATCTGTGCAATTTGCACCTCACATTGGCCAGCGGCAGCATCCTGAGCGATCATGGCAGCCTCATAGCCCCAATTGGGAACGCTCACCTTTACGTCCCGCAAAACAGTAGCGCCCGAAAAGACCTTCACAAGATAGCGCTCTGCGATTTCTGACAGGGGTATTTCTGCTAATTTCCAGGGGTCCCCATCAATGCGCGCCGGCCGAATCCAAGAGAATATGATATCCTGACCCTGATGGGCGGCACTCACATGAACTGTCGCATTGTGGCGCAGCCCGTTGCCTGCGCAAGGTGGTCTTGACTGAGTTATAGCTCAAATCCGAATACCGCCACGATGCAAGACCAATTGTGAAATACTGCTAAACATTGCGCCCCGAGGCCGGAATATTCTCCTGCTTTGGCGCGCCGTTCAGCAAAACGAAATAAGAGCCAGCGGGCCAAACTTTGGGCATCAAAACGTCACGGCCCAACTGACTGCGCAGCCCCCGTGACAGGACGTAGGCATTCGGCGACAAAAGATCGGCCGTTTGAAATTGAAACACCTCACAATTGTCCTGCGATTTATCTCCAATCGCGGCGAGATTTGGCCCCGCCAAAAGCCGCTGCACACTCACACTCGACCGCGCACCGCGTCAGATCCACCTTCAGCGCGTCCCCACAGTCCACAACACCCGGGCTGGCGCCCGAAGTGGCGTTTGGGTTCCCCCACCCAAAGGATTGCGGCCCACGACAGAAGGGTGTTGAGCCTGTAATCAGCGTCATGTCCAGACGAATAAGACGCGATAGAGTCCCGACCATGTATCCGCAGTGACAGCCAAATAGGGCGCATGCTGGGTTTGAGAGCCCGTTATGAGGGGCAAATCTATGAACAGCGCCACCGGACCAGCGGAGGTCACGCGCGCTTATTGGTTACGCTCTACTTCGATTTTGCGCCAAGCCGCGACGTTGCGGTTGTGCTCTTTGAGGGTCACAGCAAAAGCATGACCGCCCGTGCCGTCGGCGACAAAAAATATATAATCCGTCTCCGTCGGGGAAACAGCGGCCTGAAGGCTCGCAAGGCCGGGATTGGCAATGGGTGTTGGCGGCAAGCCCCGGTTCACATAAGTGTTCCAAGGGGTATCACGGCGCAGTTCACTTTTGCGCAAGCCACGGCCCAAGGGGCCTTTGCCCAAAGTAATGCCATAAATAACAGTTGGATCGGTTTGCAACGGCATGCCCTTGTCCAAACGATTGGCAAACACCGAGGCCACCTGAAACCGCTCATCAAAAAACCCGGTCTCTTTTTCGATAATTGAGGCAAGCACCAAAAGCTGGTCAATAGTTTCGACAGGTGTTGTGTCATCGCGTGTGGCCCAAACATCTGCCAAGCGACCTTCTTGCGCCAACGCCATTCTGGACAGGATATCAACCCGCAGATCACCAGTTCTTATTTCATAGCTGTCAGGCGCCAGAGACCCTTCGGCGGGCACTTCCGGGATATCTCCGGTCAAAATATCAATCGATTTCAGCGCTTCCACGACTTGCCAGCTGGTGGTGCCCTCGGAGGCTGCCACCCGCATGCGGGTATCATTGAGCGTTACCACACGAGAATAAGCGTCCGGAATAGCATCATCAGCCGGATTGAAGCGCGCAACTTCTTTATAGGCATTAGTGGCAGGATCCAGTTCACGCACCAATACTGTGGTGCGAGTCACACCGACCCGGTACACCACTTCCGTGCCGCATGTATTACGCCCACTGGTGGTGATTTGGTCGGCAATCTCAGCCATGGAAGCCGCCGCAGGAATAAGAAAACTGCCAGCCTTCAAATCTCCAGATTTATCAGTGTAATCAACACCAACATGAAACAGTTTTTGACTTGTCACGGCCCCTTGCACACTCAATTGCCCAGCAACTCTGGACATGGAACTGCCCGGCTCAACCTTCAGGCAAATAGCTTCCGCCAAGGGACCCGGCTTGTAATATTGAGATTTCAGCAAAGTTATTAATCCGCCAAGCAGGAATAATACCACAACAGAAATCGTAAGAGCATTGGAAGCGATGTTCCGCCACATGTTACTTATATTTCCCAAAAACAACACTGGCATTGGTGCCGCCAAATCCAAAGGAATTTGACAGCGCAATCGTGATGTCCCGCTCTACTTTCACGTTGGGCGCCAGATCAATCAAAGTCTCAACGGCTGGATTGTCGAGGTTGATCGTCGGCGGCGCCACTTGATCCCGGATCGCCAGAATGCTAAAAATAGCCTCAATAGCCCCTGCAGCCCCTAGCAAATGCCCGGTCGAGGATTTTGTTGAAGACATGGTGACACGCGATGCAGAATCACCCAACAACCGCTCAACAGCGGCCAATTCGATGGTGTCGGCCATGGTCGAGGTCCCATGGGCGTTGATGTAATCGATATCTGACGGCTGAAGACCTGCGTTTTTCAAAGCGGCCCGCATAGAGCGCTCGCCGCCTTCACCAGTCTCAGAAGGCGCGGTGATGTGATAGGCATCGCCTGACATTCCGTAGCCCAGAACTTCTGCATAGATTTTCGCGCCGCGCGCCTTAGCGTGCTCCAGCTCTTCAAGAACCACAACACCGGCCCCCTCGCCCATCACAAATCCGTCTCGGTCAATATCATAGGGGCGGCTGGCTTTGGTGGGATCGGATTCACCTTTGGTCGACAGCGCTTTGCATGCGTTGAAGCCCGCGATGCCAATTTCACAGATTGAGCTTTCAGCCCCGCCTGCCACCATGACATCCGCATCACCAAACATAATCAAACGGCTGGCATCTCCAATGGCATGCGCGCCAGTGGAACAGGCCGTCACAACCGCATGGTTGGGGCCTTTAAATCCAAATCTAATACTCACATGGCCAGATACAAGATTGATCAAAGCCCCAGGAATGAAGAACGGTGACACCCGGCGTGGGCCTTTTTCCTTGATGAGCAATGCGGTGGCGGCAATGGTTTGCAGCCCTCCGATACCAGAACCGATCATCACTCCCGTGCGCTCACGATCCGCGTCAGCTTCCGGCATCCAGCCACTGTCGTGCACGGCCTGCTGGGCTGCTGCCACCCCATACAGAATAAAATCATCTACTTTGCGCTGTTCCTTGGCCGCCATATAGGTGTCACTATTAAAAGTGCCATTGGTTCCGTCGCCCAAGGGCACTTCACAGGCGTATTTGGTGACCACTTCGCTTGTGTCAAATTTCTGAATGAGACCCGCGCCGGATTGACCTGCGAGCAAACGCTCCCAAGTTGCTTCTACCCCATCCGCAAGAGGGGATACCATTCCAAGCCCAGTAACTACGACACGCCGCATCTTGATCTCCAATTTTGATCTCTGTACCAACTATGGCCCAAACCAATCAAGAGGTCAGCCCCAATTTATCACCTATTTAGATAATGGAAACGAAAACGGCATCCGAAATGGGATGCCGCAATCAAAACTCAATGGTCAGTACTTAGACTGCTGCGGAGATATGCTTTACAGCATCGCCGAAAGTCTGAATTGTTTCAGCAGCGTCATCAGGAATTTCAATTCCGAATTCCTCTTCGAAAGCCATTACCAATTCAACTGTATCAAGGCTATCTGCGCCGAGATCATCGATGAAGGATGCATTTTCAACAACTTTATCTTCTTCAACACCTAGGTGCTCTACAACGATCTTCTTAACGCGGTCAGCGACATCGCTCATATCTCAGGTCCTTATTCGTTCCTGGGCCGTGGCCCGTGGTTCTCCGCAGTAGAACTGCGATCTTGAGGTGCTTCAAGAGTGAAGCGGTGGATCCCCGTTCGTTTATGGGGCGATGTGCACAGATCAGCGTCCAAAGCACTTCGTTCAGCCGCCTATAGCACAGGTTTGCCTAGGGGCAAATGTTTTGTCGTAAGCAAGTCTAAATCGGCATAAAGCCACTAAAGCATAGCCATGCCACCATTAACATGCAACGTAGCACCCGTCATGTAGGCTGCTTCTTCGCTGGCCAGATATAATGCCGCCGCCGCAATTTCACTGGCTGTGCCCATGCGCCCAGCAGGCACTTGAGTCAAAATTCCAGATTTTTGATCATCGGTCAATTTGTCGGTCATCGCAGTTGTGATAAAGCCCGGCGCCACACAGTTCACTGTGATGCCGCGTGTTGCCACTTCATAAGCCAATGACTTGGACATCGCCACGACACCCGCTTTTGACGCGGCATAATTGGCCTGCCCGGGATTGCCAGTCGCACCTATGATAGAAGACACATTGATAATGCGGCCCCAACGCGCTTTCATCATGCCGCGCAGCACACCTTTGCACAGACGCATGGTGCTGGTGAGGTTGATATCCAAAACCGACCCCCACTCATCATCCGACATGCGCATGAATAGGTTGTCGCGGGTCACGCCAGCGTTATTGACCAAAATGTCAACGCTGCCCATGGCCTCAGCCGCTTGTTTCGGCAAGGCGGTGACCGCTTCTGCGTCTGACAGGTTGCACGGCAAAACATGCACCCGATCCCCCAGTTCAGCCGCTAAAGCTTGCAAGGGTTCCACCCGCGTGCCAGAGAGCGCAACAGTTGCGCCAGCCGCATGCAAAATTTTTGCAATCTCGCCGCCAATGCCGCCTGAGGCGCCCGTGATTAATGCTTTTTTTTCATCCAAACGAAACATGTGATTCTCCTAAGTTCGACGTCAATTATAACAGGCTGAGATACAAAATTCTAATTCTGCGCCTCGGGCCTGCCATCGTGTCAAAATGTTATTAAGTTTTCGGCGCCAAAGCCTTGGCTATATTTTCGGGCGATCCGATGGCTTGGCAAGTCAATGCGCGGTCAATCCGCCGGATCATACCCGACAGAGCTTTGCCCGCGCCAATTTCCCAAACCTCAGTCACACCCTCAGAGGCCAAATACATCACAGATTCGCGCCAGCGCACCGCGCCCGTGACCTGCTCAACAAGCAAGGAACGTATCATAGCGGGATCACTCACTGCCGAAGCCAGCACATTTGACACCAAAGGCAAAGCCGGCGCTGCAATATCAACCTCAGCAAGGGCCAAGGCCATGCGTTCAGCCGCAGGCTGCATCAATGCACAATGAAACGGAGCGCTAACCGGCAGCAAAACCGCCCGTTTCGCCCCGGCCTCCTTGGCCAAATCAAGAGCACGTTCCACAGCCGCACGATGGCCAGAGACCACCACTTGTCCCGGATCATTGTCGTTGGCTGCTTGGCAAACGTCACCTTGTGCGGCGGCCTCAGCCAGGGCTGTCACAGCGGCAAAATCCATCCCCAAAATCGCAGCCATAGCGCCAACTCCAACAGGAACGGCCTCTTGCATTGCTGTTCCGCGGATCCGCAACAATCGCGCGGTGTCAGCAATAGAGATGGCTCCAGCGGCCGCGAGGGCAGAATATTCGCCCAAGGAATGACCCGCTACAAATGAGGCCGTATCCAAGGCCATGCCTTCCGCCTGCAAGGCCCGCAAAGCGGCAAGCGATGTGGCCATCAAGGCGGGTTGTGCGTTAGCAGTGAGAGTTAAGGTTCCAATGTCACCCTCCCAAATCAGGCCAGAAAGATCTTGCCCCAGCGCATCGTCGACCTCATCAAAAACAGCCTTAGCAACCGGATAGTTGGCGGCCAGAGCCTGCCCCATGCCAATCGTTTGAGCCCCTTGGCCCGGAAAAACAAATGCGCGCATAATATATCCTCTTTCGAAACTTTGGTTGTTCTTGGCATATCTTCTGTCTAGGCATCGCGCAACGCTTCACCTGCGCCCCAAGCCGCAGGGCGCCAAAATATCACCCTGCCCGCCTGAACTTCAGGCACCCAGCCCACCGGACAACAAACCGGTTAATACTTACGATTCAGGCACCAATTTCCTTGCACATCAGCAGCACTTATGGCAAACGCAGCCATCCGCAGAATATCTTTTCCCGTGCGGCCTCTCGTGATCAGACTGCGGTCAAACCTCTGATCTTTGAAGCGCACCTAAAAAAACAGGAAAGCACATGTCATTTTATGAGCATGTCTTTATCATGCGTCAGGACCTGTCGAACACACAGGCTGAAGCATTGATTGAAGAATTTTCCAATGTTCTGAGCGAAAATGGCGGTTCCGTCGTAGAGCATGAATATTGGGGCGTCAAAACCATGGCGTACAAAGTTAACAAAAACCGTAAAGGCCACTACGCCTTTCTTAAAACAGACGCGCCTTCCGCTGCTGTTCAAGAAATGGAACGCCTGATGGCTTTGCATGAAGACGTCATGCGCTTGTTGACCATCCGCGTGGACGGCCATGAGGAAGGCCCATCCGTTCAAATGCAAAAACGTGACGACCGCGGTGATCGTGGCGAACGCCGCGAACGTCGGACATAAGGAGCGCTAAGTTATGGGAACAAAACCATTTTTCCGCCGCCGGAAGGTCTGCCCTTTCTCTGGTGATAATGCCCCGAAAATCGATTACAAAGACACACGTTTGCTTCAGCGCTATATCTCTGAGCGTGGCAAAATTGTGCCGTCTCGTATCACCGCAGTCTCTGCAAAGAAACAACGTGAATTGGCTCGCGCCATCAAACGTGCTCGTTTCTTGGCCTTGCTGCCATACGCTGTGAAATAGGGAGCCAAGCACATGCAAATTATCCTTATGGAACGCGTGGCCAAATTAGGCCAAATGGGCGATGTCGTAAATGTAAAACAGGGGTTCGCTCGAAACTTCCTAATTCCAACTGGCAAAGCAATGCGCGCCTCTGAAGCAAATATTACGAGCTTCGAAGCGCAAAAATCTCAGATGGAAGCACGCAATCTGGAAACCAAATCTGAGGCAGAAGCTTTGGCTGTGAAACTGAACGGTCAGCAATTTATTGTGATTCGTTCTGCTTCCGATGCGGGTTCGCTTTACGGGTCAGTCACAACACGTGACGCCGCAGAAGCTGCATCTGCCGCTGGTTTCAGCCTCGACAAGAAGCAGGTTATTCTGATGGCGCCGATCAAAGATCTGGGCATCCATGACCTTTCTGTGCGTCTGCACCCTGAGGTCGAAAGCAAAATTGAGTTGAACGTTGCACGTTCGCCTCAAGAGGCTGAGCTTCAAGCTGCTGGTAAATCCATCCAAGATCTGGCTGCTGAAGAAGAAGCTGCAGCCGAGTTCGAAATTCAGGAGCTCTTTGATGATATCGGCTCTGCAGGCATGGACGACTTTGGTGAGGATGCGCCCAAAACTGCATCTGCAGAAGCGTCTGACGAAGACGAAGCTTAACCCCTTCTCTCTTTGCTAAAGAAATGAGCGCCGCCTTACATTAAGGTGGCGCTTTTTCTTTGTCTGATACAGATCGAGGATATGAAATCCCCTTACCCACAAGGCCTGCACAGTTCGCTACACGCAAAAGAACGATCAAGCCGCCAGACCCTTGGTTCAATTCTATCCGTGATGATTTAGGGGGGGCGTCTTGACACCCACAGTGGGGTGGAAGCCTGCACCCGATCTTCATGAGACCGGATGCAGGGAATGACTTAAAGCTTTACTCTTCTTCGAGGGCTTCAACGGCTTTTTGCAGCTCGTCTTTTGTGATCACTTTGTCTGTCACTGTTGCAAGTTCAAACACATAATCAACCACTTTATCTTCAAACAAAGGCGCACGCATTTGCTGCTGCATTTGCTGATTCTGTTGCACAAACTCAAAGAACTCACGCTCTTTACCTGGATACTGACGCGCTTGGTTCATCATCGCTTGAGTCATTTCAGCGTCGGTCACTTGGATCTCAGCTTTTTGACCCATTTCGGCTAACAGCAGACCAAGGCGCACGCGGCGGTCGGCCAATGAGTTGTGCTCATCAGTTGGTGTCACTTCAGGATGATCATGGCCCTCAATTTCAGGGTTTTCATCATGCCACAGCTGATGCGCAATTTGGCCAGCTTCGGCTTCTACCAATGATGGTGGAAGTTCGAATTTCACCATTTTGTCGAGAGCATCAAGCAAACCACGTTTTTGGATCTCACGGGCAGCGCCTGCATATTCAGCTTCCAGACGTTCAGAAATCTGAACTTTCAGCGCAGCCAAATCTTCAGCACCAAATTTCTTGGCCATATCATCGTTGATCTCTGCCGCTTTTGGTGCTTTGACAGCTTTTACTTTGCATTCAAAAACAGCGTCTTTGCCGGCAAGGTTTTCCGCGCCATATTCAGCTGGGAAAGCTACTTTAACTTCAATATCTTCGTCAACCTTGGCGCCTACCAATTGGGCTTCAAAACCGGGGATGAAGGAATTAGAACCCAAAACCAATGGGTAATCTTCAGCAGTACCGCCTTCGAAAGGCTCGCCGTCAACTTTACCGAGGAAATCTATAGTCACTTGATCGCCGTCTTTGGCTTTTGAGCCTTTTTTGCGATCTGCGAAGTCTTGAGCTGTTTCAGACAAGTTTGCCAAAGCTTCATCAACAGAAGCGTCATCAGCTTTTGTAATCAATTTTTCGAGTTTGATCTTTTTCAGATCAACTTCTGGGATGGTTGGCAGCGCTTCGTAAGACATCTCAACATTGATGTCGTCGCCCTCTTTCCAGTCATCATTTGTCATTTTAACCGCAGGCTGCATGGCAGGGCGATCGCCGCTGTCTTCAAAATGCTTAGCCATGGCGCTATCGATGCTCTCTTGCATCGCTTCGCCCGTCAAACGCTGACCATATTGTTTTTTCAGCAAGGCCATAGGGACTTTACCCTTACGAAAGCCCTTCATTTCAATGTCGGGCCGGGCTTCTACCAGCTTCTCGTCAACTTTTGTAGCCAACTCGGCGGCTGTTACAACGATGTTATAACCGCGTTTCAAGCCTTCGTTCAGGGTCTCAGTGACCTGCATATTACATCCCTTTTCAAACCATGGTGCGGGTAGAGGGACTTGAACCCCCACGCCTTGCGGCGCTAGAACCTAAATCTAGTGCGTCTACCAATTTCGCCATACCCGCAAAAGTATGTGGCAGCCCCTAGAAACCGCCATATTTCGAGGCTCTCTAACAAAGCTCGGGCAAGGATGCGAGAGAAAAATGATAGTTTTTCAGCTAATTTTAACCACATTGTAAAATAGGACATATTATAGCACTCATCCAGTGAATTAGAGGGCATATGATGGCCGAGTTAGTATCCCAGATTCACTGTCGCACAAAAATAATGCATTATGCCTAAAATTTAACCACATTAAGTTTTATGTGTGTAATTACGTCCCTGTCTGACACTTGGGGAATTGCCCGACCACTCAAAAGGTGAAATTCCAGCTCTGCAGAAACATTAGCGGGTATCCAAATGAAAAAGATCGAAGCCATTATTAAACCGTTCAAACTGGACGAAGTGAAAGAAGCCCTTCAGGACATCGGCGTTCAGGGTCTCTCTGTTGTCGAGGTAAAAGGATTCGGCAGACAAAAAGGCCATACCGAATTGTACCGTGGTGCCGAGTATGTTGTGGATTTTCTGCCCAAAGTTAAAATCGAAGTTGTTCTGGTAGACGATATGGTCGACGCGGCAATCGAAGCCATCACCAACGCTGCCAAAACGGACAAAATTGGAGACGGCAAGATTTTTGTGTCGACAATTGAACAAGCTATCCGTATCCGCACCGGTGAAACCGGCGACGACGCTATCTAATAACGCTTTTAAAGGAGAGACATCCAATGAGCAAAGACCTTCTATCCATGATCGCCGAAGAAGGCGTTGAATATGTGGACATCCGTTTCACTGACCCGCGAGGCAAGCTGCAGCACGTTACAATATGTGCAGATCAAGTCAACGAAGACTTCATTGCAGACGGTTTCATGTTTGATGGTTCCTCCATCGCTGGTTGGAAATCCATCGAAGAATCAGACATGAAATTGATGCCTGACGTCGATTCCGCCTATCTTGACCCATTTTACGCTGAAAAAACCATCTGCGTCCATTGCACCGTGGTTGAGCCAGACACAGGCGAAAGCTATGCCCGTGATCCACGCGGCTGTGCTCAACGCGCTGAAGCCTATCTAATCTCAACCGGCATCGGCGACGTGGCTTATATGGGTCCAGAAGCTGAATTCTTCCTGTTTGATGATGTACGGTTCGAAAATAAAATCAATAAAGTGTCATACGAAGTTGATGCAGTAGACGCGTCTTGGAACACAGATAGCGCCTATGAAGTTGGTAACATGGGCCATCGTCCCGGTGTTAAAGGTGGGTATTTCCCAGTTAACCCAGTTGACGATGCACAAGACATTCGCAGCGAAATGCTCTCCACTATGAAGCGCATGGGAATGAAGGTCGACAAGCACCACCACGAAGTGGCCAGCTGTCAGCACGAACTGGGCCTGATCTTTGGTTCATTGACCCATCAAGCTGATGAGTTGCAAAAATATAAATATGTGGTCCACAATGTGGCCCACGCCTACGGTAAATCTGCTACATTCATGCCAAAGCCAATCGCAGGCGACAACGGCACCGGCATGCATGTGAACATGTCCATATTCAAAGGTGGCAAGCCTTTGTTTGCAGGCGACAAATATGCAGACCTGTCAGACGAAGCGCTTTACTTCATTGGTGGCATCCTGCAGCACGCCAAAGCGTTGAACGCCTTCACCAACCCGGCCACAAACAGCTACAAACGCTTGATCCCAGGTTTTGAAGCCCCTGTTTTGCGCGCTTACTCTGCACGCAACCGCTCGGGCTGTGTTCGGATCCCATGGGCTGAGTCTGCAAATGCAAAACGCGTTGAAGCACGTTTTCCAGATCCAGCTGCAAACCCTTACCTGTGCTTTGCAGCCTTGTTGATGGCCGGCCTTGACGGCATCAAAAACAAAATCCACCCGGGCGAAGCTGCTGACAAAGATCTCTATGATCTGCCACCAGAAGAATTGGCGGATATCCCAACAGTTTGCGGCTCCCTGCGCGAAGCGCTGGACGAGTTGAAAGCGGACATGGGCTTTTTGACTGAAGGCGGCGTGTTCACTGAAGATCAAATCGCAGGCTACATCGACCTGAAAATGGAAGAAGTTCTGCACTATGAGCACACGCCTCACCCAGTAGAATTTGGCATGTACTACAGCTGCTAACTCCGCAGCACTCAGGCTTGGAAGGCGTCCAGAAATGGGCGCCTTTTTTATGGCTAAAGCCAGAGAGCTTAGAGATCGATCTGTTCAGGCTGTTTCACCACATAGGTATGAATAGCAAACAACACCGCTCCCGACTTAGGCATACGCACCAAAGCTTGATGTTCGGTGCGCGTATAGGCCCCGGTGCCATAGTCTTCATCCGAGTTGCGCGCATCATTTTCGCGTCGGGGCTGGAACAAATCAGGGCGCACATATTGCAGAACATTAAAGCGCCACATCGGACGGCCCGCTTGGATGCCGTCAAACAATCGCTGCACACGCTTGGCAATATCGGTGTTATACTCATCCACTGTCGCATGCACCCCGCTCAAGGGGCATCCAATTTTCTCGTCCAAAGTCCAACTAGCGGGAAAGCATAAGACCGCAGCAGTCAACACATGCTCGTCGCCATGCTTTTCATGCAGACAAAGATCCTCTTGCACCAATCGCGCAGCGGTCAGCAATGGATCCCCATCCAAGCGCACCCTTACCCCATCCGGGCGGATCACGTCGCTCGGGCTGACCTGATAGGACGCGCGGTTGCGCAGCAACGCCAGAACCTCATCCAAAACCTCCTGCTTGGCCTCTGGCGTGGCCCCTGCATCTGCAAACACCCGCTCAGGCATCTGTGAGAGCAGGCGATCCCGCTCCGCCATTTGGCCGGCGAAAGCCTCATCCTCAATCAACCAGCCCTCCGTAGCCAATGGGGCAATTCCGGGCAGATTCTTCTTGGTGCTCTACGTCATAGGGAATGCGTGATTGTAGAATTTCAGGCATATTATACGGCTCACAGGGCGGATTATTACAAGAGAGATGTCGCAAACAAACCTGACACAGACAATCTGCAAACGCAATCTTGCGGAGTATAGAGAGGCTAGCCATCACACAGACATTCAACGAGATCCGTAAAATTGACCCAACCAAAGGTGCCATGACCGGCGACAACAGCCCCAATGATATGGATCGGGTTGAAATAGGCCCGACCAAACTGGCCTTTGATGAATGGGCCAAAGTTGGACTGGATCTGCCCGATCTCCAACAAATGCGCGGGTTTCGCCATCAAAGGCTGGTGCAGTGCATTAATGCCCGCGACTATGGTGCGCTGGTAGTGTTTGACCCGCTCAACATCCGCTACGCCACCGACAGCACCAATATGCAGTTGTGGAACACCCATAATCCCTTCCGCGCTCTGATTGTCTGTGCGGATGGCTATATGGTGATATGGGACTATAAAAACTCGCCCTTCTTGTCACAATTCAATCCACTGGTAAGCGAACAACGCTCGGGCGCGGATTTTTTCTATTTTGACCGAGGGGATATGGCGCATTTGGCTGCGAAGAAATTCAGCCAAGAGGTGTTAGATTTGGTGCGCGAACATGGCGGTAGCAATATGCGATTGGCAGTCGATAAGATCATGATGGTCGGCCTCCGCGCGCTTGAGACCTTAGGGTTTGGTGATGGAAGGCGAAGAGTTGACCGAGAAAGCCCGTGTCATCAAAGGGCCTGACGAAATCAAAGCGATGCGCTGCGCCAGTCATGCCTGCGAAACCGCCGTACGCGCCATGGAAGACGCGGCCCGCGCTGGCGTGCCTTCAGGGCAGATGAGCGAGGATGATATCTGGGCGGTGCTGCATGCGGAAAACATCCGACGCGGCGGCGAATGGATCGAGACAAGGCTTCTGACATCCGGACCGCGCACCAACCCTTGGTTTCAAGAGTGCGGCCCCAGACTGGTGCAGAACAATGAAATCGTCAGTTTCGACACAGTTTCAATTGGCAGCTACGGCATTTGCGTGGACATCTCACGTAGCTGGTGGATCGGAGATCAGGCACCTCCCCCCGATATGATATCAGCTATGCAACACGCCCATGAGCATATCCAGATCAATATGAAAATGCTCGCGCCCGGCGTCTCGATGCGCAGCCTTTCGAAGAACGGACACCGCTTACATGACCACTATCAGGTACAAAAATACGGCTGCATGATGCATGGGGTCGGTCTATGCGATGAATGGCCCTTGATTGCCTACCCCGACCAATTGGTCGATGGCGCGTTCGAATATGAGCTTGAGGCTGGCATGGTTCTCAGCGTCGAAGCGCTGGTGTCACCCGAGGGTGGAGATTTCTCCATCAAGCTGGAAGACCAAGTCTTGATCACCGAAGACGGCTTCAAAAACCTGACCACCTATGAGTTTGATAGGGTTTTGATGGCGGTGTGATCTCATTACTATAAGGACTATAAGGAAAAACCAAAAAAAGCGCAACTTCAGCTACGCCTTTTTACTTGGACCTAAATTCAGAGTTATTTACGTGCGGAGCCGACGAGGCCCCATACAGATGGCAAAAGCAAAGCTGCCAAGGCCAGTTTCACCAAATCGCCCAGAAGGAAAGGTGTCAGGCCCCAAGTGAAGATTGGCGCATCGGTGCCATAAAGCACAGCCAACCAGACCAAGCCCGGCACATAAATCAAGACATTGCCCAAAACCATCGCCAACGCCATTTTACCAATGGAGCGGTCCCAGCCTTGGCGGGCTGCGTAGCCCAAAGCCAAAACAGCCAAAACATAGCCCACCAAATAGCCGCCAGTGCCGCCCATCATATAGGTAATGCCGAAGGTCTCAGCGCTAGAACCTGCGAAAACGTCAAAGCCCAAAGCGCCGATCAGCATATAGCCGATGATGGTCACCAGACCCAAACGCATGCCATAAGCTACGCCGATGCTCAGCACGGCGAAGGTGCCCATGGTCATAGGAACTGGGATCATGGGGATTTTGATCTTCGCGGCCACGGCCAAAGCGGCAATGCCAGCAATAACCAAAATGATTTGTTTGACCCGCATCGCCTGCCCGGTCAGAGGCAAGATTACTTCTGCAAGAACGCTATTATGTGTGGTGGTGGTCATGTTTAAAATCCCTTATTTAACTTGTCGCGCAACGTTTAGCCTTTGCAGATAGGGTGTTGCAAGCACTCAAAGCGTAAGTTTGCGGTAACTGCTGTCCATTTCGTAGTCTTTTCGCGGTCCCTTAACCTTCCAAAGCGACGTCCAGACCGGCCATTGCGTGAATTCATAGGAGACTGCGTAATCATCGGGATCACAAAAATGTCGGGCCTGTGCTGAGGCATGTGCCAAATCAATCCGGTGAAAAAACCGCCCATCGTCAAAATGCACATCCACCCCCTCCAAAGTGGCACCCCAGCGATAACGGCGGGTGCTTGACAGGGATTGCCCGTCCGGCAACACCATCTGCCCGGTCTCCTGATACCAACCGTCAGACACCTCGCAACAACCTATAAATGTAAGCTTGGCATCTTGTGTATGGTCGATGATTTGGCGAGAAATAGCCCAAAGACAGCCGGTGAAATCTTCCATTTTCAGGAACAGAGGCCCTTGATGATTGTCCTGAGAACTCACGCGCCTGACACCCTATCTCTCATCACCGCAAATCCCGCGGTGAAAGCTTTTCCGGAGTGTCATAACATAAATGGCGTAGGCCTCAATCAAACTTAAGTTTTGAACCCAGATTGATCGTCTCCAGCCGCCCCCATGTGCTTGAACCTCCAAGCTCAGCAGTCTATGAGGCGGGCAACTGCTCCCCAATCCAAAAGGCCTTGATCCAATGATCGAACGTTATTCCCGCCCTGATATGGTAGACATTTGGTCCGCCAAAACCAAATTTCGCATTTGGTATGAGATTGAAGCTCATGCATGCGACGCGCACGCGAAACTTGGGGTGATCCCACAGGCCAGCGCAGATGCGGTTTGGAAAGCCAAAGACGTTGAATTTGACGTGGCCAAGATTGACGCAATTGAAGCAGTCACAAAACATGACGTCATCGCATTCTTGACCCATTTGGCCGATATCATCGGCAGTGATGAGGCGCGTTTTGTGCATCAAGGCATGACCAGCTCAGACGTTCTGGATACAACCCTAAACGTGCAGTTGACCCGCGCCGCAGATATTTTGATTGCCGATGTTGAAGCCTTGCTGGCCGCATTAAAGCGCCGTGCATTAGAGCATAAAGACACCATCCGCATTGGTCGCAGCCATGGCATCCACGCCGAACCTGTCACCATGGGCCTGACCTTCGCGCGTTTCTACGCCGAAATGGACCGCAACTTGACCCGCCTGCGCACGGCACGAACTGAGATTGCAACCGGCGCTATCTCTGGTGCTGTGGGCACATTCGCGAACATCGACCCATTTGTGGAAGAACATGTATGCGAACAGTTGGGCCTAACAGCCGAACCCATCAGCACCCAAGTGATCCCACGCGATCGCCATGCTGCATTTTTTGCAACTTTGGGCGTCGTGGCCAGCTCCATTGAGAATGTCTCGATTGAGATTCGCCACATGCAACGCACTGAGGTTTTGGAGGCTGAAGAGTTCTTCTCCAAAGGCCAAAAAGGCAGCTCTGCTATGCCGCACAAACGCAACCCTGTTTTGACAGAAAACCTCACCGGTTTGGCCCGCATCGTACGTATGTGCGTGGTCCCTGCGATGGAAAACGTGGCGCTCTGGCATGAGCGGGATATCTCGCACAGCTCAGTTGAGCGCGCTATTGGACCAGATGCCACAATCACACTCGATTTTGCCTTGGCCCGACTCACTGGCGTGATCGACAAGCTGGTGATTTATCCAGACAATATGATCGCGAATATGAACAAATTCCGTGGTCTGGTGCATTCGCAGCGAGTTTTACTCGCCCTCACCCAAAAAGGCGTCAGCCGCGAGGACAGCTACAGTTTGGTGCAACGCAATGCGATGCGGGTTTGGGAACAAGGCGCAGATTTCTTGACCGAGCTGAAAGCAGATGCAGACGTTATGGCCGTGATGTCTGTAGATGAGATCGAAGACAAATTCGATCTGGCCTATCACACCAAACATGTTGGCACGATTTTCAAACGCGTTTTTGGCAATTGATCAGCAACACCGCTCCCCGGCACCATGTCGGAGAGCAGATTTACCCACTTATATTGCATCAATTTATAACATGAGCGCTCGTCACGGGCGCTGGACAAACGCGAGACCCGGGCCTAGTTTTATCCCATGACAGAGTTTTTTGGAAAAAGATGGCACGATATGGGCGGCGACCCTGCCGGTAATATCAACCATGATCAACATGATTTTGCGCTTTGGGAAAAACGCGTGGATGCGCTGATGGTGCTGGCCTCTTCGGCCGGATTGATGAACACCGACAGCCTGCGCCGCGTGCTTGAAGATATGGGCGAAGAGGCCTATGAAACCATGAGTTATTATGAACGCTGGATCGCCTCTGTGAGCCAAAATATGGTAGAAGCCGGCGCCTTTTCCACAGCTGAGTTGGCCGATAAAATGGCGCAGGTAAAGGCACGTGGCACCACCTATGGCGATGCGACATGAAAGTGCGTGTGCAAAATCATTGGCCCCCGGGCCATATCCGAACCCCTGCCTATCTGCGGGGTAAAACCGGTGAGATTGAGCGCGAAATAGGTCTGTTCAACAACCCCGAACAAAACGCCTACCGCCTGCCACCCCAACAGCGGCGCTTGGTGCGGGTGCGCTTTACTATGGCAGAGATCTGGGGCGATGCCGCCGAGACACCAGACGACGTGATAGAAGCTGAAATCTACGCCCATTGGTTGGAGCCTGCATAATGCCACATGACCATCATGATCACGACCACGGCGCCTTGTCGCCTTCGGGCCATCCCTACCGCAAAGATGACGACATCGTATTGAGCTATTGGCAGATGATGGAAATTTCTGTGCGCGAACTCTTGATTGAAAAAGGCCACATCACTGCGGCGCAAGTTCACAATCAGATCAACACAATGGACGCGCGCAGCCCCGCCAATGGTGCGAAAGTTGTCGCCCGCGCCTGGAGTGATCCCGAGTTCAAATCGGCGCTGTTGACCGATGCAGGTCAAGCCTCTAGGGATATGGGGTTTGATATTGGACCGATGCATTTGATTGCGGTCGAAAACACCATTTTAGTTCATAACGTAGTTGTTTGCACCCTATGCTCTTGCTACCCACGCAATCTTTTAGGACTACCACCCGATTGGTATAAATCCCGTGCCTACAGATCGCGCACCGTGATTGAACCGCGTAAGGTCTTATCAGAATTTGGTGTTGAAATTGCTCAAGATGTGCAAGTGCGCGTGCATGACAGTACCGCAGATATGCGCTATATCGTTCTGCCGGCCCAGCCCAAAGAAACCATGGGGCTATCGGCAGATGAGCTGGCCTATTGGGTAACGCGCGACAGCATGATCGGTGTGGGCCTGCCCCAAGCGCCGAAATGACATTAACCCCAGGTCAAAAAGGCGCCGCGCTTATGGTTGCGGGGGTGCTGTGCATGACCTCGATGGATGTCATGGCCAAAACCCTTGGCCTGCGCATCCCTGTGGCGCAAATCGTGTGGCTCAGATTCGTCTCACAGGCGATTTTGGTGGGTTCAGGGCTAATTTTAACCCGACACACGTTGTTTTCTAGCAGTCACATCAAGTTGCATGTGTTGCGCGGCTTTGCAACGACCACCAGCAGTTATCTGTTTTTCTTAGGGATCATCTACATGCCCTTGGCCGATGCCACAGCGCTTATTCAACTGGGGCCGGTGATGGTCACATTGGGCGCTGTTATGGTTTTGGGCGAAAAGATAGGACGCCGCCGCATCATGGGGATAGCCGCCGCCTTTATTGGGGCCATGCTGATCATAAGACCTGGAACATCGGTGATGACCACAACCTCACTTTTTCCATTGATGGGGGCTGTGGGCTTTACCATCTACGCCCTCGCTACCCGTTTCGTGCGCAGTGACGGACCCTGGACCGCACTCTTTTTGCAAGGCTTCTTCGGCACATGCTTTTCCTCGATGGTGGTGCCTTTTTTCTGGCAACCCATCGCCTTGAATGAGGTGCCGGTGATTACTGCTTTGGTCGCCTTTGGCATTTTGGGTCATCTATTGATGATCCGAGCCTTCGCCGCCGCTCCCGCAAGCGACATCGCGCCCTATGGCTACGCTGGGCTTTTGTTTGCCATCATTTTTGGATTTGCACTCTTCAGTGAAACTCCAGACTTGCTGACCCTCATGGGGGCAATTCTCATTGTTGGGGCGGGATTATATGTTTGGTACCGTGAGAGACTGACACAGGCACGTGACACCAATGGCTAATTCTATCCAACGCAATGGCACAAAACGGCAATGGCTTGAGAACAAGGCCATCATGGGGACCTTCGCTCTTATGAAGCTTCTGCCCTACCGACGCCGCAATGCGATCATGGGCGCCTGGCTTAGGGGCATCTTGGGAACAACGATCGGTTATCGCAAACGGATCATCGACAACCTAAATCTCATCTATCCTGAGATGGCGCAGATGCGCAAAACTGAGATTGCAGATCAAGTGCTCGACAATGCCGGCCGCACTTTTATTGAAAATATGTATCCGGCCGAATTTCAAAGGCAAAACGCGGGTATTGAGCTTTGGGGGGCAGGCTTAGACGACTTATTGGAAGCCCATGCCGATGGGCGTCCCATCATGTTTTATTCGGGTCACTTCGGAAATCACGAGGCCTTCCGCGCAGCTCTATTTGAGCATGGCATCAAAATCGGGGGTATGGTGCGGCGGATGGCCAATCCCTATTTTTATGCAAATTACAAAAATATGCTCGACATCGACGGCCGGTCTGGCCCCGTGTTTGAAGCCACATCAAAAGGCACCTTGGGCCTGTTCAAAGCCCTGAACAAAGGGGCTGCTTTAGTTCTATTGGTTGATCTTGCCGTGAGCAATGGTCAGGTCGTGAGCTTTATGGGCAAGCCCGCCTACACGTCACTAACCGCTGCCAGCTTTGCACTCAAGGCAGATGCATTGTTTTTACCCTATTTCTCCATGCGCAATCCAGATGGGAATAGCTTTCGCGTCGAGATTGGCGCCGCAGTTGAGCACACCGATGCTGTAACGATGACCAAAGAGGCCACCAAATCCCTAGAGCAGCGTATAGCGGCCGATCCGGGCAATTGGTTTTGGATTCACCGCAGGTGGAAACACAAACCCACCGTATAAATGTGATCAGTTAATCCAAGCAGATCCGATGATCTCACCATAGCCTTGAAACTGGACCAAAACAGCATGTTTGCCCGGTCCCAACGGACCTGTTTGAAAACTTGTTATCCAATCGCCATTCCACATGCCCAACGTGCGCCATTCGGTGACAACATTGGCATAGTTTATAACTTTGCCGGCATTCTCGCCTGTGAGGATGTCGACGGTATTTTTGGGGGATACCGTCACAAGGTGAACATCGTAGGGTCCATAATATAGTGCATCGCTCAGGGTAATATCGACTGACGAACCGAACCGTTGCATAGACAAGCTCAGTGCTGCACCCATTGTTTGATATTTGTGGATCAAGCCATCCACATCTTCACGCCGATTGCCCATAAAATTTTCCATGCCGTTGATCATAAACTGCGGCGTGTAGATCATCCGTTCATTTTGAGCTTGCGCATAGGCGCGCTGTCGTTCCGTGAAATTCGGGTTTGCGAAGCTGTCTTTCCAGCCGATATAATCCCAATAATCCACATGTAACGCCAAAGCGATCACATTGGGTTGCTTGGCCAACCTGTGAAGGTGTGCATCCGCCGGCGGGCAGGACGAACAGCCCTGTGAGGTGAACAACTCAACCACCACGGGTTGGTCCTCAGCAGATCCAAAAGCTGGAAATAGCACAGAAGCAAGGCAGAGAAGGCTGGCGAAAATGATACGCATGAAAGACAGTCCTATTTGTTGCTTTCTCTTATATAGGCGCTCACATTTCACTTGGCCAATCAATCTATGATACTTCGCAATCACAAAAATTTTACAATTCGGTATACTAATGTATGCAAATCGCCATTCTCCCCCTTGATTCCAATACAGGCCTGCTGTTATGAGGCCACAGTATCCGTTCAAACTTGGAGATTTTCATGACCGTAGTTGTTGGGCAGGACACTGCCAAAACACGCCGCACACTCACCGTGGGTGACGAAAGCATCGGGTATTATTCAATCCCTGCCGCTCAGGCTGCGGGACTCGGCGATTTTTCACGCCTGCCTGCTGCTTTGAAAGTTGTGTTGGAAAATATGCTGCGGTTTGAAGACGGGAAAACTGTTTCCGTGGATGATATCAAAGCCTTTGCCCAATGGGGCGCGCAGGGTGGCAAAAACCCGCGTGAGATTGCTTACCGCCCTGCCCGCGTTCTGATGCAGGATTTCACCGGCGTACCTGCTGTTGTGGATCTGGCCGCCATGCGCGACGGAATCGTTGCTTTGGGTGGCGATCCTGAAAAGATCAACCCGTTGAACCCAGTAGACCTTGTGATTGACCACTCAGTTATGATCGACGAATTTGGCACGCCCCACGCATTTCAGATGAATGTGGACCGAGAATATGAACGGAACATGGAGCGTTACACCTTCCTGAAATGGGGCCAATCTGCCTTTAACAACTTCCGGGTTGTGCCTCCGGGAACTGGTATCTGTCACCAAGTAAATCTTGAGTATCTGTCGCAAACAGTTTGGACAGATGCAGATCAAAACGGCGAGCAAGTTGCCTATCCTGATACATTGGTCGGCACCGACAGCCACACCACTATGGTCAATGGAGCGGCCGTTTTGGGCTGGGGCGTTGGCGGAATTGAAGCTGAAGCCGCTATGTTGGGTCAACCAATCTCCATGCTGATTCCAGAAGTCGTAGGCTTTGAGCTGACAGGCGAGATGATGGAGGGCACGACTGGCACCGATTTGGTCCTAAAAGTTGTTGAATTGCTGCGCGCCCGTGGAGTTGTTGGCAAATTTGTTGAATTTTACGGCGCAGGCCTCAACAACCTCCCACTCGCAGATCGTGCAACGATTGCCAATATGGCTCCAGAGTATGGCGCAACCTGTGGCTTTTTCCCAATTGATGATGAAACCATCCGTTACCTGCACTCCACCGGCCGTGACGAAGCGCGCATCGCATTGGTCGAAGCCTATGCCAAGGAAAACGGCTTTTGGCGTGGCGATGACTATGCCCCAATCTACACCGATACTTTACATCTCGACATGGGCACAATCGTGCCTGCCATCTCCGGGCCAAAGCGGCCACAGGATTTTGTCGCGCTGACAGAAGGTAAAACTGCATTCCGTCGTGAGATGGAAGAAACCTTCAAACGTCCAATGGGCAAAGAGGTTACTGTTGCAGGTGAAGACTATACGATGGAGTCAGGCAAAGTTGTGATTGCCTCCATCACCTCTTGCACCAACACATCGAATCCTTACGTAATGATTGGTGCGGGCCTTGTGGCGCGCAAAGCCGCGGCATTGGGCATGAACCGCAAACCTTGGGTAAAAACCTCCTTGGCTCCCGGCTCGCAAGTTGTATCGGCCTATCTGGAAGCGGCTGATCTGCAAAAAGACCTGGACGCGGTTGGCTTCAACCTCGTGGGCTACGGCTGCGCCACCTGCATCGGCAACTCTGGCCCTCTGCAATCCGAAATATCCGCCGCCATCTCCGAAGGCGATCTCGTGGCCACGGCTGTCTTATCTGGCAACCGCAATTTTGAGGGCCGTATCTCTCCAGATGTGCGTGCCAACTATCTGGCCTCACCGCCGCTAGTCGTCGCCTATGCTTTGGCGGGGACATTGGACATCAACTTGGCCAGCGATGTGATCGGCCAAGACCGGGATGGCAATGACGTCTATTTGAAAGACATCTGGCCCACCACGCAAGAAGTTGCGGAAATGGTAGAGGCCACCGTTACTCGGGAAGCCTTCTTGTCCAAATATGCCGATGTGTTCAAAGGAGATGAGAAATGGCAGGGCGTTGAAGTCACCAATCAGAAAACATACGATTGGCCAATTTCCTCAACCTATGTCCAAAATCCGCCATATTTCCAAGGAATTACCATGGAAACCCATAAGATCACCAATCTTGAGAATGCCAAGGTTATGGCCATCTTGGGCGATATGATCACTACCGACCACATCTCTCCCGCAGGCTCGTTCAAAGAGACAACACCAGCCGGGAAATATCTGATCGACCGCCAAGTCAGCCCACGGGAGTTCAACTCCTACGGATCGCGTCGTGGCAATCATGAAGTGATGATGCGCGGCACTTTTGCCAACATCCGCATCAAAAACGAAATGCTCGATGGCGTGGAAGGTGGCTACACCTTGGGACCAGACGGCAGCGAAATGGCCATCTATGATGCGGCTATGGCCTATCAAGCTGAAGGCACCCCAATGGTGATTTTTGGCGGTGAACAATATGGTGCCGGCTCCAGCCGTGACTGGGCAGCCAAAGGCACAGCACTTTTGGGGATCAAAGCTGTTATTGCTGAGAGCTTTGAGCGCATTCACCGCTCCAATTTGGTTGGCATGGGCGTTATTCCTTTTGAGTTCACAGGTGGCGATAGCCGCAAGACACTGGGCTTGAAGGGTGATGAAACTGTCTCGATCATGGGTCTTGAAGGCGTGAAACCGTTGCAAGAGGTTCCAGCTGAGATCACAATGACCGATAGCACAGTGAAGGCGATCACACTAAAATGCCGGATCGATACCGAAGTCGAAATCGATTACATCGAAAACGGCGGCGTGTTGCACTATGTGCTGCGCAATCTCGCCAAAGAATCTTGATCAAACCACAACAAAAAAGGCCTCGGAAAACCGGGGCTTTTTTACGTCTGGATGTGAGCCGTTATCAAATTAGGGAAAACTCAACCCTGCCTCTGCCAAGGCGGGCAGTACCCGGGTTGCCATATTGCGTTCGGTCAGAGGCCCTGTCACTCGCAGAATTACAGTGCCGTTTGGACCCAAAATAAAAGTCTCCGGCAGGCCGTAAACCCCCCAATCCAATGCCATCTTCGCATCGGGATCAGCGCCGCCCAAAGTATATGGGTTGCCCAGATCTGCTAAAAACGCCCGCGCTTTTGCCGGATCATCTTTGTAGTTCACGCCGTAAACTGGAATGCCTTTTTCAGAAAGCTCTACCAATTTAGGGTGTTCCGCACGACAAGGCGCGCACCAACTGGCCCAGAAATTTACCAACTTCACGCCCCCACCCGTCAAATCACTCTCCGCGAAGGGCACATGGCCTTCAAGCGGTTGGAGCTGAACCATTGGGGCAGATTGACCGGTGGCCGTGCTGGGCAAGCCGTCCGGATCGTCACGCTGCATGCCCACGAAAGCCAGCCCCGCGAAAATTGCAAAGACCAATACCGGCAAACCAAGAAGGAGTTTACGCATCTTTGCGCGCCTCCGCAGTGATAAGAGCGCGTTTCACCAAGCTACTGCGCCGAATGTAGACAACACACAGCAGGGCCAAGGCCAGCAAGCTCACCCCATATGAGCCCATCACCTCAACGGCATATTTTCCTAAATCTGGCATCATTGCATCCGCTCCCGTGCTTGCAAAACCTTAAGCCGCCTTCTGCGCAGTTCAGTACGCGTGCCAATCAAAAGCAGCGTCACAAACAACAGTCCAAACCCCGCCATCGACAGGAATAGCGGTTGAAAAAATACATTCGAAATATTCTCCTGCTTGGCCCCATCGGCCAGGTTGACCGTGGTTCCCTGATGCAGGCCTTGGCTCCAAAACAACACCGCATAGCGGCTCAACAAGGCGAAGACTGACCCCACAAGCGCCAGAACCGAAGTTAAATCCGCCGCTGTATCATCATCCTCAATCGCAGCCCAAAGCGCAATATATCCTGCATAAAACAAAAATAGAATTAAAAAGCTAGTCAGGCGTGGGTCCCAAACCCAATAGGTCCCCCACATCGGCTGGCCCCATATAGCCCCCGTCGCCAAGGCAATCAAAGTCATGGTCATGCCCACCGGTGCCGCAGCCTTCGCCGCTAAAACCGAAACATGTTGTCGCCGGATCAACCACACCAAGGAGCCTACAAACATCAGCAAATAGCCATTGATCGCCATCAAAGCCGCGGGCACGTGCAGGTAAATGATTTTTACGGTCGATCCTTGACGCGTATCATCAGGCGTGAAAAAAAACCCCCAAATCAGGCCAGAACCCAGAAATAAGATCGTCAGCCCGACCAGCCAAGGCAACCACCGGCCCGACCAGCCCATAAAGACCTTAGGATTGGCCAATTGCCAAAATGCATCCCAAAGACGTTTTGAAGTTGAAGTCGAGTTCATAAGCTCAATCCTATACTAATTTACGCAAAGCGGCAGTCAGTTCACCGAAGATTGATCCGCAGTGCCGCCCCAGAGGCAAAGGGTAAAATCGCCACAGCACCTAGAGAAATCGCCAAGATCAGGACCAAGGGCACGTCAAAAGGCTGCCCAAGTGATGCAGATCGTACCGCCTGCGCACCAAAAATCAAAGTCGGCACGTAGAGCGGTAGCACCAGAAGCGATAACAATAATCCACCGCGCTTAATTCCAAGTGTCAGAGTGGCCCCAAAAGCCCCAATTAGACTCAACGCTGGAGTGCCCAGTAACAAAGAAAAACACAGCGCCATACCCGCATCAAAGCTCAGATTCAGTAAAACGCCCAACAAAGGCGCCGCCAGCGCCAAGGGCAAACCAGTGGTCAACCAATGCGCCGCAGCCTTGGCTATATAGACCGACTCAAGAGGCAGTGGTGAGCTCGCCAGAAGGTCCAGAGAGCCATCCTCATAGTCCAATCCAAAAATTCTATCCAGTGACAGCAAGCAGGCCAACAAAGCCCCCAGCCACAGCACACCGGGCGCCACCAAGGCCAAGGCGGATTGATCAGGGCCCAAGGCAAAGGGAATCAGCACCACCACAATCAAGAAAAATATCAAAGCTAGCCCAAAGCCACCGCCAGAACGCACCGCAAGACCGATATCACGCATAAAGAGCTGGATCATTCCAAAGCCTCCTCAAACGTGGAAGAAGATCTTTGTGCCGTGGCGATATAGCCTGTCAGATCCAAATTCTCACCTGACAAGTCTAGGTCAATATGCGTGGTGAGCACCGCAGCGCCACCAGATTGCAAATGCGCTTGCAATACGATGCGAAACAAAGCCACATTCTGCGCGTCCAGTGACACAGTGGGTTCATCCATCACCCAAAGCCCGCAGCCCGTCACCAACATGCGCGCCAAACCGAGCCTGCGTTTTTGACCTGCTGAAAGATTCGCCGCCGAGCGCTGTGCAAGCTCTTGTAGATCATAAGCCGCCAAAGCAGATTTCGGAGCTGGACCGCCGTAAACTTCGGACCAAAACTTAAGGTTTTCCAATACGCTCAACTGTCCTTTGAGCCCATCCGCATGAGCGGCATAGGCAACAGTTTCCGACCCTGAAATCGTTCCGGATATTGGCTGTTGCAGCCCGGCAATGCAGCGCAGCAGGCTGGTTTTACCGATGCCATTGGCGCCCCGCAACACGAGAGCTTGCCCGGGTTGCACCGAGAAGCTCACGTCGTGCAAAAGTGATATCCCACCCCGCGCCACGCTTAGGTTTGAGACTTGTAACATGGGCTACACCGGCAGCAGGGCCAAGCCGATGCGGCGCCCTTCAGAGAGCAAAATATTATAGGTTCGGCATGCGGTGGGTGAATTCATGATCTCAACCCCAATTCCGGCCGTCTCCAATGCGGTGCGAAACTCTGCGGGAATATGGGCGATATTTGCCCCTGTCCCCACAAAGACCACATCCAGATCTCTGGCCACCGCGACAAAGGGTGCAGAATCCTCAAAGCCAGACCATGGCCCACAAGACTGTGGCAGCACCGCGACCATGCCTTCGAACACCTCTCCCGCGATGCGGAAAAAATTCGGGCCATAGCCATCTACGGGCCGTCCACTGTCGAAGGTGATCTCGCTCAGCTGCATCTAGGCATCAATATTGGCAAATTGATTGCCATCCGTATTGCTGGGTTTAGACCAATCGCGCTTCACGCCGAGTCGCAGCAGAGTTGAGCTGGCCACGAAAGACCGACGAATACGTCCCAACCACAACGCCCCAGATCATGGCGAACACAAAACCCCGGATCACATCGCCACCAAGTACAAACAAAGAAATCAGCGCCAACAATGTTGTGACAGAAGTCATCGCCGTGCGGCTTAGAGTTTCATTGATTGACTGGTTAAGCAATTCAGAAAGATTTTTTTGCTTATAGCGGCGCAGATTTTCACGCACCCGGTCAAACACCACAACCGTGTCATTCAAAGAATACCCCACAATCGTGAGCAAGGCCGCGATGATCGCCAAATCAAACTTGATTTGCAAAGCGGAAAACACGCCAATTGTCAGAACGATGTCATGCACCAATGCGCCAACCGCGCCGACGGCAAATTGCCACTCAAACCGAAGCCAAATATAGATCAGCACAACGGCAATCGCGATCACAACCGCCAAAGCCGCGGATTGGATCAACTCGCCAGAGACTTTGGGCCCTACAGATTCAACCGATGGAAAGGTGATCCCAGGCGCCACGTCTTGCAACGCCGCCTCAAGCTTTAAAACCACATCGGATGCCACGGATTCTTGACCTTCTTGTGCTTGGATTCGGATTTGTGCCACGTGTTGATCCGCCCGAAACGAGGGATCAAACACTTCGGCAATCGATATATCACCCAGTCCCAATGGCTCAATCGCGGCCCGATAGGCTGCAACATCCACTGCTACAGTACTTTCTGCGCGAATGGTTGTACCGCCTTTGAAATCAATGCCGAAGTTCAAGCCCATGGTCACGGTCGATCCAATCGACAGAATGACCAAAACAGCTGAGATCCCAATCCATATTTTCCAGTCTTTGAAAAAATTGAATGTTGTATGTTGTTTTACAAGCCTTAAGCGCATCGCCTACACCTCCAGTGTTTTTGGCTTGCGCCATTCGAACCAGATCACAACCATGATCCGAGTCACAAAAATTGCAGTAAAGACTGAGGTGATAATCCCCAAACCAAGCGTGATCGCAAAGCCTTTCACAGGCCCCGCCCCCATGAAAAACAAGATCGCCGCCGTCAGAAACGTCGTGATATTGGCATCAATAATAGCCGAAAGCGCTTTTTCATAACCAAGCTCAATGGCCCGAGCGGGTCCCTTGGCGGTTTTTAACTCTTCTCGGATACGCTCAAAGATCAGCACATTGGCGTCCACCGCCATACCAATTGTCAAAACAATCCCCGCAATACCCGGCAATGTGAGCGTGGCCCCAATCATAGACAACAGTCCAAAAATCAAGCCGACATTGATGATCAAAGCGATATTGGCGAAGATACCAAAGGTGCCGTAGGACATAGCCATAAAGATCAAAACAGCTACAAAGCCAACCATACAGGCGATTTTACCAGCATCAATACTGTCTTGGCCCAATTCCGGCCCGACCGTGCGCTCTTCCAAAAACTCCAAACTCGCAGGCAATGAGCCCGCGCGCAGCAAAGTCGAAAGGCGCGTGCTTTCTGTGACGTCAAAATTGCCCGTGATAATACCCGAGCCGCCAGTGATCGCAGATTGAATGGTTGGTGCAGAGATAACTTGATTGTCCAAGACAATCGCAAAGGGCTCGCCAATGTGATCCGTTGTATATTGCCCAAATTTCCGCGCACCTGAGGTGTTGAAACGGAAGTTCACTGCGGGTTGGCCATTTTGATCAAAGGAGGGCTGCGCATCAGTCAGATCTTCACCCGTCACCACAGGCGCGCGCTCCAAGACGTAATAAAGTGTTTCATTTTCGGCAGATTGCACAAGCTCATTGCCAATGCCCGCAGTGCCACTGGAGTTGCTAGTTTGCCCCACAACCGTCTGGAAAGTCAAAAGCGCAGGCGTCCCGATCAAGTCTTTCAGTTCTTGAGCGGACCCAAGACCCGGTACTTGGATTAAAACCCGGTCAGTGCCTTGACGCTGAATGGTTGGCTCACGTGTGCCAGCCTCATCCACCCTGCGTCGGATAATCTCAAGGGATTGTGCCATGGTCCGGTCATCAGTCGCAAGTTTTTCAGCTTCAGACAAAGTGACAATCAAATTATCTCCAACGGAGGAGACAACGATATCGTCTGTTAGACCACCGCTCAACGATGAAACAGGGCGCGCCAGTGTCCGCACAATTTTCATTGCGTGATCCATGGCTTCTGGATTACCAATACGCACCCGCAATTCGCCCTCGCCGCCGTCTTGCTGGCGAATGGCGCCGACGGTGGAACGTTCTTCGCGCAAGACATTGCGCACTTCTGGCCAAAAACCTTCAAGGCGGGTGGTATAGACCTCCGCCAATTTGACTTCGCCCAACAAATGCGCCCCGCCCCGCAGATCAAGCCCGAGGTTGACCAAGCCAGAAGGCAGGAAAGAAGGCCAACCCATGGCCTCCGCCCCTGCATCTTTAGCGTCGTTATATGTCTCAACTTTGGAGTAAAACCCATTGGGAAGAGCAAATAGAAGCCCTATCGCGCAGGTTGCCCAAATCAGGACCCGCTTCCAACCTTCTATTTGCAACATCTTGTGGCTCCTGGCCTATAAGTTTGACACGTGGTTAGCTTGCAGGCTTGGTTTTGCTGCGCACATCGGCGATCGTAGCTTGGACAACGGTCACACGCACGTCTTTTGCAACTTCGACTTCAACTTCATTGCTTTCAGCTTTGACCTTGGTCACTTTGCCGATCAAGCCGCCAGCGGTGACAACTTCATCCCCTTTGGCCAAGTTTTTGACCATATTTTGATGTTCTTTCATCTTCTTTTGCTGTGGCCGGAAAACCAACATGTAAAAAATGCCGATAATCAGCAGCGGAAACATAAATGTGCCTAAAGTGTCCATAAAGACCTCGTAAATCTGTCATACGGCACCGCGCCGCAGGTTCTGGCAGAACGTATGGTTTGGACGGACGCTTTGCAAGGGATTGTGAGACTAGGCATTGAAGTTTGACGCATAATTCTTGGATTATTTTTATGATTTTTCATTTAAAATCACTTTTCACCACAATTCTGATATGTTTGCCTGCACTGGGCCCTTTACAGGCGGACACGCCCAAGCTGTTTGGGAAAAACCTTATGACCTGCGCCCCATCGGCCGCGTGCTCATCACCCACTTAAGATTTGAATATACGGGATTATTAATCAGCCCATTGAGGCGGTAATTGCAGCCTATTGTGTCACGACTGCGAAAGGAAACGCTCTTCCAGCGGATTGGTTCCAATTTTCATTGCCCAGCCACCTGCGCAGGCAACGAGTGGCAGCTTCTGACGCTTGCAGAATATTTTCAAACGGCCACCCCAGGTCTCAGGTAAAAGTTTCGGCCCCGCCATCACCAAGACTTGAACTGGTAATTTGCGTCAAGAAATTGCCCCGTGACCCTCAGGCCAGCTTTGGGCATAACCACAGCAGTGATTCTTTTGAAGGAGATGATATATGCATGATATTCGTGCCATCCGCGAAAACCCTGCCGCTTTTGACGCCGCATTAGCGCGCCGAGGAAATGCGCCGGTCTCGTCGGACATCCTATCCCTCGACACCGACCGCCGTGCCTGCATTCAGGCGACAGAGGCGGCACAAGCCGAGCAAAACAAAGCCAGCAAGCTGGTGGGGGCTGCCAAAGCCAAAGGAGATGAGGCTGAATTTGACCGTCTCCGCGCCTTGGTGTCTGAAAAGAAAGTCGAAATGGCCAGCTTAGGCGAAGAGGCCAAAGCTAAGGATGAGGCTCTGGCCGATATGCTCATGGGCATTCCAAACTTGCCCTTTGACGATACGCCAGATGGCGCCGATGAAAACGATAATGTGGAGGTGCACCGCTGGGGCACGCCGCGCGAGTTTAACTTCACCCCCAAAGAGCATTTTGAGCTGGCAGCCACCGCAGAAGGGCTCGACTTTGAAACCGCCGGTAAAATTTCCGGGAGCCGCTTTGTGATTATGTCTGGAGCGATTGCACGTATGCACCGCGCTTTGGCGCAGTTCATGTTGGACACGCATATCACCGAGAACGGGCTGACAGAAACCAATACCCCGGTCTTGGTGCGCGATGAGGCAATGCGCGGCACCGGGCAATTGCCCAAATTCGCTGAAGACAGCTACCAGACCACCAATGGCTGGTGGCTGATCCCAACCTCCGAGGTGACACTGACCAACATCGTGTCGAGCCTGACAGTGGATGAGACCACTCTGCCCCGCCGCTTTGTGGCGCATTCTCTGTGCTTTCGCTCAGAAGCCGGCAGCGCCGGGCGTGATACTGCGGGCATGCTGCGTCAACATCAGTTTGAAAAGGTGGAGATGGTCTCTGTCACCCACCCAGATCATTCCCGCGCGGAGTTAGACCGGATGACCAAATGTGCCGAGGGAATCTTGGAGTGTTTGGAACTGCCCTATCGCACCATGGCGCTCTGCGTCGGCGACATGGGCTTTAGCGCCCGCCGCACCCATGACATCGAAGTTTGGCTGCCCGGCCAAGACTCCTATCGTGAGATCAGCTCTTGCTCGGTCTGTGGTGATTTCCAAGCCCGCCGGATGAACGCGCGATTCAGGCCTGCCACCGGCGGTAAACCTGAGTTTCTGCACACGCTGAACGGATCAGGGCTGGCAATCGGTCGGTGCTTGATCGGTGTGTTGGAAAATGGACAGCAAGAAGACGGATCTGTCGCTATACCAAAGGTTTTACAACGTTATATGGGCGATGCGACTATGATCAATGCCGACGGTTCGTTGTCATAACAAACAAAAAACGGGGGCCAAAGCCCCCGTCATTCCATCTTGATCTAAAACACCCAAGCCAGGCCTATTTGAAAGGCTTTTTTCCGAGGTGCTTGCGCAGCCGTGATGGTGTTGATTTTTTCTTATCTTTATAAGGGTTTTGTTCCCCTTGACCGCGCATCCACATACGGATTGGCGTTCCAGGCATGTCGAAATCTTCACGTAGACCGTTGACCAGATACCGCGAATAGCTCTCGGCAATCTTATCAGGATAAGAACACATCACCACGAAGCCCGGTGGCCGGGTCTTGGCTTGTGTCATGTAGCGCAGCTTAATGCGGCGCCCGCCTGGAGCGGGGGGCGGGTGCGCTTCAACCATGCCAGCCAACCAACGGTTCAAATGGCTGGTGGGAATACGACGATTCCAAACTTCATGGGCCTTCATCACAGCTTCCTGCAATCGGTCCAAGCCTTTGCCCGTTTTGGCCGATACTGTGACCAAAGGTGCCCCGCGCAACTGCGGTAGCAAGCGTTCAAACGACTCGCGTAAGACCCGCAGTTTAGCTTGTTTCTCCGGTTCCAAATCCCATTTGTTGACCGCCAAGACCACTGCGCGGCCCTCACGTTCGGCCAAATCGGAGATCCGCAAATCTTGTTGCTCAAACGGAATATCCGCATCCAGCAACACAACTACGACTTCGGCAAATTTCACCGCGCGCAGTCCATCGCTGACCGAGAGTTTCTCAAGCTTTTCTTGTACTTTGGCTTTTTTGCGCATGCCAGCCGTGTCAAAAATACGCGTTGGAACACCGCCCCAATCCAAAGTGAGAGAGATGGCATCACGGGTGATGCCAGCCTCAGGACCGGTCAACAGGCGATCTTCGCCCAAAATTTTATTGATCAGAGTGGATTTACCCGCATTGGGTCGGCCAATCACTGCAACCTGTAAAGGTTTTTGCGCTGTGGGCTGGCGGTATTCTTCTTCCGCGTCGCCCTCTTCCAGATCCAAATCAACAATAGGCGCATCTTCCTGAGCTTTTTCGTCAGCCGCATCGATCAAAGGCGCCAGCATATAAGCCAACTCGCCCATGCCTTCACCATGTTCAGCAGACAGCCGTAACGGCTCACCAAGGCCCAAAGAATAGGCCTCCAAAACGCCACCATCCGCAGCACGGCCCTCACCCTTATTGGCGACAAGGAAGACATGCGCATTTCGTTTGCGTAAAATATCCGCAAAGACCTCATCGGTGGGTGTGACCCCGGTCCGAGCATCGATCATAAATAAACAAGCATCGGCCATGTCCACCGCTCGCTCCGTAAGACGACGCATCCGGCCCTGAAGGCTTTCATCGGTGACTTCTTCAAGACCCGCAGTGTCAATAACTGTGAACTTGAGGTGACCCAGTCGGGCCGACCCTTCACGCAAATCGCGAGTCACTCCCGGTTGGTCATCGACCAAGGCAAGCTTACGACCCACTAACCGATTGAACAGCGTGGATTTTCCAACATTAGGACGGCCGACTATGGCCAAGGTAAAGGACATTTGAGCCCACTTTCGATAAATTAGAGCCGAGCGTTACACCAAGTTTCGCTCAACGAAAAGCCAGTAGATTACCATTGGTGCTCAAAACATACAGAGTGCCATCCACTACGATCGGCGCACTGGCGGCTCCCGAAGGTATTTTAACAGTTGTTATGAGCTCACCCTTGGCCGGATCAAACTGCCGAAGCAGACCGTCTGATGACGCAAGAATTAACCGCCCGCCTGCAAGGATTGGCCCGTAATGGGCAAAAATCTCCGAACGTCGACCAACATTTGATTTGGTAAAATTAGGCAAGGGCGTGGACCAGACCAATCCACCATCCGATTTTGCTACCCTTATCAGGTTATTCTCGTCACTGATGGTAAATAACGAGCTGCCAGCCACCAAGATTTCGCCTTGGCTGCCTTGCTTGGCTGTCCATTTGCGCAAACCTGTATTCAAATCAAGCGCCGCCATACGGCCCGCCGAATTGGCCAGATAAACCTCAGAACCTTCAATCACCGGCTGACCAGTCAAATCCTGCACCTGAGTTGAGGCCCGCCCGGGGCGTGCGCCCGACAGAACCGAGCTCCAACTACGCAAACCACCCTCACGGAAGGTTGCAAGCAGATCACCAGATCCGAAGGGGAACAGCACATATTTCTTCGACACAGCCGCACCCGGTCCGCCGGTATAACCAGATAGCACAGATGGACCCGCCACTTGCCACCTGACGCGACCGTTGGATGTTTCAATGGCCCAGGCAGCCCCATCGCGCGCGGAAACGTATAGCAGCCCGTTTTCGACGGTTGGAGAGGCCCCGCCATAGCTGGCAAGGTCTTGTGTCCAAACCTCTTCGCCGGAAGTCACGTTCAAGGCCACAACGGTTCCAAAACCGGTGGTCACAAACAGCTGATCCCCCTGCACAGCCAATCCGCCACCAGATGCATCCGTCACATCATCAGGAGCTTTGGCTACATTTTTCTGCCACAAAACCCTGCCATTCTCCCCGACGGCAGTGACTAAAGAGCGGCTGTCCAAAGTGAAAATTCGGTTATCTTGAAAGATTGGAGAAGCAGTGATTTGATGACGACGGCCATCGCCATGGCCAATAGAGGTTGACCATTGCAGACTCACATCATCCGCAAGCTCCAGATGACCTGTATAATGCTGGGCATTGCCGCCTTGATGAGTCCATTGGGTATTTCTCCGCGCATCAGGCAAGTTTAAAGCAGGCAGGCTTTCGACCAGAAAACGTGCATCGCTTTCTACAAAGACCGAACCATCAAGCATTTCACGTTCACCATCCAGACGCGGGTCGTTATTCGAGCAGCCAACGCCCAAACTTAAAAGCCCAATGTAGAGCACTGCTTTGAGTTTCATGCGTGCCTCCTAGCTTTTTATGTACTTAACATAATTTTAACAGAATCGGTTTAGTTTGCCAACTCTGGTGTCGCTCCCAAGGCCACAATCAGCTCACCCATGCGTTGGATTTGCTCCTGCGTGGCTTGGGCATCCTGAATGTGAGCCTGCAACAGCGTGACAGCCGCATCAACATTGCCGCGTTCCAACTCAAACGCCACCAACATTTCGGTGGCCGCATTGCGATACAATCCGCCAGCCGCAGAGAGATCTGTCAGGATCAAAACTGCTGCATCTTGCGAGACGGCATCAGGCGTTGTCGCCAGCTTTAAACGGGCCAAATCTCTTATGTATTTAGGATGATCCGTATTGGCGGCAATTGCCCCTAACAAATTTGCCGCTTGACTTTGATCCGCGCCAGCGGCCAGGAAACTGGCCACAACGTCGCCACCTTCGTTGGTCGCAATTTCACTTAAAGCAGCAATACTGGCTGTATCATCATCCATGTCTAAAGCATCCAGCAAAGCATCACCGCGTGCTTGAGCAACTTGCGCGGCAGTAGATTTGGACCATTCATTGTAGGCTGTACCACCTACAAGTCCCAATATCACAACCGCTGCAATCCAACCATACCGGCGAAAATAGCCAAAAAGCCGATCGCGGCGCACTTCCTCTGTGACTTCATCAATAAAACTGTCTGTATCGGACATCTGGGAACCACCTTAATTTTCTTTAGTTTGTATAGGCAAAACCTGCCACACCCCACAAGCCCTTTGAGGGTTAAGAAATCGTAAAGGTGATCAAAATCTTGAAAACTATAGGATTTGGGTCGAATTTTGCTCATTAAAGGGGTGAACTTTCTTGTAACCGGTATGATTTGGCATAAGTAGTGCTCTAAAGTTGCTCCGCTTTTGGATCAACGGCTCACGAGGCTCATTATGCGCATTTCCCCACTTGTAACCGCCGTACTGGTTGCCGCTGTCATCTATGTTTTCGTCTTCCAAAGAGATTTGATCATAAATTTAGGCAAAACTGACGCGATCACAGATGAGGTTTCTACTTCACAAGTCCCAACACCACAGATTACAGACACGCCCAGCGTATCGGTCGTCGTACTCGCATCACGCGCTCAAAATGTGGACAGCGCTGTGAATGTACGCGGCGAGACCCGTGCCGCCAGACAGGTGAGCCTGCGGGCAGAAACCAGTGGCAGCGTGATCTCAAAGCCCCTGCGCAAAGGCTCGTTCGTGACAACCGGCCAGCCCATGTGTGAGATTGATCCCGGCACACGAGGAGCTTCATTGGCAGAGACCAAAGCCCGCCTCGCAGAATCGCGTGCCCGCGTGCCAGAAGCTGAAGCGCGCGTTATCGAAGCACAGGCGCGCTTGGCCGAAGCTCTAATCAATGACCGGGCCGCTGAGAAACTCTCCCAAGGCGGATTTGCCTCTGAAGCGCGCGTGGCCAGCGCGACCGCTGCCGCGCAAACCGCAAGGGCGGGTGTGGCTGCAGCCGAATCTGGCCTGCAATCAACAGTCGCGGGCATTCAATCCGCCGAAGCGGCCGTAGCCTCAGCAGAAAAAGAAATTTCGCGCTTGGTGATACATTCCTCGTTTGACGGCATCTTGGAATCAGACACCGCTGAACTGGGTAGCCTGTTACAGCCCGGTGGCTTATGCGCCACAGTCATTCAGCTGGACACAATCAAATTGGTAGGCTTCGTGCCTGAGATTGCTATCAACCATGTGCAGATGGGGGCGTTGGCCAGCGCACGGCTCATCAATGGTCTCAATGTTCACGGCGAGGTCACCTTTATCTCGCGCTCAGCCGACAAATTGACCCGCACCTTTCAAGTCGAAGTGACTGTGCCAAATACCGATTTAAAAATCAGCGATGGGCAGACAGCTGACATCAAAATCACCGCGCAAGGAAGTTTGGCGCATCTTCTGCCGGGCTCTTCTCTAACCTTGAATGATGCTGGCACGTTGGGCGTAAGGGTCTTGGCCGCAGAAAATATCGTTCAATTCATGCCCGTCACTTTGATCCGCGATACGATGCAGGGCGTTTGGGTGTCGGGCTTACCGCCGCAGTCCAATGTCATTGTGGTGGGCCAAGAGTTTGTCACCGATGGCGTGCATGTGACCCCGACCTTCACGGAGGCGGCCCAATGACTGGACTCGTCGATTGGGCCATCACTCGCGCGCGGATGGTCCTAGCCTTCATTGTATTATCTCTGGCTGTCGGCACCTTTGCCTATGCGGTTCTGCCCAAAGAAGGCGAGCCCGACATTGAGATTCCGGCCATTATCATCTCTATGCCGTTTCAGGGGATTTCTGCGGAAGACAGCGAAAAACTGTTGATCAAACCTATGGAGACCGAGCTTTCGGATCTGGACGGTTTGAAAAAACTCACAGCAACCGCCGTTGATGGCTATGCAAATGTGGTGTTAGAGTTCGAATTTGGCTGGGATAAGACCAAAATCATGGCCGATGTCCGAGACCGGATGAGCAATGCTCAGGCAAAATTTCCGCAAGGCGGCGACAGCTATTCTGTCAGTGAATTCAACTTCTCTGAATTCCCCATCATCATCATTTCACTCTCTGGATTGGTGCCAGAACGTACCTTGCTGAAGGTCGCGCAGGATTTGCAGGACATCATCGAAAGCTTGGAGCCGGTGCTCAGTGCGGGTCTCACCGGGCACCGTGAAGAAATGCTCGAAGTTTTGATTGATCCACTCAAGCTGGAATCCTACAATGTGACCGCTGGAGAGTTGATCGGCGTGGTTGTGAACAACAATCAGTTGATCCCCGCCGGCACGGTGGACACTGCCAGTTCAAATTTTGCAGTAAAAATACCCTCTTCGTTTGATGAACCATTAGATTTATACAACCTGCCGGTGAAAATCAACGGAGGCCGGGTGGTGACGCTGGGTGATATTGCTGACATCCGTCTCACCTTCGCAGATCGCACAGGCACAGCCCGTTTCAATGGTGAAACCACCGTGGCAATCCAAGTTGTGAAGCGCAAAGGGTTCAATCTGATTGATACCGCTAATTTGGTGCGCGCCGAAGTTGAGAAGCAAACAGCGCTTTGGCCCGTGGAATTGCAACACGCCATTGAGGTGAGCACCTCCAACGACCAATCGCGTAATGTCGACAGTATGGTCAAACAATTGGAAGGGTCCGTCCTAACCGCCATCGCCCTGGTAATGATCGTGGTTTTGGCCGCCCTCGGATCGCGCCCCGCTTTTCTCGTGGGCTTCGCCATTCCAACCTCCTTTCTGCTGTGCTTTGTCTTTCTAGCGGTTATGGGGATTTCGATCTCGAATATTGTGATGTTCGGCCTGATCCTTGCGGTGGGCATGTTGGTAGATGGTGCGATTGTGGTCGTCGAATATGCCGACAAACGCATCACCGAAGGAGCGGGTCCGATGCAGGCTTATGGGGATGCCGCCAAGCGGATGTTTTGGCCGATTGTATCGTCCACAGCGACAACCCTCTGTGCCTTTCTACCGATGCTGTTCTGGCCAGGCGTGCCGGGGCAGTTCATGGGCATGTTGCCGGTCACATTGATTTTTGTTCTCTCCGCCTCCTTGGTAGTGGCCTTGATTTACCTGCCCGTCTTGGGCGGCGTATCCGGCAGGGTCAGCCGACTGTTTGGCAATACCTCTGAAGCGCTGCGCCAATGGCCTTGGTTGGTGCGGGTTCTTTTGGTGCCGCCTGCACTTTATGGTCTCTTTGTCGGTGCGATGCAGCTGTTGAACCCCAGCTATTTGTTCGGAGATATCGGAAACTGGGGCGTTGTGGTTGGCATTTGCCTATTTTTCATCTCGGCAGCTGTCTCATCTATAGTGATGGGGGCGGTTGAAATTCGCCGGCGCAAACGTCGGATCGCCAGTGGGCATCAGCGCACAGCATTTGGGTATTTCATCAAATTTATCACCGGCAATCCAGTGATGCCCATTGTGACTTTGTTCGGTGTGGTTGGCTTTGTGATGACAACATTTCAAACCTTCGGCGCCAATAACAATGGCGTTGAATTTTTCGTGGCCACCGAGCCAGAGCAAGCCATCGTCTATGTGCAGGCACGTGGCAACCTCTCTATCCGCGAAAAAGACGCCCTGCTCAAACAGGCCGAAGGTATCATAATCAATACCCCCGGCGTGCAAAGTACCTTTGCCTTTGCCGGCGGCGGTGGCTTGAATGCGAATACTGGCGGCGCGGGCGCTCCGCTCGACACCATCGGTCAAGCACAAATCGAATTGATCCCATGGGAAGACCGTCCCGACAAGAAGCATACCAAAAAGATCTTTGGGTTCATTCCCTGGACCTCCTCAACCATGGATGCGGCCTATGACGGCAACTTGGTGCTCAACAGCCTACAAGCGCAGCTGGACAACATCCCCGGCGTTCGGACCCAAATTTTAAACCTTGCCATGGGACCTGCATCCGCCAAGCCCGTGCATCTGCGCCTAAAAGGCAACAATTGGGATGATCTTCTCGCAGCCACAGCTTTGGCGCGGCAAAAATTTGATGACACAAGGGGGCTTTCTGCAATCGAAGACACCTTGCCCCTGCCCGGTATAGATTGGCAAATTGACGTTGATGTTGAAAAAGCTGGTCGTTACGGCGCTGATGTTGCTACAGTGGGCGGCATGGTCCAATTGGTGACCCGAGGCATCTTACTCGACACCATGCGGGTCGATAGCTCCGATGAAGAGATCGAAATTCGTGTACGCCTGCCCGAGCAAGACCGAGTCTTGTCGACCCTCGACACGTTGAAAGTGCGCACGCCCAACGGGTTGATCCCCCTGTCTAACTTCATCTCACGCAAGCCTGTAGCCAAATTGGGTCAAATCACACGTGTGGACCAGAAACGCTATTTTGACGTCAAAGCCGGCGTACACAGCGATGCCACAAAAACAGTAATCGGTGAAGATGGCGTTTCCCGAGAGATCAAAATGACGCCCTCAGAGCGTATCGAAGAGATCACCGCTTGGCTCGACACCTCCCCCCTGCCACAGGGCATCGAATGGGAGTGGACCGGCGACCAAGAGGATGAAGCGGAAAGCGGCGCCTTCCTGCAAAACGCCTTTATGGGCGCTTTGGGGTTGATGTTCATCATTCTGCTGGCGCAGTTCAATTCAATCTACAATTCTATCCTGGTGCTATTAGCCGTGATCTTATCCACCACTGGGGTGTTGATCGGCATGTTGGTCATGGATCAAGCCTTCTCAATCATCATGACAGGCACTGGCATCGTTGCCTTGGCGGGAATTGTGGTGAACAACAACATTGTTTTGATCGACACCTATCAAGAATACAGCAAGTATATGCCCCGACTGGAAGCCATCACCCGCACAGCTGAAGCGCGGATTCGACCGGTATTGCTGACCACAATCACCACAATGGCCGGGCTGACGCCGATGATGTTTGGGCTTAGCCTCGACTTCATTGGAGGGGGCTATACCATCAATGCGCCAACCGCCCTTTGGTGGAAACAGCTGGCAACCGCCGTGGTATTTGGCCTTGGCATTGCGACACTCCTCACCTTGGTCTTCACCCCTGCCATGCTGGCTCTGCGGATCTGGATGGTATCAGGCGCTTATGGGGCCGCCATGGCCATTCGCGCAGGCAGCTGGACAGGCGAAGGCCGTCGTATCCGCGAAGATTACCGGCTCAATCGCTCGGCCAAGAAACACCAAGGCCAGGAAATTTTCTGGGAAGAGGATGATATTTTCGATCCGACACCAGCCAAATAATAGCTTCAAGCTGCGGCGGCCAAGTTGCCGCAGCTGATTTTTTTACACTTTGCTCACATCTTCTGACAATTGCAGATGCCACAGATGCGCGTAACGGCCATCTTGGACAAGCAGCTCGTCGTGACTGCCTTCTTCCACGATCCGACCTTGTTCCAACACCACAATGCGATCAGCATGCACGACGGTCGAAAGGCGGTGCGCAATGATCATAACCGTGCGCCCCTGCCCCATTTGGATCAGGCTTTCTTGGATTTCATGTTCGGTTTCCGTATCCAGCGCTGAGGTCGCTTCATCCAGAAGCAAGATAGGCGGATTTTTCAGCAGGCTGCGCGCAATGCCCACCCGTTGCTTTTCGCCGCCCGACAATTTCAACCCGCGCTCGCCCACGGTGGTCTCATACCCTTGCGGCAGGCTTTGCACAAAATCATGGATTTGAGCGGCCTTGGCGGCTTGCTCAATCTGAGCGCGGGTCGCGTCAGCGCGGCCATAGGCGATGTTGTAATAGATGGTGTCGTTGAACAAAACAGTGTCCTGCGGCACGACGCCAATCGCCTCGTGCAGGCTCAACTGCGTGACATCTCGAATGTCTTGCCCGTCTACTAGCAAGGCCCCCTGCGTCACATCATAAAAGCGAAAAAGCAACCGGCCTATGGTTGACTTTCCAGAGCCAGAAGGCCCTACAATCGCTAAAGTTTGTCCAGGTTCCACCTTGAGGCTGACCCCCTTGAGAATGGCGCGCTCAGGGTCATAAGCAAAATGTACGTCCCTTAGCTCAATGCTGCCACCCTGCACTTGTAATGCAGGTGCATCAGGCTTGTCTTGCACCTCAGGGGGTTGCTCCAAAAGTCCAAACATCTCAGACATATCGACCAAGGCTTGGCGAATTTCGCGGTAGACAAACCCAAGGAAATTCAGAGGCATCATCACCTGCATGATATAGGCGTTCACCGTCACAAAGCCACCAACGGTTACCGTGCCTGCGGCCACGCCCTGCACCGACATCAACATCACGACCACCATCGCCGAGTTGATGATCAAAGCCTGACCGATGTTGATCACCCCTAAGGAATAGGAAGTCTTTAGCGCTGCGGCCTCATAACCCTCCATTGCGGAATCGTAGCGTCCTGCCTCGCGCGCCTCCGCTCCAAAATATTTCACCGTTTCAAAGTTCAGCAGTGAGTCGATGGCTTTTTGATTGGCGTCATTGTCTTGGTCATTCATCTGTTTGCGAATTTTCACCCGCCATTCTGTGACAACCGCCGTGAACCAAACATAGGCGACCACCGCCACAGCAATCACCACCAGATAGCGCACATCAAAGAAGGTGGCCAAAGCTGCAGAAATCAGCACCAATTGCAGAACCAAAGGTCCAATCGAGAAGAGCAAAAACCGCAATAAAAATGACACGCCCTTCACACCGCGTTCCATGACCCGGCTCAACCCGCCTGTTTTGCGGCTCAGGTGATAGCGCAGGGACATGTTGTGAATGTGTTGGAAGGTCTCCAAACCCACCTGCCGTAAAGCCCTTTGCCCCACCTTGGCGAAAACCACGTCACGCAATTGCTGAAATCCACTGTCGAGGATTCGCGACAGGCCATAAGCGATGGTGAGACCCACCGCCCCCAGCATCAAAAGCCGGCTGCCGTCATCCACGCCCGACAGGCTGTCAACCGCAGTGCCAAGGATCATCGGAGTGGCCACCGCCACAAGTTTGGCCAAAATCAAACTGGCTACCGCGATCACAACGCGCCATTTGACCCAGGCCTGACCCTTGGGCCAAAGATATGGCATAACCCGCGCAATAACGCGGATTTCGACCTTACGGTCATGTGGAGTGTCGGTGGTGCCAAGGCTTTTCATAATAGCTCACACACTTAATCCTGAAACACAGGAATTTAAGACTCTATCAATCCGGAATTTCGAACACTTGACCGGGATAGATCAAATCAGGGTCCCGGATGCGCTCTTTGTTGGCCTCGAAGACTTTGAAATACTCGATGCCCTCGCCATAGCTTTCTTTTGCAATGGCCCAAAGTGTGCTTCCCGGCTGCACAGTCTTAACCCGGAAAGTCACCGACGGCGCACGCAGGGCTGCATCAGAAGCCGCAGGCTCTCCCTCGGACACAGCCGCGGCGGCACCAGATGCTTCCGGTGCAAGCTCTGCACCAGTAGTATCTGACGCCGCAAAATCCGCAACCTCAGCTTGAACTTCAACAGTGGTTTGAGTGATTTCCGTGTCTTTATCTGCGGCACTTGCCACAACATCCCCTGTAGTCACCTCAGGTTCAGGGGCCTCAGCCGCCACCAACATTTCTTCTGGCGCCGCCTCATTGCTGTCAGCCATCAGGGCCACCAACTCCGCAGGTTTCTCACGTTTGAACGGGGTTTCCGTCCGTGACAGGACATCGCCAGCAGAGTTTAGCTCATCAACCCGCAATGTATAGATCCCCGCCTCAACATTCAGAAGATCCACAGTCCAATAGCCACTATCGGAAATACGCGACGTGGTGATTGCCTTATTATCAAGGTAAATCCGTACAAATCCACGACCAGCCGCGCGCCCACCGATGGAGACATCACCCGTCAAAGTGTAGGAGATCGTGTCAATCGAAACGGTCAAAATCGGTCCGGAATCTTGTAGAATTCTAACACCGGCATCATCGGACATAATAACGGTTGGCGGAGCCGCGGCCTGAGGTGCTTCGCTTTGCGCGACCTCGGCAGGTACAGCTTCGGTGTCTGTATCGGACGCTGCAGCCAGCTCCTCAGTCGTAGCGGAAAGCTTTGGCTCAACTTTTGGTGCGGCAGCCACAAACACAATCTCGGTTGAGATCACTGGCTCGGCACCATCTTCGGTATAGAGGTGCAGTCTCAAGGCCTGCGGTGTCATTTTGGATGGTAGGAATGCAAAAATAACAAATTGGCCACTGCCGTTGAGATCCGCACGTGCGTCAGACAATTCAATCCCATCCACACTCAAAATCACATGACCGGTTCCCTCGGCCAGACCGGCAATCAATGCCGAACCGTCGTCTTCAATACGTACCAAATCAAACTTTGGGGCGGCGACGGGGGCGAACATTGGTTCAGCTGCACTGGCGGCTAGAGCCTCCACTTCAGTCTCTGTTTCAACGGATGCCGTGGCCTTCGCATCTTGCTTTGGCTCAACGGATGGGGCTTGTTCTGCCTCAGACGGTGCCACAACCACCTCTTCAATTTCTACATCGACGGCAGCAGCACTAGGGCTTGCCTCCACTGCCGCAGCCGCATCTGTCGGAGTGTCCTGAGCTTCGGTGGAAGCCTCAATTTCAACACTGGCCGGGGTCTCTTCAATCTCAACTGCTGAAACAATTTCACCCTCAACAGCCGCATCCTGTACAGTGTCAGCTATCGCAATTTCGACACGCTCCGGCTGTACAGCCGCGCGAATTTGAGGATAAAACCACCAGACCAAACCAGCACCAATCAATGCAACCCAAATCGCCGAGTGAACCCGCTCTCTACTTTCATCCCCATTCTCAGTTGAATTGGTCATTTAGCTGCATTCCCCCAATGGCTAACCTATGCTATCAGTCACACCATACCTGTCCAGCAAGAACTGAGGAAATCATTGATATGACCAAATCAATTTGTGTATTTTGTGGCGCCCGCAAGGGAAATGACCCTGCTTTTGGCCAAGCCGCTATCGATTTTGGTCAAATTCTAGCCAAAAATGAATGGCGGTTGGTCTATGGCGCGGGTGACGTTGGCTTGATGGGCGCAGTCGCCGAAGGCGCTCAGGCGTCCGGAGCTGCCACCTTCGGAGTAATCCCTGAGCATTTGATGCAGCGTGAGGGTGGTAAGCGAGATCTTGACCAATTTATCATCACCGATGACATGCACAGTCGCAAAAAATTAATGTTTATCAACAGCGATGCAGTGGTGCTTTTGCCCGGTGGTGCGGGGTCTATGGACGAGTTTTTCGAAGTGCTCACATGGGCGCAGCTGAAACTGCACAACCGGCCAATCATCGTGGCAAATATCGCTGGATATTGGCAGCCAATGCTTGATCTCATTGATCATATCATCGCCTCAGGATTTGCCGACCCAAGCATGACCAATTTGTTTTCTGTGGCTCAAACCGTTGGTGAGATAGAAACCACTTTGCGTTCAGCTTTAAACACCGCGACCGTATAAAAGGCCAAGGCGGTCCAAATCAAACCAATCGCGATCATATGCCAGCTGGTCAACACCTCACCCAGCAGCACAATCGCGCAAAAAAATTGCAAAACGGGGTTGAGATATTGCACCAGCCCAACCGTGGCCATGCGCACGGTTTGCGTGGCGTAAGTCATCAACATCAAAGGCCCCGCTGTGATCAAGCCGGAGAACATCAACAATGCCAATGTGGGTGCGTCCGGCATGCTCCCAAACCAGCACAAATAGGCCACAGCAAAGGGCAACAAAAGTACAACTTCGAGAGTGACAGAGATCACCGAATCCACCTTGATGATCCGCTTTAACAGCCCATAAATCCCAAAAGTGAACGAGATGATCATGGCCAGCCAAGGCGCCCTGCCCAAGCCATATGTCAGAACAATCACAGCAATGACCGCCAGCGCTACTGACATCCATTGTAATTTTGACAGGGTTTCACGAAACACCACCAATCCCAAAAGCACCATCACCAGCGGGAATATATAATAACCCAGCGAAGATTCCGTGACCCGCCCAGCCCCCACTGAAAAAATAAACACATACCAATTGATCCCGATCATAACCCCGGCCAACAGGATCAAAGCCATGGTTTTGGGGAGTTTTAGCACCCGAAGAGTTTCCCTCCGTCGCCCAGTCACAGCGATGACACTCACAAAGGTTACTACGGACCACAACGTGCGGTGAGACAATATCTCTTCAGGCCCAAGATGGCTCAAAAATGAGTAATACAGCGGCGCAAAGCCCCAAGTGAGGCAGGCCAGCAGCATCGCAATAGCGCCTTTAACCGGTTGTGTCATAATCTCGCCCTACCACCCAAATTTAGCCCTCACCCTTGGGCATAAAAAAGGCCTGCACAGAGAAACTCCTACAGGCCTTCTAAAATTATGTATCTCGTAAAACTAGCTTACATGCGGCTTGCGACATTTTCCCAATTGACCAGATTGTCGACGAAGTTTGACAAATAGACCGGACGTTTATTGCGGAAATCGATGTAGTAGGAATGCTCCCAAACATCACAGCCCAAAAGCGCTGTTTGACCAAAGCAAAGCGGGTTAACGCCATTTTCTGTTTTGGTCACTGCCAAAGAACCGTCAGCATTTTTCACCAACCAGCACCAGCCAGACCCAAATTGACCTGCGCCCGCGGCGGAGAAAGAGGTTTTGAAATCTGCAACGGAGCCGAAGTTTTCAACCAATGCAGCTTCCAAAGTGCCAGGCATTTTACTTTCGCCTGGGCCCATCATTTCCCAAAACTGGTTGTGGTTCCACAATTGGCTGATGTTGTTGAAGATGCCATTTTGAGCAACTAACGAAGCGTCATAAGTGCCTACGATGATCTCTTCTAGAGATTTTCCGTCCCAATCTGTGCCCGCAATCGCCGCATTGCCATTGGTGACATAGGCGTTGTGGTGAAGATCGTGGTGAAATTCCATAGTTTCTGCGGACATGCCTTTGGACGCAAGTGCATCATGCGCATAAGGAAGATCTGGTAATGTGAAAGCCATAAGAAGCGATCCTTTCAACGTTGTTTGATTGTAGTTGCTAGTACTATAGAAGGTAAAGGCAGAGAACAAAATAGTGTTTATAGATCCTGCGGCAAAAATAAGACCTTACCCTTACAGCAAAACCTCAGACCCGGGCGCCACAGCGTCACAAAACAGCGTGAAGACATAATCTTGCACAGATCTAAAACAGATTATGCTAATCAAATCTTCTTGCTCCATAAACACCGCACCCGCCACCTGTGCAAAGCGCGTCCGGTTGAAACTGCCAACCGGGAACTGGGCAGGATGGCAATCCATAGGCGCTAATTTCCCCAGAACTTCACGCACATGCGCCCCGCTCAAGATGAATTTAGCCCGTGCATCTGACACATCTTCAAGCAGGACATGCAGCCCCTCAAGAGCCGCCTCAAGCCCAGTCAACAGCTTTTGCGCCTGTGCGGTCGGCACCATAATCAACAGCTCATCCGGTGACATCCAAGCCAGAGTGCAACCCTCAGACACCTCACATAGGCCACGGTTAGGGAAGGCCACGCCAGTTGCAGATTTCACTGCAGCCTTGATCTTTGTCGACGCCAGATTGGCCCGCAGCGTGAACATGCATTGACCGCTGTCCTGACGCACATGCACATAGCCCTGAAATTCACGATCAGACATTTGGCTTCTCCCCTTCTGGGTCATAAAATACCTGGCTGACAATCTTGGCCTTTACAGGTGCCGCCCCGATTTTGGTGAAAGACAGAACTTCTCCCATCCGAGCGGGTCCATTATGCACCAATCCCATCGCAATGCCGCGGCCCATTGTGGGCGAATGATAGGTTGAGGTCACACGGCCTTCGGTGTTTGTTTGGCCGTTGGCGTTGGTGCCCACAGCAATGGCATAGGCACCATCTTCAAGCTCCGATCCATCCAGCGTTTCCAAACCGACCAGCTGCCAACGATCTGGATTATCCATAAAGGAACGCTGCTGCGCCCGTTTGCCAAGAAAATCATCTTTTTTCTTCGAAATAGCCCAATTCAAGCCCAAATCTTGCGGAATAACCGTACCATCGGTTTCATCCCCAATCATGATGAAGCCTTTTTCGGCGCGCATAATATGCAGGCATTCCGTGCCATAAGGCATGACACCAAATTCAGCACCGGCCTCCATCAGCATCTCCCAAAACTCCAAACCTCGGTTGGCGGGCACGGCGATTTCATACGACAGCTCACCTGAGAAAGAAATGCGGTACGCCCGGCAGGCAAAGCCACCAATCTCCCCATCGGCCCAGGCCATAAAAGGTAAGGTTTCAGCAGAAACATCCATGCCACCCAGCTTTTCAAGCAATTTGCGCGCATTGGGGCCTACAACGCCGACCTGTGCCAATTGCTCGGTGATATTGACCACCCAGACGTTCCAGTCCCACCATTCAGTTTGCAACCATTCTTCCATATGAGCGTGAATGCGATCTGCACCGCCAGAGGTGGTGTGACACAGCCAAGTCTGTTCATCGATGCGAGCGACCACCCCATCGTCGAACAAAAAACCATTCTCCGAACACATCAACCCATAACGGCAGCGGCCCGGTTTTAGATTGGACATCATATTGGTGTACATCATGTCGAGGAACTTGCCCGCGTCCGGACCTTTAACCACAATCTTGCCAAGAGTTGAGGCATCCAACAGGCCCAGTTTTTCGCGGGTGTTGATCACTTCGCGCTGCACAGCCTGATGCACGGATTCGCCGGGCTGCAAATAGGCATAGGTTCGCCGCCAGCCAGCGACCGGCTCCCAATCTGCACCATGGCTGTCATGCCAATCATGCATCGGCGTTTTGCGGATCGGTTGGAATAATTCTCCACGGGCTTCGCCAGCCAAAGAGGCCATGGAAATCGGTGTATAGGGTGGACGGAATGTGGTGGTTCCCACATCGGGAATATCCACATTAAGCGCTTTAGAAAGAATCGCAAGTCCATTAATATTACTTAATTTTCCCTGATCCGTCGCCATGCCAAGGGTGGTGTAACGCTTGGCATGTTCGACGCTTTCAAAACCCTCTTGTGCGGCCAATTGCACGTCACTGACCTTCACATCATTTTGGAAATCCAACCAAGCTTTTGAGCGCAATTTATAGCTGGCACCCTGTGGCATCAGCCAGACCGGTGCCAGGGGCAGCTCTTCTGCGTCTTCCCCCTTGGCCACAGCCGTTTTCTTGGCTTTGCCGCCGGCCGCTTTGGCCGCAGCAGCGCCTTGAGCGGCGGCATCCGCAAGCGCTGCGGCGCTGCGCAGATGACCATTGGCCAGCCCTACGACCCGCACAAAGCCTGCGCCATCTGCACCAAGTGGTGGCTGGTTTGGATCTGGGCGGAACATGGCTTGATCCAAATCCCATATGAGCTTGCCGCCACAATGAGACCACAGATGAACAACAGGCGACCAGCCACCAGACATAGCCACCACATCGCAGGCGATCTCTTCCAAGACAGAGCCCTCTCCAGCCTGCGCACAGATTTGCACACCAGTTACCCGCTTGCCGCCAAGAACTTGGGCAATGCCACGTCCCAGCTCAACACGAATGCCAGCGGCCAAGGCCTCAGCCATCAATATCCCGCCACCTTCGGCGCGCGCGTCAAGGATCACCGGCACTTCAAGACCAGCCTGCTTCAACGTGAGAGCCGTGCGGTAGGCATCATCATTGTTGGTGACCACAACCGTGCGATCCCCCGGCGAGACGCCAAAGTTCACCACATAGTCACGCACCGCCGCCGCCAACATAACCCCAGGAATGTCATTGCCCGCAAAGGACAAGGGTCGTTCAATCGCGCCTGTGGCTGTCACAATTTGCTTGCAGCGAACCCGCCAAAGCCGGTGACGTGGTCGACCGTCGCCCGGCGTGTGGTCAGAAATTCGCTCATAGGCCAGCGCATAGCCATGGTCATAGACCCCTGAGCCTTGCGTCCGGTTGCGGATCACAACATTGTTACGTACGGCAAGATCCGCCAAGGTTGCAGCGATCCACTCTTCAGCCGGCATGCCCTCGATACGCACCCCATCAACTGGGGCGCGCCCTCCCCAATGGGCGGTTTGTTCCACCAGCAACACTCGAACTCCGGTGGCGGCTGCGGTTTTGGCCGCTTGCAGACCGGCAATCCCGCCACCGACGACCATAACCTCGCAAAAATGGTAGAAGTGTTCGTATTTATCTGCATCCCGCGCCTTCGGCGCTTTGCCAAGACCCGCAGATTTGCGGATGATCGGTTCATAGACATGCTTCCAGAAGGACCGCGGGTGAATGAACATTTTGTAGTAAAATCCGGCAGGTAAGAACCGTGCGACTTTGGAATTGATTGCAGCCACATCAAATTCCAAAGTGGGGAAATGGTTTTGCGAAGCGGCAGTAAGGCCGTTGAAGGTCTCCGTGGTCGTGGCGCGCGCATTGGGCTCAAAATGCCCCTCAACGCCAAGGTTGATCAGCGCATTAGGCTCTTCGCCTCCCGAGGCCACAACACCACGCGGTCGGTGGTATTTGAACGAGCGGCCCATGAGCATTTGGTCATTGGCCAAAAGCGAGGCGGCCAGAGTGTCGCCCTCAAAGCCGTTCATGACCCTGCCGTTGAAGGTGAAAGTGACCGCATGGGCGCGGTTGATTAGCCGGCCGTGACTGGCGAGACGGGTGCTCATTGGACAGCTCCATTTTGGCGGGTAGACAGCAGGCCTCCGGCGGGAGTATTTTGGGCCAGAAGAAGCATCATGAGAAATTCCTCCAAGACCAACCGGGCCGTTTTGCAGTGATGGCGTCCCTGATGGTTTTGGGCGGCTCTAGGGTTTGGGCCTTATAGGTACCAAAGACCTCTAGCGTGGCGGTGCAGCGGGCGGCATGAAACCATTTTCCGCAGCCAGCCGCACAGCGCCAGCGCTCAAAGTGCAAGCCTTTGGGGTTAGCGCGGTCAAAAAGGTAGCCTTCGAAGTCTTGATCGGAGGAGCCGGGACCGAAGCGTTTGAGATGGGCCTCACCACCCGCGGCCAGTTCAGTTTCGTCTTTTTCGCGCCCGCAGTAGGGGCAGTTTAGGATGAGCATTGTGAAGCTCCCTGTTGGGTCTCAAAATGAAATAGGGCAGTGGCAGGCCCGGTTGTGGGCGGCATGAGATTGATCAATGCGCCACCCCCGCAGCGACGCTTTCGTCGATGAAGCGGCCAGCACGGAAGCGGTCGAGGCCGAATTCGGCAGTCAGGGGGCTTTCTCCCTTGGCCATCAATTCCGCAAAGCCCCAGCCAGATCCAGGAATAGCTTTAAAGCCGCCAGTGCCCCAGCCGCAGTTGATGAAGGTGTTGCCCAGAGGGGTTTTACTAAGAATGGGAGATCTGTCGCCCGTCACATCGACAATGCCGCCCCAATGGCGCAGCATTTTCAGTCGGGAAACCATCGGGAAGGTCTCGATCAGCGCACGCACGGTTTCCTCAAGATGGTGAAACGAGCCGCGTTGGGTATAGGCATTATAGGCATCTGTACCGCCGCCGATGACCATTTCGCCCTTGTCAGATTGGCTCATATAGCCGTGTACCGTATTGGCCATGACCACCACATCCATGCAAGGCTTGATCGGCTCGCTGACCAGCGCCTGAAGAGGGACTGATTCGATGGGCAGTTGGAAGCCCGCCATCTCAGCCACGGCAGAGGCGTGGCCCGCCACAACCATTCCAAGTTTCTTGCAGCCAATATGGCCGCGGGAGGTGTCGACGCCGGTGACCATACCAGCTTGTTGGGTGATGCCGGTGACTTCGGTCTTCTGCAAAATATGCATGCCCATATCAGAGCAAGCCCGCGCATAGCCCCAAGCCACAGCGTCATGGCGGGCAGAGCCGCCGCGCGCTTGCCAAAGGGCACCAAGCACCGGGTAGCGTGGGCCGTCAATGTTCATGATAGGACACAGCTCTTTGACGCGGGCAGGGCTGATGAACTCGGTTTTCACACCTTGCAAGGAATTGGCATGGGCGGTGCGTTGATAACCGCGAATCTCATGCTGAGTTTGCGCCAGCATCATCACGCCACGCGGGCTGAACATCACGTTGTAATTCAGGTCTTGGCTGAGATCCTCATAGAGCGAGCGGGCTTTTTCATAAATTGCCGCAGAAGGGTCTTGCAGATAGTTGGAGCGAATGATGGTGGTGTTGCGCCCGGTGTTGCCACCGCCAAGCCAACCTTTTTCGATCACCGCCACATTCGTGATGCCGAAGTTTTTGCCGAGATAATAGGCTGTGGCAAGCCCATGGCCTCCGGCTCCTATGATGATCACATCATACAACTTTTTAGGCTCAGGATTACCCCAAGTGCGGCGCCAACCGCTGTGCTGACGCATGGCTTCACGCGCGACTGCAAATACTGAATTACGCTTCATAACAGAATCCCCTATGGGTGCTTGGCCTTCTTATCGATGATCCTGCGGTTAAACAGCACCCCATGAGCGCCATTGTTTGAAATTATTGCGACATTGTCAGAAGCGATGTAGTGCAATGGCAGCATCTGTCATCTGGCGCGGTGTTCAAAAAGCTTATGGGGATATTTATGATTATTTCAGCTGTTCTTTTGGTACTGGCGATTTTGCTGATCGGGGGGCTGCTGTTCTGGCGCACGCAAAACTCCGAAGTTACCCAAATGCGGCAGGTGGATGTCTACGCCGAGCAAATGCGCGGGCTGGAACGCGACCGCGCGAAAGGTGTGCTGGCGGATGATGAATTGGACTCGATGCGGGCTGAAATTGGACGGCGGATGATCGCGGCGGCCAAAGCGGAAACAAACCCTGCCGCCAAAACATCCGGCGCGGGCCTTTGGACTTTGCTCGTGGTGAGCGGCGCGGCCTGTATTCTAGGGGCCGTGATTTATGCGCAAGTCGGCAGTCCCACTGTTAAAGACACTCCAATCGCAGCACGCTATGCCCAGTCTGATGCTCTCAAAGCCACAAGATTGAGCCAGACGGAAGCTGAGGCGCAAGCCCCTGCCCTCTCCTCAGAGCAAGATCCAACCTATGTGCAGCTGGTGACTGAATTGCGAGCCGCGCTTGAGACCCGCCCAGATGATATTCAAGGCCATGAGCTTTTGGCAAAATCAGAGTCGCGTTTGGGCAATTACGCAAAAGCCCATGCTGCCCAAGCTCGGGTATTGCAGTTGAAAGGTGAAGCTGCCAGCCCCGATGAATGGTACACTTATGCGGAACTGCTGATCATTGCCGCGGACACTTATATATCGACAGATGCAGAGGCGGCCCTGAACCAAACCCTGCGGCGCGATCCTAACCATAAAATGGCACTGTTTCGGGTTGGGATGTATTTCGATGCGATTGGGCGGCCTGATCGCACTTTTGGTATATGGCGCAAATTGCTGGAAGCGGGGCCCGAGAGCGCGCCTTATATTCCACTTATTCGCCGCACCGTTAGCGATTTGGCCATGATTACCGGGGTGGATTATGAGCCACCAGCCGTCAAAGGACCCAGCGCTGAGGACATCGAAAATGCCGCTGATATGAGCACCGATGATCGCCGCGCAATGATCGCAGGCATGGTCACAGGGCTTGCCGACCGTTTGGCCACAGAAGGCGGGCCCGCGCCCGATTGGGCCCAATTGATTTTGGCCTATGGGGTCTTGGGAGAGATCGACACCGCTCAAGAAATTTTTAACGAAGCCTTGCAGCTGTTTAAAGAGCGCCCAACGGATCTGGAGATTCTGAGGCAAGCGGCCGTAAATGTGGGGCTGATGCAATGATTTTTGAAGATATAGCAGAGATCATGGCGCAATCGCGCAAGACATTGGCGTGGATGGGCTTGGACCTTGGTACTAAAACTATTGGCGTGGCGGTCTCTGACCGGTTGCTCAGCTCCGCCACCCCATTACACACGGTGCGACGCAAAAAATTTTCTGCGGATGCGCAGGCCCTTTTAGATGTGATCACTAATCGCGATATTGGAGCGATCATCCTCGGCCTGCCACGTAATATGGATGGTTCAGAAGGGCCAAGATGCCAGTCCACGCGCGCCTTTGCGCGCAACCTATCCGCGCTCACAAATCTGCCCATCGGCTATTGGGATGAGCGTTTATCGACGGTGGCTGCCGAGCGGGCGCTGCTAGAGGCGGATACGTCACGTAAACGTCGCGCCGAGGTCATTGACCATGTCGCCGCAGGGTATATCTTACAAGGTGCTCTGGATCGAGCGCGGCATATTCGGGCGGTGGGATGAAAGATCAAAATATCGATAATCTCTGGAAAAGAGATGAAATCGACAGCCCCTGCGTCAAGCTGTGCTCAATCCATCCCGGAGAGCGGATTTGCGTGGGCTGCTATCGGTCCATGGAAGAAATTGGCGCTTGGTCCAGCCTCAGCTCTGAAGTGCGTTTGGAGATCATGGCCGAATTGCCAAGCCGGGCTTCGCGCATCCAAAAACGCCGGGGCGGTCGCAGCCGTATTGTACCCTCGTTGAAGTGAACCTCACAAAATTTGTTTTCAATAGGTACCGTTCAACCAATCGTGCAAATTACAGTCGTTTTGCGGCCTAAAATAGGCCACCATGCGCCCCGCTGTGGGGGCAACTGCCCCCTCGCCCCACGGCGCTATACCATGCAGGGCTAAGCGGTGCAGAACATAACACTCCCCAGGCTCCGCCAACACGGTCACGCGGGTACAGGTCTCAAAGCATTTTTTGCGCGCTTGATGATACACCTCGGTCAAATCTATACGGGGCCAATCTGCCCCCGGAACAGTGTCCAGCACCGATTTAAACGCTGCGCGAATGATGTGATGGCTGCCTTGCCACACCACCATCGGGCTGGCCTGTTCTGAGGTGGCTACCAATGGAATCCCTAGCACAAATTGATGCGGCTCTTGGATGTAGCGTCGCCGGTCTGGGCCTTCTGGACGTAAACCGTCTACATGAGCTGCACAGCGGATGTGACGGTAACGATGTGCCGCCTCACTCTCGGAGCCATCATGGGCGGGGTAGCCGGGGTAAATCACAGATATTTGCGCTTGGTCCAGCGCTAGGGGACCATGCAACTCTGTTAAAAAATTAACGGCTTTCCCCGCAAGAGCCGGACCAGTACCCAGACGCCCGCAGAGATCATTTGGCAAGATATTCACCCCCGCAAACCACGTGCCGCCATAACGCAACCAGGCCGCAATATGCGCGGGATTCAAGGCAATGTCCGCCGCATGGGGCTGAACATGGGCCACCCATTTGGCAATTTTGGCATCTTGCGCAAAGCAGGTCCAACCGTGCTTGTGGAGCGTTTCTAACCCCATAAGGCAGTGCGCACCATATTGAATGCAACAATCAGCAAGAAGGCTCCAAACAGCCGTTTCAAGGGCTTGGCATCCATGCGGTGCGCCACCGTGGCACCGATGGGCGCAAAAATAAATGTCATTGGGATAATCACCAAGAATGCGGGCAGGTTCACGGCGCCAAATGTCCAAGGCAACTTTGGCGCGTCAACTTGGACAAACATCCAAACAACCGCGGATGGGATTGCAATCGCAAGGCCAAATCCGGCCGCAGTCGCGACCGCGCGGTGTATCGGCACGCGATGTAAAGACATGAATGGCACCCCAAGCGAACCGCCACCAATGCCCAAAAGCACTGACAATCCGCCTAAAATCGTGCCTAACACCCAGCGCAGAGGGCCGCTTGGCATGTCATCAGCCAGTGCCCAAGCTTGATTTCCAAAGGCCAGATACAGGCCAATCACAGCCCCCAGACCACCGAAAATCAGTTGCAAAACCACCGACTCAAGATTGGCCGCCAGCACAACGCCACAAACTGCACCAGTAGCAATCCCCGGTGCCCATTGCCGCAAAATTAGCCAGTCCACAGCACCCTTTTTGTGGTGGCTTTGGGTTGAGCGGATAGAGGTCACAATGATCGTGGCCAATGATGTGGCCAAACACACCTGCATCAGCTGCGGGCCATCAAATCCAAGATATTGAAATGCATAGAAAAAAGCTGGGACCAAAACAATGCCGCCGCCCACACCCAAAAGCCCGGCCAAAAACCCGGCAAACGCACCAATCACAATCAAACTCACCAACACAGGCAAAAGCGTGGTCATTTCCATCAGCCAACTTCCAATTCTTGTTGTTGTTCTAAGATCACGCGCATTTCATTTAACAAAATTCTATAATCCGCAAGGTTTGACCCATGCTTCCCGCCCAACTCAGACAAACGTCTGCGCCAATGTCGCGCACCGGTTTGCCCCGCGAACAACCCAAACATATGCCGAGTGATTTGATGCAATCGCTCGCCCTGTTGGAGATGCGCCTCAATATAAGGGATCATTTGTTCAGCGATATCATCAGCGCTTGGCGCGGCATCGCCCTCAAACACATCACAATCCACGCGTGCAAGTATGTCATAGGGGTTTTGATAGGCCGCCCGCCCAATCATCACCCCATCTAGGCCCGCGCTCAAATGCTCTTGCGCCGCGGCCAAACTGTTGACGCCACCGTTGATGCTCAAATGCAAGCCGGGAAATGCCAGTTTCATCTGCAGCACCAAAGGGTAATTTAAGGGTGGGATGTCACGATTTTCCTTAGGGCTCAAACCTTTAAGCCACGCCTTGCGCGCATGAATTGTAACCCGTTTCACCCCTGTGGATTGAACCATGGACAAAAACTCAGGCAATGTCTCTTGCGCGATTTGGTCATCAACCCCAATCCTGCATTTTACAGTCACTTCGGAATCACTGGCCTGTAGCATCTGCTCCAGACAGGCCCGCACCACATCCGGCTCTGTCATCAAAACGGCACCAAAACTGCCTGATTGCACCCGATCCGAGGGGCAGCCCAAATTTAGGTTGATCTCATCATAGCCATGCGCCGCGCCCAAAGCTGTGGCCCGGCCCAATTGCTTAGGATCCGATCCCCCCAATTGTAACGCTACCGGCTGCTCTTCAGGGTTGAAATCCAACAGCCTTAAGGCCCCGCCCAAAACCAAAGCAGGCGCTGTCACCATCTCAGTATAAAGAAGAGCCTGCTTGGACATCAAACGATGGAAATAGCGACAATGCCGATCTGTCCAAGCCATCATCGGCGCAACGGAGAGCCGAGAGGCCGAAGAAACCGCAGTGTTCATAGTGTGACGTTTCAATGTAGCACCTAATTTACGTTACCCAGTCTGGTCTTGCGCTGAGATAAACTTCCCAGTCGTTCAGGTCAGCTACAGATATCAGACCCAAAGTATAAATGAAACTCGTGCCACCATTGGTATCGTTTCGCAGCAAAACCTTCACAGCGATACAGAGGTCCTATGGTTGGCTGTTAAAGATGAACAACGCCTGACCGTTTATTGTATACTTATTGATGATATCTTTGGCGCGCCTAGAGGTCAGCCAATGCTCAAGCCTCACAGCCGCCTCAGCATTGACATGGCCGTGCTTAGCTGGATTAACGGGGAGATAGGCATATTGGTTGAACAGCTTGGGATCGCCTGAAAACAGCAAGCCCAAACCGCCTTTGTTGCCGAAATTCAACCAGCTGGCCCGATCAGCCATGATATAGGCGTCAAGCCCAGAGGCGCTGTTTAGACTGGCACCCATCCCCGAACCAACACCTTTGTACCATGCCCCGAATTGTTCCGGCTCAAGGGCCGCCTCCGACCAAAGCGCCAACTCCTTTTTATGGGTGCCGCTGTCATCGCCGCGGCTGACAAATGTGGCCTCAGCAGTCGCAATACGCTGAAGCGCCTGAGCGGCGGTAGCTGAAGTTTTGATCATGGCAGGGTCTTGTACGGGGCCAATCAGGACAAAATCATTATACATGATTTCTCGCCTGTGGGTGCCAAAGCCATCGGAAACGAAGGCCTCCTCCGCAGTTTTGGAATGCACTAATATCGCGTCCACGTCCCCCGCCTGCCCCAATCGGATCGCCTGTCCCGTACCCACCACCAGCAATTGAACATCAATGCCTGTATCCATCTTGATCGCAGGTAAAAGCACATCCGAAAGCCCAGAGTTGTTAAAACTGGTTGTTGCCGCCAAACGCAGGGCTGGGCCTGGGCCTGGGCAGCTGTGGTGATCATCATAAGGGCAAGCAACATGCGGATCATTCGATGATATCTCCATTCAAAAATGCCTGTGCCTCTGATGTGGAGGGCGCTGCAAAAAACTTTGACGCCGCGCCATGCTCATGCAAGGCACCATTCATCAAAAACAACACAGAATCCGCCAAACGTCGAGCTTGGCCAAGATCATGCGTGGTCATGATAATACGGGTTCCGGCCTTTGTTGCGTCATATAAAAGCTCTTCGATCTCTCGTGTAGAGCGGCCATCCAGATTGGCGCAGGGCTCATCCAAAAACAGCACTTTGGGCATACGGATCAAAGCCCGCCCGAGCGCCAATTTCTGTTTTTCGCCCCCAGAGAGACGCGGTGCGGGAAAATCCAACGCATCTTGTAATCCGGTTTTTTGAGCCCAATCCACAACCCGGCTGGCAATTTCGGCCTTATCAATACCAATAAGTTGCAAAGGATAGGCCAAGTTTTGCCGTACGGATCGGCGTAACATGATCGGGCTTTGAAACACATAGGCCTGCGCCTCGCGCACCTGCGCATTCGGAATGGACCATTGTACGGAGCCACGTGAGACACGCTCAACACCGTGAAGCACTTTAAGCAAAGTGGTTTTTCCCGCCCCATTTGGCCCCAAAACGATTGTAAAGCCATCCGCTTGTAAACAGAGGTCCACGGGTCCCAACACGGTCTTACCGCGGCGTTTGACCACAACAGAATCTAGGCAAACAGAAATGGCCGGGCTCACCATGTGCCCTCCTGTTCTGTACGCGACAACGCATGAATGGCCAAGTTAACCACCAATGTCAGAGTGATAAGCACAAAACCCAATCCCAAAGCCAAAGCAAAGTCTCCCTTTCCGGTCTCCAGCGCAATGGCTGTGGTCAGCACACGCGTGGCATGGTCAATATTGCCACCTACGATCATGATAGCGCCCACCTCGCCAATCGCCCGGCCGAAACCTGCTAAGGCCGCAGTCATCAAGGTGCGTCGGCCATCCCAGATCAAAGCCACTACTCTCTGGCGTTTGGTTGTGTTTAAGGAGATCAGCAAGTCGTGATATTCCGACCACAGCTCGCGCATAGCTTGATGGGTGATGGAGGCGATCAGAGGCGTGATAATGATCACCTGAGCGATGATCATGGCAGTCGGGGTGAACAGGAGCCCCATAACACCAAACGGGCCCGAGCGTGACAGCAGCAGATAAACCACCAAGCCCACTACCACCGGGGGCAAGCCCATCAGCGCGTTGAGCACTGCAATCGTAAAGCGACGATAGCGAAATCTCCGAATTGCCAGCCAAGTCCCAAAGGGAAGAGCCAAAGCGGAGGCGATCACCAAAGCGGTCAGGCTGACCTCGAGAGAGCGTAGAGTTATTTCAATTAGATCTGCATCAAGAATGAAAATAAGCCGGAAAGCTTCTTGTACGCCGGCCCAAATTTCATTCATGACAAAGCAGTCCTAATCGGAGAGTTTGGATCAGTTATCCAGCCGAACAGCCGCACCAGAGGTGCGCTCTTGGCTTGAAAATCCGGCTTGTTTTAAAACAAGGTTTGCCCCAACCGCAACAACGGCAATGGCAAGAAACGCTGCAAACATAATTTTCATTTTCTTCTCTCCTTGCACCATGACGGCGCGTAGATATTCAGTCAATCACAGTCTTTCTAAGAGACCACCGGCCCAAAGGTCGAACCTATTTTACCGGTGGAGTCTTTTTGGGTTTGGCCGCGGCCGCCTTTTTAGGCTTTGCAGCAGCCGCTTTAGTAGTTTTTGCAGCAGGCACCTTGGCAGCCTTCGCAGCTGGCGCTTTAGCAACCTTCGCAGCTGGCGCTTTCGTAGTTTTCGCAGCTGACCCTTTAGCAGCACCTTCGCAGCAGTGGCCTTGGCTGCCTTCGAAGCAGGCGCTTTAACAGCCCTTACCGGCTTGGCCACGACAACCTCTTCCCCAAGAACTTCCGCAACCCAAAGAGAATGGTGTTCACGCGCCCACTGCTCTTCCACTTCACCCGATCCCATAGCATCGTAAGCGCCTTCCATACCGACAGTTCCGATATAGATATGCGCTAAAATAATCGCCATTAGCACAAAGCTGACGATGGAGTGCCAAAGCTGGGCATATTGCATTTCTTCGTGAGGAGCCAAAGTTTCACGCAGCTCACCAAAACCAAGCAATCCACCAATGCCCGTGGCATTGATCTTCGCAAAGGTCGCGGCAAACATGTTAAGCTCGAAAGGAAACAGCAGCGACACGCCCGACACAGAGATCGAAAGCCCAAGGACGATGACCGACCAAAAGATCAGCTTTTGCCCGGCATTGAACTTCTTTGCTGGCGGGTGCCCCTTTGAGAAGATGCCGCCACCTTTACGCAGCCAGTTGATGTCACTGCGATGTGGAATATTTTCCGCAACCCACATGACAAAAATCATCCCGAGCGCCAACATAAACGCCCAAGATACATTGTTGTGCACCCATTTGGAGCCAACAGCGATAAACGAAAACGCGTCATGCCCAAAGGTGGGTATCAAAAACTTGCGGCCAAAGAGCGAAATCAGTCCGGTCAAACCCAGCAGAATAAAGGATCCTGAGAGCAACCAATGGCCAAAGCGCTCGATTGCCTTAAAGCGTGTGATCTTGCGGCCGGTCTTTTCACCGTCAATTTTAATGCGGCCACGGTACATGAAAAAGGCGGCCAGCAGGGCAATCATGCCCATCAAGAGCGCGCCGCCATATGTGGCCAGCGGTCCTGAACGAAATTTCAACCAACTCATGCCACCGTCTTGGATTAAGACTGTCGCGGCGGGGCCGGTGTTGGAGGCAGTGATGTCAGCAGAGCCAAAGCGCAGGGCGCGCCAGAGTTCTGGATCGGAATTCCCGCCCAAGGTGCCAAGCTGGTTTGTGATATCAGCGGCCCGGCTGGCGTCGCCAGTGGCGTCGCTGCGAAAGCTGTTGTCCACGGCCTCACCGCTTTGGCGGGCCATAATATCCTCAAGGGTCTGTGCGCCCCCGGTGGCGCTGCGATCAGGCGCGTCGGCGCTTTGCGCACTCGCGGTTGATAGGAATGACAGGGTCAAAATCAAAGCAATCAAAGCACGCAACATATGGTTTCCTCAGAGGTTGTTAGGTGAAAAGGGCGACCTAACGAGATCGCCCTTCCTATTCACATATTCAGACAGCTGAATTTAGCCGCCTTTTTGGTCGTAGGCTGTACCCCAGCCCCAAGCACCGGAGCCGAAGCCACGAGACACGACCCGTTCACGGTAGATGCCGGAGACAACGTCGCCGTCACCTGCCAAAAGCGCCTTAGTGGCACACATCTCGGCACAGATTGGCAATTTGCCTTCTGCAATTCGATTGCGGCCATATTTGGCAAATTCGGCTGTAGAGTGGTTTTCCTCTGGGCCACCGGCGCAGAAGGTACATTTGTCCATCTTGCCACGTGATCCAAAGTTGCCAGCTTGTGGAAACTGCGGCGCGCCGAAAGGACACGCGTAGAAGCAATAACCACAACCAATGCAGAGGTCTTTGGAGTGCAAAACAATTCCTTCATCACTCTGGTAAAAACAGTCTACAGGGCAGACCGCCATACAGGGTGCGTCGGAACAGTGCATGCAGGCCACGGAAATCGACCGTTCGCCCGGTGAGCCGTCATTGATCGTGACGACTTTCCGGCGGTTGATGCCCCATGGAACTTCATGCTCGTTTTTACACGCGGTGACGCAAGCGTTGCATTCAATGCAGCGTTCAGCGTCGACGAGAAACTTTGCTCTTGCCATTTCTCAGGTCTCCTTATGCTGTCCAGATTTTGCAGAGAGTGGCTTTAGTCTCCTGCATCTGGGTCACTGAATCATAGCCATAGGTTTGAGCGGTGTTTGAGCTTTCACCCAAAACGAAAGGATCTGCCCCGTCAGGATACTTATCCCTGAGATCGACACCTTCCAAATGGCCGCCGAAGTGGAATGGCATAAACGCAACGCCCTCGCCAACCCGTTCCGTCACCATGGCCATAACTTTGACCTTAGCTCCTTCGGGGCCTTCCACCCAAACCTGCACGCCGTCACGAACACCGAGATTATTAGCGTCTCGAGTATTAATTTCAACAAACATATCCTGCTGTAATTCAGCAAGCCATGGGTTTGAACGTGACTCGTCTGCACCACCCTCATATTCTACCAAACGACCCGAAGTTAGGATCATCGGATACTCTTTCGAGAAGTCTTGTTTCTGGATTGAAGCATACATGGTTGGAAGGCGATAGAATTTGCGATCCTCATATGTTGGATAGTCTTCAACCAAGTCACGACGGTTGGTGTAGAGCGGCTCACGGTGAACGGGCACTGGATCCGGGAAGGTCCAAACAACAGCGCGAGCTTTTGCATTACCAAATGGCGCACATTCATGCGCAATAGCAACCCGCTGGATACCACCGGAAAGATCGGTTTTCCAATTGGTTTTTACGCCAGCTATACCGTCGATTACCGACCGTTCTGCTGCCGTCAGCTCGTTGTCCCAACCAAGATCTATCAGCATCTGCATTGTAAACTCAGGATATCCATCTTTTATATCTGAATCTTTGCTGTATACGCCTTCGGCTAACATGTTGTCGCCATCACGTTCCACACCAAACCGGGCACGGAATGTAAGACCACCCTCAGAAACACGCTTAGACAAGTCATACAGGTTTGGCGTGCCTGGATGCTTCATATCTGCACTGCCCCAAGACGGCCATGGCAGTCCATAGTAGTCGCCATCTGCTGGACCACCAACGGCTTGAAGCGTCGTACGGTCAAACGTATGTTGATTTTCCATATGCATCTTAATGCGTTCTGGGCTTTGACCGGTATAACCGATTGTCCACATACCACGGTTAAACTCTCGCGTAACCGACTCAATATTAGGAGTCTCTGGGTCTTCCATCTCGATATTCCGGAAGAAACGATCAGCCCAACCAAATTTATTCAAAAACTTGGCCATAATTACATGATCAGGCAAGCTTTCAAACAACGGATCCACCACTTTATCACGCCATTGGAAAGAGCGGTTCGAAGCAGTAACGGAACCACGTGTTTCAAACTGTGTACAAGCAGGCAGCAGGTAAACACCATCGGTGCGGTCGTGCAAAATGGCTGAAACAGTTGGATAAGGATCAACGACGACCAACATATCCAGCATCTCCATCGCAGTCTTCATCTCCTTCAGACGAGTTTGTGAGTTAGGAGCATGGCCCCAAAGCACCATAGCACGGACTTTGTCTGGATTATCCATGTTGTCGGGATCCTCAAGGACACCATCAATCCAACGCGATACTGGAATTCCAGTAAGGTTTTGAAGAGACTTATCTTTGCCTTGCGCATCTTTTACAACATCGAACTGCCCCTTAAGCCAGTCCCCGTCTTCCTCCCAAACACGCGCCCAGTGAGCCCAAGCGCCTGCAGACAGGCCATAGTATCCAGGAAGTGTATGGCTAAGTACGCCCAAATCGGTCGCACCTTGAACGTTGCAGTGGCCACGGAAGATGTTTGTACCACCACCAGATGTGCCCATATTTCCAAGTGCCAACTGCAGGATACAGTAGGCACGTGTATTATTGTTACCGTTACTGTGCTGTGTGCCACCCATGCACCAAATTACCGTACCAGGGCGGTTGTTGGCCAAGGTCCGCGCAACACGGCGCAGCTGCTCACCAGGAGCCCCTGTCACACGTTCTACTTCTTCTGGGTTCCACTTGCGGACTTCATCTTGGATTTGATCCATGCCCCAAACACGTGTGCGGATGAACTCTTTATCTTCCCATCCATTTTCAAAGATATGCCACAAAATACCCCAAACGAGCGCCACGTCAGAACCAGGACGGAAACGCACATACTCATCAGCATGAGCCGCCGTACGAGTGAAGCGTGGATCACAAACAATCACAGGTGCATTGTTTTGCTCTTTAGCTTTCAACAGGTGAAGCAAAGAAACAGGATGCGCCTCGGCTGGGTTGCCGCCGATGATGAAGATTGATTTTGAATTGTGGATGTCGTTGTAGCTGTTTGTCATGGCGCCATAGCCCCATGTATTCGCAACACCGGCAACTGTGGTCGAGTGACAAATACGGGCTTGGTGGTCAACGTTATTTGTACCCCAATAAGCCGCAAATTTACGGAACATGTAAGCTTGTTCGTTACTATGTTTCGCAGAACCCAGCCAATAGACTGAATCCGGTCCGCTTTCTTCGCGGATTTTCATCATACCGTCGCCGATCTCATCGATCGCCTGCTCCCAGCTGATGCGTTTCCACTCTCCACCCTCTTTTTTCATCGGGTATTTCAAGCGACGTTCGCCGTGTGCGTGCTCGCGCACCGCAGCACCTTTGGCGCAATGTGCACCTAGGTTAAATGGGCTGTCCCAGCCGGGTTCTTGACCCGTCCATACTCCGTTGCTGACTTCAGCGATGACAGTACAACCCACTGAACAATGCGTACAAACAGACTTAATCGTCTGTACGGCACCATCTACAGCGGATGCTGCTGAAGCTTGGGTAACTGAACCACCTGTTGCTGAAATGGCCGCAAGGCCACCAATCGCCAAACCACTTCCGCGCAGAAACGCGCGTCGGTCGACAGATTTCTCTGCAACGTCAGATAGGATTCCAGTCCGTTGGGAGCGTCTCGCAACCCCGTTGGTCTTTTTCCTTAACATTTTTTTCCTCCCCGGCTCACTTGGGCTATGCCCTTGCTTGCTTGGTTAACTTTTGAACTCAGACAGTCGGGCGTCACGCAACCAGTCGTCTGGGGTTAGTATAGTGAAACAGCGAACTAAAAGCGGGCGCTGTTGAGGTAAGCGCGAGTATGCGCCGTGTCTTGCATCATGTCTGACGACAGGTCAGCTGTGCTAGCTTCGGCCGCATTTGCGCCTGAAGCAATTGCCACAACAGCCGCGGGTGCAGCTGTTCCAGCAATCTTTAGAAAATCGCGGCGACTTGTGCCGTCTTCGGTTTTCTTGCTCATTGGGATGTCTCCCTCCTGGTTAATGGCGAAACGTTCGCCAAGTTTTTGCGACAAACTAAGCCGCAGTCATTCTGAACGCTTCGCGTTCAATCTCGATAAAAGCCCGACCTACGCTGCCTATAGAGGCGTAGAGGATCGAGTTTTTCGCCCCCTCAAGGTCGGAAAAGAAATGCCCGGCCCAAGGTGCTATATGCCGGTTGAAGAAAAGTTTTTGGTCGTTCAAATCTACCGGCGCTACGAAGCGCCCTACGATCATCCCACCCATCATTTCCATCAATGAGGCAATATTGTCTTCCGGCTCAAACACATTTGGCGAGCGCACCATGCCGCGTGTTGACATGTCCGTGCGCAGCGTAGCGAGTGGTTTTTCGTTGAGAAATCCAGTAAGGTAGTAGCTGGCATAGGGCAGTAATTCACCACGTCCCAAGCCCACAAACAATGCGTTGAACTCGCTTTCAACTTTCTTAGGCTTTGACACCCGAGCGACCCGCGACAGGCTGCTTATGGCTTTGCCAAGCTCACCATCATCTCCAGACAGGCCAACGCATTGATTGATCAGTAGCTGATCCGGTGGTCCAGACAGCATCAAGCCAAGAAAGTTATAAAGGTCAGCGCGCAAACGATCCTCTGAAGCGACTTTAATTTCTTGAGCAACGTTCACGCAGCATTCTCCTCAATTACAAATTTCATCCGACGCGGTGATGGGGATAACAAATCCACATGCTCCTCTTCCAGCTCAGCATAAGATTCGACAGCCTCGGCACTTTCAGCATCGTCTTCAGAAACCGCCATGAGCGTCTCTGCTTCGTCCTCAACCTCTTCCTCCAAAACCTCAGGTTCTGTCGGGTTCTCACGTTCTTCAGCCTGACGGGCCATTTCTTGGACATGTTTCAACATGCCCTTGCCCACCTGATATGCGGTTTGGATATTCTCAACAGCCATGGCCGCGTCGGTAAAGTCCTCGCCATAATCCACCAGCATGTCAACATTTGCTAAGACCGGATTGGAACGCCACAGGGTGCGTAGCGCGCGGCGCCGGATTCGATCCGGCACGGCCTTGGACATAAATACTGAAAAATCATCGCCCATTACCAATGTGTCAGGATCAGGTAAATCTAACTCCTCAAGCAACTCTGCATCAGTTTTCTCTTCCAACACTGCATGTTGTTCTGCCAATACAAGCTGTTCAACTGCGGCTTGTTCAGCTAGCGTTTCAGCTTCCACCTTCGCCTTACGGCGGGCCCAAAAGTCCTGCTCACCGCTCAATGCACCGTCTCCTTCGCGGACGGCGCACGGTAAACATCTGAGGTTTGACGAATACGCGCATCACCGATACCATTTTCCTCACGGTCGACACGACTTTTGTCACGGCGACGTTTTATGAACACTTCATCTTCGTGGTGCTGCTCTACGTAATCCCGGATCCATGCCACCAAACCCTCGGGCATAGGCACTTTTTCGACAAGCTCTTCACCCGTGTCTGCATAGTCTTGGGCTTCGTATGGCGAAGCAGTTGCCAAAACCACATCCAGAGGATCAGCCCCTTCGCTCTCGCGCATTACAACGTAGATCGCAGGGATCTTGGTCGACAGGCCATGCAGATAAGCTTCCGTATCTGTCCTGAACAATTCAAGCGGTACTGTTGCGGCATGGTATTCGATAACGTCGCCATCGCGGCGCAGCTCTTTCCAATGAGCCGGACCCGCTCCGGGTAAAACCGCAACGGCCTTCCAAACGTGATCGACCCAGCGCGTCACGCCGGGAACTTTGCGGATAACAATCCCCAAAGGTATCGATACAGATTTTTGAACAAGTGCGTGCAATTTCTTCTCAGTATTTAAAACCATATTTCGTATACAATGAATGACGTTTGGCCAAACGGGAAGCTATTTTTTTAAAATGTTAAACAAAATACTAAAATGCTGCTATGCGGCATTTTTTTTTCATTGGATTTGAGAATGTTTAGGCCAATTTTGAACTAAACAGCATATTATGTGTATAGACAAAGCTTTTCCGAGTATTTTTATCAGGTATTAAAGAAATTTCATTCGCAGACGCAGCATTTAGCGCTGTTAGAAACTACAAAAGAAATACGGTTTACGAATTGCGCAAATCAGGTCAGACCTACTGCAGCGCCGCCGTGTTCGGCCCGCGATCGAGGAGAATCAAATTGGCGAAAAAACTTATTCTGTGCGATTGTTTGGGCTCTCAAGCGTTTGATGCATCGGCCATTTCCGAACGCTTCAGGTATGGCGTGTTCCAAGATTTATAGCAGTCTTTGCGAAGGCCAAATCGACTTAGCCGCAAAAGAAATTTCCGAAGGTGATGTGATAATTGCCTGCCAACAGGAGCGTCAAAGATTCGAAGAATTGGCGGAAGAGCTAGAGGTGGAAACACCAGCCTTCGTCGACCTGCGCGACCGAGCTGGCTGGGGCGAAGGCAATGTTTCACCAAAGATGGCGGCATTGGTCGCTGAGGCCGGATTAACGGCCTTTGCAGGCCAGATGGGCAAGTCGATTGATATTATTTCTGAAGGCACTTGCTTGATCATTTCCGGCCCCTCTGGCGTCGATGCCGTGATGCAGGCCGCCACCGATTTATGCGAAACTCTGGCCGTTACAGTTTTGGTGTCAAACGCCGAGCATGTGCCGATGGACCGCAGGTTTGATTGCGTTTTAGGCTCGGTGAAAAACGCCACTGGCGCCCTTGGTGGATTTACCCTAAAAATTGATGGGTTACAGCAAGTTATCGTCGGAGGACGCGGTGCATTTAACCTCACGCCGCCGCAGGATGGCGCGGCGTCTCAGTGCGATATAATTGTGGACCTCAGCGGCCAAAACCCGATGTTCCCGGCGCACGAAAAGCGTGACGGGTATCTGCGCGCAGACCCAACGCATGCTCCGTCTGTTGCCAAGGCCGTTTTTGCAGCGTCTCAAATGATCGGCACCTTCGAAAAACCTCTCTATGTAAGGCTGGAAGAAAGTCTCTGTGCTCATAAACGAGCCGAGCAGCCCGCATGTTCAAACTGCCTCAACGTTTGCCCGACTGGCGCGATTTTATCAGCCGGAGAACATGTGACAATTGACCCGATGATTTGCGCTGGCTGTGGATCATGTGCTGCAGTTTGTCCGTCAGGGGCCATCAGCTATGACGCACCGCCAGTCGATACTCTATTTCGCAGATTGAGCACCCTAGCCTCCACCTACACTCAAGCTGGCGGAGAAAATCCGCGGCTGTTGGTGCATGACGGCGCAACGGGCGTAGAAATGATTGCCCTTGCGGCGCGGTTTGGCCGGGGTTTACCCTCTGACGTAATTCCACTGGAAACTGACGCCCTGTCCGGCTTTGGCCATGCAGAAATCATGGCCGCGCTGGCCTGCGGATTTGGTGAAGTTAATATCTTGGCCTTTCCAAGGTCCGAATTGGACGTGATTGAGGGTCAAATTGCCTTGGCAACCGCCCTATCCGGTCGCGACACCATTCATCTTTTGCAACCGGGTGATCCTGACGCGATGTCGGAGATGCTTTATAAAGAAATAGCTGCTCCTGTGGCTTGCGATCCAATATTGCCCATGGGCACCCGCCGCCAAGTGGCCAGATTGGCCGCCAAAGCGCTGCAACCAGAGGCCACTGTGGTAGAACTGCCTGAAAACGCGCCTTATGGTGCTATCTTAGTGGATACAGACGCCTGTAGCCTCTGCCTATCATGCGTCTCGCTCTGCCCCTCTGGCGCCCTGGGAGACAACGAAGACTTGCCACAATTGCGCTTCCAAGAGGATGCCTGTCTGCAATGCGGTTTGTGCGTCACTATTTGTCCTGAAAAGGCGATCACCTTGAAGCCCCAGATGGATCTGACCGATGCTGCATTCACCCAACAGGTTATGCACGAGGAAGAACCCTTTGCCTGCGTCGAATGCGGATCCCTATTCGGTGTGAAGTCAACCGTTGAGAAAATTACCGAAAAGCTTGCGGGCAAGCACGCTATGTTTGCCAATCCTGCAGCGGTCAAAATGATCCAGATGTGCGACAATTGCCGCGTTCAGGCGCAATACCACTCAACCGATAACCCGTTTCAGGGCGGTGAACGCCCTCGAGTGCGTACATCAGACGATTATTTTTCGAAGCGCAAGGATCACTGAGATTGCATTGGCGCGCCCAGAGATGCTGGAACAATACCAGCAACATAGGCCACGATGGCCTCAATCTCCTCCAGAGTTACCTCTATAGGGACAATGGGCGACGGCAGCTTTGCGGAGAACGGTTCGGTCACGTCCTTAACCTGCGTAAATGCGGGATGGGGGTTAAGCGTAAAGAAGGCCTCAAACCGATTTTTCCAATCTGGAAACGTGCGCATCAGAGCAAAGGACGGGGTCGAGCCGATGGCCTTCATGCGGTTAGTGGCGTTGATCACGTGGCATCGCCCGCATTTTTTGAGACTCACCACCTCACCCTGGCCTGCGTCGCCGGTTATGGTGATAATCTGCGCCTCAAGCGCAGCTCCGACATCCGCAAAAAACGGCGGCTCATCGTCTCGTGTAAACCCCTCAATGGTGCGCTTGCCGATGTCAGACAACAGCCATTGCGCAAACCGATCCGTATAAACACCATCAACCTTTTCAAGATGCCAGATCTTTTCACCTTGCCTAAACACGGCCACCCCATCAGCTCCAAAAGCCGCATCTGCGCTCTCAGATACAGGGGTAATGCGGATACCAGTCTTCAAAGAAAACCGTGGCAAGAGGTGTTTTATAAATCCAGATTCAATCAAAATATCAGGAACTTGCAAGGCGAAGCTCTTGTCTTCCGACCAAGCCGGGCCAGCGATAAAAGCCACCACCAATATGATTTTTCGAAACATGCCACCCACCCCTACTTTTGCACCACCTTGCAAAACAAACTAGGGTCGCTAGGGTCTAAACGTCAACACATACAGCAAATTAAAGGACTGTACGATGAGTGAACACTTCAACATGTCGATGCGTAAATTTTTAAAACAGGTTGGTGTGACATCCCAGCAAGCTATTGAAGAAGCCATGCGCAACGCCAGTGATACATCTGGAAAAACCTACACCGCCAAGGTAGTTCTCACCGTCGAAGGTATGGATTTTGAACATGTCGTCACCGGCAAGATTGAAGGTATTTAAATGTCTATATCCCGCGAAGAGGTTCTTGCTTGCCTAAAAACCATCCAAGCGCCGTCTGGAGTTGATCTGGTCGAAGCTGGACTGGTACGCGCCCTAACCGTCACCGAAGGTGCTGTGCGCTTTGTGATGGAGGTTAGTACCCCGGATCCTTTCATGCCTGCAAAAGCCGAAGCGGAAGAAAAGCTGACGGCACTTGGCTGCACATCGGTCTCAATCGTGATGACTGCTCACAGCCAACCCACTGCACCGCCGAACCTGCAACCCAGCCGCAAAGCAGAGCCAGCAGGCCCAGAAAAGATCCCTGGTATTGATAGAATTATTGCAATTGCCTCTGGTAAGGGCGGCGTTGGGAAATCGACTGTGGCGGCAAATTTGGCCTGTGCTCTGGCGGCCGAAGGTCGCCGCGTTGGCATGTTGGATGCAGACGTTTACGGCCCATCGCAGCCTCGTATGTTGGGCGTCTCAGGCAGACCACAAAGTCCCGATGGCAAGATCATCCTGCCCCTACGCAACTTTGGCGTCACTATGATGTCCATCGGCCTTATGACCAATGAAGATCAGGCCGTGGTTTGGCGTGGCCCAATGCTGATGGGAGCCTTGCAACAAATGCTTACACAGGTTCAGTGGGGAGCTTTGGATGTATTGATTGTAGATCTTCCACCCGGCACCGGCGACGTGAACATGACATTGGCCCAAAAATCCCATGTGGACGGAGCAATCATCGTCTCCACCCCTCAAGATGTGGCCCTGATGGACGCGCGCAAGGGCATAGACATGTTCAATCAGCTTGGGACGCCAATTATTGGTATGATCGAAAACATGAGCACGCATATTTGTTCACAATGTGGCCATGAAGAGCATGTCTTTGGCCATGGCGGCGTGAAGGCGGAAGCCGAAAAACTCGGCGTGCCTTTGCTGGCAGAAATTCCACTGCACCTTGATATTCGTATCGCGGCTGATGGCGGCGCGCCGATTGTGGTGTCAAAGCCGAATTCATCGCAAGCCCAAGCCTTCCGCACCCTGGCAAAAAATCTGATTGAAAGTGGTCAGGCATGAATACGCCCAGCTTTCCTCCGCTGTTTAGCGGGTTGGCTGTTGAAGGCCAGGTTGACCCTTTTGATAAGGCCTGCGCCGAGGCGGCCCGTGGCTGTGATGCAGGGTTGGTGGTCCATGATTTGGGAGCAAACTTGCTGCGCGCAGCCCTGGTTTTTGCGCCCGATGTCGAGCTGGTTGATGCTATGGCGATGCTGCCACTCTGCGGGGTTGGGTTTCAAAATGCCTTGGGCGCCCTCGGACCACCTGAAGTGGCTGTCCATCTTGAATGGGCCGGCGGCCTTCGGATCAATGGTGCCAGTTGCGGCACGCTGCGGGTTGCGGCCTCAAGCTCCAATCCGAGGGCTGAGCCAGATTGGATGGTGATAGGCCTTGAGCTGCCACTTTGGCCGGAAACCGATACACCAGGCGACATCCCTGAACAAACTGCGCTTTACGCAGAGGGCTGTGCGGATGTAAACGCAATGGAGCTACTTGAGTCTTGGGTGAAGCACACATTGGTGGGCATCAACACTTGGACCGAAGACGGTGTAAAAGCCCTGCATAAAGACTGGCGCGGCCTGTCACATGGCATTGGCGAAGATATCACAATGAATGAGGTCTCAGGTACATTTCTTGGGGTAGATGAACAATTTGGGATGTTGGTCCGGGCGGCTGATACCACCCATCTTGTCCCACTGACCTATTTGCTGGAGGGCACCTGATATGATGCTAGCGCGCGCAATCCATTTTGACGAAAGCGACATGAACGTCTTTCACTCTTCAGCGCGCACCGGCGAATGGTGCATATCGGGCGGGTTTGAGTTTTCAAATTGGTCTGAAGCGGACCTGACAGGCAAAGCGCGCCAAGCCTTTTCCAATGGATGGCTGGGAGCTGAGACTTTTGGGCGGGTCACCTTTGTTGCGGTGACAAAGGTTGAGCCCATGGAATACGAAGCCATCAAACAGGCACTGGCGCAACATTTTGTTCAAATGTACGGCGCGCCCTCGCTGGAAGCCGCCGCTCAAGTGGCGGAAGACGAATTGGCTCATATGGTAGAGCTGTGCAACGACCAAGACCCCAACACATTGCTGACGGTCGCACGTGATTTGACGGAGTCCGGCGTGAAAGAAAGTTTTCGTATGATCGAATCCCAAGACGCTGGCTTAGACCAATTCGCGATTCACGGGTCGTTGGACGAAGAAGACCACGGTCACGGCCACAGCCACTAAAATTGCTGTTATTATAGAAAGATGCGCCCATGAGGCGCATTTTTGCCTGCAAACCAGAGCTCTAAAAATGGCTGGTCGGGTTTTTAAATATCACATTAAATGAAATCGATATGCGCGGATCATCCACCAAATTTGGATGCACCAGATGATGCAAAAAAGACGGCCAAAGCAATAGGTCGCCATTCTTTGGCAATGTTCTGAACTCCGGATCACATTGCCCGTCGCCTTTAACAGCGTTCATATTGGCCTGAGGTCTTGGATCAAAAAAGCTAATTTCGGCCGGGTTCAAATCCGTGCGGTGCATTTTCACCGCTGATTGATCCGGCACATTCACGTAGTAGGTGCCCGACAACCAAGAATGCGGATGATTGTGAAGATTGTGATAATCACCTTTGACGTTGATATTTGGCCAAGCTTGGACGTGCCATTCAAAACTATAGTCAATGTTTGAGATTCTGCTGTAGTCTAAAACAGCACGGTCAATGCAAGTGGCCAGCCATTTGATCGCGGAATGATCTAGGGCCATTAGATTTTGCGACAAATACTGGCCCGTCACATCCTCTTGCACCGCATCTTGATCCACGATCAGCTTTTTCAGCACCATATTCGCGTGTTCTGCCCCCGGTAGGTTTGTCCGGGTCAGTTGAGTCGGCCATAGATTATGAACAGTTACACCAGCGCTTATTTGATCAGACATGATTTGGCTTTCGTTTTGATATCTTGCACGCAGCAGCCAGAATTTAAACACCTTTGATCACCAAAATGTAGCGGCGAAGCGTTAGGTTCAAGCAGTTTTTATGTCCTGCTTTGTGCACAACATGCCCTGATGTTAAGCCCCAGATTGGATCTGCAAAATTTCTTTTTAACAAGAACTTAAATCCGACTTTCCCCGGATCAATTGGCATTAAATCACAGATAGCCCGCAATATTAACAGAGCACCATTGGACGTTATTGACTCTGCCTAAGTTCACACACACTCTGTACCAAGAGCACAAAAGAGAGCCGCTATGCCCCTGGAAAACTCCGAGTTTGATTACATCATAATTGGCGGTGGCTCAGCGGGGTGCTTGCTGGCAAATCGCTTGAGCGCAGATCCAAGCAACCATGTGCTTTTGCTCGAAGCGGGTCAGAAAGACAGCTATCCTTGGATTCATATTCCAGTGGGATACCTCTATTGCATCGGCAATCCGCGCACCGACTGGATGTACACCACAGAGCCTGAAAAAGGCCTGAACGGCCGCAGCCAAAGATATCCGCGCGGCAAGACTCTTGGCGGTTGTTCATCCATCAATGGAATGATTTACATGCGCGGCCAAGCCCGTGATTATGACAACTGGGCCAAGATCACCGGAGATGACTCTTGGAACTGGCAAAACGCATTAGAGGCCTTCAAGGCCCATGAGGATCACTACCGGCTCGACAAAGGCGCTGACCCACTTACCGGATCCAACAGTCGCTTTTCCGACATGCACGGACACGGTGGCGAATGGCGGATCGAAAAGCAACGCCTGCGCTGGGATGTGCTCGACAGCTTTTCAGATGCAGCCGTTGAGATGGGCATTAATAAGACTGAGGATTTTAACAGCGGCGACAATGCAGGCGTTGGGTATTTTGACGTCAATCAACGTTCCGGCTGGCGCTGGAGCACCTCTAAAGCCTTTTTGCGGCCCGTTCAGTCGCGCCCCAATCTTACAGTCTGGACAGAAGCACAGGTAGAGACGCTCACCTTTCTTACCGACGCGAATGGCGCCCTGCGCTGCTCTGGTGTGGTTGTCCAGCATCAAGGCCAGTCCAAAGTGGTCTTGGCCGGACGCGAAGTCATTCTCTCAGCCGGTGCAGTCAATTCACCGCAAATTTTACAACTGTCAGGAATTGGCCCCGCGGCACTGCTCAAATCCCAAGGTATCAAGGTTGTGGTGGATGCACCCGTGGGTGAAAATCTGCAAGATCATCTGCAAATTCGCGCGGTTTTCAAAGTGAAGGGCACACGCACCCTTAACACCCTCGCAAACAGCCTATTTGGCAAGGCAAAGATTGGTGCAGAATACCTGTTTAAACGCTCCGGCCCTATGAGCATGTCGCCGAGCCAGTTGGGGGCCTTCACCCGCTCCGATCCCAGCCGGCCACATGCCAATTTGGAATATCACGTCCAACCCCTGAGCCTTGAAGCTTTTGGCGAAGATCTGCATGACTTCCCCGCTGTCACCATAAGCGTGTGCAACCTCAACCCTAGCAGCCGCGGCCACGTGCGCATCGGGTCTGCCAATTTCCGCGACGCGCCCAAAATATCACCAAACTACCTAACCACCGAGGATGACCGCAAAGTCGCCGCCGACAGCCTGCGGCAGGTACGGCAGATCATGGGACAACCTGCAATGCAGAGCTATCAACCCGAGGAGTTCAAACCCGGCATCCAGCACCAAAGCGATGCGGAGCTGGCCAAACTGGCCGGAGATATCGCCAACACCATCTTCCATCCGGTCGGAACCGTCAAAATGGGCCAGAACAATGACGCAACAGCCGTGCTTGATCCACATTTAAGGGTTAAAGGTTTGGCAGGTCTGAGAGTTGTCGACGCTAGCATCATGCCCAAAATCACCAGCGGCAACACCAACTCCCCCACCCTGATGATCGCCGAAAAAGCGGCCGGCTGGATCCTATCCGGCCAATAGCGAGACAGAGTTTAGGCCCATTCAGCACGCAATCGTCTGAAAAAGGGCAATTAGCTTTAGCACTAAGGTCTTCTTGGACATCGTGATTAAAGGGAGCGCTCATAATAAAGCTCCTCTATTTAGGGTCTTATTGTTGAGTAAAGGCGTGAAATATGTAGTAGTAATTAATTGCAGATATACTGCTTACCGACATGTACAGTTATACAATAAAATGCTGAAAATAAATGTAAAATGACATTATATTACTTATATTCAACTGTTTCTTAGGTACTGGGCCTTGAGAAGTAGTAATACCCAGACAGATTAAACGTGTAGGGAACTCTTTTGGTCAGTAATTTGGTCAACACTATCTCCAGCCCAATACTTGGAAAAAGCTACTTATGAAAATTTTATCAGTAGGTTAATTACCGTAAGGCCGTTTTGGTCTGCTTGAATTTGGTACCCAAGGCCGGACTCGAACCGGCACGCCCGTTAAAGCGGGGGATTTTGAATCCCCTGCGTCTACCATTCCGCCACTTGGGCCCATTATTGTCGTTGGTGGGTCAGTCTAAGAGACCAGAGACACCCCAAAGCACATTAGGCAGGATCGAACCAGAAGCAGCCGGTAAGTGAAACTTCGTATATGGTCCGAATCTTATAGGTTCTCGTATAATGGTTTTCTCGAAGGGTAAAGCCGGATATTCTATAGAAACGAGAATAAGACGCAGCCAAGATATATCCTTTCACAAAATCTCGACCGTGAATGTTATTTGGCGGTTTAGTGCGGATGAGCAGGCAAAACTCGCCGACCGATGCGGCCGAGTTCCGGCTATTATTCATACCCGAGTTGTGACACATAATGCCAAATTAACTTCAAGGGCATAGCATGATAAAACGGATGTATGATTGGACGCTCTCAATGGCAGGGCACCCCCGCGCGCTTTGGGTCTTGGCTTTCGTGGCCTTCATTGAAAGTTCGTTTTTTCCAATTCCACCGGATCTTCTATTGATCCCTTTGATCCTTGCTGCCCCTACGCGGGCGTTTTGGATCGCCTCTATTGCCGTGGTGGCCTCTGTGGCGGGCGGGGCATTTGGCTATATCATCGGCGCCTTTGCCTTTGAGACCCTTGGTCAGCCAATTTTGACCAGCCTTAGCAATGCGGAAAGCATCGCAGAGTTCAATGATAAATTCAACTCCTATGGCCTTTGGGCCGTGCTGGTGGCCGGGGTGACCCCCTTCCCTTTCAAAGTAATCACAATCATGTCCGGCTGGACAGGCATGCCCTTTGGAGTTTTCATTGTCAGCGCCATTGTGGCCCGCGCGCTGCGGTTTTTTGCGGTGGCGGCGTTACTGTATTATTTTGGCCCCCCTATTCGAGACTTCATTGAGCGGCGCTTAGGGCTGGTCTTCACGTTACTTGTCGTCATATTGATCGCAGGATTTTTCGCTTTTCGCTTTATCTAAATTCAAGGGACATATTATGACCTCACTGTCACCGCGCACTATGGCTCTTTATGCCGCTACTGGGTCTGCCTGTTTGCTCGCAGGCGCTTATGTGTTTCAGGCTTTGGGCTATGCGCCCTGCCAAATGTGTTTTTGGCAACGATACCCCCATGCAATAGCAGCTCTGATTGGAGTGGTCATAGTTGCTATTCCAAGCCGCCTCTTGATCGGCCTTGGCGCTTTGGCAGCCTTCACCACCTCGGCTATTGGCGCGTTTCATGCCGGTGTTGAACAAAAATGGTGGGACGGCCCGGCCTCTTGTTCCGGTGATAGTAGCGGGTTGTTGGGGCTGTCTGGACAAGACCTGCTGGCCACTGATGTGCTGGACAAGGTTGTGATGTGCGATGAGATTTCTTGGGCTTTCGCAGAGCTTTCAATGCCCGCTTGGAACGCTGTGTTTTCCGCCCTTCTCTGCGCGGTCTGGCTGATCGCCCTCCGGCGATCCTAGGCAGGCTTTCAGCCCATCTCAGCTGCGCCTGCGAATCCATCGTAGCGGCGGCAGATTGAGATGAAAAACGACTACCTCCCAGAGCCCTTTGCACTCATGTTTCACGGCAAATTTGCGCCGTATTGCAAAAACTTTGCAGCAAAGTTGATTTGAGCATACTCCGAGGGCTCTAAGCAATTGCATCGCATATGTTTGAACAGTAATGTGTCAGACAACTATATATGGGATAATCCCAGACAGGTGGCCAGAATGACAGATGACACAAACACACCCGACAGCGGCGAAACCAAGGCTCCGGCCGTCTCCGCCTATGATGGACCCTCGATCAGCATAACCCAGGAGATGAAGACCTCCTATCTCGACTATGCGATGAGTGTGATTGTTAGCCGGGCGATCCCAGATCTGCGGGACGGTTTAAAGCCTGTTCACCGCCGCATTTTATATGCGATGCATGAAACCAACAACACGCACGACAAACCCTACCGCAAATCATCGCGCCCTGTGGCTGAGGCCATGGGTAAATATCACCCCCACGGCGACAGCGCAATTTACGACGCTTTGGTGCGGATGGCGCAAGACTTCTCAATGTCTCTGGTTCTGCTGGACGGCCAAGGCAACTTCGGCTCAATGGATGGCGATAAAGCTGCGGCTTATCGTTATACAGAAGTGCGGATGGAAAAATCTGCACAGGCACTTTTGGCCGATATCGACAAAGATACGGTGGATTTCCAACTCAACTATGATGGCAAAGATACCGAGCCCACAGTGTTGCCGGCACGCTATCCCAATATGCTGGTAAATGGGGCCGGTGGTATCGCGGTTGGCATGGCCACGAACATCCCGCCGCATAACCTTGGCGAAGTCGTTGACGCGACATTGGCCCTGATCGAAGATCCAGATCTCACATCAGAACAATTGATCGAATATATCCCCGGTCCGGACTTCCCGACAGGGGGCGTCATGCTGGGCCGCACCGGCGCGCGCAAAGCTTATCTTGAAGGTCGTGGCAGCGTGATCAACCGGGCCAAAACCCGCTTTGAAGAGCTGCGCAAAGACCGTTGGGCAATTATCATCGAAGAGATCCCTTATCAGGTGAACAAAGCTGCAATGATTGAGAAGATTGCGGCCGAAGTGCGCGACAAACGCATCGAAGGCGTGGCGCATGTGCAAGACGAGTCTGATCGCAACGGCGTTCGGGTTGTGGTCGAGCTAAAGCGCGATGCCACCGCCGAAGTTGTTCTTAACCAGCTGTTTCGCTACACGCCGATGCAAACCTCCTTTGGCTGCAACATGCTGGCGTTAAATGGTGGCCGCCCTGAGCAGCTGACCCTGCGCCGCTTCCTCACCTGCTTTATTGATTTTCGCGAAGAAGTTGTGGCACGGCGGACCGCCTTCGAACTGCGCAAAGCCCGTGAGCGGAGCCATGTGCTCTGCGGCCTGGCTGTGGCGGTGACCAATGTTGATGAAATTGTCGCCACTATCCGCAAATCAAGCGATGCCGCAGAAGCGCGTCAGCAATTGATGGTGCGCCGCTGGCCGGCCGAGGATATCGCAGGCTACATTCGCCTTATTGATGATCCAACCCAGAAAATGAACGATGACGGTACCTATAACCTGTCTGAAACCCAAGCGCGGGCCATTCTCGAACTGCGGTTGCAGCGTTTGACGCAGATTGGTGTGAAAGAAGTCACCGACGAGCTGGAAGTCTTGGCCGGTAAGATCAAAGAATATCTCGAGATTTTGTCATCACGCGAACGATCATGAGCATCATCGCCGAAGAGCTGATGGAAGTGAAAACCAATTTCGCCGTGCCACGTCGGACTGAGATCATCGAATGGTCTGGCGACATGATGGATGAAGACCTGATCGAGCGCGAAGAGATGGTTGTGACCGTCACGGCAGGCGGCTATATCAAACGGACCGCTTTGACCGACTTCCGGGCGCAAAAACGTGGTGGCAAAGGCCTACAAGGCATGTCGACCAAAGACGAAGATGTGGTCACTACCATGTTTGTGGCCAACACCCATACGCAGCTGCTGTTTTTCAGCACTGATGGCATGGCCTATAAAATGAAAACGTGGCGCCTGCCGATGGGTGGACGGACTGCTAAGGGCAAAGCCATTGTAAACATTCTACCGATTCCACCGGGCGTATCAGTGGCAGCTGTTATGCCAGTGGACCGCGAAGAGGTAGATTGGGGCGATTTGCAAATCGTATTTGCGACAACCCAAGGCGATGTGCGCCGCAACCGCCTGTCAGACTTCACCAATGTTCGGTCCAACGGCAAGATTGCGATGAAGCTGCCCGAGGGGGTTGAGCTCGTAAATGCACGGATCTGTAGCGAAGATGATGACGTGATGCTGACCACGGACAGTGGCCGGGCCATTCGCTTCTCCTCCACCGATCTGCGGGTGATGAACTCACGCGCCTCAACCGGTGTGCGGGGCATCAGGCTCACGGGCTCTGATCGGGTTGTGTCGATGTCGGTGATCCGTCACTTCGAGGCCACCCCAGATGAACGCGTTGCCTATCTCAAAATGCGTCGGGCAATGGCCGGTGTCACCGAGGATGAAGCCAGTGATGACGAAGTGCCCACAAATTTCGACCTCAGCCAAGAGCGTTATGCGGAAATGGCAGCTGTTGAAAACTTGATCTTGACAATCACCCGTGGTGGGTCGGGCAAACTGTCTTCCAGCCATGACTACCCTGTCCGGGGTCGCGGTGGCATGGGCGTTGCAGCCATGGACAAAGCCATGCGCGGCGGTCCAGTTGTGGCCAGCTTCCCGGTGGAGATGTCAGATCAGATCATGTTAGTGACCAGCAACGGCCAATCTATCCGTTGTCCCATCGATGGGATTTCGTTCAGATCTCGCAGCGCTGGCGGCGTGCGGGTGTTCAACACCAATGGCGATGAAAAAGTTGTGAGTGTGGCCTATATTCCAGATCAAGGCGATGATGATCTGGAAGAGGATCAAACGGCCGTTGAAAGACCACAAGCCACTGAATAGGCTTAATATATTCGATAAACGAACATCACCAGTGCCCTTTGCGGGTGCTGGTGATTCTTTATGGCGGCATAAACCCTGAAGATTGTGCCATGATCCACCCATTACATTTAAAATCTCATATATCAGCGAATATACATATACTGAGTTATATGCCACCTAAGCTACGCAGTGCTTCAAATACACCAAACAGGCTCGCTAAATTTCCTCAGGTGAGTTAATAATTTATCAAGATTTTTGAGATTAAAGCGCACGTTAACGTGTCTGAACTCAAAATAAGTTTCGTTAGGGTCGTTTTGCCAATCTTGATTTGGTCTTTCGCCGCAACCGATAAGGTTAGTTTGTTGCAGTGTTATGTTCGGTTTAGGCAATTGGGTTTCTGACTTCACTGCCAGATAAGCAACATGAGTGACGGAATATGATCGCGGTAGCTCCAGTTGATGTGCGATTGCATTGCTTAAGACACGGCCCCTTGGGTGAGGGGGCCGTGTCTACTTTTTTAAGCCTCTCGGTTGAGCTTAAAGGTCGTAAATATCGGAAAATTTTTGCTTCAAATAGGCCAGCAACGGTGCCTCAGAAGGTTCAAACCCACAGGCATCAGAGATGGTTTGACGTGGCAGCTTCAAGCCACCATGGCATTGCACAGTGTCGCGCAGCCAATCGGTTGCTGAAGCAAGATTTCCAACCCGCAAATCTTCATCTAACTGAGGGCAGGCCTCGCGCAGCGTCTCATACAGACAGCCTGCATAGACATTGCCGAGCGAATAGGTCGGGAAGTAGCCGAACAGGCCTACAGACCAATGGACATCTTGCAAACACCCCTGTGAAGCAGAAGCCACATGATAGCCAAAATCAGAATAGAACCGATCATTCCAAGCGGTTTGCAAATCTTTGACCTGCAAATCGCCCGAGACCAATGCACGCTCTAAATCAAAGCGCAGCAGGACATGCAGGTTATATTGCACCTCATCCGCCTCAGTTCGGATGAAACCTTGGCTTACCGAGTTGACCGATTTGTAAAAGGCCTCCGCTGAAGGAATGCCAAAATCACCAAAATGCGCCTGCATTTTCGAAAATAGAAACTCGGTAAATGCCCGGCTCCGGCCCAGCTGGTTTTCATAGATGCGGGACTGGCTTTCATGTACCCCCATTGACGCGCCCTGCCCTATGGCTGTCAGCAGGTATTTAGGGTCAACATTTTGCTCATAGCAGCCGTGTCCCACCTCATGAATGGTTGAATAAAAACAATTGAACGGATCGTCAGGATTGGTCCGAGTGGTGATCCGCACATCTTGGCCAGACCCCGAAGAGAAGGGATGCACCGCCTTATCTATGCGCCCACGTTTGAGATCATAGCCAAATTTTTCAGCCAATAAGTTAGAAATCTGCAACTGAGCAGCTTCGTCAAAAGGTCCCTGCATCGCCCGCGCTGGTTCTTTTTCCAAGATCGCACCACGCAGTTCGACCAATCCGGGGCGCAATGCTCCAAACATCTGCTCTAATTCCGCAGCGGATGTGCCCGGCTCATAATCGGCCAACATAGTGTCATAAACATCAGCGCCTACGGCTAAGGCTTGGCCCTCTTCGCGCTTCAGTGCCAGCACCTCCTCTAACACCGGGGCAAAGGCTACAAAATCATCTGCCGCCCGCGCCGCGGCCCATTTGCCCTGCGCCATGGAGGTTGTGCTGGCAATTGCTTCGGCCAAATCACCGGGGACTTTGACCGCCCGCTCAAACGACAGTCTGATCTCTCGCAGCTGCGCCTGTGTCACACCATCTTGAGTGCCGATATGAATTTGGCTCAACCATTCTCCAACCCGCGCATCGCATCGACGTGCGTGTAAAACACCCTCAAGAGCGGCCATCTCCGCGCCTCGTTGATCGCCAGAGTTTTCCGGCATCATCGTTTCTTGATCCCAGCCCAAACGGCCAGAGACTTGGCTCAACGCCTGAGTTTGGCTGTCAAATTTCAACAGATCATTTAACGCAGTCATGATTTTAGCCTCACAGAAGTTGCAATCGGATAACCTGCCAAGAACCGCCCATGGATCACCGCGAGCCAGAGCAGAATAGCTGTAAACTGATGGAGAATGGCCAAACTCCAAGGCGATGAGTTCATCACAGTCACAACACCCAGGACCATCTGCAATATCAACAACAAACCAACAGTACCAAAAGCTGCACGGGTCATTTTATGGGCAGAGGCTTTGGCGCGCAGTGCAACCACTATGCCAAAGGCAAACAGCAGATAGGCGCTCATCCGGTGGATAAACTGCACCAAACCATCATCCTCAAAAAAATTGCGCCACCATGGGGTAAGGCTAAACAGATCTGGCGGTAAAAAACCACCGGCCATTAAGGGCCAATCTGTATAATTGCGGCCCGCATCAATGCCCGCCACTAATGCCCCCAGCAACACCTGAAGCGCCACGAAATGCATCAACCCCGTGGACATCCCAAACAATTTACGTTCCCGCACCCGGCGCGCTTGCAACAGCTCTGCTTCAGACCGCCCAAACAGCTGAAGGATCCAGAATATATAGCCCAGCAACGCAAAAGCAGCACCCAGATGTGTCATGAGCCAGTAGGAAGCCACGTCGATTCGAACACCGTCCAATCCAGAATTGACCATCAACCAGCCAATAAAACCCTGCAATCCAATGAAAGGCCCAATGGCAAACAGCAATAGCCTGCGGGTTTTAGGTAATTTTCCAAGAGCCAATAAGAGCAAGAACCCTGCGAGCCACACCAGCCCGATGAATCGGCCCAATTGACGATGCCCCCATTCCCACCAGAAAATGGTTTTAAACTCAGCTAGTGACATGGCGGTGTTCTGCAAGGTGAATTCAGCGGTGGTTTTATAAGCTGCAAAAGCCACGTCCCAGGCCGCCACATTCAGCGGCGGCACCGCCCCCATTACCGGATCCCATTCGGTGATCGACAAGCCACTATCGGTGAGCCGCGTCAAACCACCTACTGTGATCATGATCACAATCAACCCCACCAAAGCCCAAAGCCATAGGCGCACCAAACCGCGCTCCGAACCTTCATCGCGGGAGATGGCCCCGACGACTGCGGCTGTGATTTTGGTGTCGTTTCCGACCTCTTCAAAAATACTACGTTTATCAGACATGTCGTGCCCCTTTGTTGAGGGTTAATCTAGAGCTGGCAGGCTCCGCATTCAACCGCGCTCTTTCCAACGGACCATTTGGCGCATGGTGCCATGCAGGATCTGCACATCGGCTTTGGTCAAAGGCATCCGTGACCATAGATTTCGCAGGTTCACTTTCATGCTTGCAGCCTTGGTTTTTGGGAAGAAAAATCCTGCCTTATCAAGTCTTTGCTCAAAGTGTTCAGCCAGTTTTTCAACCTCAAGCCCACTGGCCCATTCTGCCTTGGTCATATCCATCGACTCGGCCGCAATCTCAGACACATGCCGTTGCCATTCATAGCTCATCAGCAAGACACATTGTGCCAAGTTCAAAGATGCAAACTGCGGGTTCACCGGCACCGAAATAATGGCGTTGGCACGAATAATATCGTCATTTTCAAGTCCCGCCCGTTCAGGGCCAAACATCACGGCCACTTTTTGTCCCGCGGCAATACGTTTCGCCGCTTCGGCCATAGCATGTTCAGGACTAAAAACGGGCTTTGTAAGATCACGAGACCGTGCTGTCGTCGCCATCACAAAGGTTGTATCGGCCAAAGCCTCTGCCGTTGTGTCAAACAAGCGGGCCTCGTCAAGCAACCGCCCAGCTCCGCTGGCCATGGCAACCGCCTTTTGATTGGGCCAGCCATCGCGCGGATCAACAATACGCATATGGTCTAAACCAAAGTTCCACATGGCCCGCGCAGCAGCGCCAATGTTTTCGCCCATCTGGGGCCGAATAAGGATGAATGCGGGTTGTTGGAGCAATGAGGGTATCATAGTTTCTCATAGCGCCCACAGCCGCGCGCGACAAGCGGTGGCCAAAGCCAATTTGTCACGCTATAGCGCGATGGACGACAGTCCAATTGGAGCCGAACAGATGAGCACTCAAGACTTGCCACAGATCTACCTGGTCACGCCCACCGTGCTGGACTTGGAAACCTACCCCGCGCAGCTCGCACGGATATTGGACAGCGTTGACATAGCGTGCCTGCGCCTCGGCTTGGCCAGCACGGATGAAGATGAAATCGCTCGTACAGCTGACGCCTTACGAGACGTGGCGCATGCCCGCGACATCATGCTTGTGATCGAGCGTCACGCCTTGATGGTTGACCGGCTTGGATTGGACGGCGTTCATCTGATGAATAGCGGCCGCAATCTGCGCCAATTGCGCAAAGACATGGGCGACGACGTGATCCTAGGAGCCTTTTGCAACACATCTCGTCATGAGGGCATCAGCGCCGGAGAAGCCGGAGCCGATTACGTCAGCTTCGGCCCTGTGGCCGCATCGACCTTAGGCGATGGCAACCAAGTTGATCCTGAGCTTTTGTCTTGGTGGAGCGAAATGATCGAGGTTCCAGTGGTGGTTGAAGGTGGCCTCACACAGGGTTTGATCCACACCCTGTCCGACAAAGTAGATTTCTTCGCGATTGGCCCAGAAATTTGGAGCACTGAAGATCCGTTGCTTGCCCTTCAAGCGCTGGCAGCAGCCCGAGAAGGCTAGCCTTACCTATCAGTGGCCCATGGCAACGCAGAGGCGACTTGAGCCTCTAAATGTCGCGCCATTGCCTTACGATCAGGAAAAGCATTTGCCGCCACAGGTGGATGATAGACTACCTGCACAGATCCGTGATGCTTGGTTGCCAAAGCTTTTAACAAATGTGTGCTCAAATCGCTGTCACCCCACCAGCCATAAAACCGTGGGTCCTGTCCTACAGGTGCGTGAAACACCAATGTCACCGCTTGGATCGAGATATCATCGCGCATGTCTGGCATTATGAAGGATTGAAACAAGGTCGACTTGAACGGCAAGACACGCCTGCCATCCGTTGACGTCCCTTCCGGAAAAAACAACAGCCGATGCCCATGGCGTAATCGGGTTTGAAACATATGCGTATGGGACAGCGCTTGCCTTCGGTCGCGCTCAATAAATTGAGTACCCGTGGCGCGCGCCAGCCAACCAATCATCGGCCAGCTGGCCACTTCTGACTTGGCCACAAAATAGATATCATCAAAAGCGTTTAGCGCGAAAATATCCAACCAACTGGTGTGATTGGCCACAGCAGCCCCCTCGCCCTGCATCGGCGTGCCAACCACCTCAAGACGCATACCAAGAACCCAAAAGGCAAAGCGGCAGACCGATTGGGTAATTTTAGGGGTAAACGGTCGCTCCATGCCATAAATTGGCTTTTCAATCATACGCGCCAGCAGCAGTACGACCAATCCGCCGAAGGTATAGAGGCCCATCACCAAACCGCGCCACAGCGCACGCGCCCAGCCCATGGCTGAAACCGGGGGCGAGTCTGGCTCTTCCTCTGACACCCAAGTCGGTGAAGTCATGAGGCTTCTCCCTTAAAATAGATCGCTTTTTGCCGCATATTCATTGTTTTGATATCCAAGACTAGACAAACATCAATGGTATTGAATCCGTGGTCAACATAAGCGCCATCTCCAACACCGCCCCCCAACCGCAAATATGCTTTGATCAAGGCTGGCATCGCCTTCAGAGCTGCAATCCGATCCACTTGGCCTTGGGGCAATTGCTGCAATGAAACATAATCCGTCGCCACAGCTTTGGGTCGGAGCGCTAAGGGCATCATATGTTTTTCATGCAGCAAGGATAGCGATTGCGCCATCCGCTCAATATCGGTGCCCGCAAAACTCGCTGTGCCAAACAAAATTTCGGCCCCTTCGCGCATCACAAGCTTCGCCAGCACTTGCCAAAGGACAAACATTGCCTCACCGCCCCGATAAGCTTTGCGCAGGCACGATCGGCCCAACTCGATCATCGGGCGTTTACTGTCTAACAGCGGCAACAGATCAAACTCAGAGGCGCTGTAAAAGCTACCAGCAGCCTCAGCGCCCTGCATCGTCAACAATCGATAAACCCCGACCAGTTGATCAACAAGTTTCTCACCACGGGACAAGTCTAACAGCATCAAATGCAGGCAATGTGGGTCATAGGCATCTTGCTCAAGCCGACGGTCGTGATCAATGCCTGCACCACTGGCCCCCAACTCACGGACAAAGACATCGTAACGCAAGCGCTGCACAGCATGCAGATCTGCGGTGTTTTTAGCAAGCCTCACGGTGAAATTTGGAGCTAAATCCATCATATGGCCCACGCATAAGGGATATTTCTCAGGTCCACCCATCGGTCCCTGCTCTTGACAGGTGCGTTAAATTTAGAACTACTTCTCAACATGTTATAAAGCTTAATAAATCAAAATTAAAGCCACACGAGTGCCATCAAGAACAACCTTTCCAGCCTCCGGAAAATTAACAGTGATGTGATTGTTGATATTTGACTGCACTTGCCCTATCCCCCAATCCAGTTGATTGGGATGCTGCACGCGCTGGCCGGGCTCTAAAAATGAATTTAAGTTTTCCATGGACCCTCTTTTTTCGGACCCATCATATGACAGAAGATCTTTATATAACAGCCCTTGTCACCGCGCGCATGTGCCATGACTTGGCCAGCCCCATCGGCGCAATCGGCAATGGAATTAAACTGGTTGAAATTACCGGCATAAAATTGGGACAAGAAGGAGATTTGTCTAAAGACAGCCTTGCCTCAGCCATTGCACAACTCAAGGTGTTTCGGGTTGCATATGGGCAGTTTAAAGGCAGTGACATGCGCAGCGGATCAGAGGTCACAGCCCTGACTGAAGCCTGGAATACCGTTGCCCGCCTACAGGCCAATCTACAGGAACAAGACAATGCCAAGCGTGATAGGCAGGTATACTTCTTACTTATACAGGCTAAGAAAATAGCCCTGCTTTTGGGTGGCATTGCACGGCTTGAGATGACAGATGCTGCATCTGAAACACAGGGGAAAGGCCGTCGGGTTGTTATAGACCCTGAGCTTTGGAGACCACTTCAATCCGGCGCGCACATTCAAAACTTGGCCGCCAAACATGTACAATTTGCAATTCTGCAAGCCATGACCGTCAACCCAGTGATTACCACCAAAACAGACCTCACAGTGCGGTTTTAACCGCGCACTGTGCCATTGCCGCGCACAAGATATTTGAAACTGGTGAGCTGCATCGCGCCCACCGGACCACGTGCATGCATCTTGCCTGTGGCAATGCCTATCTCTGCACCCATGCCAAACTCACCACCATCTGCGAATTGAGTAGAGGCATTGTGCATTAATATTGCACTGTCGAGCCGTTCAAAAAAGCGATCTGCAACAGCCACATCTTCGGCCATGATGCAATCCGTATGGTTTGAGCCATATTTGCGGATATGAGCAATCGCCTCATCTACATCAGCCACAGTTTTGGCAGCAATTTCCATATCAAGAAACTCATGGCCCCAATGATGTGCCTCAGCAGGCTGCGTGCCCACGATCCCCTGAAGGGCCATGTCAGCATCAACCGTGACACCTTTGGCGATTAAAGCCTTGATCACATCTTGACCCCAAGTTGCGGCAACATCTTTATGCATCAACACACATTCCGCAGCCCCGCAAATCCCAGTCCGGCGGGTTTTAGCATTTAGCACAACATCGATGGTTTTTTGCGGATCAGCAGAGACATCAATATAGATATGCACAATGCCTTCCAAATGGGCGAAAACAGGCACACGCGCTTCACGCTGCACCAAGCCCACAAGCCCCTTACCACCGCGCGGCACGATCACATCAATATATTCCACCATGGTGAGCATCTCACTCACTGCCGCACGATCTCGGGTCGGCACCAGCTGAATGGCCGCTGCAGGCAAGCCCGCAGAGACTAAGCCTTTAACCATTGCCTTGTGAATTGCGGTTGACGAGTGAAACCCCTCCGAGCCGCCACGTAAGATCACCGCATTGCCCGCCTTCAGGCACAGAGCGCCCGCATCAGCCGTGACATTGGGGCGGCTTTCATAGATCACACCTACCACACCCAAAGGCGTGCTCACACGTTGGATATGCAGGCCACTTGGACGCTGCCAATCCTCGAGAACTTGCCCCACAGGATCCGCCTGCTCGGCCACAGCGCACAGCCCGTCAGCGATGCTGCGAATACGCGGCTCGTCCAGCAGCAACCGATCCAACATAGCATCAGACAGGCCCTTATCGCGACCAAAGGCCATGTCTTTGGTGTTGGCCTCGATGATATCCGCACGGGACGACCAGACATTTTCAGCAGCGCCAATCAGAGCGGCGTATTTGCGCTCCGCGCTGGCAAACCCCAATTCTGCCGCAGCAGCTTTTGCGTCAATGCCGATCTCTTTCATAGTCGCTAGCACGTCCATCATCTTATCCTTTTCAACTCAATAAAATCAGCCTTGAAAAACCATGTCATCGCGGTGGATCAGCGCCCCGCGGCTGGCATAACCTAAAATATGTTCCACCCGTTTGGTGTGGCAGCCCAGTATTTTCTGAGCTTCCACGCTGTCGAACGCGATCAACCCACAGCCTAAATCTTGGCCATCTTCATGCAGAATGCGCACCAATTCACCACGTGCAAAGTCACCAAAGACCGCTGTCACCCCGGCTGGCAAAAGGCTCTTGCCCGATTTTAACGCCTGCAAGGCCCCACTGTCCACTTGGACTTGGCCTTGCGGTTTAAGCGATGAAATCCACTGTTTACGCGCCGTTTGAGGATCGACAGAAGGTAAGAACCATGTGGCATTGGCGCCATTGAGCAAAGTTTGCAACGGGTTTTGCGGTGATCCCAGAGTGATCGCCATGGCGCAGCCCGCACCCATGGCCATTTTCGCAGCCATAAGCTTGGTTTTCATCCCACCTTTGGACAGGCCTGAACCTGCGTCGCCAGCCATGGCCTCTATTTCAGCCGTCAACTCAGTGATCGTGTCAAACCGCAGCGCTGCGGCGTCGTCATTGGGATTGCCAGAATAGAAGCCATCCACATCCGACAACAAGATCAAATGATCAGCGCCCACGGTCACAGCAATCTGTGCCGCCAAGCGGTCATTGTCGCCATATCGAATTTCATCGGTAGCCACCGTGTCGTTTTCATTCACAATCGGCACCACACCATACCGCAGAAGTTGGCCTAGCGTGGCGCGCGAATTAAGGTAGCGCCGCCGATCTGCACTGTCTTCCAAAGTCACCAAAACCTGCGCCGCGATCACACCATGCGGCGCCAGATGTTGCTCATAAGCACGGGCCAATTGGATTTGACCGACTGCCGCAGCCGCTTGGCTTTGCTCTAATGTAAGTTCAGTCAGCCCCAGTCCCAGCACCGCCCGGCCAAGTGCAATTGATCCTGACGACACCACCACAACATCAACACCCTTGGCACGAAACCCAGCAATGTCTTGGGCTAAGGACGCAAGCCACTCCTGCCGTAAAGCCCCACTAACCCGGCCCACCAATAGGGCGGACCCGATCTTGACAACAATACGTTTGGCTTGGGTTAAGGTCGCCACGACGGCGCCTCCGGATCCTCCGAGCGTACAATTTGAATTTGTGTCGCCAAGGTGCGCAGTACCTCAGCCGTGCCCTCGCCGGTGCCACCAGACATGGCCAAGATAGGAGGGCCACCGGATACGCCGCGCAGAGCACTCAGTGCAAAATCAAGATCATCTTCATCCAACTCATCGATCTTATTTAGAACTGTAACCCTTGGCTTGTTGATCAATCCGCTGCCATAGGCCTCTAGCTCATGCATGATGGTGTTGTAATCTTGGCCGATACTGTCTGAGGTCCCGTCAACGATATGCAACAACACCGCACAGCGCTCAATGTGACCCAAGAACCGGTCACCAATACCACGACCCTCATGGGCCCCTTCAATCAGACCCGGGATATCTGCGATCACAAACTGATCATTATCTATCTGCGCCACCCCAAGGCTGGGATAAAGCGTCGTAAAGGCGTAATCGGCAATTTTAGGATGCGCATTAGTCGTTTCGCCCAAAAAGGTTGACTTGCCCGCATTGGGCAGACCCACAAGCCCCACTTCTGCAATCAGCTTCAGGTTCAACCACAGCTCACGTTCAACCCCCGCAAGCCCGGCATTAGCCCGGCGCGGTGCTTGGTTGGTGGAAGATTTGAAATATAAATTGCCAAACCCACCGTTACCGCCCTTGGCAATAATGACTTTCTGACCAATTTCGGTCAAATCGAACAGAATGGTCTCGCCATCCTCATCCATGATTTGCGTGCCAACCGGCACTTTAAGCGTGATATCATCGCCGTCTTTGCCCGTGCGCTGCTTGCCCATGCCATGTTGGCCGTTTTTGGCAAAGAAGTGCTGCTGATATCGAAAGTCAATCAGGGTGTTAAGGCCATGAACAGCTTCGACAATCACATCGCCGCCCCGCCCGCCGTTTCCGCCATCAGGGCCGCCAAATTCAACGTATTTTTCACGCCGAAAAGACACAGCGCCGCCGCCACCGCTGCCGGATCGGATTGTTACTTTGGCTAGGTCGAGAAATTTCATGTTTACGCCTTTAATTCTTCTAGCTTTAGCCGATAGAGGGTAACGGGCGCAGGCTCAAGCCTTGCCTGCGATTTAGCCATCCCTGACCCTGATTGTTTGAACCCCAATTTGCGCAAAACGGCGCCACTTGCGGGATTATCCTCAAAATGATTTGCCCCAATTTCACTTAGATCAAATCTTGGGCCAAAGGTCTTTAAAAAGCACCACATAGCTTCGGTGGCATATCCTTGGCCCCAATAGGCAGGATCAATGAAATAGGCGCAGCTTTGATTTTCCGGCCCCGGGGCTTTATCCAAACCAAGTGAGCCAATCACACCAACCTCCGACAAAACAATGGCCGCCCAAAACCCCGGACGCCCGCGAAACAGACTGCGCACACTCCAAGTTTTCACTTCATCCTCAACCCAAGGCGATGTGACAGTTGCCAACGTAGGCGCCACCGATGGATGCCCGCCGATCCTTTGCATCGCTTGCCAATCATCTAGCAGCAACTCGCGTATGAGAAGGCCAACGGTGGTTAGGATGAAAGAACAATCGTCGATCATCTCTCATTCCATGTTCCGTAAGTAAGTCCATGTCGCGACCATGGTTTTGCGCGCCACGCAGTAGGTCTCAGCATCGCCTAAATAGGTAAACCCCATATCGCTGAGAACCCGCGCTGAGCGAGCATTGTCTTGAAATACTTCGGCAAACATCGTTTTACTGGCCTGAGGATTGGCTGTAATCAAAGCCTGTACCGCTTCGCGGGCCAGCCCCATGCTCCAATAGGCAGGAGCCAACCAATAGCCCAGTTCGCCTTGACGGCGATCCAGCCGTTTCAGACCGATCACCCCCACAACTTCCGCCAAATCCGCCCCAGAGCCATCCAAGATCCAAACATCTTCAACCCGTGCCGGATTTTGCGCCTGCTCAATAAACGCCTCAGGTGCGCCCGGCGGTAAAGGATGCGGGATGGAGCGCGTAGGGCCAGAGACGCGAATGTCGCCCGCGTAAAGCCCAATGAGCCCTGCATCCGATTTCCGGATTGGGCGCAAAACCAAGCGGCTCGTCTCAAGTGTGGGTTGCGTGCGAATGGGCTCGATCATGCGAATAAAGCTCCACCAAACAGCGCGTAAAACACGGTAACAACTGTTAAAACGGCCAAGCCTATAAAAACGAGCCGCTCCGCACGCGTGCCTTGGATGGTGCGTGCAATCAATTGCCCTGCCCCAGCCCAAAGCGGATGCAGCACGGTTTGGCACAGCAGCAAAACAATAGCGATGCTCAAAGTGGCTGAGAAGGTACTGGCGCCGGGCACCACAAAACTGGTGAAAGCGGCGGTGATCATGCCCCAAGCTTTCGGGTTTAAAGGATGCACTATCAGCCCTGCAACAAAGCCGGGCGGTGGGCCGTCACTTTGCCCCGGTTTCAACCGCATATTGGCAACCCGCCACGCCAGATAGATGATATAGGCGGCCGATAGGTATTTCATCGCTAGAAACACTGCAGGCCAGCTCGCAGCCAGTTGCATCAGTCCAAACCCCAAGGGCCAGATGATCAACTGCTTACCCACCACCACACCCGCCACAAAGGGCAAAGCCCGCCGTAGACCGTAGCCTGCTCCTGTCGCCAAGAGCGCCATATTTGCTGGACCCGGAGTGCCGATTTGCGCCACAGAAAATATGATCAAAGCAATGATTTCAACGGGCATAGAGCCTCTCCAGCGTGACTGAGTGGGGGCACCTGCCCCATGGTGTATGATGCATCTTCGGCGGGCGAATTAAATAGAAAAAGGGACCGGCCTTTCAGCCGATCCCCTTAAAACTTAAACCTGAAGGGTTCGGCCTATTCAGCGGCCTCCGCCACGGGGACGACTGAGATGAATTGGCGGCTTTTGAGACCTTTGTGAAATTTCACATTGCCTTCAACAACAGCAAAAATCGTATGATCTTTGCCCATGCCTACGCCTTCACCCGGCCAAAACTTTGTGCCGCGCTGACGTACGATGATGTTGCCGGGAATAGCATCCTGGCCGCCATACAATTTTACGCCCAAGCGACGACCCGCTGAGTCGCGACCGTTCCGGGATGAACCACCTGCTTTTTTGTGTGCCATCTGCGATTACTCCTTTTCAGCTGCTGGTTTTTTAGCTGCTGGTTTTTTGACAGCTGGTTTCTTTGCTGCCGGCTTTTTAGCTGCTGGCTTTTCAACCGCAGGTTTTGCAACTGCAGGCTTTTTAGCCGCTGCTGGTTTTGCCGCAGCAGCAGGCGCTGCTTTCTTAGCCGCTGGTTTTTTGGCTGCAGGTGCAGCCTCAACAACAGCTACAGAAACGTAAGGAACCGAACCGGCTCCGATCGCTGCTTTAACGCCAGATTTCTCGGCACCCTTTTCAAGAATATCCTTGATGCGAACCAAGGTCAATTTCTGGCGGTGGCCTTTTGTGCGCTTGGAAGAGTGCTTCCGACGACGCTTAACAAAGTTAATTGTTTTTGGGCCTTTGATCTGGTCGATGACTTCCGCTTGGACGCCAGCTCCCTCGATCATTGGTGCACCAACAGTGCTGCCAACCATCAAAACTTCGTTGAATTGGATCATATCGCCGGCATCAGCTGCCAGCTTCTCAACGCGCAAAACATCACCGGATTGTACCCGATATTGCTTGCCGCCGGTTTTCATTACCGCAAACATTTGCGTTTCCTTTGTTTCTTCGCGCTTTTTGGTCCCCAATTTGGGCGTTTTGGCCGTGGCCACCTGAAGCTGCGCGCCTAATTTAATAGACGTATTACACTAAAATACGAGGTTTTAGGCCGTACTGGGCGCTTATCCATGCGTTACCCAACAGAGTCAAGCCTATTCAGAGCTCTTGGCTGGGTGTTAATTTCACCATCTCAACGGCCATTTTCTCATAGCGATCTGCCATAATCGTAAAGTGGATAGCATTCATCAACGCATAGACTTCTATCATCATTTCCGTGGCCAATGCGTCCCGGTAGGCTTGCATCTCAACATCGGTGAAATCGCGGTAGGTGTAGGCGTTTGACATCACAAGCCCTCGCTCAATTACCGCCCGGGCCTCTTCATCTTGCTGAGCTAACATCGCGCGCAAATCTAGCTCGTCAAAACGCTGCTCAATCAGCCCTGCCGCAGAGGCCGCCATCAAAAACCGCACTTGCACTTCGCGGTAGGATTTGATGCTGGCACCGACAGATCCAATGCTCTCAGCCATGTCGAGGAAATACTGCGGCTGCGGTGAGGACCGTGCCATCAAGGCCGCGGCCAAAAGCTCTCCGTCCTCGCGCCGGTCTGCACTGTCCAGGAAATGGCTCTCGTTTTCAGCGACAACCAGCCGTTGGCCGAGCTCTGAGCCATAAAACGCGGCAGCATGTTCCAAAACATCGTCCTGCAAGGCCTGTTGCAAAATCTCGAGAGCATCACGTTTCAGCGCTTCCGGTTCAAACAAGCGATCTGCAAGTCGGGTCCAGCTCAACCCAAAATCATCCGCATCCAAACCCAGCATGGTCGGCGCATCTCGCGCCGAGACTCGCAGGGATTCCAAAGATACATCAAATCCGGTGACCTGCATAAACTCAACAATTTGCGTACGCTCCGCCGCACTCAAAGGCATGGAAGCCACCATAAAAACGAATATGCTAAATACCGACCGTCTCAGATATGCCATGGTGCAGCTCCCCTGTGCTATATCTCAATCTATTGTGCCACGCAGCAATTTCAATCTACAATCGACCTTGCGCCGCGTCAGCTCTATGAATAAACCCTCCCCATCACTAAGTGCGGAGAGGTGCCGGAGTGGACGAACGGGACGGATTCGAAATCCGTTGTACCTGCAAGGGTACCCAGGGTTCGAATCCCTGTCTCTCTGCCACAATGTTCAGTTATCTATTTGATTTACGCTCTTAACTTCACGTTAAGGAGAAAGTCTTGTCACACATTTTGGATACACAAAGACCACCACACATCATAATTCGGCCTTGGCAAATCTAGTAAAACATGGCTCAAGACAGAGGCGCCCAAATTCACGCTCGGCCCAAAGGAGACAGGTCATGAGCCCCAAAGCAATAATCGTCGGTGGCGGCATAGGCGGTTTAAGCGCCGCCATTTGCTTGAGCTTGATGGGCTGGCGGGTGCGGGTACTCGAACAAGCTGCCAAAATTTCTGAAATTGGGGCTGGTGTGCAAATCAGCCCCAACGGCGTCAAAATCCTTGACAAAATTGGGGTCATGCCCCGGCTAGAGGTTGATCTTTTTGAGCCTGAGTCCATCGAAATTCGCATGGGCATATCAGGGCGCAGGCTGCTCGATCTGCCGATAAAAGCCGTGGCCACGCATCGCTGGGGCGCGCGTTACATTCAAATTCACCGGGTAGATTTGATTGCAGCCCTCTCCGCGCGACTGTCGGAGCTTCAGGGCAATGCCCTTCAAACCGGTGCTAAGGTGACCAGCTACAGGCAAACCGAAGAAGGTGCTGACGTTGTTTTGGCGGACAATAGTGTTGTATCTGGAAATTTGGTGATTGGGGCGGATGGCATCCACTCCACAATTCGCCGTCAAATGCTCGGTCCCGATGTTCCGCGTTTCACCGGCAATATCGCTTGGCGGGCCTTGGTGCCTGTCGCACGTTTGGGGGATCTGGCACCACCACCCACAGGCTGCATTTGGGCTGGTCGCCACAAACACGCCGTGACCACTCGCGTGCGGGCCGGGACTGTGGTCAATTTTGTCGGCATTGTTGAACAGACGAATTGGCAACAAGAAAACTGGAAAACCGAAGGGGCAAAGAAAGATGCTCTGTCTGATTTTCAAGGTTGGGATCCACGCATTTTGGCGGTGATACAAGAAGCTGACACTCTGCACAAATGGGCACTTTTTGACCGTGCGCCCCTGCCCCAATGGCATGAGAAACATGTGGTCTTACTCGGAGATTCCGCCCATCCAATGCTGCCTTCAATGGCGCAGGGGGCAGTGCAATCCATCGAGGATGCTTATGTATTGACCCAGTGCCTCACAGCCAATCACAAGGGCATCCCATCAGCCTGTTCTGCATATTTCGACCAACGCATCAAACGCACAGCACGGGTGCAACAGGTGTCCGCGCAAAATTTGAAGTTGTTTCACAAATCCACCCTACCCGCGCAACTCTTCTCTTATGTCCCAATATGGGTTGCAGGAAAATTCGCCCCTGGCTTGGTGCAACGGCGCAATGATTGGCTTTATGGGGAGAATTTAATTTTAGTAAACGCTCAGAGAGAGCATTCTTAGGCTTTCCTACCGGGAGAAAGTGATCTATTTGCCGACAAATATTGTATAAAATACAATTGAATTACACACTTGGTCTGAAAAATCTCGAGGCGCCTTGGTCAAGTAACACGCGTCGCAGCAACATATAATTTGAATTCACGAGGGTAAGTTGAAAAAAGTTTTAGGATACATTGGTGTAGGACTTCGTGAAGTCTTTTGGATCGCGATTGCTGGTGGCGTTATTTTTGGTGGCATCACAGGTTTTAATTATCTAGGTGAAAATCGTACAATCGTAGAGGCAGCACCCGTAGTCCGCCCCGTGACCTTGGTAGAAACCATTGACCTTGAGGCCATCGCAACCCCACTTCCCATTCGTGGTGAAGGCTTTGTGCAGCCATTCCGTATTGCCAATTTGGCCAGCCAAGTTGGTGGTCAGGTAATAGGTCTACACCCTGCAATCACCGAACGCGGTATTTTCAAACAGGGTGATATCTTGGTCAGGCTCGATGACAGCGCTGAGCGCGCCAGCTTGACACAAACTATCGCAAATATAGAGGGCACACAGGCCCGTTAGATCTTAACTCTATTTTACTGCAACGTACCGAGTCCCTGAGGGCTAGGGAGATTGCCAGCCAAGCAGCGCTGGACCAGGTACGCAGCAAGCAAGCAGAACTCGACGCGAGCCTAAACAGTTTGAAGGCGGGAAAAAAATCAGCAGAAGTTGCACTGGAACGCAAATTAGTAGTGGCGCCTTTTGATGGAGCAGTGCTCTCGAAATCAGTCGAAATTGGCACTGTCGTCAATGGAGGGCAATCAATTGCTGAGATTTTCACCCAAGATCGTATGGAAATTGACGTGGCCGTGCGCGAAGCTGATGCAGCTCTGGTTCCGGGCTTGTTTGCAGACGCACCCACAGCCGCCAGTGTGACTGTAAAATTTGCTGGGAAAACCTTCCTTTGGGCCGCACATGTGTCGCGAGTGGCACCCAATCTTGATGTGCGTACCCGGACACTGACCGTAACAGTTGAGCTGGATGATGGCACAGCCATTGGCGCTCAAGGTGGCGAAATCTTAGCCTCAGGCGCCCCACCAGCACTGATCAACTCATTCGCCAAAGTTGTAATCCAAGGCATTCGCCCCGAGAGCACCTACCCGATCCCGTCAACCGCACTGCGCGGGGGCAAATATCTGTGGCTATTTGACAACTCTGATCCAGATGCGAGTATTTTAAGCATTATTCCAGCCGAGTTGATCCATGTGGACGGAGAAACGTCCTACGTCAAAATCAACCCTCTGCCGACGCAATCCCGGCTGATTACCACAGCGCTGTCGACGGCCCAAGAGGGCATGCAGCTGCGCGACGTTAGAGATAAGGTTACGACTGCTCCAACCGCATCGGAGCAAGCAGAAGATGAATAGCATCATTAAATGGATGACAGAACATCCGGTCGCCTCAAATCTGATCACAATATTTGTGGTGGTTTTGGGTGTTATGAGCGCCATTCAAATGCCGCAGAAAACCTTTCCAGATTTCACCTTAGATTCGGTAAGCGTGAGTGTTGGCTATCCCGGCGCCTCTCCCGTCGAAATTCAAGACAGCATCGTACGCCCAATAGAAGACCAACTGTCCAGCATTGATGGCATCGACAGCATCACAGCCACAATCAGCGAGGGACGCGGCAGTGTGAACGTGTCCTTCCTGCGCGGTGAAGATATCAAGGCCAAGCTGGACGAGATCAAAACCGAAGTTGATCGCATCAATGTATTTCCAGTTGATGCCGATGAACCCTCTGTTTTACAGGCCAATAACAATTCAAGGGTTTTGGAGATTGCCCTGCATGGAGATGCCACGGAGGCTGTTCTCAAAGAAGAAGCGGAGCGTTTGAAAGACGAGCTGGTGGCCTTGGACTCGATTTCTTATGTCGAGATTGGCAGCACCCGCGACTATGAAATTTCAATTGAAGTGTCGCGCGACACCTTGCGCGCCTATGGGATCACCATGGCCGAGGTTGCCCGCGTGATTGAGCAAAATTCGCTGGAATTACCCGGAGGTTCAATCAAAACCAACACTGTGGCAATCCCCATCCGCACCACGGGCCGCAACTATACGCAAAGCGATTTTGAAAACATCATCATCCGTACCAATCCTGACGGTGGTCGAGTCTATCTACGTGATATCGCACGGGTGATTGATGGCTTTGAAGATACGGATCTTTCGGCAAATTTCAACGGCGAAAACGCCGTCTCCATCAATGTATTTCGAGTGGGCGACGAACAGGTTTTGACCATCGTTGATGATGCGATTACCTACCTTGATACTAAATTCCGCCCCAGCCTTGAGGACGGTATTGATACCACAATTTGGCAAAATGAAGCGACCAACCTGCAAGACCGCATTGATCTTTTGATTAATAATGCGGCCATCGGCCTAGTTTTGGTGATCCTCTGCTTGGCGCTATTTTTAGATATTCGACTGGCCTTTTGGTCCGCCGTGGGCATTGGCGTATCGTTTACCGCTACCTTCGCCATCATGGGCGCGCTCGGGATGTCGATCAACATGATCTCTCTATTTGGATTTATTTTGGCCATTGGTATAGTGGTGGATAACGCGATTGTGGTGAGCGAAAACATCTATACCAACAGCGAAAAAGGGATGACGGCCTTACAAGCCGCCGTCAAAGGTACGCAACGGATTGCGGTCCCTGTGGTTTTTTCGGCCCTTACAACAATCGTAGCCTTCTGGCCCCTCACCCAACTGCCCGGCGTATTGGGCAAATTTCTAACGGACATCCCGATTGTGGTGATGGTAGTATTGAGCCTTTCTCTGGTGCAGGCGCTTTTGATTTTGCCGCGTAATCTGTCAAATCTGGACGTCTCACCAAACTTTCGCCCCAATCTCGTCTTTCGCGCGTTGAACGTCGTGCGTGCGATGGTCGATGGATTTATGCAGTGGTTCATCCGAGTACCGCTCGATGCAGTGTTGCGGTTTACAACGAATGGCTTTGCAATCTTAATCCCAATGGCCGCGTCTGTGGCGCTGATGATCATGACCGTGGGGCTTTTGTCTTTTGGCTACGTAAAGTTTAACTTCTTTCCCTCAATTGACGGTGATTTTGTAACCGCCAGCATTGAGATGAACGATGGTACGACCTTTGAGATGACCCAACAAGTTGCCGAAGATGTGCGCGATGCCGCCCAACGGGCCGGGGCTTTGTTGCAAGCCAAACTTCCCCAATCAGCTCCTAAGGTTGTGGTCGGTGTCAATATGGTCGTGGGCCAAGGTGTGGCCGCAGGTGGCCCAAGTGGTGGCGACGCCGCTGGCGGAGCGACAATTGCAAATGTCGTCGTGCAGATCACTGATCCAACGTCACGCGACTGGGAGACAACGGAATTTGAAACTGCATGGCGTACCGAAATTGGCCTTGTGGCCTCGGTCAAATCTCTGACTGTATCAGCCGAGCTGATCGGCGCAGGCGATGCTGTGGCAATTGAAATGTCGCTTCCAGATGGTCAAGATATCACGCCCGTTGTGACGGAACTACGCGAAGGTCTGCGTCAAATTCCTGGCCTATTCTCGATTAAGGACGACAATTCGGCAGGTCGATTAGAATACCGCTTAGCCCTGCGTGAGGAAGCCCGCCTCTATGGTGTGACCCTGTCTGAATTGGCTAATCAAACCCGGGCTGGCTTTTTTGGACTTGAAGCCACAAGCGTGCAGCGTGGAGCTGATAATGTGGCCGTGATGGTGCGTTACCCCAAAGATGAGCGCAACACCCTATCAGACCTGCTCTCCACATGGATCACAACCCCCAGCGGCGACCAAATTCCGCTTGGAACTGTAGCCAAGATTGAAGAAGGTCAAGCACCTGCGCAAATTCTGCGCCGCAATGGCCGGCAAGTCACCACCTTGACCGCAGATCTGGATCTGGCAGTGGCCACCAGTTCGGAGGTAAACGCCTTGATTGAGGCGGATATTTTGCCGGCGTTGATTGCAAAGTACAGTGATTTGATCATCACATCTGGCGGCGAGCAGCGTCAACAATCGGATGCGCAAGCGGCGCTTGGTCAGGCCTTGGGCATCGCTCTGTTCATAATTTTTGCTCTGTTGGCCTTGGTGTTTCGCTCCTATGTGCAGCCCATTGTGGTCATGTCCGCCATCCCCCTCGGCCTGATTGGCGCTGTGACCGGCCATTACATCATGGGCATCCCCCTTACAATCCTGTCGATCTTTGGAATCATCGGTTTGGCCGGGGTTGTCATCAACAACTCGCTGGTAATGGTGGATGTATTCAATGAGCATATCAAAAATGGCATTGCTGTGCGTGAGGCGGTGATTTTAGGCACCAAGCAACGGTTTAGACCCATATTGCTAACATCACTCACCACATTTTTGGGAGTTTACCCACTGATCATGGAAACCTCCCTGCAAGCGCAATTTTTGATCCCCTTGGCGGTGTCAATTGGCTATGGCGTGCTGTTTGGCACAGTCATCATCGTGCTCACTGTGCCGGCGATTTTCATGGCTCAAGACTATGTGAGCCGTGGTTTGCGTGCGATCTATGCGGCAGTATTTTCAAAGCCCGATCCAATCGATCCAACAGCGGAAGGGCAAAACGGGCTTTAGGCCTGCGGAACGTTTTGATGGCGCCGTTCAGGTCTGAAAGAACCAAGCCAAAAGTCCGACTTGAATGACAAAGCATGCCGCAAACACAATGGCGAACCGCTTGAAGTGGTGCCACCTTTAGTCCTGTTTGGAAAAAAATCCGCCATAGCCCCCTGAGACGCAGGTCAAAATTTGCTCAAACAAGAACCCAAATATAAATAATAGATGGGCCGTACCAGAGGCGCGGCCTGCACCATTTGCCATTACCAACGCCATAAATGCACCCGTTATGTACACCAAATGTCCGTGTATCCAAAGGCCTAGAAACAGCGCGCCAACAATGGTGAAAATCATAAGACCCCAAGGTCTGCGCCTCTCTTGATACCAGTTGGTTTTCTTGTTGATGAATATCATGGGCCATTTCCTGCCTCCCTGCACCGACTAAGGATCTGGACTGGGGACAAACTTAACCAGGCAAAGTGCCAGTCATGACATAGCGCAATGCCGCGGCCACCTGTTGCGGGGTTTCAGCCACCACAAGAGCCGACGCATCGACTTCTTTCAAAGCATGCTGATTATCGGCCCCATGCATAACAATCAGAGCCTTGCCCAAAGCGACGGCATAGCCCGCGTCAAAAGCCGCGTTCCATTGTTTGTATTTCTCACCAAAGCGCACCACAATTACATCCGCCTGCTCAATCCCGTTGCGGGTGCGAATAGCGTTGAGCTGAGCACCCTTGCGATCATACCAAAACTTATCAGCCTCCGCGCCTAAAATCGCCACGCCACAATCATCGCTAGCAGCATGATCGGTGACGGGGCCATCAAATGTCACAGTCAGGTCGTCACAAGCAGCAATGATCTGGTCCCGCCAGTCGGTATGAATTTCGCCAGATAGATAAACACGCATCATTTTGTCCTGTTTCTAATTTGAGTTTCAGTATGGGATTGTGATTGATCCGCTCGGCCTTGGCTCTAACAAATCACGGTCGGATCAAAATTCCAAGGTCAGCCACATTGGTGCCGGTGCCACCTGTGATCAGCAAAGCGCCAGCCGCAGCCAGTGCCGGATAGGAATCATTATTGGTCAGCCGTTTCTCAGGATTAACTCCAGCACCGCGCAATGAGGCGATACTGCTCTCACACACCACCCCGCCAGCCGCATCCGTAGGGCCATCCCGACCATCGGTGCCCGCTTGCAAATACAGCCAAGGCCCCTGCCAGCCCTCTTGTTCAGCCAACAACGCCACGCGCAATGCCAGTTCCTGATTGCGCCCACCCCGTCCAGTGCCCGTCAGTTTAACCGTCGTTTCACCGCCAAACAGATGGGTCCCAGGCCCCGCGGCCACCACGCGCGCCGCAGCCTCGGCAACATCGCCCACCAAAGGCCGTTTATGCACCTGAGCCAACGGCAGATAACCTGCCATGGCCGCCAAACTGATGCCATTAGAGCCGATCAGAATATTTGTGGCCTTAGGCAAGTCGATGATCTCATCTGCCTGTTCCAAGGCCAATCTCACCCCGACGGGAACACCGGCCCAAAGTCCCAAACCCTCAAGCGCCGCGCGCGCTTGCGCCCGCGTGCCTATAGGCGAGACTGTGGGCCCGCTGGCCACAGCACGTAAATCATCACCAATCACATCCGACAGGATCAAAGCAGTCACCGCACTTGGCGCCGCATAGCGCAGCATGCCCCCGCCTTTGAGAGCTGAAAGCTGTTGGCGAATAAGGTTCATCACCTCAATATCAGCACCACTCGCCAGCAAAAGCGCGTTCAGGTCCATCTTATCTTGCAAAGAAATCCCGGCTGCAGGCGCTGGTAACAACGCCGAGCCTCCCCCCGAGATCAGGCAGAGCACCGGTTGTTCAGCTTTTGCTGCTCTTTGCAGCGCCGCGATCACGGCTTGACTGGCCTGCAATCCTATTTGATCCGGAATTGGATGGGCTGCTGCGAACACCTGTGCACCTTTTATATTAATCACATTTTCCGGATTGGTCACAACCAACACCTCCGGCAGAGCCCCCAATATTGACTGGGCCATACGCGCCATGCTGACCGCAGCCTTACCCACTGCAATCAAAGTCGGCGCTTGCTCAAATGCCGGTAAGGCCCTGCTAACGGCTTCCGCGGGATCAGCAGCCGCAACACCAGCTAAAAATGCCTTTAGGGCTTGGTCGTACAGGGGATGTATCATGCGATGCCTCTTAAGTTGCGCTTAAGCTATCCAATGGCGGACAAAATGAACATATCTAGTGGCCCTACAAAATCAGGGCGCATAAAAATAAAATGTGAAAAAAGCCGTGTGGTGCCCGGCAAATTCGTGCAAACTGAGTTTTAACCCATCACGTAAGGATAAACTATGAGCACATTTGACGAAGACCTTTTTTTAAAAGGGTTAGACCAACGCAAAGCCACCCTGGGCACGGACTATGTCACCAACAACCTTGCCGCGGCAGATGACTTCACACGGCCGTTCCAAGAGGCCATGACCGCTTGGTGCTGGGGCTTTGGCTGGGGCGATGATGTCATAGATGCCAAGACCAGATCCATGATGAACTTGTCAATGATTGGGGCCTTAGGCAAGATGCATGAATGGGAATTGCATTGCAAAGGTGCCCTAAATAACGGCGTAACGGTCGAAGAGATTCGTGCAATAATCCATGTGATCGGCATTTATTGTGGCGTGCCACAATCGCTCGAATGTTTCAGGTCTGCCCGTAAGGTTTTGACAGAATCGGGCTTGCTTGAGGCACAATGAATTGGCGTATTTCCGTGACGGAAGGCTTGCAATACGGCCTCGAACCCAATGAATTGGGCTCTATACTTTTGAATTGAGGTTTTTCATGACGACTCATCCCTATCCGCATCTATTCCAGCCCCTTGATTTGGGCTTCACCCAACTTAAGAACCGCGTTGTGATGGGCTCAATGCACCTTGGTTTGGAAGAGGCCGAAAATGGTTTTGAGCGCATGGCTGCCTTTTATGCGGAACGTGCAGCTGGCGGCGTGGCTTTAATTGTTACAGGTGGGATTGGTCCCAATGCCGAAGGCGGCGTCGGAACAGGTGCTGCCATCATGACCACGCCAGAAGAGGCCGCCGAACACCATATTGTTACAGATGCAGTGCATGCCGCCGGTGGTAAGATTGCCATGCAAATTTTGCATACGGGCCGATATGCCTATAATCCCAATGCCGTGGCCCCGTCTGCTCTTCAGGCGCCCATCAATTTTGTGAAACCTAAAGAGTTGGACGAAGCGGGCATTCAAAAGCAAATATCCGATTTTGTTCGCGCCGCCACCCTCGCGCAATCCGCCGGTTACGACGGCGTTGAAATCATGGGATCAGAAGGATATTTACTGAATCAATTCATTGCCCTACGCACCAATCATCGCGGCGATTCCTGGGGTGGCAGCTATGAAAACCGCATTCGTTTAGCAGTTGAGATTGTACGCCAAGTCCGCGAAGCGGTGGGCACAGACTTCATCATCATCTACCGGTTATCGATGATCGACCTTGTGGATGGTGGATCCACAATCGAAGAAGTTATCCAGCTTGGCAAAGAAATCGCAGCCGCTGGGGCCACAATATTAAACACTGGCATCGGTTGGCATGAGGCGCGCATCCCCACTATTGCAACCTCTGTGCCCCGCGCCGCCTATACATGGGTGAGCGCCCGGGTGCGTGCAGAAATGCCGATTCCAGTGATCACATCAAACCGCATCAACACTCCAGATGTGGCCGAAGAGGTAATTGCGCGCGGTGACGCGGATATGGTCTCCATGGCACGGCCCTTTCTTGCCGATGCCAATTTTGTCGCCAAAGCAGCGGCCGGCAAAGACGATGAAATCAACACATGCATCGGCTGCAATCAGGCCTGTTTGGACGCGATTTTCAACGGCAAAATCACCTCTTGCTTGGTCAACCCCTTCGCCTGCAACGAAACCAAAATGCAGCTGCGCCCAGCCACCGACGCCAAATCTATTGCTGTGGTGGGCGCAGGCCCCGCCGGGCTTGCAGCCGCCACAACCGCTGCACGCCGCGGCCATAGGGTCACGTTGTTCGATGCTGCCACGCAAATCGGTGGGCAATTCAACATCGCCAAAAAAATTCCAGGCAAGGAAGAGTTTAACGAAACCATCCGCTATTTTGAAAAAGAAATTACGCTGTGTGGCGTCACTCTGGCTTTAGGTCAAACGGTCGCCGCTGACGATTTATCCGACTTCGACGAAGTTATTTTAGCCACCGGCGTCACACCGCGCCTGCCTGACATCCCCGGCATAAAGCACACAAAAGTTTTGGGCTATCTCGAGGTGATACGCGGCGCGCCGGTTGGTAAATCTGTAGCGGTGATTGGCGCAGGCGGAATTGGCTTTGATATCAGCGAGTTTCTGATCCACAGCGGACCATCCGCAAGCCAAGATATTCCGACCTTCATGAAAGAATGGGGCATTGACATGACTTTCACAGCCCGCGGCGGTGTTGAGGGTATGGTGGCCGAATTTTCTCCCCCGGCGCGTGAGGTCTATTTGCTGCAACGCAGTTCCAAAAAGGTGGGGGCCGGTTTGGGCAAAACCACCGGGTGGATTCACCGCACCAATCTGACCAAACGCGGCGTGCATATGATATCGGGTGTGTCCTACGACAAAATCGACGATGCAGGCCTGCATATCACAGTTGGAGGTAAGGCTCAAATCTTGCCCGTGGACAATGTAATCATCTGCGCCGGACAAGATCCGGAACGCAGTTTGGCCGCATATCTCCCCCGGGCGCATTTAATTGGCGGTGCCGATATGGCCGCCGAATTGGACGCGCGGCGCGCCATTGATCAAGGCACCCGTTTGGCGCTGGAACTTTAATTCAGGCTGGCGGCCCGTAGGCCCGCAATCGTAAGCCCGGGTGTGATTGCTTCAGCGGCCACATTAAGATCAAGAACCGCTCCAGTTGGACTCGCCAAAGCCCGCGCAAAGGCCGCCGCAAATTCTAAGGTGGTCTCAACCCGCTCCGCATGGCAGCCATAAGCTCTAGCCAAGGCCGAAAAATCTGGATTTACGATATCTGTGCCGCTAACCCTGACCGGGTAATGTTTTTCCTGATGCATGCGAATGGTGCCATAGGTGCCATTGTTGACTATCAGTACGATAGGCCGAGCATTTGACTGTAAGGCTGTGCCCAACTCTTGGCAATTCATCTGAAAATCACCGTCGCCCGCAAAACAGAGCACGCACCTGTCGGGATATTCAAGCTTGGCCGCAATGGCCGCAGGTAGGCCGTAGCCCATGGCGCCAGATTGTGGCGCGAGCAAGCGTTGATCGGCTGAAAATTGCATAAATTTATTCGGCCAAATCGCAAAATTTCCTGCGCCATTGGTCACAATCGCATCATCGGGCAACAGTTTTTGCACCATGGCAGTCACCTGCCCCATATCCACCGAGCTGGGTTGCGGCTTGGCCTCTTGGGCGGCCTCAAATCCAGCTCGAGCCGCCGCTGCCCAAGCGGTATCAATCTGCATAGCCTGTGCTGAAAAATTGTCCAACAGCCCTTGAAAAACAGCCCTTGGACTGCAGATCATCGCCAAATCTGGAGAGACATATTTGTGGAATTCATCTCCTGAGCGGTGGGTTTGAGCAATCCACTGCCCGGCGCGTTCGACCCCAAAGAGAGTGAAAGCATCGGTGGTCATCTCGCCAAACCTGAGGTTGACCGCCAAAACCACATCCGACTCTCGAAGGACGCGTTTTGTATTTTCAGTCATGCCGACGCCGGCTTCCCCCACAAACAATAGGTCGGTATTGTCGAACAAGTCATGGTAGCGAAATGCAGTGACAACCGGAATTTTGAGCGCATTGGCACAGTGGTGAAGCGTGGCCCGGTCCAGATCGCTCCAGCCTCCGCCTCCGGCCAAGATCACAGGGCGTTGCGCAGATTGAATCTTTTCGGTGAGCTGAACAATATCCATCGGCATGACGCCGGCCAAAGGCACATGAATTTTTTGTTGAGAAATTTCAAAATCTGCAATTTGCGTCAAAATATCTTCTGGTAAGGCCACCACGACAGGGCCCGGGCGGCCAGAAATAGCCATGGACCAAGCCCGGCGGATGATCTCAGTCGTGCGGCTCACATCAGTGATTTCAGTCGCATATTTCGCGATGGTGCCAAAAACCTGCCGGTAATCCAGCTCTTGAAAGGCCTCGCGCCCCTGATGTTCCAGCCCCACTTGGCCCACGAATAATATCATTGGCGTAGAGGCCTGCATCGCCGTATGAATCCCAATGCTGGCATTAGTAGCGCCGGGGCCACGAGTGACAAAACACAGGCCCACTTCACCGGTCAGTTTGGCCCAAGCCTCAGCCATAAAAGCCGCCCCACTCTCATTCCGGCACCCGGTGAAGGTGAAACTCGGCGCATCGCAAAAGGCATCCAAAACCGCCAAAAAACTTTCACCCGGCACACCAAAGCCCCGGCGCGCGCCCAGTGCCATTAGGGTTTTAACAACAGCTTGACCGCCAGACATGTACGACATTTGGAACCTACTCCCTGAATTATAGGTAGTCTTAAGCAGATTTTCGCGGTGCGGCTAGTGTGTTGCGTGCGTTAGGTGGCAAAACCTCAAAAGGGGGCGTGGCGCATTACAGGGTCTAACTAACATTGCAGTAACTGTGAGCTATCTTTCACGTGACAACAATCACAGTTTTTTGTCGTATTTGATGCTAAAATCGCCGAGCAATCGTTTGATTGCCGCTCTAACTGTGACAAGCTACTTTAAATTGGAGGCACTATGGAAGCTGATTTTGTAATCATCGGATCTGGATCAGCAGGTTCAGCCATGGCAGCGCGCCTATCTGAAGATGGGAAATATTCAGTTTTGGTGCTGGAATACGGCGGGACAGATGCGGGCCCCTTCATCCAAATGCCGGGCGCCCTCTCCTATCCAATGAATATGCCCCGTTATGATTGGGGCTATTTTTCCGAACCTGAGCCACATCTTGGCGGCCGTAAACTGGCCTGTCCAAGAGGTAAAGTGATAGGTGGTTCCTCCTCCATCAATGGTATGGTCTATGTGCGCGGTCATGCCGGCGATTACGATCACTGGGCAGACAGCGGCGCTGATGGCTGGTCTTATGCGGATGTGCTTCCTTATTTTCTGCGGATGGAGAATTGGCATGAAAGCGGACAGGGCGGGGATCCCGATTGGCGCGGCACTGATGGGCCTTTGCACATCACCCGGGGCAAACGTGATATTCCCTTGCATCAAGCTTTTGTCGAAGCGGGATGCCAAGCCGGTTTTGAAGTTACAAAAGATTATAACGGCGAACAGCAAGAAGGCTTTTCGCCGATGGAGCAAACGGTCTGGAAAGGCCAACGATGGTCTGCTGCCAATGCTTACCTTAAGCCGGCGTTGAAACGACCCAATCTTACGCTGCATAAATGCCTCGCGCGGCGCATCATCATAGAAGGTAGCCGCGCCGTCGGGGTCGAAATACAACGGGGACAAACCATCTCTGTGGTGCGCGCCCGACGTGAGGTCATTCTTGCCGCTTCTGCGATAAATTCACCCAAACTGTTAATGCTATCGGGCATCGGTCCTGCAAATCATTTGACCAAGATGGGCATTGAGGTCATCGCTGACCGTCCCGGCGTCGGGCAAAACCTTCAGGATCATCTCGAACTCTATATCCAACAAGCCTGCCTACAACCGATCACCCTGTTCAAATATTGGAACCTATTTGGAAAAATGCGCGTGGGCTTGGAATGGCTGATCAACAAATCCGGACCGGGGTCCTCTAACGCTTTTGAATCTTGCGCCTTTTTGCGCTCAAAGCCTGGCGTGCGGTATCCCGATATCCAATATCATTTTTTGCCAATTGCGGTTCGCTATGACGGACAGGCCGCAGCCGAAGGCCATGGATTTCAGGCCCATGTGGGGCCCATGCGGTCTCCGTCGCGGGGATCTGTCACCCTGCGCTCTTCGGATCCCGCAGAGGATCCTAATATCCTGTTTAACTATATGTCAGATCCGCAAGACTGGGCCGATTTTCGCCATTGCATCCACCTCACGCGGTCAATCTTTGGACAATCGGCCTTTGATCCCTTCCGGGGCAAGGAAATTCAGCCAGGCACAGATGTACAAAGCGATGCAGAACTTGATGCCTTCATCTCTGAGCATGTGGAAAGTGCCTATCATCCTTGCGGGACCTGTAAGATAGGTCGCGCTGATGATCCAATGGCGGTGGTTGATCCTGAATGTCGGGTGATAGGAGTTGACAGGCTGAGGGTGGTGGACAGTTCCATCTTTCCGCGCATCCCAAATGGAAATCTCAACGGACCGTCCATTATGGTTGGGGAAAAAGGTGCAGATATCATTCTGGGCCGTTCGCCCCTGCCCAAGGACAACCGTGAGCCTTGGATCAATCCTCGTTGGGAAACCTCCGACAGGTAACTCCACAAAGTTCAGACCCGCGCCGCTGCATTCACTGCCAGCGGCGCGGGCAAGCTTTTAGGACACAATCTTGCCCAAAGTTGAAGCGCGCAATTCCGCTTCTGTGATGCCATCTGCGGTTTCAATAATAGACAAACCACCCTCAACCACATCGAGAACACCAAGATTGGTGATGATGCGGTCCACAACACCGGCTCCGGTCAACGGCAAGCTACACGCGGGCAGAATTTTGCTTTCGCCTTTTTTGTTGGTGTGGTCCATAACCACAACAACACGGCCAACACCAGCCACTAAGTCCATTGCCCCGCCCATGCCTTTGACCAGCTTGCCCGGGATCATCCAATTGGCCAAATCGCCAGTCTCTGAAACCTCCATAGCGCCCAAGATGGCCATAGCGATCTTGCCGCCACGGATCATGCCAAAGGAGGTAGCACTGTCAAAATAAGAGGTTTGCGGCAGCTCCGTGATGGTTTGCTTGCCCGCATTAATCAGGTCAGCGTCCACTTCATCCTCGGTTGGAAAAGGACCCATACCCAGCATGCCATTTTCCGATTGCAGCGTCACTTCCACACCCTCGGGGATATAGTTGGACACCAAAGTCGGGATGCCAATACCAAGGTTCACATAAGTGCCATCTTCCAACTCAAGAGCAGCACGGGCCGCCATTTGGTTGCGATCCCAGCCTTTTGTCTCAGCAGCCATTATGATTCCCTCACTGTGCGTTGCTCAATACGTTTTTCGTGGGTGCCTTGGATCAGGCGGTGCACGTAGATGCCGGGCAAATGGATCAAATCAGGATCAAGACTGCCAGTCGGGACAATCTCTTCAACCTCTGCCACGCAAATTTTGCCACACATGGCCGCTGGTGGATTAAAGTTGCGGGCGGTTTTGCGGAACACCAGATTACCAGTTTCATCGGCCTTCCAAGCTTTCACAATCGATACATCCGCAAACAGGCCGGTTTCGAGAATATAGGTCTCGCCGTTGAACTCTTTATGCTCTTTTCCCTCAGCAATCACCGTGCCCACACCTGTTTTGGTGTAAAAGCCGGGGATGCCACAGCCTGCGGAGCGCATGCGTTCGGCCAATGTGCCTTGCGGATTGAACTCAAGTTCCAATTCGCCAGACAGATATTGCTGCATAAAGGTGTCGTTCTCGCCCACATAGGACGCGATCATTTTCTTGACCTGACGGGTTTGCAGCAAAATCCCAATACCAAAATCATCCACACCCGCATTGTTCGACGCGAAGGTAAGGTTTTGTGTCCCAGCATCGCGAATGGCGGCCAGTAAGTTTTCGGGCAAGCCACAAAGGCCAAAGCCGCCCGCTGCGATAAACATCCCATCAAACAACAAACCCTCAAGGGCCTCATTGGCTGATCCATATATCTTTTTCATAAGTGATCTGTCCCGTAACGCTTTTCAGGTTTCAAAAACCACCAATAGTCAGTTGGGTCAAGCCTCAGCGCGGTGTTTGTCGTGGAAGAACCGTCACAGAGAGACGCGCGGGGCATGTCCTGAGACAGGCCCCGGCTCATTGTCATCACAAAAACGGGATATCAACCAACGAGGCTTGAACCTCTCGACCTGCTGATCGCCGCAGGGTCACGGCCTCACCCACGTGACAGGAGCGAGATATCAACGCGTAGCCGATGTTCTTTTGCAATCGTGGCGACCAAACGCAATTGGTCATATCCCCAACCTTCTGACCATCTACAAGAATATCTTCCCAATGAAAGGCCAAAGGATCCGGCGATTCGCCCTCCAAAATCAAGCCAAGTTGGTGTCGTTTAGGACCCTCTGCATGAATTCGGCGTAGGGCCTGAATGCCCACCACATTATCCGCTACGTCGAGATCAATATAGTTACCAAGCCGAACCTCATACGGATTGGTGGTGTCGTCACTGTCTGACCCGCAACTGACTAGCCCACTTTCCGTACGTTCCGGCGATGTTGGGCCACCATTGCCGATGGCATAGGGCTGGCCTGCCTCTTTCACGATTTTCCAAAGCTCGTCGCCGCGTTTGCCATCGCGCAGATAAATCTCAAACCCACCTTGTTTCGACCAGCCAGACCGCTGCACCGCCACCGGGATGCCGTTGATTTCCGTTTCGGAAAACCAGAAGTATTTCAGATCATGTACCCAATCACCAAAGATCGAAGACACGACAGCCGCCGATTTAGGCCCCTGTACCGCCAAAGGAGAAACATCCGGCTCGGTGATTTTGACGTTTAAGCGACGTTCCGCTGCAATCGCACGGGCCCAAAACCAGATATCGCTATCTGCAATAGAAAACCAATACAAATCTTCTCGCAGTTTCAGCATGATAGGATCATTGATAAGCACGCCATCATGATTGCACATCGGTACGTATTTGCCCTGACCAATCTTACATTTAGACAAATCGCGTGGGCTTAGGATTTGTGCCAGTTTGCCCGCATCGGGGCCCTCCAGCTGGACCTGACGTTCGACGCCCACATCCCACATCACTACACCGTTTATGAGATCCCAATATTCCTTGTCCTTATCGCCAAAACTGGCGGGTAAAATCATGCGATTGTAGATAGAGGCGCTGGTGCATCCTTCTGCCATGATCGAATTAAAAAAGGGGGACGGCCTTAAACGCGCCGTTGGGAAAACCTGAAACATTTTTGCAGTCCTGATTTGATATATCCGACCGCACTAATCTAAATTTTATTTCGCCGGGAGTACTCTCACCGACAAACATTCGGCATTCTGCGACACTAGGCTATAATATCGCGTAATGAATTATACTGGACATTTTGCTCACCGCCAGTAATTCCTAAATAATGGTAGTTACATTTAAACATTTAGAGGCCTTTGTTTGGGTTGCGGATCTGACAAGCTTTGTTCGCGCCAGCGAACGCCTTAACACCACTCAGCCCAATATTAGCAGTCGTATCGCCACCCTCGAAGGTTTAATCGGGACACCTTTGTTTGATCGTAATGGCGCAAAGGTTCATCTTACTTCAAAGGGGCAACAGTTGATGAGCCATGCCCGGGCCGTCTTAGCGGCACGGGATCAGTTTTTGCAAGCCGCCGATGAGAAAGCCCTTACACAGGGTATTTTGCGGCTCGGTGTCACAGAAATGATCGTGCATGCATGGCTGCGGACCTTCACCTTGGCTTTGAAGGCCATGTTTCCGAATTTGGCGGTCGAGCTGACGGTTGACATGGCAGCTGAATTGGAACGCGGCCTGCATGCGCGGCAATTGGATCTGGCTTTGATCAATGGGCCGTTTCAGTATCCCGCCGCCTCCGAGCCTCTTGGACGGTATCCGATGATTTGGGTGGCCGCCCCCAGCTTGGGCCTCTCGGGGCCCTTACGCACTGAGGATTTGGCAGCCCATCCAATTTTAACCCATGCACGCGGGTCTTGGCCACACCGGTTGGTGGCAGATCATTTTCATGTGCGGTCTGCGCGCTTGGTGCCCTCCTCCAATCTTGCCGCCTGCTTACAGATGACCGTAGATGGCATGGGCGTGGCTGTTTTACCCAAGGCAATGGCCAACCGAGAGCTCGCAGAGGGGGCGCTTGTCACGTTGGACTATCCTTGGACTCCCGATGACCTGGACTTCCAAGCCCGCTATCAATCCGAAAAAGCCCCCGGCCATGTGGCAAAAGCGGCCAGCTTGGCGGCCCAGGTTGCGACAGACTTCGCAGCAGTTAATCAATAAATTTTATTTATCGGATTAATGAGTTCAAATAATTTCCCATAATGCAGAGAGGCGCAGTATCCTCCCATTAACTTGGAGGATTTTATGCAGGATAAATCTATTCGCCTCGGCGTGGACATTGGTGGCACATTTACAGACGTGGTTTTGGAACATGGCAAAGAGCTGTTTTCTACCAAGGTCTTGACCACCTACACGGCCCCAGAGAATGCCATCATCGACGGGATGCACCGCGTCTGTCAGCAATCTGGCATTGATCCAGCCCGGATCAGTCAGATCATCCACGGCACCACTCTGGCTACCAATGCCTTGATTGAACGGCGCGGCGCGAAAACGGCTCTTATCACTACGGAAGGGTTCCGCGATGTGATCGAGATGCGCACCGAGAGCCGGTTTGAGCAATATGATCTCAATCTGACCCTACCGCCCCCCCTGCTGCCCCGCAACTTCCGCTATACCATCGATGAACGGATGCAGGCCGACGGCCAAGTGCTCAAACCTTTGCATCGCGCTGACATTGAAACCTTGATTGATGAGATCAATGCGGCAGGTTTTGAAAGCGTGGCGGTTGGATTGCTCCACTCCTATGTGAATGACGCCCATGAGCGGCTGGTGGCCGAGGTCTTGGCCGAGCGGATGCCTCAGGCCATGGTCTCACTGTCATCGCAAGTCAGCCCCCAGATGCGCGAATATGAGCGGTTTAATACCACAATCGCCAATGCCTATATCAAACCCTTGATGAAATCCTACCTTGGCCGCCTCAAGGGGCAATTGGCCGATGAAGGTGCAGATTGTCCGATTTTTTTGATGCATTCCGGCGGCGGAATTATAAGCCTTGAGAATGCAGCAGAATTTCCCGTCAGATTGGTTGAATCAGGTCCCGCGGGCGGCGCGGTCTTTGCGGCCCATATCGCCGCGCGTCATGGTTTGGATAAGGTGCTGTCCTTCGACATGGGCGGCACGACCGCGAAAATTTGTTTAATCAAAAACCAGGCTCCGAAAACCGCAAGGGTTTTTGAAGTCGCCCGAACCTACCGATTTAAGAAAGGTTCCGGCATGCCCATCTCAATACCGGTTATTGATATGGTTGAGATTGGCGCAGGCGGTGGCTCCTTGGCACATGTGGACAGCATGCGCCAAATCAGAGTCGGACCCGAAAGCGCAGGCTCAGAGCCCGGCCCGGCCTGCTATGGCCGAGGTGGCGCCCGCCCAGCTGTCACAGATGCAGATTTGGTATTGGGCCGTTTAGATCCCGCCAATTTTGCAGGTGGCACCATTCCCTTGGACGCAGCGGCCAGCCGTCTGGCCCTGCAAACGCAATTGGGTGATCCGCTGGACATGGACGCCGAAACCTCAGCTTTCGGACTGGCGGAAGTGGTGGACGAAAACATGGCCAATGCCGCCCGCGTGCATGCAGTGGAGAATGGTGAAGATCTCAGCGAATATACCATGATCGCCTTTGGCGGCGCAGCCCCTTTACATGCGGGTCGGCTCTGCGAAAAACTGGGGATCGCACGCATGTTGGTCCCGGCCGGTGCCGGTGTTGGATCGGCCATCGGATTTTTGCGCGCGCCCTTCAGCTTTGAGGCCAACCGCAGCCAATTCATGCGCCTCTCAGACTTTGATGCCCCAGCGATCACGATGCTGTTGAATGAGCTCAAAGTTGAGGCCACAGCCTTTGTGCGCAGCTGCGACGCACAGGCTGAAATTCAAGCACAGTATAAAGTTTATATGCGCTATTCCGGCCAAGGCTGGGAAATACCGGTGCAATTGACCGCAACGCAAGCCAAAACCCCTGATCTTGCCACCTTCCAAGCGCTGTTCGAACAAGAATACGCAGCGCTGTTTGGCCGGGTTGTAGAGGCCATGGATGTGGAGATCACCGTTTGGTCAGTTAACGCCACAACGCCTACACAATCGGTCACGCCTGTGGATGCCGTGGCCAGCCTGCCCCTTATGACGACCAAGACACAACGGGCTCTGTTTGATCCCGCCACCGCTGCCGTTGCGCAAGCGTCGGAGGTTTTGCGGTCAGACATGACACCCGGCGCATGTATTGCCGGGCCAGCTGTGATCACCGAAGATGAAACCACAATCATTGTGCCTACTTCTCGCAGGGCCATAGCCCTCGCCGATGGCTGCATCGATATTTCTGACAAAGGAGCGGACCTATGAGCGCGCAACCTCCGGCCAACTACCCCTCAATAGTACAATATCAGGTGATGTGGAACCGATTGATCTCTGTGGTTGAAGAGCAGGCCCAAGCCTTGGTACGCACAGCATTTTCGACCTCTGTGCGCGAGGCCGGAGATTTGTCTGCTGGGGTCTACGATCAAGATGGCAATATGCTCGCGCAAGCGGTCACCGGAACGCCGGGTCATGTGAATGCCATGGCCGATGCCGTCGCCCATTTCATCCGCAGGATTGGCCGCGAAAACTTTGCCGAGGGGGATATCTATATCACAAATGATCCTTGGGAAGGCACCGGACATTTACATGATATAACCATCGTAACCCCAAGTTTTTACGATGAAGTCTTTGTTGGATTTTTCGGATGCACCGCCCATATTGTCGACATTGGAGGTCGTGGCTTTGGCGCGGATGCCAACAGCGTTTACGAAGAAGGTCTGTATATCCCAATTATGAAATTTGCCGATCGCGGCGTTGTGGACAAAACCTTGGTGCGAATTATACGTGGCAATGTGCGCGAACCAGATCAACTGGTTGGCGATGTTTACGCTCTGGCAACCTGCAATGAAATTGGGCATCGCCGTTTGATCGAGATGATGCAGGAATTTGGCCTTGCAGATCTAACGGGCATTGCAGATTTTATCCTCAGCAATTCACGCAGCGCTACTTTAGAGCGCATCAATGCGCTGACCCCCGGTACCGCCCATGGAGAGATGCGCAGCGATGGCTATTCGCATCCGGTAGATCTCAAAGTACGCCTAAGCATCGAAAAAAATCGCATGGTTTGCGATTTTGAAGGCACCTCGGGGCTGGACAAAAAAGGCATTAACTGTCCCTTGGTCTATACAAAAGCCTATGCATGCTACGCGCTCAAATGTGCCGTGGCACCAGACATTCCCAACAATGCCGCCAGCCTCGCACCTTTTGAGGTCATGGCGCCAGAAAACACCATCGTGAATGCCTTGCATCCTGCCCCCGTGGCGTTGCGTCACGTCATTGGTCATATGGTGCCCGACGCGGTTTATGCGGCTTTAGATCAATTGCTGCCAAATATGGTTCCCGCCGAAGGCGCAGGCTGTCTGTGTAATTTCCAAGTATCCTTGCGGCCACGCACCGGTGCGCCAGCGCCTTTACATGCGCGGCGCGCAGAGGTTTTGACATTTAACTCCGGCGGTTCTGGCGCTCGACCAACCCTAGATGGTATGAACGCCACAGCCTTCCCCAGCGGCGTAATGACCATGCCCGTTGAAGCCACCGAGCAAGTGGGTCCGGTGATCATTTGGCGCAAAGAGTTGCGGCCCGACAGCGGCGGCGCAGGGCGCCATCGCGGCGGGTTGGGCCAATATATGGAAGTGGGCGCACAGGAAGGTCATGAGTTTGACATTCAAGCGATGTTTGACCGGGTCAATCACCCCGCGAACGGGCGTCAAGGCGGTGACATTGGCGGAGCCACCACCATCGGACTGGACGACGGCACAGTTATGCGCGGCAAGGGCAAGCAATTTGTGCCCCATGGCCGCCGTGTCATGATGGCGTTTCCCGGCGGGGCGGGCTATGGTCCTGTGGCCGAACGATCAAGGGCGGAGATCCTTCGAGACCTTGCAGGCGGCTACATTTCGCCGCAAGCTGCGGCCCAAGCATACGGGCTGGACTCAGACACAATCGATGACACCCTAAAGCGCGCTCGTAATGGAGAGGTATTCTAAGATGGCTTTGGCACCTAGCGCCCCTAAATCAAACCATTATGATGTCATCATTGTCGGTGGCGCGATGTACGGCAGCTCAGTCGCTTGGTGGTTGTCGCGCAATTCAGACTTTAACGGCTCAATCTTGGTGGTTGAGCGCGACATGAGCTTTGAGTTTACTTCAACCAGTCACACAAATTCCTGCATACGCCAACAATTCTCCAACCCCACCAACATCCAAATTAGCCAATTCGGAGCGGAGTTTATCAACAACTTCCAAAGCTTTTTTGACAATGATCCAAGGGTACCAGAAATCCATATCCAAGCGTTTGGTTATATGTATATTGCGGACACACCAGAGTTTGCGGCGACCCTGAAAGACAGCCAAGCCATACAGGCCAAGCTGGGTGCTGGCACGCAGCATATGACGGCCGCTCAGATCAAAGCCGACTATCCATTTTATATGGTCGATGACATTGTGGCGGCCAATCACAACCGGATCAATGAGGGCTATTTTGACGGTGCGACCATCTTTGATTGGTGCAAACGTGTGGCGCGTGAAAAAGGCACAGAGTACATTGAAAATGAGGTGATATCCATTGAAGTAAAAGGGAAACGTGTCACCAGAGTGACCCTTAAGTCCGGTAAAAATATGTCCTGTGGAACTCTGGTCAATTGTGCAGGGCCCCGCGCCGTTGAAACCGCCCGCATGGCCGGGCTGTATCTGCCGGTTGAGCCACGCAAGCGTTATACTTTCATCTTTGACGCACAAAGCCCGTTGGAGTGTGACCTGCCCTTAACCATCGATCCCTCCGGCGTGCATATGCGCTCGGAAGGCAGCTATTATCTGGCTGGCTGCCCTCCAGATGACGATCCGGCGGTGGATTATGATGACTTCACTCAAGATCACACAATCTGGCAAGAGAAGGTCTGGCCGATCATTGCAACCCGCATACCGCAGTTTGACGCCATCAAGCTGGTCAACAGTTGGGCGGGCCATTATGCCTATAATACCTTTGACCAAAACGCCGTCATTGGACCCCACCATGAGGTTGAAAACTTCATCTTTTCTAATGGATTTTCAGGGCATGGTTTCCAGCAATCCATGGCCATGGGCCGCGGCTTGTCAGAGATCATCACCTATGGCACCTATCGCAGTATTGACCTCACCCCCTTCGCGTACAAACGCATTGCCGAAGGCAAACCCTTTACCGAAAAGGCCGTAATATAATGAAAAAACTCGTGTTAACTGGGGCCGGTGGCCGTTTAGGCTCTTATCTTCGCGAACCCTTGAGCAAAATGTGCGATGAGTTGGTCTCAACCGATTGGGTGGAGGATATCGACACGCTTTATCCTGGTGAGAGTTATGTCAAAGCGGATCTTGGGTCGTTAGAGCAAATGGAGGCCGTGCTTGAGGATGCGGATATGGTGGTGCATTTTGGTGCTATTGGTGACGAGGCCGCTTGGGACGCGATCCTACATTCCAACATCATCGGCGCTTACAATGTTTGGGAGGCCGCCGCGCGCAAGGGTCTGCGCCGGGTTGTTTATGCAAGCTCAATCCATGCGGTGGGCATGTATCCCAAGACCCAACGCATCGACACCGAAGTGCCGCATCGCCCCGATACCTATTACGGCTTGGCCAAATGTTTTGCAGAAGATTTGGGCAGTCTCTATTGGGATAAAAAGGGCATGGAAAGCGTGCATCTGCGGATCTTATCCGCCGCTCAGGTCAACAATCCGCGATCTCTGGGCACGTGGTTGTCTTACGATGACCTCATTCATCTGGTGGAGCGAGCGATAACCACGCCGATCACCGGGTTTTCCATTGTTTACGGCGTCTCCAACAATGACCGAGCAACGGTAGATAATCACAAAGCCAGCTTTTTGGGCTACCGGCCGAAAGACAATGCCGAGCAATTTTCCAAAGCCGTTTTCGCCGAAGCCACTCCTGCCGATCCAACAGATCCTGGTCAAATGTGCCAAGGCGGGCCGTTTGCCTCGGTTGAGATCGGATTTTCTGGCACAGCCAGCATGAACATTGTGCAGGACAAAAAAGAAATCTAAAACAACATCTAAGTCGTGCGGCCCAACAGTTGGGCCGCGCCCAACCTTAGAAAGTCACGCAATGACCGCGCTGTTCACTCCGTTAAAGATCAAAGATGTTACCCTAAAAAACCGCATCGGCATGGCCCCCATGTGCCAATATTCCGCAGTGGATGGAGTTATGAACGATTGGCACCGCCATCATTTGGGAGCTCGCGCCATGGGCGGTGCAGGTTTGATCATTTGTGAAGCCACCGCAGTTTGCCCCGAAGGGCGGATCAGCCCCGGCTGTTTGGGCCTTTGGAATGACACGCAAATGCAAGCCGTGGCGCCGATTAATGCCTTTATTGAATGCATGGGTGCGGTGCCTGCGATTCAAATCGGGCATTCTGGCCGTAAAGGCAGCGCGCATGTGCCGTGGGAGGGCGGCGCGCATATTGCCGACCACGACCCACGGGGCTGGCCAACCTGTAGCCCCACATCCGAAGCCTTTGATCCCGATGGCACGCGTTTATGGAAAGCGCCAAATGAAATGAGCCTCGACGACATCACAGCCATGACAGGCCATTTTGTTGAAACCGCCAAACGGGCGCTAGAGTCAGGCTATAAAATACTCGAGCTGCACGCAGCGCATGGCTATCTGCCGCATTCCTTTCTCACCCCACTGATCAATACCCGCACCGATGCTTATGGCGGAGATCTGCGCGGCCGGGCGCGGTTCTTGTTGGAAACCGTCGAAGCCGTTCGGGCTGTTTGGCCCGAGCATCTGCCACTGGCAACAAGAATTTCAATCCACGATTGGATTGAAGGTGGTCACAGATTGAAGGAGAACATCCAGATTGCCAAATGGCTTAAAGAAGCAGGCGTTGATATGGTCGATTGCTCCGGCGGTGGCGCCACCCCAAAGGCCCGCGGCAGCATCGGCGAGCGCACCTCGAGCCAAGTTGATCTTGCGGGTGAATTGCGCGCGGCCACAGGCCTTAGGACCATGGCTGTGGGCTATATCACCGATGCCAAGCAGGCCAATGCTCTGATCGAAAATGGAACCTGCGACATCACCCTTCTGGGACGCCAATTGCTGCGCAATCCCCATTGGCCAACCCATGCGGCCCAAGAGCTTGGGGTCGATCCCAAACCGCACATGCCCGTGCAATATCATGTTGTAGCAGGCTAGCTGACGTGGGCCAAACCAACTGTTGCAGCCCGGCGCGGGACGACAGAGACCGCCTAACGCCCATCTCACAAACGGGAGTTGGGGTGCATTTGGGCGCGCTATGTGACATACTCGGCGGTTCTGGCCTGATTGGCACCAATCACCCGGTGATCAAGCCAGATGGTGAAGGCCCGCTGCGAAAGTCCAAGATCAAACCGTTTCGCATCGGCCAAACGCCAGTAAGCAACCGCGAATTTGCGGCCTTCGTAGACGAGACCAGCTTTGTGAGCGAGGCCGAGCGCTTTGGTTGGTCATTTGTCTTCTACGCGCAGGTGCCAAAATCTCAACAAACGGTGCAAGGCTCACAGGGGGCCCAATGGTGGCGGCGGGTGGATGGGGCCACATGGAACCAGCCCACTGGCCCACACAGCCCTGCCTATGACCCGGATCATCCAGCGGTTCATCTGTCTTGGAACGACGCGCAGGCTTATTGCACATGGGCCGGTGGACGCCTGCCCCGTGAGGCAGAGTGGGAGCATGCAGCGCGCGGCGGCTTGGGCAATGTGATCTATCCTTGGGGCAATGCAGATCCCGACGACAGCCACCACCTGCCCTGCAACATCTGGCAAGGCCAGTTTCCAACCCATAACATGGCCACCGATGGCTATGCCTTCACCAGCCCGGCACAGTCATTTGCGGCGAATGGGTACGGGCTTTATGGTATGGCGGGCAATGTTTGGGATTGGACGGCGGATCTATTTCGCATCAAATCCCTCTCGAAATCCGGTAAAGCACAGGCCGCCACCATGCGCGGCTATAGACTAATCAAGGGCGGCAGCTATTTGTGCCACGCCTCCTATTGCACCCGCTACCGCATTGCAGCGCGCACCGGAAACTCACCTGACAGTTCAACCGGCCACACTGGATTTCGCATTGTATTTGATTATGATTGAGCGTCTAAATTTAAATTAATTTTTCCACATAAGTAACTTTAATATATTTATATTCCATGAGATCCGCTATAAGAGTTGAGCGGTGCTTCCACAAAACCCTCAAGGGTTTTTGGCTTGTATATTTCAATGACCAAAGGATAGCAGGACGCGGTATCGCTGGAATGTTCATCGCCGCAATCTCCGCCCGGACAAGCTGAGAGGCCCAATGTAATATCCGTTTGCGCCTCTAGCTCAATGAAGTCTCCGGGACGTACCGGGCTGGCCTTCATGAAATACTGATGCGTGTCTTGGGTGAACCCTGTCAACATGAAGACATTCATAACATCATGCACATGCGTCTCAGCCTCGGCCAAACTCAGGCCAAAGTGATCCGCCATAGCCCGCGTGAGGTTTGAGTGGCAGCAATGGTGATAATCCGCTCCACTCAGCAAGCGCCCCGTATAAGGATCGCATCGGGTGCCGATGACATCATGCACCGAGCCGCCATCTGCGTCATAGCCATACCAATCCAAAGTATCCTGGGTGATATGCGCCAAAGGCCGCATATAGGGCAGGTTTGACCATAGGCTGTCTCCGGTACTCACATGGGTACCATGCAAAGCACGGGTTTTACCGCTGTAGAAGCGTTCTGCAATATTGTGGGTGTTCCAAATATTCAGATCCCCAACCTGTGGCCCCTCCACGGATAAAATTCGTGCAAAATGACCGGCAGACAGATCAACGCAGGCGGCTTGACGCGCGGGTACCTTAACCGATTGCACCAACTCAGCCCCTGCCTGGCGCGCTTGCGCTTCTGCAAGATTCACTTCGGGCAATGTATCAATCGGGTAGCATACCAACACGTCGGTCGTGCGACGCGCTGCGGCATCTTCAGGCTCTGGATGGTTGGGGCGGTCAAGTTTCATCGGGCAATCCTTTAGGGCGGTCGCACAACTTTAGGCGCCTCACGTCGACTGTCAATTCTACACTGTCACTAGTCGTTTCTGTACTTGCCCTTTATAGGTCTTTCGGGTCAGCTGGAACCATGGAAATTTTACAAAACCCGCACCGCAACACTGGCCTGAACGTAGAGATTTTACGTGACATGCCCGCTCCATCAACCAATGCCTCTCAGGTGCAAGCCTTGCTGGCACGCTGCCCCAGTGCTGCCGTCACCCCGCTGGTGCAGGCCGCAGAAATGGCAGCTGATTTGGATGTTGGACAGATCAGCATCAAGGACGAGCGTGCCCGTATGGGACTTGGCAGCTTCAAGGCCCTCGGAGCCTCTTATGTGATCGCCTATTCCGCCCTGATTGATGGGCAAGATCAGAGCCAAAAGACCTATGTGACCGCCAGCGCTGGAAACCATGGCTTAAGTGTGGCCGCTGGGGCCAAAGCATTTGGCGCTGCCTCAGTTGTGTTCATTAGTAAAACCGTGCCGGAAGCCTTTGCCAAAAGATTGGCCGCCCAAGGGGCGCAGGTGATGCGGGCTGGAAAGACTTACGAACAAAGCATGGCAGCCGCACAGGATGCGGCGCGCGACAATGGCTGGTCGCTGCTGTCTGATAGCTCTTGGCCCGGCTACTTTGAACCGAGCCACCGTTTGATGGAGGGTTATACTGCCTTGATGGCAGAGACTGATGAGCAAATGCAGACTCCAAGTCATATTTTCCTGCAGGCCGGTGTGGGTGGCCTCGCAGGCGCAGCTGCTGCCATGGCCCGCAAGCTCTGGGGTCAAACACCTGTTATTGTCGTTGTGGAACCAAGCCACGCCCCCGCCCTACATGGCTGCATCATAGCCGGGGACTTTCATAGCCGCCACAGGCCCTGACAGCGCTATGGGCCGTCTCGATTGCAAAGAGGCCTCCTTAATCGCGCTAAAAGGACTAGCCCATGACGCCGATGTCTTTGCCCTTATCAGCGAGGCGGAAGGCCAAGCTGGCGCGGATTATGCAGCCGCCTATAGGATGGAAAGCACAGCCTCCGGCGCCGCTGGGTTGGCTGGTCTATTGGCCTCACAAGCGCATCGCGTGGCGCTCAAACTCGACAGCAATTCGCATGTGATGCTGATCATGTCAGAAGGACCAGAAGAATGACCAAAGGGTTTCCCGCTCAGGAATTCAAAACGCGCGTCGCTAAGGCGCAAGCCTATATGGCTCAACAGGGGTTGGATGCGATTTTGCTCACCACAGAGCCCGATGTACGCTATTTCACAGGCTACCTGACCCGGTTTTGGGAAAGCCCCTGTCGTCCATGGTTTTTAGTGATCCCTTCCACAGGCGATCCAATCGCTGTTATTCCTTCAATTGGCGCTGTCTTGATGGCGCGGACGTGGATCACAGACATCCGCACATGGCGCGCGCCAGATTTGGACGATGACGGCGTGAGCCTCCTGGCCGATACCCTGCGCAACATCGGCCCACGCATTGTCACTCCGAGCGGACTGCAATCATATTTACGCATGCCACTGACTGACTTCACACGCTTGAATGCAGCCCTGCCACAACCGATTGGTGCAGATGGCGGAATCGTCCAAGCCCTTCGCTTGGTGAAATCCGACGCGGAGATTAAAAAGATCCGCACCGCGTGCCAGATCGCCAACCGTGCCTTTGCTCGGGTGCCTGAAATCGCACAGGCGGGTGTGCCTCTGGAACGGGTCTACCGAGACTTTCAACGCCTGTGCTTGGACGAAGGCGCAGATTGGGTGCCATATCTCGCAGGTGCGGCGGCACCGGGTGGCTACGGCGATGTGATTTCGCCCGCCGATGACCGTCCCCTTGCGGCAGGTGATGTTTTGATGCTGGACACAGGCTTGGTGCATGATGGCTATTTCTGTGACTTTGATCGCAACTTCGCAGTGGGAGATGTGAGCGCCGAAGTGGACGCGGCCCATGGCGCTTTAATCGAGGCCACCCATGCCGCTTTTTTTGCCGCACGACCGGGTGCTAGTGCAGCAGATCTGTTTCACGTGATGGATAAGATCGTGACCGGTGGGGCTGGCGGGTCCGACGCTGGACGTTATGGCCATGGCTTAGGCATGAACCTGACCGAATGGCCCAGCCTGATTCCAACAGACGCTACGGCCTTGACCTCTGGCATGGTGCTGACCTTAGAACCTGGCATTGAAATTGCCCCAGGTATGGCGCTGGTCCATGAAGAAAATATCGTGATACGCGACACCGGCGCGGAGTGGCTCAGCCAACCCTACGGCCATGTCATGACGAGGTTAAGCACATGAGCTTATTCTCATATACATCTGTAAGTATTGAACCAACCCGTATCGGTGTTATCGTTTTGCAATCTGACGAGACCATTGAGCGAGACCTTATGGCCATGCGCGGTGATGCGGATGTATTCGTGAGCCGTGTGCCCAGCGGGCAAGAAGTCACGGCAGAAACCTTACAATCCATGGCGGCACATATCGCAGCCTCCGCCAGCCTCTTTCCCCAAACCATTGGCTTTGACGCTGTGGGATATGGCTGCACCTCAGGCACCGCTCAAATCGGGGTCAGCGAAATTGAACGGCTGGTAAAATCGGGCACGCAGACAAAAACCGTCAGCCAGCCCGTCTCGGCGCTGGTGGCCGCGTGTCAGCATTTGGGCCTCAAACGCATCGCCTTTCTGTCCCCCTATATCGAGAGTGTCAGCGCAAATCTGCGGCAGGTTTTACAAGATAATGGCGTTGAGACTCCGGCCTTCGGAACCTTTGGCGAGGCGGAGGAATCCAAAGTGGTGCGCATTTCGGGCGCATCAGTGATGGAAGCCGCTACAGAATTGGTCCGCGGCGCTCAGGTTGACGGCATCTTTCTTAGTTGCACCAACCTGCGCACTTTGGATTTGATCACACAATTGGAAGCGGCGCTCAACATGCCAGTGTTGTCCAGCAATCTGGTGCTGGCGTGGCATTTGGCGCAGCTGTCCGGCAACCCCGAGGCCTTAAGCGGCCCCGGGCGTCTGTTTGCACCTTTAGCCTAGCTGGCCATTAGCGCGGCATCGCCCCCTGCGGCGGTGGTATTGATACAGATGGATTGCTCACGCAGCAACCATGTCTCAAAGCCCTCATCCATAAGCAAAGGCACAATCGGCCCCTCACGCAGGCTGAGGGTTTGACGGATGCTCTTTGCGTCAGCGCCTGCATAGATCACCGCGTCCAAATCTGCTATCTTACTCAAATACTCATGCCCCAAGGATGCTGCCACGGCACGGCACCCCAACGCACGGGCGCGTCGGGCGTTCTGTTCAGCGCCTCGCCCTATGCACAAGACACGTGCCCTTGGCGTCAAAACATAACGGTTCGACTCTCCGGTTGGTCCCGGCAAGTCTTCCACCTCATACGTCACCTGCGCTGGCTTGACTTCCAAGGCCGCAGTCACCTGCTCTAGTGACAGCACCGGCGGCATATCTCCATGGTCGCTCAACGGGTGTTGCGCCGCAAAGCGTGGCAGATAGCGTGGCCCACCAGCCTTGGGACCCGTTCCACTTAATCCATGTCCGCCAAAGGGTTGTGATCCGACTACCGCACCAATTTGATTGCGGTTGATATAGAGATTACCCACATCAATCCGGCTCACTATCCGTTGCACCCGGTCGTCAATCCTACTGTGAAAACCGAACGTAAGGCCATAACCACTGGCATTGATGTCATCGATCACACGGTCCAAATCTTTGGCCGCAAAAGTGGCCAAATGCAGCACAGGTCCGAAGATTTCTTCGCTCAAGGCCCCTATGCCTTGCACTGCAACAACCGTTGGCGCCACGAATGTACCTGTGTCAGGCGCTCGGGTTTGAAATAGGATCTCACTCTGCGCGATATAGTGCAAGATTTTGACCTGCGCTGCGCTGTCAATGACCGGACCAACATCACAGTCTGCATTCGCAGGGTTCCCGACAACCAAAGTCTGCATCGCGCCAAACAACATCTGTTGGAATTCCGCCGCGATATCCTGTTGCACATAAAGTACCCGCAAGGCTGAGCACCGCTGACCAGCCGATTGAAATGCGCTGATCAGCACATCCCCAACAGCCTGTTCCAACAGCGCGGTGCTGTCGACAATCATTGCGTTCAAACCGCCTGTTTCTGCAATCAAAGGCGCCTGAGGTGCGAGAGTATCTGCCATTGTGCGGTTGATCCGCTGTGCGGTGGCGGTGGAGCCTGTAAAACACACACCCGACAAGGCGGGGGCGCTGCATAGGACAGGCCCCACAACTGCGCCTTCTCCGGGAACCAAATGCAAGCATGCCTCAGGCACGCCAGCCTGGTGCAACAGATCCACGGCAACATGGGCAATCATACTGGTGGATTCAGCTGGCTTGGCTAACACCCCATTGCCCGCCGCCAAAGCCGCCGCAATTTGTCCCGTGAAAATGGCCAAAGGGAAATTCCAAGGGCTGATACAGGTGAAAATACCGTCACCGGAAAATTGCTGCCGATCAGCTTCAGCCGCATAATACCTTAGAAAATCGACAGCCTCACGCAGCTCACCAATGCAATCGGACAAGGTTTTGCCAGCTTCATGGGTCAACAATGCGAACAGTTCTCCCGCATGGGCCTCATACAGATCTGCCGCTTGGCGCAGCACATGAGCGCGTGTGCTTGGGTCTGCGTCCCAAGGAGTCGCTGCCTCGACAGTCCGCGCCGCTTGTTGCGGTGATAAATACCGGACCTGTCCTATTCGCGTGCCGGTTGCTGGATTTATGACCGCTTGGATTTCACCCACATCCCCAAAATCCCAATCTTGTGGAGTGGCGCGTGCCGCTTGTAATTCTGCCAGCACCAAAGGATTCGATAAATCGAAACCCATAGAGTTGGGACGCATTGGCGCAAAAATATCCTGTGGATCGGCAATCTGTGGTCCTGCCTCACCCAATTTTTCAAACGGATCAGCCGCGACCAATGCTGAGGGCACATCGGCGTCAAAAATTTGATTTACAAAGGATGAATTGGCACCGTTTTCCAGCAATCTGCGCACCAAATAGGCCAGCAAGTCGCTGTGATGACCCACCGGCGCATAAATCCGACACTTAACCCCCTGCCGTTTGACCACTTGATCATGCAGGGCCTCTCCCATGCCATGCAACCGCTGAAACTCAAAGTCAGAGGTGCCTTGCTCAGCGGCACCATGCAAAACGGCCGCGATGGTATGGGCGTTATGGGTGGCAAACTGCGGGTAAATCCGATCGGACATGGCCAGCAACTTGGCCGCGCAACAGATGTAATTGATATCTGTATGAGATTTGGCTGCAAGAACTGGGAAGCCAGGAAGGCTTTCTACTTGCGCCAATTTAATCTCCGTGTCCCAATAAGCACCTTTGACCAATCGCACCATAATGCGGCGATCCAACCGTTCGGCCAAGTGATAAAGCCAATCGATCACATGGGCGGCCCGCTTGCCATAAGCCTGCACCACGACACCAAAACCGTCCCAACCCGCGAGGCTCGGCTCCGACAAAACAGCTTCAATCACATCCAAAGACAGATCCAACCGCGCCGCTTCCTCTGCATCTATATTCAGTCCAATGCCCGCCGATTTAGCCAGAAGGGCCAATGAGCGGGCGCGTGGCACAAGATCCCGCATTACATGATCTCTGTGCAGCAAATCATAAGTCGGATGCAGCGCCGAAAGTTTAATCGAAATGCCGGGGTTTGTGCGGATATCATCGCCCGAAGCCGCCCTAGAGATTTGGGCAATCGCATCTGCATAAGCCATGTGATAGCTACGGGCATCCGCATCATTCACCGCCGCCTCGCCCAGCATATCATAGCTATAGCTATAGGACTGCGCTTCAAGTATCCCGGCGCGCTTGATGGCCTTTTGAATGGTTTGGCCCAGCACAAATTGCTGACCCATCTCTCGCATTACCCGCGCCACGGCTTGGCGGATCACCGGCTCACCCAAACGTTTGATCGCACCGCGCAAGACGCCAGCTACACCTTTGCCGGGCTCATCCAACACCTGCCCAGTTACAAATAATGCCCATGTAGTGGCATTCACCAAGGTAGAATGGCTGTCACCCAAATGTTTACCCCATTCCGAGGGCGCAATCTTGTCTTCAATCAAAGCATCCATCGTGGCGGCATCCGGCACGCGTAGCAAGGCCTCAGCCAGACACATCAGAGCTACGCCTTCATCAGAAGACAGCCCGTATTCGCCCAAAAACAATTCCATCATAGACGGTTTGGCAGAATGGCGCAGCTGTTCGACCATGGCGCAGGCATGTTTGGCAATGTCTTCGCGGGCTTCAGCACCAGGAGCAAAGGCCGCTAAAGCCGCAAGTACATCTGTGTCAGAAATAAATGTCTTCGAACGCATGTCCGCGCGAATTGTATCCATCAAAGCACTCCTTTGGCGCGATTGACCATGCCAAACAAGTCGCGCGGGTCATCTGGATCAGCGAGCAAGTCCAAATCGATATAATGGCCGGTGCGTTCTAATTGATCGCGCACATAGCGCAAAGCAGAGAAATCTTCCGTCGCAAAGCCTACACTGTCAAACAAGGTGATTTGCCGATCCGAACTTCGACCTGGCAGCTGCCCCGTGATCACTTGCCACAATTCTGTGACGGGATGATCTGGGTCCAAAGCCTGAATTTCGCCCTCAATCCGTGTTTGCGGTGGGTATTCCACAAAAATATCAGAGCGTAGCAAAATATCACGGTGCAGCTCTGTCTTGCCTGGGCAATCACCGCCAATCGCATTTATATGCACCCCTGATCCGACCATATTATCGGTTAAAACAGTCGCGTTTTGCTTGTCTGCGGTGCAGGTAGTGATAATATCCGCCCCGGTGACAGCTGCCTCCGCGGTTGTGCAAATCGTGACATCAAGTCCGGAGTTTTCCAAGTTTTTTACAGCCTTATGCGTGGCTCGGGCATCGACATCATACAGCCGCACGGCAGTGATTCCTACAATTTCTTGAAAAGCCAGTGCTTGAAATTCGCATTGTGCGCCATTGCCGATCAACGCCATTGTACTCGCGCGCTTGGGAGCCAGATATTTGGCCGCCATTGCGCTAGTCGCGGCGGTGCGCAGGGCGGTCAGCACGGTCATTTCTGAAAACAACACCGGATATCCGTTGGACACTTGAGCCAACACGCCAAAAGCGGTCACCGTTTGAAAGCCACGGGCCATATTCGCCGGATGGCCGTTTACATATTTAAAGCCATAATACTCACCGTCAGACGTGGGCATCAATTCGATCACCCCCTCTTCAGAATGCGCGCCAATTCTTGGAGTTTTGTCAAACAATGGCCAACGGGTGAAATCTGCCTCAATATAAGCACAAATTTCGCGCATCATTTGACCAGGACCAATCGAATTGACAATCCGCATCATGTCTTGCACCGAAACGAATGGCACCATGGCCAAAGCTGAAGGGTTGAGATTGGGCATGTCATAGTCCTCTCGTGCGGCGATCCAATACCTTCCGACCCAAAAGCGAGGCCGTTAGATCACACATTAGCGTTGCGGTTTTGCCTCGAATGTCGAGGAACGGGTTCAATTCAGTAAGATCAAGTGAGCTGGCCAAGCCGCTGTCATGGATCAGTTCCATGATCAGGTGTGCTTCGCGAAAAGTAGCACCGCCTGGGACGGTAGTGCCCACGGCAGGGGCAATTTCTGGGTCCAGAAAATCCACATCAAAGCTGACATGCAAAAGCCCATTTGCCGCCGTAACCCGCTGCAAAAATGCCTCCATTGGTTTAGCCACGCCCAATTCGTCAATCCGGCGCATGTCATAAACGTCTATGCCCAAGTCGCGGATAAACTGGTGCTCGGCCTCATCCACCGACCGCAGACCCATCATACAAATATTGGCAGGATCCAACGGGGCCAGTACGGGAGGGAAAATGCCCTCAAAGCTGGGCATACCAAGCGCATAAGCCATAGGAGTCCCATGCAAATGCCCGCTCACTGTGCTGGTCAATGTGTTCATATCGGGGTGAGCATCGAGCCACAGTACAAATTGTGGCCGCCCAACAGCTGCGGCCGCTTGGGCCACGCCAGTCAATGTACCTGCCGCCATCGAATGATCGCCACCAATGAAGATCGGGAAAGTATCTTGGGCTGCAAGTTCAGCAGCGCGGCTTTGAATGTCACGTGTCCATGCCACAATTTCCGAGAGTTTTTTGAGATGCGTGGGGCCAGAGACCTCAGGGATATCTGTCGGAAAGGGTAAATCCCCCAAATCTGACAGGCCAAACCCCTGGCTCGTGACAACATCACCCAAGCCCGCAGTGCGAAAAGCATCTGGGCCCATCAGACAGCCACCCCGGCCGGTGCCAGCCTGCAATGGCAGGCCTAAGATTGTACAATGACGGGTCATAAGTAGCTCCAAAAGCATGTATTTTTCGAGACATTGTCATGATCCATCTTGAACAATGAGCCTAAATAGTGTTCAATATATATAATTAGTGATCAATTTTTAGGAACTTTTATACAAAATGACTAGACTAGATGACATCGATCGAAAAATCATTGCGCGCCTTCAAATCGATGGCCGCGCCACGGTCACAACTTTGGCCGGAGTATTGGAACTTGCACGTGGTACGGTGCAGACCCGCCTGACCAGATTGATCGACAGCCGCACCATCAAACGCTTCACAATCGATTTAAACACTCTGGAAGCCAATGAGTTGGTGCGCGCTGTGATGATGATCGAAGTGCGGGGCAATACTGCCAACGCCGTACAGAAAGCTCTCAAGCGCATGCCCGAGGTCTCGGCGTTGCATCGCACCTGTGGGGTATGGGATTTGGTGGTCGAGCTGGAAACCACCAGCCTATATGAGTTTGACAGCGTGTTGTCGCGGATCAGAGAACTCCCTGGCGTATCAAACTCCGAGACCTGCCCCTTGCTGCGGCGTGTTAGCTGAACGGCTGCGCGTTAAGGAATTTCAAAATCGGGGCGGTGAACGCCTCTGGATCCTCCATCATGCCCAAATGCTTTAGCTTTGGCACAATCAAACTTTGCGCCCCAGCTATTTCACTCGCAATCTCGTGGCTCATATCCGGCGTAGAACCAGTGTCATTCTCACAGGTGATAACCAATGCGGGATGGCGGATTGCCGGGCTTGGCCGGATCAACTCGCGCACCCCATGCGCCAAGACCCAAGCAGACTGACCATAGCTCACAGGATCCGCCGCAAGCCGCCAATCTGTCACCCGCGCGGGCGCATCAGTTCCAGAGGTCAAAAACTCAGGCGTGAACCATCGATCCAGCGCGGCTGCCATTGTGGCCATAGCCCCTTTGTCTAAGGCTTTGCGGGCGCGTTCTTCGACGGCGGCCTGCATATCCGTTCCACGGTCATGGGGAGAATTTACAATCACCAATGACCGCAGCATATCAGGGTGATCCATTGCAAAGCGCCGGTTGATCATCCCCCCAATCGAAAAGCCCACGAGATGCGCCGGGCCCAAGGCGGTTTCCTGCAACATTCCAGATATTTGCTCAGAAAACACCTTTAAGCTCAGATCTTCGCGCGCTGCCGCACTGGTCTCATGGCCAAAGAGATCATAGGTGAGCACCCTATAACGGGCCGATAAGGCAGGCAGATGCGCCTCCCAGAACTGCGATGACAGCCCCAAACCATGGATCAACACCACTGCTGGCGCGCCCTGCGGCCCATGCAGCGCATAGGCGGTGCCATCGGAGGCCTTAAACACCGGCAGGGTTGTCCACATCACGGCCCATATCACGCAAATCATCATAGCGATTGCCAATCCGGTGCAGCGGGTGCCCGCCAATTGACGCGCCCAAGGCAATCAAAATCTCATCGTCGGCCGGCGCATCTGGCACAGTGGTGTGAATGGTTTGATAGTGGCTGCGCATGCCACCATCATCTTTGTGCATCAAAGGGATCATCAAAGAGGTGCCCGCCGCACCCCGTGTATTGGTGAACGCCAAATAAGACTTGGCGTTGATTGCTTCTCGGAATTGATTGCCGAAATGCAACGTGTGGGTCATGGCTTGGGCATGTTCAATTTCGCCCCCCATGCCAACAATGCTAGCCTTGCCGCAGCCTTCAAGCGCATCGCCACAGACCTCCAGCAACATATCCGTCAGCAGCTTACCCAAGACAGGTCCATGCTCCTTGAATTTCAGGGCGCAGGTGTTCCACCCAACCTCGACCAAACCACGGATTTTTCACAATCGCAATCGCGCTCACCAATTTGGTGGGTACTTGCACGGCCTTGCCGCCCTCTTCAAAGGTGGTTTGCACAAGTGTTAGAGTGCGACGAATTACAATACTCATGGGATATCCTTTAGGTAAATTCAGGCATGACATGATCGATGAAGCTTTGCAAAGACCGCTTTTGCACATCCATCTCAAGACCCATCGACGCGTAATAGATGAAGGCATCCACGCCCAAAGCCTCATAAGTCCGCAGTTTTTCAATGACTGTCTCTGGACTGCCGAACATGAGGTTTTCTTCCAGCATTTTGGGCTCAACCCGCACGTTACCTTCCAGCTCCTCCGCTGGCACGTTGTCGGCAAAACCATTGCGTACGTCACCAGTTTTGGTCATCACATTGCCAAACTTTCCTAAAACATTGCGAATGGCCACCATGGCCGCGTTGCGATCATCCTCGGTCTCATAAACCGCCGTATGGCGCATCAGAGCAAAGCTGCCAGACCATGTCCCCCCCGCCTTAGTGATTGCCTCATCCAATTGAGATTTATACTTCTCAGCCTCAGCGAAGGGCATACTGAAGGGCCAACACATGATGTTGCAATCATGGGCCACCGCATAATCAAAGGTGATCGGAGAGCGCGCAGCCACCCACATCGGCACCGTCTCTTGCAAAGGTTTTGGGCAAGAGGTTGCGGCTGGGAACTGCCAATATTGCCCATCATGGGTCACATCGCCTTGCCACAGCTTGCGCACTAAGGGCAGCATTTCTTGCATATAGCGCCAGCTGTCCGTCTGTACGAGACCAGGCTTCATACGGTCAAATTCACGCTGATAAGCGCCCGAACCAAGGCCCAGCTCCAAACGCCCCCCAGACAAAAGGTCCACCATCGCAGCCTCTCCGGCGAGATTGATTGGATGCCAATAGGCCGCGTTGGCCACGCCGCACCCTAGTCGGATATTTTGCGTATGATCTGCCCACCATGTCATGATCTGAAACGGGTTTGGCGCGATGGTCATCTCCAAAGCATGATGCTCTGCGGCCCAAGCAATCTTAAACCCAGCCCGATCGGCCATCTGCACCATGTCGATCACATGATCTCGCACTGCAACCATATCAGTTTGCGCGTCCATACGTTCTAAGTTTATTGCAATATGAAATTTCATGGGGTCACCGAGGTTGAAACGGATTGGCGATTGGCTCATCCGATAGGTTGATCCAAATGGTTTTAGCGCGGGTGTAGTCATACATGGCCTGCAACCCCGCCTCGCGGCCATGACCTGAAGTTTTCACCCCACCAAATTCGGCAATCGGTGAAATCATACGGTAGGTGTTCACCCAAACCATGCCAGACTTCAGCTTCTTTGCCATTCGGATTTGACGCGCGCCATCGCGGGTAAACAGGCCAGCAGCCAAACCATGTTTGGTATCATTGGCCAGCTCGATAGCCTCTGCTTCAGTCGTGAAGCGCTGAACGGCGAGAACTGGGCCGAAGAGCTCCGTGTCAACGATGGTCATATCTTGGCGTGGACATTCGATGATTGTGGGTTCAAAGAACAAACCCGGCCCCGGTATCCGCTTACCGCCACATAAAATACGCCCACCCTCTTGCTCGGCAATCGCAACTTGCGTCTCGATATGGGCAATCTGGCCTGTGGTGCAAAGTGGGCCCATTTCCGTTTCTTCGGCCTGCGGGTCACCAATCACCAGAGCTTTTGCGATGGCCACTATCCGTTCGAGGAAATCATCGGCAATATCTTCATGCAGATACAGCCGCGAGCCCGCCACGCAGGATTGGCCACTGGCCGCAAAAATGCCCGCCACCGCACCATTCACTGCACTCTCGATATTGGCGTCATCAAATACGATAAAGGGGGACTTGCCACCTAGCTCAAGGCTCACCTCTGCAAAATTTTCTGCAGAGTTGATGATCACCTGCGCCGCAGCGGAAAAGCCGCCCGTAAAAGCCACCCGCGCCACCTTTGCGTGACGTGTCAGTTCGCGCCCGCAGACAGCCCCATGCCCGGTGATGATATTGACCACCCCCGGCGGAATCTCGGCTTGCGCCACTAATTTTCCAAATGCCAAAAGTGGGGCACTGGCATGTTCGCTGGCTTTCATGACCATCGTGTTTCCCGCCGCTAAGGCTGGACCCAATTTGGTTGCCATCAAAAACATCTGGCTGTTCCACGGGATCACAGCCGCAATCACACCCAGTGGCTCGCGGTCGGTGAACACAAACATATCGGGCTTGTCGATGGGCAGCGTATCACCACTGACCTTATCGGCAGCCCCCGCAAAAAAATGTAAATATTCAGCAATATAAGTTGCCTGCCACGCTGTCTCTTTGAACATCTTGCCCGTGTCGCGGGTCTCAATCCGGCCAATTTCTTCAGAATGAGCGGCCAAAAGATCCGCGAGCAGTGCCAAATGCTTACCCCTTTGCGTGGCTGTCATAGCCCCCCAAGGCCCCTCGAGCGCCGCCTCAGCCGCATCTACAGCACGATTTACATCCACAGCCGTGGCCTCAGGAATCGTCGCCCAAACTTCTCCTGTGGACGGATCCATACAGTCAAACGAAACCCCATCAGACGCTGCACACCATGCGCCGTCGATCAGCATTTCTCAATGTTTCTATTTGCGCCATAGGACCCTCAAAATATTTGGTACAGGTTGGACCTTAGCAAACATCTATAATATAGAAAGAAAAATTATAGCGATAAATGTTTTGGAAAATACCGTCTTCTGGCGAACTAAGGACACGGCTGTAAGGCGTTGTTTTTAAGAGGTGGAAGGATTAGCACCAGACGCCAAAGCGCCGCGTGCTAATCGTGTTAAGCTAGGCTCACGCCATGCAGACGCTCAGATCTGCGGCGCAGTAATTCAACCGTGGTGAGCAGCAAGATCGAGATGATCACCAAAATTGTAACCACCGCCGAAATTGTGGGTGAAAATCTGCTCACGGATACCGCTGAACATTTACCTTGGGATCTTGCGCTGACGCACATTTGCCAATTGTAAAACTGCAACAACTTCATCAAAGCTGGTGACGAACGCAAACAAGGCGCCTGAAATCACACCCATAATATCAATGGCATTTGCACCTTAAAGAAGGTCCAAATCTACATATTTATACATATTAGAAATTTAGTGTATTTAGCCCGGGCTCAGCCCGCGCAGCCTCTCTGAGCGCCGGCGTAACAATTCAAGTGTCAGAAGTAACACAACGGAAACACCGACAAGTATAGTAGCCACAGCCAAAATAGTAGGACTAATCTGTTCACGAAGACCTATAAACATCTGCCAAGGAAGCGTTTTTTGACTAGCGGAGCCAATGAACATAACAACGACGACTTCATCAAACGAGGTAATAAACGCGAACAACCCACCAGAGATTACCCCGGGCATAATTAACGGCATTTGAACCTTGAAAAAAGTTTTTACCGGACCGGCTCCCATACTGGACGCGGCGCGCGTGAGGGATTTATCAAACCCAACGAGCGTTGCCGTCACTGTGATGATTACAAACGGGATCCCCAAAACTGCGTGAGCCAAAATAACTTTGATGTAGCCGACCAAGTTTTTATCAAGCCCCAAGGTATTCTCCATAAAGTTACCCAGGGTCGAGTAGAAGAAGAACATACCCATCGCCGAAATAATCAGAGGCACTATCATAGGCGAAATAAGGATAGCCATAATTGCACGCTTAGCCGGTACATGGCTTTGACTAAGACCAATAGCGGCAAGCGTCCCAAGCGAAACTGAAATAACCGTCGCAAACGGAGCAATGATTAGTGAATTCCAAAACGAACGTTGCCAATCGCCGTTGTTAAAAAAGTCCTGATAGTGCTTGAGAGAATAGCCTGCTGGGTCCAGACGTAACATTTCAGGGGTGAAAGTAAAATAATTCTGAGCGTTGAAAGACAAAGGTATTACAACGAGAACGGGCGCGATTAAGAAAGTAAAGATCAAACCGCAAATTACCCTAAAACCATAATACCATAAGACCTGTCCAGAGGTCAGATAGGGCTTCAATTTAGCACGATAACCGCCTTCATAAATCCAATAGAAGAACCAACCAAAAAACCACCCAAACAGCGCACCAAAAAATCCACTAATAGGCCCAAAAAATACTAGCCCTAAAACAGTTAAAGGAACGGGTAAAAGTAGACGTGTAACTTTTCGACTCAAATATTTTGTTGAAATGATCACGTAGGCGAGAAAGACAGAGACTGTTGCAACAAGAACAAGTCCGACTAGCGCCGATCCAAAAGTAGGGCCAAAAAATACGCCAAAAAAGCCCCCCATAAGCCCCATCACAGGCAATACGAAAGACAAAGGGCGTCGCGGCAACTCGTGAGATATAACCATTTTATTAGCCCCCCAGCTTTACATTGTCTATTCCAACAATTTTATCATAAGCCCAGTAGAGAATTAAAACGGCTACAAGCAAAATTGTTCCGAGTGCCGCAGCCAAGCCCCAATTCATTGACTGAAAAATATGGTAAGCTATGCGATTGGAAATAAAGACGCCTTTATTACCACCTACAATTTCTGGAGTGATGTAGTAACCAATTGAAAGTATAAAAACTAATATGGATCCAGCTCCAATTCCTGGCACTGATTGTGGAAAATAAATCCGCCAAAACGCTGTCCAATTGGTAGCACCAAGAGATTTTGCTGCCCGTAGATAGGTCGGCGGAATCGACTGCATAACAGAGTACATCGGCAGAATCATAAACGGCAACAAAATATGTGTCATCGCAATGACAGTGCCTAACTGATTATTGATCAAAGCCAAACGGCCAGTTTCTTCAATCATACCAAGTGCGACCAGAAGGTCATTGATAACTCCCTGCTGTTGCAACATGACTTTCCATGCAGACGTACGAACAAGCAAAGAGGTCCAGAACGGTAAGAGGACCAAAATCATCAACAAGTTTGCCTGCCGCATTGGTAAGTTGGCAAGAAGCCACGCCACCGGATAACTCAATAAAATACAGGACATCGTTATTACCAGGGATATAATCAGCGTTCGCTTGAAAAGCGTCACCAAAATTTGTCTATCTTCAGGCTGAAATTCAGGCCCAGAAACCGTCTTCCGCATATCAATTGAATTTAAAAAATATCCGCTGGTATACCGAGAGCTGTGAGTTTTAAGAGTTTGCCAGACAGCAATATCGGCCCAACCCTTATGTGTTTCTATGAGCTTGGCTTTAAAAGATGTATCCGCCTCAAGATCCCATTTCTTTGCTTGGCGAGCTGTTTTTTTAAAAAGCGAAGCCATACCAGATTTTTCATAATTTAAACGTAAACCAACCCGAGTATGATCCTTTGCTTTTGCTGCCCGCTGAAGGTCTCCTGCAAAAGCCGAATAAACAATTTCATCAGGCAATTCACCCGACTCAGCATCCCAACTATGTAACGCGACAACAGTTTTGGGCAGTATTTCAGAGACAATATCATTTTCGACCGAGCGGAAAAGCATAGATGCTATAGGAAAAAGAAAAGTGAATAAAACAAATATAAGTAGCGGTGATATCAGGAGCAGAGCCCGAACTTTTTGCCGCCTTAACGCTATTGCCAAGCTTCTTTTAAGGGGCTTTCCGTCCATAGTCATCATTGGGCCGTTGTCGTCAGTATAGCTCATATTGCCCCCATAGTCGGCTTAACGTCCAAAATAGCTAAAAAAATTAAGAAAAGGGCCAAAAGGCCCTTTTCAATATTAAGTGTATTATTGAGCAAGCCAAGCTTGGAACTTAGACTCTATGTCGTCTTTATAATCCGCCCAGAAAGCGTAGTTCATAAGGAACGTATTTGTCGAGTTTGCAGGATCAGTTGGCATGTGAGGCGCCATGTCGATACCTAGTTCCGCATGCTTATCGACCAAAAGGGCTGACGAAGCGCGTGTCGGGCCATAGCTGATCCATTTAGACTGATCGGCAAGACGCTGTGTGTCAGTTGCAAATCGCACATAGTGCAGCGCACGTGCTTGACGCTCTGGGCTAAGACCGGTTGGGATAATCCAGCCGTCAAGATCATAAATTTGACCGTCCCAAAGCATTGAAACTGGCTGATTTTGCTCTTCTATCAAGGCAAATAAGCGGCCATTGAAAGTAGAACCCATGACGACTTCGCCATCGGCAAGCAATTGTGGTGTATCGGCACCAGCTGACCACCAGATCACGTCATCTTTGATGGTATCAAGTTTAGCAAGAGCTTGATCCTGACCAGCGGCAGTTTCCAACATCGGATAAATGTCTGCTTTAGCTACGCCATCACACAATAGCGCCCACTCCATGTTGGAAAGAGCACCCTTTTTTAACGAACGCTTGCCAGGATACGTTTCGGTATCAAAAAGTGCACAAATGCTTGTTGGAGGCGTACTGCCAACCATATCGTTACGATAGCCCACTGTGTATGAATAAACGATCTGTGGAATAAAGCAGTCTGATACGATAAAATCACCAAAATCGACTGAAGCAAGAGTTCCATCGGGTGCGTCGGCCAACATGAAATCATGATCGATTTCCATTGCAAGACCTTCGTCGCAAAGTTGCATCGCAGGACCAGCTTCAACGTCGACAACATCCCAAGTTAGATTGCCCGCTTCATTCATAGCACGCAATTTTGGCACTGCCGTACCGGCACTTTCATCATTAATGATAGTGACGCCGGTATTTGCTGTATAGGGCTCATGATAAGCTTTAAGTTGTGATTTTGAATAAGCCCCACCCCAAGAAACGATAGTCATTTCCTCGGCAAGTGCTAATCCTGCAAATAGCGAAAGTGCCGCCGTTGCAAAAACAGTTTTTGTAAATTTCATTACATTCTCCCACACGTCCCGTTCTTTATGAAAAAAAATTGCGTTACGGGTTAAACAGCAAATTTTTTTATATTCATCTGCAATCAAAGCAGATGATATGGCTTGCATCACCTATGCGTCTAACGCGTGACAATCAGATGGCAACCACCCGATCTCAATCTGGGCGCCAGGCTCCAAACGCACCTGATCAGGCGCGTTACGAGTCTTAACTATAAAATCATCATTGCCGGCTACTCGCAGGCGGGTGCGAAAAATATCGCCCATGTAAATAAATTCCAGAACTTCTGCGGTCAGCGTATGCGCACCGGGTTGCAAACGTTCTTTTTTAAACTCTACCCGTTCCGGCCTGATTGAAACCCTAGTACGTTCGCCGGCTTTGGAGACATTGACTGGATTGCAATCAATTAATCCCCCGCCGTCAAGCTGTACCAAAGCAACACCGTTGGCAATCTCTTTGACGACGCCCTCCAGTGTGTTGTTCTCACCAATAAACTGGGCAACAAAGCTGTTTTGCGGAGACTCATATAACTCATCTGGCGGGGCTAACTGCTGAATACGGCCATCATCGAAAACAGCAACACGATCTGACATGGTTAGCGCCTCTGTCTGGTCATGAGTTACATAAACTACGGTAATTCCCAAATTATTAGCAATTCTCTTAATTTCGAACTGCATATGCTCACGTAATTGCTTGTCGAGTGCTCCTAGCGGCTCATCCATCAACACTAGCTCAGCCTCAAATACTAACGCTCGAGCAAGAGCTACGCGCTGTTGTTGGCCACCTGACAACTGGGCAGGCCTGCGTCCGCCAAACTGCCCCATTTGCACCATCTCAAGAACCCGCTTCACTTTAGCCTCGCGTTCAGATTTTGGAATTTTACGAACTTCAAGTGGAAAAGCCAAGTTTTCGGCGACGGTCATGTGGGGAAATAACGCATAATTCTGGAAAACCATTCCAATTCCGCGTTTGTGGGGAGGTATATTATTAATAGAAATGCCATCCAACATGATATCACCATGTGTCGCTGTTTCAAATCCAGCCAACATCATTAAGCAAGTTGTCTTACCTGAGCCAGATGGCCCGAGAAGGGTTAAAAACTCACCGCGCGGCATGGCTAAATTAAGATCTTTAACAACCAAAATTTCGCCGTCGTAACTCTTCTGCACACGTTGAAATTCAACGAATGCCTTCGCTTGTGCCTCAGCCAAAAGGTATTCCCCGTATTGTTCCACCCCAACAGGATGCTATTTTGTCATCTATTAGTGGGCAAAGCCCCCTATGACGCAAGTCAAAATCAAATAATAAACCTGATTCTCACTCTGGACATTGGAGGCGTCATGCAGGAGCGCGGCTAAATGGCCACTTTGCGACAAACTGCAGATAAAGTATGCACCAATTAGATATTTTTATAGACATTTTTAAAATTAAAATTGCGAATCATTCAAATTCACAGGGGTTCAGGAGGCTTCAAAATTCGCCTCATCGCCTCTTTTGGCGTCCCTGCCCTCTCTTTTTAATGCACCTTCATAGATATTTCAAAAGTAGCAACCAGGGGCCCAACCGAACTCACAGGATATCAGCGCAGGGCAAAAAATGTAATTTTCAAGCTTTGCCATTGACCCTTCCTCCAGCAACGTCAAAACTGATTTCACGTGAAAAGCCATGTCCTGGTATTGAATTGTTTGTCAAAGACGGTATGGCTGCGCCCTCGAGACAGAGCCCGAGTAGGACAGAGCAAATGGTTGATCGCACATTATTCATTGAAGCCATGCGCCATGTTGCGCAATCGGTCACAGTTGTGACGACGATCGGTGAAAATGGGGCGACTGGGGCAACTGTGAGCGCATTTTCTTCCCTCTCCGCAGATCCACCTTCCGTTTTGGTTTGTCTGCGCTCCGATAGCCGTATTGGCTTGGCCGTGGCACGCAATCAGGTATTCTGCGTGAATGTCTTGCCCGAAGGTGCAGCCGCATTGGCAGAACGTTTTTCCGGCCGGTTTGATGTCGAACAACCAGACCGCTTTGGTGCAATCGACCATGTTGAGGGACCAACGGGACCACTTCTGTCCGGCGCCACAGCCTTTGAATGTACTTTGGATAAAGTTATCACCCATGGCAGCCATGACATTTGTATAGGTAATGTCACAAAAGTCACAAAGCGCGGTACCAGCCCCTTGGCCTATATGGACGGCGGCTTTAAGGTCATACGGCCACAGGCAAAACTTGAAGAGTAATTACTCTCACGGATCACCCGCGCCCAAATATGGACCGCAGAGCAAATGATAAAGCAAACATCAGTGCTGCAGTACAAACAATAGACGGGCCGGTCGGGGTTTCGAACCACAGGCTTGCTTGTAAGCCCCCCAATGCAGCCACCACAGCTGCAGATGTGGCCCAAAGCACCATGGCTTCAGGGCTCCGCGCCCGACTTGAATCTCTCTAAGCTGCCACCAATGCTAGCAGAACACGACGGATTACCCTATTTTGCCCATCACACTGGACTGCGAATTGCACAGACCGTTCACAAATCCCATGACACCACCCCAAGCATCAGGGATATTCGCGACCTGCAAACCAGCGTCGAACAAGAGGCAATCACATGTGTTCTGTCTGATCCCGGCTCAGATGGGAGATTGTTGAGCACAATTTTCGGAGCCAAAGGTTTTAGCGCTGTGCCCGTAGTTATCCTGGGGGATGGTCAAGACCTTGGCCCTGCCTATTATAACCGCTTGCTCACGGGGCTTGCAGCGGCAATTCAAAGTTGCACCAACGGCTAAGACATGAGAACCGCGCAAGCAAAAGGGGCCAAGCTGGCCCCTTTATATCGTTCAAAGTGATCGCTGCAGGGCTACATCGCAGCCATGACCTCGTCGCTCACTTCAAAGTTTGCTGTGACCCTTTGGACGTCGTCGTCGTCTTCCAAAGTATCAATCAGCTTCATTAACTTTTCCATACCCTCAAGATCCAACTCCGTGGTCGTTTGAGGCAGCCAAATCAATTTCGCACTTTCTGGTTCACCCAATTGGGCTTCCAGCGCAGAGGAGACCTCATTCAAATCAGTATCAGCACAGAAAATTGCGTGCCCATCTTCGCTTGACTCCACGTCTTCAGCTCCGGCCTCAAGTGCGGCCATCATCACCGTGTCTTCATCGCCAACAGACACATAATAAGTCACCTGACCTTTGCGCTCAAACATGAAAGACACAGAGCCGGTTTCACCCAAATTACCGCCGCATTTGGCAAATGTACTGCGCACGGTTGAGGCGGTGCGGTTGCGGTTGTCAGTCATCGCTTCCACGATCACAGCCACGCCGCCCGGCCCATAGCCCTCATAACGGATTTCGTCATAGGAATCTGCATCCCCGCCTTGGGATTTTTTAATCGCTCGATCAATCACGTCTTTTGGGACTGAGACTGATTTTGCTTCTTTAACAGCCATCCGCAGCCGTGGGTTTTTCTCTGGATCCGGGTCGCCCATTTTGGCAGCCACAGTGATCTCTTTGGCCAGTTTCGAAAAAAGTTTCGACCGCACTGCATCCTGGCGACCTTTACGGTGCTGGATATTTGCCCATTTTGAATGGCCTGCCATGAGAGCCCCCTGATCTACTAGATGTCGCAGAGTTTTAGGCCCGGTCGCATCGCAATTCAACCCATGTAAAGGCGCAATTTAGACCTTAACCAGGTTTGTTTGGTTTCGCCTATTTATATCGCAGGCCGCCTGTGGAAGATTGGACGCGTCTCGCAACACAAGGAGCAAAGCCATGACGTTAAACCAAATCATCTTATTTTCGCTATTTGGCCTGGTGTTTGTGATGCTGATTTGGGGGCGGTTTCGCTATGATATCGTTGCTTTTTCCGCGCTCTTGGTCGCAGTTGTTTTAGGAGTGATCCCCAGCTCAGAGGCCTTTGCGGGCTTTGGGCATCCGGCCACGTTGGTGGTGGCGCTGGTCTTGGTGGTGTCTGCGGGACTGGTGCGCTCGGGGGCCGTGTTTTTAATCACGCGCACGTTGATCAATGCCAGCCGCAGTTTGGGCGGCCATATCGCGTTGATGGGTTTTGTAGGCGGGGTACTGTCTGCATTCATGAACAATGTTGCGGCTTTGGCTCTCTTAATGCCTGTGGATATTCAAACCGCGCACAAAGCCAAGCGGGCCGTGGGCCTCTCTTTGATGCCGCTGTCCTTTGCCACAATCCTTGGAGGGATGGTGACCCTAATTGGAACGCCCCCCAACATCATCATCGCCGCCATCCGCGAGCAAGAACTGGGCGAGCCTTTCAAAATGTTTGACTTCGCACCTGTGGGCGGTGTGGCGGCCCTAGCGGGGCTGCTGTTTGTCTCACTGGTAGGCTGGAGGTTGATCCCGCAGCGTGATGCAAAGACCAAGTCCGAGGGCTTTGGCGACATTGGCCAATTCATTGCAGAATTGACCGTGCCCGAAGGATCTAAATACATCGACCAACGTTTACAAAGCCTTTATGGGACCGCTGAGAAGAATGACGTCGCAATCCTTGGGCTGCTCAGAGATGGTAAAAAGCGCTATGGCACTGCGGCAACTACCGAGCTGAAAGCAGGCGATGCTTTGATCCTCGAAGCCACACCAGAAGCTTTAGATGAGTTTCGCACCGCGGTGCAGTTGGATTTTTCAGACACCGCGCGTCAAGACATTCTTACCACGGACAGCGATGGGCTGACCATGCTCGAGTGTGTTGTGAGTGATACGGCCCGGGTGAATGGCCGCTCAGCTCAGGCCGTAGGCCTCGCATGGCGGCAACGGTCGGTGCTTATGGGCATCTCGCGCCAAGGCAAGCGGATCACCAAACAGCTGCGCAAAACCATCCTACGGCCCGGGGATATCCTTTTGATCCTCGTCCCACAAGAAACCGCCGATGATGTGATCAGCTGGCTGGGCTGTCTGCCTTTGGCAGATCGCGGCCTGCAAGTGACCGCAGATCATAAGGTCTGGCTGGCCATTGGTTTATTTGCGGTGGCCGTCTTTGCGGCTAGTGTTGGGTTGGTTTATCTCCCGATTGCCCTGGGCTTTGTTGTCATTGCCTATGTCTTGACAGGCATCATCCCGCTGCACCAACTCTACAGTCACATCGAATGGCCTGTTGTGGTGCTCTTGGGCTCTATGATCCCCTTAGGGGCCGCACTGCAAAGTAGCGGTGGTACAGAGTTGATCGCCAGGACCTTAGTGGATTTAACCCAGGGCATGGCCCCTTGGACGATCCTCACAATTTTGATGGTGACCACAATGACCCTTTCGGACGTGCTCAACAACACCGCCACAACCATTGTAGCCGCCCCAATTTCCATTCAAATGGCCCAATCTTTGGGCGTGAACCCAGATCCGTTTTTGATGGCGGTGGCCATTTCTGCCTCTGCCGCCTTCCTCACACCGATTGGCCACAAAAATAACACGTTGATTCTGGGGCCTGGCGGATATTCCTTCGGCGACTACTGGCGTTTAGGACTGCCTTTGGAGATCTTAATCGTTGCAGTTTCAATTCCTGCGATATTGGTGTTTTGGCCGCTCTAGCCTAGCTGGGGTACAACGGCCAAAGCCACGGGATGCGGAGCGACGCAATCAAGGTGAGCGTACCGCCCAGAATTGCAGCGTAATACAGCGGGATTAAAAGCTTACTGGCCGGCATCTCCAAGGTTTTGGCCAATTGTACAAAAACCGGAATCATCACAACAATCACAGGCGTATTGCTCACCACAGCAGAGGCCAAGACCACAAAGCCAATCATAAGCCCCAAACCCAAAGCGGGGCTATAGCGCGCTGCACGGTCTGCTAATTTGGTGAAAGCCACCAGGCTGTTGGTGCGCACCAAAGCGCCCATTACCAAAAACATTGCCGCAATGGTCCAAGGCGCCGGGTTTGACAGCACCTCAAGTGCCGCCGCATAGGGCAATAATCCGGTCACCAACAGCAAGGCCACGCCCAAGATAGCCACAACCTCTGTGGGCAACGACTCGCGCGGAAACAAAACGAACATGATGGCCTACAACACTCGACGCCAATGGCGCTTGGCAAGTGTCACCTAGACTGAGACTCTCCATCGTTTTTTTTGCCCTTTAGGTCAGGACTGACCAAATAAATTCCAACAAACATCACCGCCAAGGCCAACCAAATTGGCCCCGAATAGCGTTCCCCAAGAATGAGCATCGCCCAACCTAGACCAGAGGCTGTGACCACATAGCTGACTTGCACCGAGAATACCGGCCCATAGTTGCGCACAATCATAACATATAGGGTATATACAAGGGTATGGATCAAAGCAGAGGCAATCAATGCAAAATCGGCAATGTCCCACACATGGATTGGATTTATCCACTGCCCCGTCCCAACAGCAATCGGCCCAGTGATCACAACGCCCGCGATGGAAGCCCCTAGCAACAGCTGCAAAGGTCCAGCACCACCAGTCCCAAAACGGGCCACAAAATTGCCTTCAAACGCATACATTAAACTGGGAATCAGCCCCAAAGGAATAAAAGCCAACATCGCAGCATTGGGCAAAGCATCAGGCACGCCGATGATCATAAGAATCGCAAAAAGTCCCAGCGACAGCCCTGCCATACGTTTGATGCTAAAGCGGTCCAGCCCCAAAATCAGTGCGATTGGAAAGGCCATCATCGGGATCAAAGACAGCAGCAGCGACATAATTCCCGAGGGCAATACCGTATAGGCTTTATAAGAGGCCGCGTTGGGGATCACAGTACCTATCAAGGCAAAGGCTATATAAAACCCTATAACCCACCAATCCAACGGAAACGGTCTGCGCCTTAACATATTGATGACGCCCAAAACTAGCACGCTGATCAACATCTGCCAAAAGATCATGCCCAAGGGTTGGTAGCCGCCGCTCACAGCAATCTTTGTCAGCGGCTGTGTCATCCCCCAGCTGACGCCAATAAACAGCAGCCAAGCAAAGGGGATCAGCCGGCTCACTCTGGTTGGATCTCAGGGCTTTGGCTCAACAGACCGCCATGCCGGATCATCTGAATTAATTTGGCCCGCCCTGAGGCATCGTCAGTTTCCACCATCAAGCCGCAAAGCGTCGCAGGGCCCAGCGCCGGTTCAAATCGAGCCTTAGGCATGCCCGTGATGAAACGCCGCAAAGGTTCTGCCTTTTGCATTCCAATCACCGAATTATAATCGCCACACATGCCCGCATCGCTTTGAAAGCCGGTGCCACGTTCTAATATCTGCGCGTCTGCTGTCGGCACATGGGTATGGCTGCCCACCACCATACTGGCCTTGCCGTCACAGAAATGACCCATGGCCATTTTCTCAGAAGTGGCTTCGCAGTGCACATCCACCACAATCGATGCAACCTGTCCGCCCAAAGGGTGACGCGATAAGATGGCATCAATGGCAGAGAATGGATCATCAAAGGGACGCTTCATGAAGACCTGCCCCAAAACCTGCGCCACCAAAACCTTACGGCCACGGGTCGCTGTAAAAATCGCGGCGCCTCGCCCAGGAGCTGATTTAGAGAAGTTCAAAGGTCGAATTATACGCGGCTCCTGCTCGATGAATTGCAACATGTCTTTCTGGTCAAAAGCATGATCGCCAAGCGTGATGCAATCGGCACCCGCCTCTAAAATCGCCTGCGCATGTTTGCCCGAAAGTCCCATTCCACTGGTGGCATTTTCACCATTCACAACTACGAAGTCCGCTTTAAGCCGCGCGCGCAGCGCTGGCAGCTCTTCTGAGATTGCTTGCCGCCCGGAGCGGCCCATCACATCGCCAAGATAAAGAATTTTCATATAACGCCTTTAGGACGACACAGACTATAGTGCAAGATGTTGTCGCTTTGGCCTATCCGTGCAGATAACGCGCTTCATAGGCCACAGGGAAATTCACAGATTTTGCAATGAAGCAAACCTCATGGATCTTGCCGTGGACCGCATCAGCCGCTAGCGGATCCGTACCAATGGCCAGGGTGATCACAGGCCTGAGGGTCGCACCAACAAAACGCCCAGCGCCAGAGGCAACACTCTCACCGTGCCCCAGCGGCGCATCCTCATAATCCAAAACCACAATCCCCGCTTCAAATGCCAAATGCAGATACCACAACATATGACAGGCACTCAGCGCATTGAGCAGCATGTCTTCAGGATTGTGAAGCGTAGGATCCCCCCCTAGCAACGGATCATTGGAACATTCGATCACAGGCTTACCCGGTGTCACCACCTGCCAACGGCGCGCATAGCCTTTATAGGTTGCATTGCCTTGGCCTAAGTTGCCAGTCCAACGAATATGAGAACAGAAATCATGGGCTTTGGGCATCTCAATCTCCTATGGTAAGCACTCGGTCTTCGGTCACAATCATATCCAGCGGTTGATCCGTGACCTCCAGTGGAAGATCATAAACCTGTTGCACGTTAAAGGCGAAACCAATAGCCAAAACAGGCCCGCGCGCGCGCAGACCCTCGAGCGTTCGATCGTAAAAGCCGCCGCCATAGCCCAAACGCCCACCGGTCTCATCCCAAGCGACCAAAGGCACAATCACAATCTCTGGGATCATCCACTCAATGTCAGCCGGAATATGCGCTTTGAACGCCCCTTCGACCATCACAACTCCCGGAGACCATCGGGCGAACTCCAAGGGCGTGGCGGCGGCTGTGATCACCGGCACACCAACCGCCCCATGGGCCGAAGCCTCTGCCATTGCAGGGCGTGGGTCAATTTCAGTGTTGATCGGCATAAAGCCTGCCAACGCTGCGCCGCGGTAACCGGCTAATATTTCCGACAACAGGCCAGAAGCAGCACCATTTTGTGCCTCAAAAGCCAGTTTGCGTCGAGCGAAGGCTGCAGCACGGGCCGCTTGCTTTTGCGCCTCCAGCGTCACAGCAACATCCAAGCGGCCAAACCGAGAAAGGCAAAAAAGCCCACCACATCAGTGACCGTGGTCACAAAGGCGCCCGAGGCCAAAGCCGGATCAATCCCAATTTTCTCCAAGCAAGACCGGCACAACCGTCCCTGCCAGACCGGCAACTACCATGTTCAACACCATCGCCAATGCCAGCACCCAGCCGATGATCGATGAGCCGAACCAGAAATACCCAACAAGCCCCAAAACCACTGCAAAGATGATCCCATTCAACAGTCCCACCAAAACCTCACGCCGGATCACCCGCCATACGTTGGAGGTGGTCAAATCCTTGGTGGCAATCGCACGCACGGCCACAGTAAGTGACTGCGTGCCTGCATTGCCCCCCATAGAGGCCACAATAGGCATCAACACCGCTAAAGCCACAAATTGTGCAATGGTGGCCTCAAACATCGAAATCACCATAGAAGCCACAATCGCCGTGCACAGGTTCACAGCCAACCAAGGAAACCGCCCCCGTGTGGTCTCAATCACCCGGTCAGACAGAGAGCCTTCGCCAACCCCAGCCAAACGCATCATGTCTTCTTCATATTCTTCGTCCAGCACGATCATCGCATCATCAATGGTGATCACCCCCACAAGACGGTCATCCACATCTACAACGGGTGCTGAGATCAAGTGATATTGATTGAATGCATAAGCCACATCTTTTTCCGGCTGATCCACTGGGATGGTGCGGAAGCTGTCTTCCTACAATATCGTGCAACGGTACCGCGCGTTTGGCACCCAACAGCTTGCCCAGAGTGACATAACCCGTGGGGCGCATACGCGGATCAATCAAGATCATGTGGTAAAACTGTTCTGGCAAATTCTGATGGCGACGCAAATAATCAATCGCTTGGCCAACACTCCAATGCTCAGGCGCCATAACCACCTCACGTTGCATCAATCGGCCCGCGGAATTTTCCGGAAAAGACAGTGATTGCTCAACCACGATCCGCTCGGCATCATCCAACGCGTCAAGGATGGCCTCTTGCTGTGGCTCATCAAGATCTTCAAGCAGATCCACCACATCATCCGAATCGAGGTCGCGCACAGCATGCGCAAGCTCGGCTGAATTTAGCCCGTCAATAATGTCTTCACGGATGCTCTCATCCAGCTCTGACAGCACATCCCCATCGATTCCACCCTTCCAAAAGTGCAGCAATCGGGTTCTTAGACCATCACTAATCTGCTCTAAAAGGTCGGCAATATCGGCAGGGTGGAGCGGGTCCAACAGCATATGCAGACGCGCCACATCTTCATGCTCCACAGCCAAACGCACATCCAACACACGTTGGGCGTCTAATACATCACTCAGCTCAGGCGGATTGTCATAAAGATCTGTCATACCTGCCTTTACGAACTTGCTAATGCTATGACAAGGTGAAGGGTGACAAACCAATTTTTGGAAGGCATTTTAATGGCGCTCAACTTGCTTATTGGCCAAACTCTCGGGTTCACTGGAGATCCCTTCCAACAGCCTTGGCAAGAGGTCACTCAGCACCGCCGTGATGGAGCAGTTTTGGTGGAGGATGGTCATATCAGAGCCGTCGGAACCCGCGCGAATTTAAGCGTCGAGTATCCGCAAGCCACTGTCACTGATTACGGCGAAGATCTGATTGTGCCAGGCTTTGTGGATGCTCATGTGCATTACCCGCAAACCGCCATCATCGCGAGCTGGGGCAAACGCCTTATTGACTGGCTCAACACCTATACATTCCCCGAAGAGATGCGCCTATCAGATCCCAACTATGCCGCTGAGATTGCCGAGCGCTATCTCGACATTGCTCTGAGCCATGGTACCACCACAATGGCCAGCTATTGCACAACCGCCCCCACCTCTGTCAGCGCTTATTTTGAGGCCGCAGCCCAGCGCGGCATGCGCGTTGTGGGCGGCAAGACCTGTATGGATCGCAACGCACCAGAGGGTTTGATTGATACCACGCAAAGAGCCTATGACGAGAGCAAAGCCCTGATTGATACCTGGCACAGCAAAGGACGTGCCGTCTATGCCATCACCCCTCGATTTTCCCCCACCTCCACCCCCGAACAGCTTGACGCGCTCGGCGCACTCTGGGCCGAGCGGCCAAACTGTCTGATGCAAACGCATCTGTCAGAGCAAACCGAGGAAATCACTTGGGTGCGCGAACTCTTCCCCACAGCGCGCGATTATCTCGACACCTATGCGCAACACGGGCTTTTGGGCGCGCGGGGCGTTTATGGCCATGCCATCCATCTTGAGCCTTGCGAAATAGATCAACTGGCCGAAGTCGGTGCCTCTGTCATCCATTGCCCTACCTCCAATATGTTTATCGGATCCGGCTTGTTCGATCTCATGGGCTTGGCAAAAGCCAAGGTCGGGCTTGGCCTCGCCTCTGATATCGGCGGCGGGTCGAATTTTTCGATGCTGCGCACCATGGCTGCAGCCTATGAGGTGGCACAGCTGCGCGGCGCGGCACCTCATCCCGCCCAACTGATGTGGTTGGCCAGCGAAGGTTCGGCCCAAGCACTGCACCTGCAAGGCAAAGTGGGTCATTTGGGAGCGGGTGCGGAGGCGGATCTCTGCGTTCTCAACCTCAAATCAACGCAAGCCATTGAACAACGCAGCCATAATGCCAATGATTTTTGGGAAGCTCTGTTTCCTACAATCATGATGGGCGATGATCGAGCCATGCGCCAAGTCTGGGTGGCGGGGAAGCCTCTTTAGGTTAAACCCGCTCTTGTAAGGCGCGCATCTGTTGATTTTGCCGCGCAGCAAGCGCCCGTTGATCTAGGGTGGTGATATGACCCTCAGCCACCACCTGCTTGCCATTCACAAACACATCTCGCGCCAAGCTGGGTCCGGCCAGCAAGATTGCAGCCGGGTCCCAATTGCCCGCAGCACTAACGTCCTCCATATCCCAGATCACCACATCTGCACATTTGCCAACTTCGAGGGACCCACAGTCATCACGCCCCAAAATCTGCGCTCCACCGCGGGTGGCAATCTCAAGCGCCTCTCCCGGGGACATGGCCCCAGCCCCGTAGGCCACCCGCTGGAGCAGCATAGTCTGACGGGCTTCGGCCATCAGATTGCCTGAATCGTTCGACGCAGACCCATCCACCCCCAACCCAACAGGAACCCCAGCATCGCGCATGGCACGCACCGGCGCAATGCCAGAGGCCAGACGGCAATTAGAACATGGACAATGGGCCACCCCAGTTTGGGTGCGCGCAAACAATGCAATCTCTTGCGGGTTTAGCTTAACGCAATGGGCATGCCAAACGTCCGGGCCAGTCCAGCCCAGCTCCTCAGCATATTGGCCCGGGCGCATACCAAATCTTTCAAGACTATAAGCGATATCTTCATTATTTTCTGCCAAATGCGTGTGCATCATAACGCTTTTGTCGCGCGCCAAAACAGCGGCGTCCCGCATCAACTCGCGGCTCACCGAAAAAGGTGAACACGGCGCCACGCCAACACGCAGCATTGAGCCATGGCTGGCATCATGAAACGCATCGATGACTCTGATCATATCGTCCAAGATCGCCGCCTCACGCTCGACCAAGTGATCCGGCGGTAGCCCACCATCACTTTCCCCAATGCTCATCGCGCCACGGGTAGGATGAAACCGCATGCCGATCTCTTGTGCGGCGTGAATGGTATCTTCAAGCCGCGCGCCATTGGGGTAGAGGTATAGATGATCCGCCGTGGTGGTGCAGCCCGATAGCAAAAGCTCCACCATGCCCACCTGTGCGGATGTAAAAAAATCATCCGGCCGCATTGCAGCCCAGATAGGGTAAAGCGTTTGCAACCAACCAAACAGCGCCGCATCCTGTGCGCCAGGCACCGCGCGGGTCATGGTTTGATACAGGTGATGGTGCGTATTGACCAAGCCCGGCGTAACCAAACAGCCCTCCGCATTAACCACGCGACAGCCGTCGGATGGAAAGTCCACCCCGACAGCCGCAATCACACCATCGCGTAACAGCACATCACCCGCAGTAATAGCCCGGCGCGTGGCGTCCATCGTCAAACCAACCGGGCATTTTGAATAAGCGTATCAGTCAAGAGGCACCTTTTGTAACATCTTTAGCGCTGCCGCATGCAGCTCGGGGGTGGCAGCACAAATGCACCTCCCCCCATTCATAGGGTTGCCCCCACGCCAATCACTCGCCACACCACCCGCCGCGCGGACCAGAGCCATCGGGGCTTGGATGTCATAGCTTTGCAACCCAGCCTCAATCACCAAATCAATTTGGCCAGAAGCCAATAGCGCATAGGCATAGCAATCCATCCCGTAACGGGTCAATTTACAAGCCTGCGCGACTTGATGGAAACCCGCGGCCTCCGAAGCGCTGCCAACTTCAGGGAAGGTCGTGAAAATTGTGGCCTCCGACAGGTTCACTGTGTTGCGCGTGGCCAGAGGGGTTTTTATGCCACCGCGCTCCATAAATGCATGGCCCAGACCCCCGACAAAGCGCTCACCAGTATAAGGTTGATCAATAATGCCAAAAATTGGAGCCTCACCGTCATTCAGCGCAATCAGCGTGCCCCAAGTTGGAGTGCCACTGACATAGCCACGGGTGCCATCAATGGGATCAAGCACCCAAGCGAGGCCGGAGGTGCCAGTTTGATCCTGAGCCTCTTCACCGACAATCGCATCTTGCGGTCTATACTGCGCCAATACGGCACGCATGGCCTGCTCTGCAGCCTTATCGGCCTGCGTAACGGGATCGAACCCGGCCTCTAGCTTATTTTCAGCCAGAAGTTCTGCGGTTCTAAACCATTGCAATGTCTCCACTGCCGCAGCATCAGCCAGCTTATAGGCCAGCGTCAAAATGGTGTCGGGGCTTGGGATCGGATCGGTCATCGGGCATTCTTTCATAGTTCGGTCCATCTAGGGGCAGCAGCCCCATTTGGTCAAGCAAGCCGCCTAAGCCGCGTTGCTCAACACACCCGCCATATCAAACAACGGTTTGCGTTGATTTCGTGGCATGGCATAATAGGACCGCACCTGATCCAGGGCTTCCTTGTCTCCAAGCAAATCATTGGAGACAGACTTATCTGGGTTTGCCTATTTCAAGCCTTCAAAAAAACTCACCGGGACATCCATTACTTAGAGATATTCCACAAACAGGACGCGCTGACCCGATTCATGCCAGTTTCATATTTTTGAATTTATTGGAATTTGATATCTACTTTTTCTGCCAATTGCTGCTGGTTCATTCCGACCAGCCACCGCCTTTGACAATCGCATTAACACGCATCCATGTTAACATGATTCTTCATTTTAGCCTCCAATAAATTTTTTGATCCTGAAGACGTTCAACCTGAACGCGTCACCCTACGTCAATCTATGCAAATACATAGCAAAAAACGGCTCAGAAAAAAATACAAAAAACTAACTAAATATTAACCTTTTGTCAGATTCACATTTCATCCCAATTGCCTCCCACGACGAGAATTCCAATAAACGGATTATTTTTAGATATTATCTCTCACCTTTTGCGCCAAATATTTCTTGCTGGAATTCTTATGAGAAACAGCCTATTTATTTGCTAAATGGTTAACAAATAAGGTGAATTGCCTCGATGCTGACACTTCAAGTCCAAGATCACACTCAAGAACCTGTCTTTTTAGACAGGTCATTTCCGACAGTTGGCCCGACTGAAATCCTCATCCGCACCGCGGCCTGTGCCCTAAACTTCGCCGATCTTCTGATGATTCGCGGCACTTACCAAGAGACCCCTGCTCTGCCCTTCACCCTGGGCATGGAAGTTGCGGGCCATGTCTTGGCCATCGGAAGCGCGGTCACGGGTTTTAAAATTGGGGATCGTGTCGCAGCCTTCGCAGGGTCTGGCGGCCTCGCTGAGGCCATTGCGGTGGATTCCACGCGCTGCCTCATAATCTCAGACGACTTGCCCTTTGAAACCGCCGCCTCAGCCTTGGTCAGCTATGGCACGTCACATTTGGCCTTAACCCACCGCGCCAAAATCAAACCTGGAGATACTCTATTGGTGCTCGGGGCCGCGGGTGGCGTGGGGTTAACCGCGGTTGAGATCGGCGCTGCTTTGGGAGCTCGGGTTATTGCTGTGGCCAGAGGACAAGACAAACTAGAGGTCTGCCGCGCTCGCGGCGCTGATGTCACGATCGACAGTTCCAGCGAAGATATGATTGCGATGGTAAAAGCGCTCGGTGGAGTGGATGTGGTCTTTGACCCCGTGGGCGGTGATCCATTCGTGGCGGCGCTGAAATGCTGCAAGCCAGAGGCGCGCTATCTGACCATTGGCTTTGCCAGTGGCAATATCCCTCAAATCAAAGCCAATCATCTTCTGGTCAAAAACGTTGATGTCATGGGATTTTATTGGGGCGGCTATCTGAATTTCGCGCCACAGCTGTTATCCGACAGCCTCACGCAGGCTTTGAAGATGATCAGCGACGGCCTGCTCAAACCCCATATCAGCGCCGTCTATGATTTTGATCAGGCTCTGGAGGCTTTAGCCCACCTCAAGGCGCGAAAATCGATTGGGAAATTGGTGGTGCGTGGTCCCAAGACCACCTGATGTACAAAAAATTGGTATTTTCGGAACAATCGAAAAATATCACTGTTAATGAGGCGAGTTTAACTTGAAATTGGCGGCCCGAACCCCCAATATCAGTGCAATAGCGTAATCAACGCTGCAGTCGTAGAAATTTGGAGAAAACCATGGCAGATTATAATACGATACCCGCAAATGCCGGCAGTCGCACCGCAGCAATCGATGCGGGCCTTCGGGCACATATGAATAAAGTTTACAGCACGATGTCCGTGGGCATGGTGATCACCGCTGTAGCCGCTTGGGCCATCGCGGGTCTGGCCACAACAACAGATGCCAATCTGGCCGCAGCACAATTGCCGAACGGCAAATTGCTTACCAACTTTGGCCTGATGATTTATGGCACATGGCTGAAATACGTGATCATGCTGGCACCTCTGGCGGTGTTGTTTCTGGGCATGGGCGCTGTCATGCGCCGCGCCTCTGCGGCTGGGGCACAATTATTCTTCTTTGTGTTTGCAACGCTGATCGGCCTGTCCCTCAGCTCAATCTTCATTCGCTACACCGGGCACTCCATCACTCAAACCTTCTTGGTCACAGCCATCGCTTTCGCAGGCTTGTCACTGTTTGGCTATACAACAAAGAGCGATATCTCAGGTTGGGGCAGCTTTTTGATCATGGGCGTAATTGGTTTGGTTGTGGCGATGATCGTCAACATCTTCTTGCAATCTCCGGCCTTGCTCTTCGCAATCTCAGCCATTGGCGTTTTGGTATTCGCAGGCCTCACAGCCTATGACACGCAAAACATCAAGAATGAGTATCTGGCACATGCGCATCACGGAGATCAAGAATGGTTGGCCAAATCCGCCATCTTCGGAGCGCTGAACCTGTATCTCGACTTCTTGAACATGTTCTCATTCTTGCTGATGTTGATGGGTAACAGAGAGTAAACCGGCCTTAAAACAAACAAAAGACCCAACGCCCTGCCAGAATTGGTGGGGCGTTTTTTTTGTCTGCCTGCACGATACATGCGGCCCCAGAGGCATGAGCCATAGAAAAAGGCCACGCAATTGCGTGGCCTTTCAAAACAGAAGTTGGCGTTTGCCTACTTAATTTTGCCTTCTTTATATTCAACATGCTTACGTACAACCGGGTCATATTTTCGTGTGACCATTTTCTCGGTCATGGTGCGTGCATTTTTCTTGGTCACGTAAAAGTGGCCGGTGCCCGCGCTGGAATTCAGGCGGATCTTGATTGTGGTTGGCTTCGCCATGGTAATTCTCCTACGGGCGCAGCCTCTTGGCCGCATTTATCCTGATCTCCCGGCTTTTAACGCTCTGAACAGCGCTGTCAACCGATTCACGCTGCCTAAGCGTGTCAAAAGTGCGCGGGGGGCCTATAAGCCGGATTTTGTCCAGAATAACGTAGTTTCCCACGCCACCTTGGGCAATCATTCATCTCGTGGGCCTGTTACCAGACCCCTCTAGCTGCCAACCCGAACCTGCGGGGCTGAAACGGCCCATATGCGGCTCCTATTTGGCATTGCTCCCGGTGGGGCTTGCCGTGCCACGGCTGTTGCCAGCCGCGCGGTGGGCTTTACCCCACCGTTTCACCATTACCTTGCATGCAAGGCTGTCTCTTCTCTGTGGCGCTGTCCCTGGGGTTGCCCCCGCCGGGCGTTACCCGGCACCGTTGTTTCAGGGAGTCCGGACTTTCCTCGAAGGTTGCCCCTCGCGATTGCCCAGCCCCCCGCGCAGGGTTGCTGTTAGGCGGCCAAGCCCCTGCGGTCAAGTCTCTGAGACGGCTGGGTAGGTTTGAGCCAAATCTGAGAGGAGCCGCATATCCTCATCCTCGAGCGGCCCTTGAGCCTGAGGGCGAAATCTCTGTCGGAAAGCCTCCAGAATCGCTGCCCGCCCCCCATCATCAACGCTGCCTGCTTCCGGTATAGCATAGCCAAACTGACGCGCGGCCTCCAAAAATGGAAAAATTTGCGCTTGGGGCTGTCCCCGAAATACCGCCACGCCTCCAGCTTCCAACGCCTGCCAGTCAAACAAACGCCCTGGATCTTGTTTGCGCGCGGGGGCCATATCCGAATGGCCAATCACCTTATCCGCTGAAATTCCCCAACGCTGCATCATCTCACGCAATAGCGATATCAGAGCCTGCATTTGAGCGGCCGGGAATATGTGATTGCCTGCATTGCACAGCTCCACACCAATTGACGCTGAATTAACGTCATCACAGCCGCCCCATGCCCCGACTCCTGCATGCCAAGCCCGCTGTGCCTCCGCTACAAGCTGAGTCGTGGCGCCCTTCTGGTCTATTAGATAATGTGCCGAAACTTCATGCTGCGGGTCGCACAGACGCTCCAGTGCCGCCTCAGGGCTTGCCATCGCGGTGTAATGCAGCACAATCATGCTGGGGCGCGTCACAGCGTGGCGTGGGCCAAAATTTGGCGATGGGCGCCGGTCTATGGGGATATGGCTCAGTTTTGCACCGCAGCCCGGAAGGGCCGTGGATCCCAACGGCAGGCGAAACCATCACCATCCGGATCGAGTCCAAGAATATCACGCTCGGGCCCGCCACGCGATAAAAACGCCTGTTGGGCCGCGTCGGTTGAGCTGTATTTTCCACAGCCACCAAAGCTCAGGGTTTTGAGTTCCGTGCCAAACCGACTATAAAGCTGCACGCCGACCGGATTTTTGGTGCGGATCGCATATTCCACCACATTCGGCAGGTTGTCGATCCGCATCGGCAAGGCCTGCACATCAATCACAATGTATTTGGCGCGATTGGTCCGCAATCCGCTCCGCATCACTTTCAACAGTTTGCTCAGTGGCAACCGCATCAAAATCTTGCTCGTTAGAAATCGTGCCAGTGCGTATATCAGATTGTCGCATCAACTTGCAGCTGCATCTGCGCCGTCTGCTGGAAGCGTCTCTACCTGAGGTGCGTTGTAGCCCGCAAGGGTCACATCATTGGGCATCGCGCGTTCGCAGGCCACCAACGTTAGCCCCATGGCTATCATCACAAAATACTTCATCGGCTTCCCCGTTTTTGACATCCCAGACGAAAAGGTCGGAACAGCTTCACATCACTTTATCACTTTTATGCCGCAAAATGCTACAAAATCTGTAATTTGAGAGCCAAACCGCCTCTAAAGCCACCACTGATTTGGTTTAGCATTAAAGCCCATAGCTTTTTCCAAGGCGAAAGGCGGTGTTGAGCAAATCGCCCTCTTCCCAAGGTCGGCCAATCAATTGCAGCCCCAAAGGCAAGCCTTTGGAATCAAGCCCAGCCGGCACAGATATGCCCGGAAGTCCCGCCAAATTAACTGTGACCGTGAACACATCAAACAAATACATTTGCACCGGATCAGCATCCGCCATCTCACCTAAGCCAAAAGCGGCCGAGGGGGTGGACGGCGTCAAAATAGCGTCAACGCCAGAGGCAAAAGCATCATCAAAGTCTTTCTTGATCAAGGCCCGGACACGGCGCGCACGGTTGTAATAGGCATCATAGAACCCAGCGGACAGAACATAGGTCCCCACCATCACCCGCCGTTGAACCTCAGCACCAAATCCTTCGGCACGCGTTTTTTCATACATCTCAGTGATACCATCGCCAGCCTCAAGCTTGGCGCGGTGGCCAAAGCGCACGCCATCATAGCGTGCAAGGTTGGACGAGGCTTCAGCTGGTGCAATCACGTAATAGGCCGGAAGGGCGTATTTGGTATGTGGCAGGCTAATGTCTCTCACAGTCGCACCGGCATCCCGCAGCATCGCCGTGCCTTCAGACCAAAGAGTTTCTAACGCGTCAGGCATGCCGTCAACCCGGTATTCCTTTGGAATACCTATGGTTTTACCACGAATATCACCCGTCAATGCCGCTTCAAAATTAGGCACGGGCAAGTTCATTGAGGTGCTGTCTTTGGGATCAAAGCCACACATGGCTTCAAGCATAATCGCCGCATCCCGCACGTCTTTGGTGATCGGGCCGGCTTGATCCAAAGAGGACGCAAAAGCCACGATGCCCCAGCGCGAGCACCGACCATATGTGGGTTTAATGCCGGTAATGCCCGTAAAGGCTGCTGGCTGGCGGATGGAGCCGCCGGTATCGGTGCCCGTGGCCGCCAAACAAGTTTCAGCCGCAACCGCCGACGCAGAGCCACCAGAGGATCCGCCCGGGGTCAACTCACGACCATCAACTTTCCAAGGGTTCACAGCATTGCCGTAGGTCGAAGTTTCATTTGACGAGCCCATGGCAAATTCGTCCATGTTCAACTTGCCAACCATAACCGCACCAGCATCGAACAGCTTTTGCGATACGGTGGATTCATATTCAGGTTTGAACCCTTTCAAAATTGCCGAGGCCGCTTGAGTGGCCACGCCCTTGGTGCAAAACAAATCTTTCATGCCAATGGGAAGGCCACACATATCAGGTGCATCCCCAGCTTGCAGACGCAGATCTGCTGCCACAGCTTGGGCGCGGGCAATGTCAGATGTGTCATGCACAAAAGCGTTCAAAGGCTTGGAGGCTTCAACGGCGGCCAATGAGGCCTCGGTCAGTTCAACCGCAGTGGTTTGTCCAGAGCGTAGCGCATCGCGCGCGCCGGCCAAAGTGAGCTTCATCAGATCAGACATTATTCAACCACCATTGGAACAGCAAAAAACCCTTCGCGTGAATCTGGCGCATTGGCGAGAACGGCAGCTTGTTGATTGCCGTCATTCACAACGTCTTCGCGCCGGAACAAGCGTTGTGGCGTGACAGAAGTCATCGGCTCAACACCCTCTACATCAACCTCATTCAACTGCTCAATAAAGCCCAAAATATTGGTAAATTCCTGCGCCAAAGCGGAAAGATCCGCCTCATCCACTTTGATCCGGGCTAGCTTGGCAACACGAGCGGCCGTTTGTGTGTCGATCGACATAGGTGATCCTTCACTTCTGCAGTTGATTTTTAAGCTTACTAACTTGGGATTTGCAGGTTGCCAAGGGCCCGAGCAGCAAGCTTAGTGTTTGGCACGCTGTTGGGCAAAAAAATCGACCAAAAGCGCGGCACAGTCAGATTCAGAAATGCCCCCGATCACTTCGGGCCGGTGATGGCTTTGCGCATGGGAAAATACCCGCGAACCATGATCCGTACCGCCAGATTTAGGATCCGCCGCCCCATAGATCACCCGTGCCACCCGCGCATGAGCCAAGGCACCCGCACACATTGCACACGGTTCAAGCGTGACATAAAGTGTACACCCCACCAAACGGTCCTGCCCCAACGCGGCGGCGGCCTGTCTTATGGCCAGAATCTCGGCATGGGCGGTAGGATCACAATCGCGGCGCGTGCGGTTGCCAGCGGCGCCCAAAACTTGCCCGCCTGCATCCACAATAACGGCGCCCACCGGAACCTCCCCCGCCAAGGCGGCTTTTTGCGCCTCATTTAAGGCTAAATCCATCTGGCTGGTAAAACGCATTCATCCCCGCTTGGCTTTACATTAAACACAGTCTAAGTCCGACCCATGGCAGATGAAACACCAAAGGGCGATCGGATCGCAAAAGTTTTGGCACGTGCAGGCGTGGCAAGTCGGCGCGACTCAGAGAAACTGGTCGAGGCAGGACGCGTAAAAGTGAACGGGAAGAAGATTTTTAGCCCGGCGCTTAACGTGCAACCCAGTGACAAAATTGAATTTGACGGCGAGCCAATTGAGCCACCGGATGAGCCGCGGCTATGGCTGTATCACAAGCCCATCGGCTTGGTGACCAGTGCGCGCGATGAAAAAGGTCGAGAGACTGTGTTTGACAGCCTACCGGAAACTTTACCGCGTGTGGTCTCGGTGGGGCGCCTGGACATGAGTTCCGAAGGCCTGCTGCTGCTGACCAATGATGGTGGTTTGAAGCGCACGCTTGAGCTGCCCAGCACAGGTTGGACCCGCCGCTACCGGGTGCGTATTAAAGGCTATCCCCGTGAAGGTGCTTTTGAGCCCCTGACCCAAGGCATCACAGTTGAAGGTGAACGCTTTCAGCCCATGACCGTCCAAATGGACCGCCAAACCGGCGCCAACTTCTGGCTAACCATCGGCTTGAAAGAAGGCAAAAACCGCGAAATTCGCCGCGCGATGGAGTTTCTTGGCTTCACCGTAAACCGCTTGATCCGTATTTCTTATGGACCGTTCCAGCTGCGTGAATTAAAACCCGGTGAGGTTGAAGAAGTGAAACGGCGCGTGTTAGCCGATCAATTGGGTTGGTCCACCAAGCCCAAGGTTTTGCCCCGTAAAACCAAAACCTCAACACGCAACAAATAAGCAGTGAGGCGGTCAATCCACCTGCCTCTGGTAAAACTTAGGTGCCAATGCCCGCTGGGTCGAAGGCGCTAGCTTTTACAATGGCAAAAACTCTTTGCCCCAAGACCAGCCCCATTTGCGCTGCTGAATATTGGGTGACTCGCGCCAAAAACAGAGTTCTACCCACTTTAAATTGCACCATAACACCCGGGCCTTGGCCTTGATGAAGATCGCTTATAACGCCTTCAAGGATGTTGAGTGCCGAGAGGCCTTTTGGCATTTCACTGGCCAAAACAATATCCTGAGCCGCGATGCGAATGCGAATTTTACGCCCCTCCGGCTGGGCCAATTCAGGTAAGATCAACTGCCCTCCGTCAAAGCCCATGACCGCAAGCCCGGTGACAGGATCAGGCGACATCACCCGCCCCGCAACCACCGTACCTGCCGCACGCACACCTAAAAATGGCACGGCCGCCGGATCGGCAAGCACCTCAGTTGCAGGGCCCGACAAAACACTCCGCCCCGCATGCATCAACACGATATGATCAGCCAATCGTGCCATTTCAGCTGCATCATGGGTGACATAAAGTATTGGAATCTTAGTTTGATCGCGCAGCCGCTCAAGATAGGGGAATATGCGTTGCTTCAAACCATGATCAAGCGCAGACAATGGCTCATCCAAACACAGGCACTTGGGCGCGCTTAACAAAGCTCGTCCCAACGCCACCCGCTGCGCTTCGCCCCCCGACAAAGCTGCGGGGTAGCGCTCTAATAAGGGGCGCAATGCCAGTAAGTCGGTCACCTCATTAAAGCTTTGCCCCGCCCCAACGCGCCCCATCTTCTGGGCAAATTTGAGATTTGCCATCACCGTGAGATGCGGGAGTAGTCGTGGTTCCTGAAAAACATATCCAACCGCCCGATGATGCGGCGGCACCCCCGACATATCCGCCCCTTCAATGGAGACATGGCCCTGATCTATAGGCTCCAAGCCCGCAAAAGCGCGCAGCAGGGTTGTTTTTCCACTGCCCGAGGGGCCGAAGATCACTGTCACTCCCGCAGGAGCAGACAGTTGCGCATCAAGATGAAAACCACCCCGCTTCAGTTGGATATCAAGTTTAACAGTCATCGGCGCACCATCCTGCGAGCCAAAACCTCAGACAATAGGAGCGCACCAAAGGACAACAAAATCGAAAAACCAATCATCCGCCCCACAGCGGCCTCCTGGCCGGGAACTTGTAATAAGGCGTAAATGGCAGAGGCGATGGTTTGCGTTTCACCAGGAATATTGGACACAAATGTAATCGTCGCGCCAAATTCCCCCAAAGCCTTTGCAAAACCTACAACAGCCCCCGCCAAGATCCCCGGAAGGCTCAATGGTAAGGTCACAAAAACAAACACCTTCACCGATGACGCACCCAAAGTGCTGGCAGCTTCCTCCAGCTTGGGATCAACCGCCTCCAAGGCCAAGCGAATAGCTCGGACAATCAAAGGGAAGGCCATCACAGCCGCCGCCAATGCAGCCCCTGCGGAGGTAAACGCCAATTGCAGCCCGAGGGCTTCCAGCGGTGGGCCGAAGATACCTCTGCGCCCAAAGGCCATTAGCAAAAGATATCCCGTCACCACTGGTGGCAAGACCAAGGGGAGATGCACCAGCGCGTTGAGCAGACCATGGCCCCAAAACCGACGGCGAGCCAAAATATAGGCTACAGCAGTCGCAAAAGGTAGGCTCACAACGACCGACACCATTGCCACCCAAAGTGACAGCGTAAGAGCTTGAAATTCAACCGGGCTGAGGCTGAGCCAACTCATCGCACCAAAAGCCCGTATGTCGCAAACACAGCCTGAGCATGGGGCAATGATAGATAATCCAAAAACTCTGTCCCCCGTAGCGATATTGATGCGGCTTGATACGTCACCGGATCATGCAGCTGCGCTGGGATTTCAGCAACGGTAAACACTCCCGGCACGCTTTGCACATCGCTGGCATATAGAATGCCCAAGGCAACCTCTCCGCGCAAAACAGAGATTAAACTGCTGCGGGCATTGTCTTGCTGGGCCAAAAAGGGGGCTAAAACTGTCAAAAAATCCATATTGTCCAACGCCTGCGCTGCATATTGTCCGAGGGGAACCGAGGCAATCAACGGCACGGCCAACCGCCCGCCATCCAAACGCGTGAGAATGTCCGGCAGCTCCAGCTGCAAAGACTCAGATGAGGCAGAGGCAAACACCAAGCGATTAGATGCGATCACAGTCGCGGGATGCGCCAGCAAGCCGGCCTCATGCAGATATTGCATCCAGCCCGCATTGGCCGAGACATAAACATCCGCCGGAGCACCCTGCTCAATTTGCCGCGCCAACACGCTGGATGCGGCATAGGACAGTCGCGGGGTCTGCCCTGTTTGCGCTTCAAAATCCATCGCTATTTCATCAAGCGCAGGCTTTAAACTGGCGGCCGCAAAGACATCCAATGTCTGCGCCAGGCCCAGGCTTGCACTGGTCATCAAGCTGGCCATAGCAAGACCCATCGCAATAAACCGAATATTGCGCGTTACACTTCGAGAAATATTGATAAAATTCATCACTCATTCAGCGCTTTTTTTGTATTTTTCTGTCACCTATGGTATCAGTAATGAACAACAATGAAAACAACGCCACACGATGAGCATTCCAAAGCCAACTCAACTCCCGCTTTCGATAGAACCGAAGCAAAAACGCCATGCTCGGTCCCAATTCGGGGCCTTGTGCTACCGTGTCAGTGACGGCAAAATTCAAATTCTGTTGATCACCTCCCGCCGCACCAAGCGTTGGATCATCCCCAAGGGTTGGCCGGAAAACGATATGACGCCGGGTGAGAGTGCGGCCAATGAAGCGGTGGAAGAAGCCGGGGTATCGGGCAAGCTCAGGGAACGGCCCTTCGGAGTTTACTGCTACGAAAAAACCGTTGAGGATGGCGAGAACTATCCCTGTATTGTGACCGTATACGCTATAAAGGTGAAAACGATTCTGACGGATTACCCAGAGAAATCCGAGCGGCGGCGCAAATGGTTTAGCCGTAAGGACGCTGCAAAGCGGGTGTTTGAGCCAGATTTGGCGCGCTTGCTTAAATCTTTTGATCCATAGGGTTGATCCACAGATGCGCAGATACCGCCCACCCCAGCGTACAGACCCTTGATTTATGCCTGGCAATCACACTAAGACATTGTGAATGAACATAGGAGCATGCGGCATGATCCGCTTTTCGTTAAAATGTAATAGAAACCATAGCTTTGAAAGCTGGTTTCAATCCTCTGGGGCCTATGAAAAATTGGCGGCTGCAGGATTACTCAGTTGTGTCGAATGCGGCGATGGTCAGATCATGAAATCGCTGATGGCACCCAAAGTCAGCACTAGCAAGGCCAAAGCCGAAACCTCCCTAACCACCCCCATGAGCGACGCAGAAAAAGCGCTGGCCAAACTAAAAACAGAAATAGAAGCCAATTCTGAATATGTGGGGATGAATTTCGCGATCGAAGCGCGCGCGATGCATGACGGCGAACAGCCAGCACGCTCGATCTATGGCGAGGCCAAGCCGGAGGAGGCAAAAGCCCTCATCGAAGACGGGATTCGCGTCGCTCCCCTGCCCTTCATGCCAACCCGGCAAATAAATTAATTGCACGCGCTGCACCCCGCGCACCCTTGCTCTTGGCCACTCAACAGCCTAACAAATCGCCGAAACTGCAAAAAATTGGACATACCATGCCTCGTTTGGTGATGAAATTTGGAGGCACATCCGTTGCCAACCTAGACCGTATCCGCAACGCCGCTGAACGCGTTCGTTTGGAAGTGGACAAGGGTTGTGATGTGATCGTGATCGTCTCGGCAATGTCGGGCAAAACCAATGAGATGGTGGAATGGGTCAATGAGACTTCTGCGTTGTATGATGCACGCGAATATGATGCGGTTGTGTCCTCTGGTGAAAACGTCACCGCTGGCCTGATGGCATTAACCTTACAGGAAATGAACATTCCGGCGCGCAGCTGGCAAGGTTGGCAAGTGCCGGTCAAAACCACAAATTCCTCATGCAAATGCACGCATTCAAGAAATTCCGAGCGCAAACCTAGATGCCAAATTTGCCGACGGCATGCGGGTGGCTGTGGTTGCAGGATTTCAGGGAATCAGCACCGAGGGTCGTATCACCACGCTTGGCCGTGGCGGATCCGACACCACTGCGGTCGCCTTTGCCGCCGCTTTTGGGGCAGAACGTTGTGACATTTATACCGATGTGGATGGGGTCTATACCACCGATCCCCGCATCTCAGACAAAGCGCGAAAACTCGATAAAATCGCCTTTGAAGAAATGCTGGAATTGGCTTCACTTGGAGCCAAAGTCTTGCAAACCCGCTCAGTCGAATTGGCGATGCGGTTTAATGTGCGCCTTCGGGTGCTAAGCTCTTTCGAAGACCCATCAGACACAGCTGGCACATTGGTATGTGCCGAGGAGGAAATCATGGAATCAAATGTTGTTGCAGGCGTGGCTTATAGCCGTGACGAAGCTAAAATGACCCTTATTTCCGTGGCCGACAGGCCCGGCATCGCCGCCGCGATCTTCGGCCCATTGTCCGAGGCCGGCGTCAACGTTGATATGATCGTGCAAAACATCAGCGAAGATGGCCGTACCGACATGACCTTTTCTTGCCCCACCAACCAAGTGTTGCGCGCCGAAAAAGCCATGCAGGATGCCAAGGATGCCGGCAATATCAACTATCATGATTTAGTGGCCGATGAAGACGTAGCCAAAGTGTCGGTGGTTGGCATTGGTATGCGCAGCCATGCCGGCGTTGCCGCAAAGATGTTTCAGGCGCTCCACAAAGAGGGGATCAACATTAAAGTGATTACAACCTCCGAAATAAAGATTTCCGTCCTAATTGAGCGAAAATATATGGAACTAGCGGTCCAGACCCTGCATGATGCTTTTGAATTGGAAAAAGCAGCCTAGGGGCACCGTTTTAAATGGTCCAAACTTCAGAGAGTGAAAGCCGCAAGCTTCTTGGAGCGTTGCGTGATGCTATGGCTGAAGACTCAGCTGGGCAAGCGCGGCTTGATAAAATCGTGCAGCTTACAGCCGGTTCGATGCGGTCACAGGTTTGCTCAATCTATCTGTTCCGCGACAGCGAAACATTAGAGCTTTGTGCAACCGAAGGCTTGAACGCGGCGGCGGTTCACCAAACTCGCATGCGTATTGGCGAGGGGCTTGTGGGGCGCGTTGCCCGCTTTAACCGCATCATCAACACCGCAGATGCTCCCTCAGCCAAGGGTTTTCGCTTCATGCCGGAAACGGGTGAGGAAATTTACTCCTCCTTTCTAGGCGTCCCCATCCAAAGATTGGGCGACTCGCTAGGGGTCTTGGTGGTGCAATCCAAAGAAGCCCGCGAATTCTCCGCTGATGAAATCTATGCGCTTGAAGTAGTTGCGATGGTTTTGGCCGAAATGACAGAGCTTGGCGCTTTTGTGGGTGACGGTGATGCCTTATCGGCGCGCCACCAAAAGCCTGTGACCTTTCAAGGTCGCAGTGGCCAAGAGGGTGTCGCCGAGGGCGTGGTCTACTTGCATGAACCGCGGGTTGTGGTGACCAACCCCATAGCCGATGATCCAGAGGTTGAACAGAATAGGCTGGAAGATGCTCTGGACCGTCTAAGGGTCTCAGTAGACCAAATGCTCGCCGATGCGCGCAGCGGTGACGCCGAACAATTGGAAGTGCTAGAAGCTTACCGCCTATTCGCCCATTCTAAAGGCTGGCGCCGCAGGATGGAAGAAGACATCCAACGCGGCCTATCGGCCGAAGCAGCCGTCGAGAAAGAGCAATCCACCGCCCGAAGCCGCATAGGGCAATCCAAAGATGCCTATCTGCGCGAACGCCTGCATGATCTGGACGACTTGTCCAACCGGCTGTTACGCCTGCTCACAGGACAGGGCAGCGATACCGGCGCGGAAGTGCCTCACAATCCAATATTGGTGGCGCGCAATATCGGCCCCGGTGAACTGCTTGATTATGGCCGCAACCTGCGCGGAATCGTGTTGGAAGAAGGTTCCGTAGGCTCGCATGCCGCAATTGTGGCCCGCGCTTTGGCCATTCCTTTGGTAATACACGCCAAGGGCATCGTCACGGAAGCACTCAATGGCGACCCGATCATGGTAGATGGTGATCAAGGCACAGTGCACCTGCGCCCAGATGAGGGCGTGCAAAAAGCGGTTCAAGATAAGATTGCGATGATGCGCCAAGCGGCGGATCGCTATGTGGAATTACGCGACAAACCCGCTCAGGCCAAATGTGGCACAGTAGTGGAACTCTTGATGAATGCAGGCCTCATGGCCAACTTGCCATCCCTGGCCAGCTCAGGTGCGGAAGGAGTGGGGTTGTTTCGCACAGAACTTCAGTTTCTATCTCAAAACAAAATGCCCAAACGCGGCGAGCTGGTGGCGCAATATACCCGCGTCATGGATGCTGCCGAAGGCCGTAAGGTGGTGTTTCGCACACTTGATATCGGCTCAGATAAAGTGCTGCCCTATATGGCACCACAGGACGAACCCAATCCGGCAATGGGCTGGCGCGCCATTCGCGTGGGGTTGGATAAACCCGGAATTTTACGTATGCAGCTTCAGGCTTTGCTGCGGGCCACAGCCGGGCAAGAATTGTCAGTGATGTTTCCTTTTGTTGCCCAATATGACGAGTTTCACGGTGCTAAGGCAGAATTGGAACGCGCCAAAGCCCGCGAAGCCAAATTGGGCCATACGCCGCCCAGAAATATCCGTGTGGGCGCCATGTTAGAAACACCGTCTTTGGCCTTTGCCCCCAATCAATTTTTTAAGGAAGTAGATTTCCTGTCCATTGGCGGCAATGATCTCAAGCAATTCTTTTTCGCAGCAGACCGAGAGAACGAACGGGTGCGAAAACGTTATGACACGCTAAACACCAGCTTCCTGAATTTCTTAGAGCAGATTGTGGAGCGTGCCCGAACCAGCAACACGCAATTGTCCTTTTGTGGCGAAGATGCAGGGCGCCCACTAGAAGCCGCCTGCTTTGCTGCTTTAGGCATCCATACGCTCTCCATGCGCCCCGCATCTATTGCCCCGGTTAAACATTTGATCCGGCGTATTGATCTAAAAAAACTCAAGTTGGTGATTGATAATGCCCGCAACGAGGGGCATCAATCAGTGCGCGGCCCGGTTCTAGAGTGGGTCAGGCTTAACAGTTAATCCCAGTTACTTTACCAGTCACCCCATCCCAAGCACCGGGTTCAAGCGCCGTGCCCAACACGCGGTTGGGGTTTGTGGGTGGCGGCATATGCACGTCTGACAAATACCTAAAACCAAAGCGTTTATAGTAAGGCTCGTCCCCCACCAGCATGACCCGGCTCCATCCCAAGGGCGGAGCAACTGCAAGGCTTTCACGAATCAAGTAGCCACCCAGCCCCTCGCCCTGACGCGTTGGGTGTACGCCGATAGGACCCAGCAGCAAAGCAGGCGCGGCCCCAACCAAAACAGGCCAATAGCGAATCGCTCCCGCCAATATTCCATCTGAATCGCGCGCCACGTGGGACAGCGCACTCAACGGTGCGATACCATCGCGAAGACGATACGAGGACAAAGCTTCTCTGCCGGGTGCAAAGCACAAATCATAGAGCGCTTCAACTTCCCACCAATCATCTTCTACCTCGCGGTTTAAATGAAACACCGCCCTGTCCTTCTTTCCTTTTGCAACTGGCCTAGCACGGGGATACCCTCTGCGCAAACCTAGAGGAGAGCTGATGTTTTACCGCCCCGAAGATGGCCACGGTCTGCCATATAATCCGTTCAATGCCATCGTAACACCCCGCCCAATCGGCTGGATATCCACGCAAGACAGTGCGGGAAACCGCAATTTGGCACCCTATTCCTTTTTCAATGCTGTCGCCTATGTGCCTCCGCAGGTGATGTTTTCCTCAACGGGTATGAAATCCGATCAAGACGGAACTAAAGACAGCGTGAGCAACATTCGCGAAACCGGCGTGTTTTGCGTCAATATTGTGGAATACTCCATGCGCGACGCGATGAACGCTTCTTCTGCGGCCTTCGCAAAAAGTGAAGATGAGTTCATCAAAGCCGGATTGGAAGCCGTGGCCTGTGACACTATTTCAGGTTTTCGCGTGGCCGGCGCGCCCGCCAGTTTGGAATGCAAGCTGACTCAAATACTCCAACTGCCCGGTGAAGCCAATTTTGTAGTCTTCGGAGAGGTCACCGGCGTGCATATGCGCGATGATTGTATGGTCGATGACCGGTTTGACGTCACCAAATTTAGACCTTTGGCACGCTTGGGTTATAAAGATTACTCGGTTGTGGATAATATATTTTCGCTTAGCCGCCCGGACGAATAATCCGAGCAGCTGACGGTAAGTTTTAGTGGCCAGCAGCTAAAATGCCAGTACGCACACCATAATCAACAGCGATCTCGTAATCGGGATCGTCGTCACTATCGACAATCAAATGCCCAGCCTTGCTGAGCAGATAGTGACAATCTTTACTCAGATGACGCAATTGAATGCGCTTTCCAGATTCTTCATATTTCAAGGCCACAGCTTCAATCGCCTGCAACGCTGATTGATCTGCAACCCGGCTGTCAGCAAAATCAACAATCACCTTGTCGGGATCCCCATTCGGTGTGAATAGCTCTGAAAACCCTTCTGAAGAACCAAAAAACAGCGGACCGCGGATCTTATACACTTTGGTGCCATCGGCCTCTATAGAGCGGTTTGCATGGATGCGCGTGGCGTTCTGCCAAGCATAGGCCAATGCGGAGACAATCACCCCCACCACGACAGCAATCGCAAGGTCGGTCATCACAGTCACAACTGTTACCAAGATGATCACAAAGGCATCCGTCAGCGGCACCCTACGCATGATTTTAAAGCTGTTCCAAGCAAAGGTGCCGATCACAACCATAAACATAACACCCACCAAAGCAGCTAGTGGAATTTGCTCTATCCAAGACGATGCTACCACAATAAACAACAGTAAAAACAAAGCAGCTGCAATGCCTGCTATCCGCGTACGGCCACCAGATTTCACGTTGATCATCGATTGCCCGATCATAGCACACCCGCCCATGCCACCAAAAAATCCAGTCACGGTATTGGCTATTCCTTGGGCTATACTTTCCTGGCTTGCTCCACCACGTTTGTTAGTCATGTCACCAACAAGATTGAGTGTAAGTAAGCTCTCAATTAATCCAATAGCAGCAAGAATGCCTGCATAAGGCAATACGATATAAAATGTGGTCAGGTTGAAAGGAGCCATGGGCGTACCATAGATTCCGGTTCCAGTTCCAAAAGGATTGTGAAAGCTTGGTAATCCGCCCTTGATGCTTTCTAAATCCCCAACTCGTGGCACATCAATACCAAGCGCAATAACTAAAATGGCAACGATGCCAATCCCAGCCAAAGGTGCAGGGATTATTTTAGTAACTTTGGGCATCAACCAAACAATACCCATTGTCAGCGCCACGAGCGCAAACATTGTTATCATTGGAACTCCAGACAACCACTCACCACCAGACATCCCATGACCACTATTCACAATGGTACCAGGAACTTTGAACTGACTCATCTGAGCCAAGAAAATTACAATTGCCAAGCCATTTACAAAACCCAACATAACAGGATGCGGAACAAGGCGAATAAATTTAGCCCAACGCATGATCCCTACAAAAACTTGAATTAGCCCCATCAACACCACAGTCGCGAACAAATATTCCACCCCGTGCTGAGCGACCAACGCCACCATAACCACGGCCAAAGCGCCTGTGGCCCCGGAGATCATGCCAGGACGACCCCCGATCAAAGCGGTGATGAGACCCACGATAAAAGCTGCGTATAGCCCTACCAAAGGATGCACCCCAGCAACAAAGGCAAAAGCAACCGCTTCAGGCACCAATGCCAAAGCAACGGTTAGGCCAGCCAAAAGCTCAATCCGAATGCGGCCAACGGTGATGGGTTCACCGGCGCTGAGGTTGAAATCGGCAAAAGAGGGTCGGGCCGCCAATGCAGCCAACAAGACACGAGACATAATGGGGAACCTTTTTTAGTCGAAAAATTTTTGAGTTGGGACCTCATAACATATATTTCGCTGAGGTCACGGTATTCTTACTAACCGCACGATTGGGTGGCTGGCACAGATCGCGAAAATATGCGATAGTTTTGTTAAATTTGGTATTTATTGGGGATGATGCTTATGCTCAAAACTAAAATTGGGGTCATTGGTGGATCAGGTCTTTATGATATCGATGGATTGCAAAACTCCAAATGGCAGCCAGTCGACAGCCCATGGGGCGCACCTTCCGATGAGCTACTCATCGGGACGCTGGACGGTGTGGAGATAGTATTTCTCCCCCGCCACGGGCGCGGTCATGTGCATTCCCCCAGCAGTGTACCGTACCGCGCCAATATTGATGCGCTCAAACGGCTTGGCGTCACCGATGTGATCAGTGTCAGTGCCTGCGGTTCGTTTCAAGAACACATGGCACCGGGACATTTCGTGATCGTGGATCAATTTATTGACCGCACCACCGCGCGGGAAAATTCCTTTTTTGGCACGGGATGCGTGGCCCACGTGAGTGTTGCGCATCCCACCTGCCCGCGCCTATCACAGGCCTGCCAAGACGCCGCTGAAGCCCAAGAAATCACCGTGCACCGTGGTGGCACATATCTGGCGATGGAGGGTCCACAATTTTCCTCGCTGGCAGAAAGCCGGATGTACCGTGAGGTTTGGGGCTGTGATGTGATCGGAATGACCAATATGCCGGAGGCCAGATTGGCCCGTGAGGCTGAGCTATGTTACGCCTCTGTCGCGATGATTACTGATTATGACAGCTGGCATCCAGATCATGGTGAGGTTGATGTGACCGCGATCATCAAAACTCTTATGGGCAACTCCGCTCAGGCCAAAGGCATGATAGCGCGCCTGCCCGCCTTACTCGGCCTGGAGCGTTACGATTGTCCGCATGGCTGTGACAAGTCCCTCGAGTTTGCCATCATGACGGCCCCAGAAATGCGCAACCCCGCGTTGTTGGCCAAATTGGATGCGGTGGCGGGACGGGTGCTCTGATCGGTCCCCTGTCGCCCATAAGCACCCTGCGACGTCTCGCGTTCCTAGCACTTGCGGTGTTTTTCGCCCCGTCGCTCTGGATGCAGGCCACAACGCCGACGCTCGACCTCCAAGAGGCGCAGCCAGCCGATGCAGCATTAGTATTTGGTGCGGTTGTGCGCAATGGGGTGATATCACCGCTGCATGCAGAACGATTGGATGCCGCCAGCGCCCTTTATGAGCGAGGCATCATCCCTGAAATTGTGGTTTCAAATCAACAGCTGGCTGCAAAATTTATGCGTGACTACCTGATCACCAAGAACGTGCCAGGACATGCGATCAGACTCGACGGGCGCGCGGAACGCACACCCGATACCTGCCGTGCCGAGGCACGCCGAGCACAGCCCCGCCGGGTGATCATGATTTCTCAGCGCTTCCACCTGCCGCGCCTTGCCTTGCAATGCCGCAATCTTGGTGTCCAAGGCCAATATCTGATGGCCGACAGCAGCACCCGGGCACCGGCTAGTTTTTGGACTCGTCTCAAAGTACGTAGTACCAGAACAGCACGAGAAGCGGCGCTCATTTGGGCTGAACTTCTCGGGCTTTACCCGCATTAACCTATTGAGGAACTGTCGCCACAGGCCTAGGATAGGAGCGATCCAAATGAGGCCCATGATGAAAACCATCGAAGATTATATCCGCACAATTCCTGACTTCCCCCGTGAAGGCATCATGTTTCGAGATGTCACCACATTATTTGCCGATCCGCGTGGTTTGCGCCTCGCAATTGACCAAATGCTGCACCCCTATGCAGGTGTGGCCGTGGACAAAATCATTGGGCTCGAAGCGCGCGGCTTTATCCTCGGCGGTGCGATTGCGCATCAACTGGGCAAAGGCTTCATTCCTATTCGCAAACAAGGCAAACTACCCGGCAAAACTATATCGCAGGCCTATACGCTGGAATATGGTGAGGCGGTGATGGAAATTCACGAAGACGCCATCCAACCTGGGGAAAAGGTCTTGGTCGTTGATGATCTGTTGGCCACCGGCGGCACGGCCCAAGCGGGTTTGCAGCTGCTCGAAAAATTGGGTGCCGATGTGATCGGCTGTTCTTTTGTGATTGATCTTCCTGATTTGGGTGGGCGTCAATTGCTCGAAGGCATGGGCATGGAGGTCCACAGCCTCTGCGCTTTCGCAGGCGATTAACCCGCTTCAGTTTTGCCGCGCCGGTCGTGGCGGATGGCTGCATAAAGTACATGGGTGCGCCAACGCCCAGCTATTTGTAGATAACTTTGCGCCACACCTTCATATTTGAAGCGACAGCTTTCCAACAGCCCGCGTGAGGGTTGGTTTTCAGGCAAGCAGGCCGCTTCGACCCGGCTGAGATCCAACTTGCGAAACGCATGTAAAACCACACACTCGACCGCTTCACGCATAAAGCCTTGGCGGGCAAAGGCCTGCCCGGTCCAATAGCCTAGCGTACCAGCCTGCGCAGGACCGCGACGAATATTGTCGAGCGTGATAGCCCCTATCAAAGCCTGATCTGTTTTACGGATCAAAAACAATGGGCAGCCATTGCCGTTTTTGATGGCCCGCTGCGCCCAATAAACTCGGTTTGTAAAGTTCTTGCGAGTCAGATGCTCATCTGACCACACCGGATCCCAGGGCGACAAAAAATCACGACTGTCACTGCGCAACTGCACCCAATTACGAAAGTCATTATGATGCGGTGGCCGCAAGATCAGCCGCTCGGTTTCAATTATAAGTTTTCTAGGTAGCCCAAACATTACGCCACCAATCGGGCCTGCAGTTCGTCGATCGTGGGCGCATCGACCACCGGACCATAAAGCGCCATCGCCGCTGGAGCACCGCCTGCCATGGATCCAGCAAAATTACGCACGTCTTCGGCGGTCACTCCGTCAATCTGCGCCACAACCTCGTCCAAGGATGGGATACGGTCCCAGATTGCAATCATCCGTGCCAAGCGTTCTGCACGAGACGATGGGCTTTCCAGCCCCATCAACAACCCTGCTTTCATCTGCGCACGTGCGCGGGCCACTTCGACCTCACTCATATCATCCGCTGCTCGCTTCACCTCATCCATGGTGATATTTGCCAGTTCAGTCACCTTATCGCCAGATGTGCCAGCATAGAGCGTCATAGTGCCGGTATCGCAATAGGCTCCAGCACTGGCGAAAATCGAGTAACACAGCCCACGTTTTTCACGCACTTCTTGAAACAGCCGCGAAGACATGCCACCACCAAAAGCAGTTGAAAAAATTTGTGCAGTATAAATATCGGGATTTTTATAGTCGGGGCTTTCGAAGGCCAAAGCAAAATGGGCCTGTTCCAAGTCTTTAACCTGACGCAGTTCACCACCCTGGAAACGCGCTTGCAGGACCGGTGATTGCTTGCGCGCGACCAAGTCCCCAAAAATTTCTTCGCATTGCCGCACGATTGCGTGATGATCCACAGCGCCCGCGGCCGCTAGTACCATCTGATCGGTGCTGTAGTTTTCGGACACAAAAGTCGACAGATCCTGCCTTTGGAAATTGGAAACCCGCTCCTCAGGGCCAAGAATCGAGCGGCCCAAAGGTTGATCTGGATAAGACACCTCTTGCAGCCAATCGAAGATGATATCGTCAGGCGTGTCGAGTGCTTGGCCTATCTCAGATAGGATCACGCCACGTTCCACCTCAATCTCCGCCGGATCAAGAATCGAGTTGAGCACGATGTCAGAAACCACATCTAAGGCCAAAGCCACATCATCCGCCAAAACCCGCGCGTAATAGGCTGTCATCTCGCGGCTGGTATAGGCGTTGATATAGCCGCCCACATCTTCAATCGCTTCAGCAATCTGCACAGAGCTGCGGCGATACGTGCCCTTAAATGCCATATGCTCGAGAAAATGTGCAATCCCATTTTGCTCAATCCTCTCATGTCGCCCACCGGCATTCACCCATATGCCCACAGAGGCAGATTTCAGCCCCGGCATATTCTCAGTTACGATGCGGAAGCCGTTTTTCAGGCGATGGGTTTGTACAGTCAAAGGGCAATACGCTCGCGAATAAGAGATTTCATATGTTGCAGATCATTGGGCATTTCAGTGAGACGCTCAGGGAGGTCAAACAGATCCGCCAACCAACGCGGCAAAACTGGACGCACTCCCATAGCGGCTTCAACCGCATCGGGGAATTTCGCAGGATGCGCAGTGGCCAAGGTGATCATGGGGCTGCCACCCAAGTGATCAAGAGCCACTTTCACACCCACGGCAGAATGCGGGCAAAGCACTTCGCCTGTGGTTTCGAACATGGTTTTCATGGTGGCGCTGGTCGCTTCTTCCGCGCTGCATCCACTGTCAAAATGGCTCCGCAACACTCCCAAGGCCCCTTGGCTGATGCCAAAGCCGCCCTGTTTCATCTCACCCATCAATTGCGCCACAGCACCCCCATCACGGTCATAGGCATAAAACAAGGCCCGTTCGAAGTTGGAAGAGACTTGGATATCCATGGAAGGTGTGATCGTTGGAAAAACAGTGTCCATATCATAGCGGCCCGTGCTGATAGCCCGGTGTAGAATGTCGTTGCGGTTGGTCGCGATGACCAAACGGTCAATCGGCAAACCCATCCGCTTGGCAATATAGCCCGCAAAAATATCACCAAAATTGCCTGTTGGCACAGTGAAAGACACCTTGCGATGTGGCGCACCCAGAGAGGTGGCAGAGCTGAAGTAATAGACAACCTGCGCCAAAACCCGCGCCCAGTTGATCGAGTTCACCCCTGCCAGTTTAACGCCATCGCGAAATTCGAAGTCATTAAACATGTCTTTCAACATCGCTTGGCAGGTGTCGAATGTGCCTTCCATAGCGATAGCATGCACATTGGATTCAGTGGGCGTGGTCATCTGCCTGCGCTGCACGTCTGACACGCGGCCATTGGGAAACAAAATAAACACATTAGCAGCATCCAGACCGCGAAAAGCTTCAATCGCAGCGGAGCCAGTGTCGCCAGAAGTGGCGCCCACAATCGTGACTTGTTCACCGCGCCGGCCCAATGCTTTTTGGAACAATTGGCCAATCAACTGCATGGCAAAATCTTTGAAGGCCAAAGTCGGGCCATGGAACAGTTCCAACAAGTGATGATTGGGGCCCAATTGCACCAAGGGCGCACGGGCTGCGTGACCAAAGCCTGAATAGGCTGCGGTGATCGCATCCATCAGCTCAGCTTCAGAAAAACTATCGCCCACAAACGGCTGCATCACCCGAAAGGCAATTTCCTCATAAGGCAATCCAGCCATCGCCGCAATATCGGCATGGCTCAGCTGCGGTATGGTTTCAGGCAAATAAAGACCACCGTCACGGGCCAACCCGGTCAGCATTGCGTCTTCGAATGACAAAACAGGAGCATTTCCGCGAGTCGAGATGTATTTCATTGCCTTGGCCTTACGATTGGGGGTCACGGGATCGGTAAAGGAAATATCCACTCATTCCAAGCCAGATAAGTGCCAAGGAGAACCAAGTGATCGCATAATTCATATGATCATTGGGAATATTGGCGGTCATTTTGGGCAAAGGCGTGGCGGCTTCAGTCTCAAAGCTGCTGTCACGCAGCACTAGCAAGACCGGCTCAGCCTTTAGGTGGTCCGCCAAACGGGCCACATCGCGCGCAAACCAAATATTGGCGGCCAGATCATTCTCGGGGGTGAAACTGTCGATTTCTTGCGGCCATTGCAGGTTTCCGATCACTTGGCCCCTTCCCTCGGGCGTGCTGGGCATCTCCAAGCGTACGGAGGTGAAGCCACGATCCAACATGATGGTACGGCCATCTACAAGTTCAAAGGCCGTGATCAGCCTGTATCCAGCGCCGTATATCTTTTGAGAGACCAGAACCCTGACTGTGTCGCCCTTATAGCGCCCCTCCGCCCGGACCGGCAGCAAAGAATGGGCGTCAGGTAAAACGGTTTGTGGAATCTCAACAGCTGGAGCCAAAATTTTGCTTTCAATCGCTCGCAGCACTTCTTGCTTCCACGCTAAACGCTGCAATTGCCATATTCCAAGGCTCAGCAAAATAGCTGTCCCCAACACACCAAACACGACCATTCCCCAAAACCGCATATTTTCCCCTTCAAATTGCAAAAGGGCAGCTTACCGCCGCCCTTTATAAACTTTATCTTCTGCGCATTGCCAAAGGCGTGGCGCTAACCGGCCCAGAGATAGACAGCGGCGAACAGGAACAGCCATACCACATCTACGAAGTGCCAATACCAAGCTGCAGCCTCAAAACCGATATGGTTCTTCGGCGTGAAATGTCCCTTAGTCACACGAACTAGGCAGACAAAAAGAAAGATTGTACCAATCAAAACATGCATGCCGTGAAAGCCTGTCGCCATGAAGAAGTTCGCGAAGGTGACAGATCCTGAGAAGGTCCAGCCGTCCACAACAACCAATTCGCGATACTCATAAACCTGGAAGGCTGTGAATACGGCACCAAAAACAATGGCAAGCATCAAGCCCATACGCAGATCTTTACGGTTATTGTCATGCACCAACGCGTGGTGGGCCCAAGTGGCCGCACAACCGGAGATCAGCAGCAACAATGTGTTGATCAGCGGCAATTCAAAAGCGTTGATATGGTGGTATTCAGGCTTCAGATACTCTGTGCCTGCATATTCATACATCGGATACAACTGGTGTTTAAAGAAACTCCAAAACCAAGCCGAAAAAAACATTATTTCAGACATGATAAACAGGATGAAACCATAACGCAGGCCAATCTGAACGACTGGAGTATGATCGCCAACATGGCTTTCTGTGACAACTTCACTCCACCATGCGTACATGATGTAAAGCACGCCAACGAAGCCTGCCAAAAAGAGGTAGGGCCCACTGCCATGCATCCACAGGATAGCACCCGTCAGCATAATCAAAGCAGCTAATGAGCCTAACAGCGGGTTAACAGAAGGCGGTAGAATGTGATAATCGTGGTTCTTTTCATGTGCCATAGTTGGGCCTCGTCGAACTTAGTTTCGTTGTATGGGTGTATCGAGCTGCAACGCGGCTTGCGCCTCGGGCAGATCAATTTCGTAGAATGTATACGACAAAGTAATCGTATTAATATATTTACCTTCGCTGTCATCCACAATTTCTGGATCAACATAGAAAGTAACCGGCATTTGTACCCGCTCACCGGGCATCAAGAATTGTTCTTCAAAGCAGAAGCAGTCAATCTTGGTGAAAAAGCCACCCGCTTGGTACGGAGTGACGTTATAGCTTGCAGATCCGGCAATGGGTCGATCTGTTGGGTTATATGCTTCATAAAACGCCAGACCAGTCTCACCGATCTTCAATTCCATGGTGCGGGCCACCGGCTTGAAGGTCCATTCCATGTCACTATCGACTGAGGCGTCAAAGCGGATCATGATGGTTTTGTTCAAAACCGTATCGCTGCCTATCTCGGCAGTGTTGGTCACGCCACCAAACCCGGTGACACGGCAGAACCAGTCATAGAATGGGACACTTGCCCAAGCCAAACTGCCCATAACCACCACAACGGCGAGTGTTTGCGTTAATGTTTTATTCTGTGGCGTCACTGTGACACCTCATCTGCAAGCGCTGGACGTGGGGCATGGTCATAGCCTTCCACAGGGCCCGAGTTGGTGATCTTGACCAGGCTCAACACCATGACCAGACCGATAAACAAAACCAGCACACGGCCACACCAATATTCTGGCTGCGACGACGTCTGTGCATGTCACTCTCAACGCGAATACTCATGACCAACCTCCAAAACCGTAGGGCGCCAGCAGCGCTTCGGCTAAAATTGCAAGAAAATGCACGAAAAGATACAGCAAGGAAAACCGAAAGAATGCCCGCTCAGCTCTGAAGTTGTCCGCTTCCGCGTCTATTTCATCACGGCGCCAAATGCGTAGAGCGTCTTTCAACACGATCACGTTGCAGATCAAAGCCACGGCGAGATAAATCAACCCGCCCACCGAAGTAAACGCCAGCCCTACAGCCAAAGCAGCTTGGAGTACCGCATATGCCAAAATATGGCGACGGGTGCTGGGGCGACCGTGGGTTACAGTCAGCATCGGCACTTTGGCATCGTCATAATCAGATCGCATAAACAAAGCCAAGGCCCAGAAATGCGGTGGGGTCCACATGAAAATCAAAGCAAACATCAAGAACCGCTTCAATTGATACCGATCCCGTCGCCGCAACCCAACCGATCAGAGGAGGAAAGGCACCAGCCGCCCCCCCGATCACGATATTCTGCGGCGTCGCGCGCTTGAGCCACATAGTATAAACCACAGCGTAAAAGAAAATGGTAAAAGCCAGCCAGCCAGCCGCATGCCAATTGGCGCGAGGCCAAGCATCAAAACAGACAGGCCAGACAATGCCACGCCAAGACCCAAGGCGGCATCGGGCGTGGTCCGGCCCGATGGAATGGGGCGCGCTTTGGTGCGGCGCATGATCGCGTCAATATCCGCATCCCACCACATATTCAGCGACCCAGAAGCCCCGGCCCCAATCGCGATAAACAAGATCGCGCAGAACGATTCAACCGGGTGTAACGAAACAGGAGCGGCCATCAGCCCAACAAAGGCTGTGAACACCACCAGCGACATCACACGCGGCTTCAAAAGGGCAACATAATCGCCAAACACCGGATCGTAGTCTGAGTTATGATGTGACACGTCAGCCATCTACCTTGCTCTCAGCTTGAACTTAATTGGAGGCCAATTGAACAGATTGCGGAATGCCCGCATATTCTTCAATCGCACCGTTTAACCAAGCATCATATTGCGCTTGGCTCACAACTTTAACTGTGATCGGCATGTAAGCGTGGGCTTGACCGCAAAGCTCGGAACATTGACCAAAGTAAATACCCTCTTTTTCGGCGGAGAACCAAAGCTCAGCCAAACGACCAGGAACCGCATCTTGCTTCACACCAAAGGCGGGAATGGTCCAAGAGTGGATCACATCAGCACCAGTCAATTGCATCACGATTGTGGTATTTACAGGCACGACAACAGCCGTATCTGTGGCGAGCAAATACTCATCGGGTGCATACCCATAATCAGCTAATTCATCCTTTTGCAGCATAACACTATCAAAGCCGAAACCGTGGTCTACGTATTCGTAACCCCAATACCATTGGTTCCCGGTAACTTTGATTGTGATATCCGCTTCAGGAATTTCTTGCTGCTTGAACAAAATCGGCAGCGAGAAGACCCCGATCACAACCAAGATAAACACCGGCACGACTGTCCAAAGCACCTCAACCACCGAGTTATGAGTGAAAGTACCCGGGTTTTGATTGCGACTTTTGTGAAATTTGAACGCAGCATAAGCCAGCAAAAGCGTCACAAAAACGGAAATTGCTGTGATGATGATCAACAAAAAGTTGTCAAGCCAGACAACGTCGCGCATGAGCTCGGTTGCCGGGAATTGGAACCCAATGCCCATAGGCTTTGGCTTCCCAATGGTTTCCAAACCTTGGAAATTTTCTTGTGCTTGAGCAACTCCACCCAACGTGACCAGTGCTGCACTTAACAGAGACGTAAGAATTCGCATGTTCTACCCTATGTCTTTAGCGCCTTCGCGCTTTCCGTCGTACGAATGCACGACGCATGATTGTAATTTATCCAGCATCAATCATATCATTGCTCCACACGCAATTGGTTGATCCGCGTCAAAGGGACGCCAGTGGCATAATTCACCCGCGAAACCTGGTTTTCGCCAAAACATCGCAAGGAATTTCATGACCGATTCTCCATTTCGCCCGTTTGAGACCCATCTCGACAGGGATGCAGCCGTTGAGATTCTCAGAAATACGCTCATTGGGGCCGATGATGGGGAGTTATTTTTCGAACGGTGCCGCTCCGAAGTGCTGTCATTTGATGATGGACGCCTGCGCACCTCCAGCTTTGATGCGTCCGAAGGCTTTGGCCTGCGCGCCGTGCAGGGTGAAACTATAGGTTATGCCCATTCCACCGAAATTTCAGAACAAGCCATGCGCCGCGCCACCGGCACGGTGCGTTTGGCCATTGGTGCGGGGGGCGGGACGCTGGCCGCAGCGCCACAAGCGACCAATCAAAAATTATATAGTGACCATAATCCTCTGAGTGATTCTACCTTCCGGGCCAAAATTGATATACTACGCGAAATGGATGCCTATGCCCGCGGCTTGGACCAACGGGTGGTGCAGGTCTCCGCAACCATCGCCGCCTCACATCAAGAGGTGGTGATTCTGCGCGCCGATGGCCCTGACGTCTCCGACAGCCGCCCAATGGTGCGCATGAATGTTTCTGTCATCGTAGAGCAAGATGGCCAGCGCCAAACCGGCTATGTCGGCGGCGGCGGGCGGTATGGCCTCAACGGCATGCTAGAACCCACCCATTGGCAACCGCTGATCCACGAGGCCCTGCGCATCGCCGTGGTGAACCTCTCCGCAATCCCAGCCCCCGCCGGGGTCATGGACGTGGCCCTTGGCGCCGGTTGGCCGGGGATCTTGCTGCATGAGGCCATTGGGCATGGGCTAGAGGGTGATTTCAACCGCAAGGGCACTTCCGCCTTTGCCGGGCTTATGGGCCAAAGAATAGCCGCACCCGGCGTGACAGTGCTCGATGATGGCACCATCCCAGACCGTCGAGGATCCATCACCATAGATGATGAGGGCACCCCCAGCGGTAAAAATACCCTTATAGAAGACGGGGTTTTGGTGGGTTTCATGCAAGACCGGCAAAACGCAAGGCTGATGGGCGTGGCACCGACCGGCAATGGCCGCCGGCAAAGCTTTGCCCATGCGCCGATGCCAAGGATGACCAACACTTATATGTTGGGCGGCAGCGTCGATCCCAAGGATATGGTCGCCGACATCAAAAACGGTATCTATGCGGTGGGGTTCGGTGGCGGTCAGGTCGATATCACCAATGGGAAATTCGTATTTTCCTGCACAGAAGCCTATTTGGTCAAAGATGGGAAAGTCGGCGCACCTGTCAAAGGTGCCACCCTAATCGGAGACGGTGCTACGGCTCTGCGTCAAATAAGGGCCATCGGCAATGATATGCGGCTTGACGACGGCATGGGCAATTGCGGCAAACAAGGCCAGTGGGTCCCTGTTGGGGTGGGGCAGCCCTCTTTGTTGATCGGTGGTCTCACAGTTGGCGGATCCGCGACCTAACGCGAAGATTCGGCCCCTATTTACCCTCTGTTAACCATCCCTGCCCTAGGCTTGATTAAACGCAAACCGGCGAGGCAGAAATGGCACAGCACAAAGGTACATCGGTACAAACGGCCCAAAGTCCTATCAGTGAAGATGACCGGATCACACGATTGCGATTGTTGCGCTAGCACCGGGTCGGACCTGCCACCTATGCCCGGTTGATCGAGGAACATGGCAGCGCGACCAAAGCTTTGGAGGCCTTGCCCTAATTGGCGCGCAGCAAAGGTGTTAAAGGCTATAGCGTTTTAAGTGATCATGCCGCGCAGCGGGGATTTTTCAGCGGCAAAAATAAACTTGGCGCAAAGCTGATCTTCGCCGAAGAACCAGGCTATCCTAGTCTTTTGGCCGAAATCACCGATGCGCCACCCTTTCTATGGGTTTTGGGCAATCCAGAGTGGCTCAACCGACCAGAGATTGCTGTGGTGGGCGCGCGCAACGCGTCGTCTTTGGGCACGCCTATGGCCCATCGTTTGGCCGCAGGCTTGATGGAATCCAGACTCATCGTTGTGTCTGGTTTGGCACGCAGCATTGATGCCGCAGCCCATGCAGCCAGTCTTGATCACGGCACCGTGGCGGTGCATGCGGGTGGTGTCAACATTGTGTATCCTGCGGAAAATACAACACTCGCCAAATCCATTTTGACCCAAGGCGCCCGCCTCTCGGAGCAACCTATTGGCGTTAGCACGACAGCAAAGTTTTTTCAAAACCCAACCGCCTGATCTCGGGCCTGTGTCAAGCGGTGATGGTTATGGAAGCTGCGGCAAAATTGGGCACCTTCATCACCGCCCGCCAAGCCCTCGACCAAGGTTGCGAGGTGCTGGCTGTACCCGGCCATCCGATTAATGTCCAAGCCTCCGGCTGCAACATGCTGATCCGTGATAGGGCCTGCTCGGTGCGCAGCGTCGATGATATCATACAAACCCTCTACTTCGCTTCATCGCACCCACCGCCTGACCACCGCATGAGAAAGGACCAGCAAGGAGGCCTGACCAACCAAATTTGCCTCTTCCCCAGAGCCAATACGCGCCCAATCGCGCGCGCAGCCGGCAAGAAGTCCAAGCTTTGCTCCGCCAAATTCTCAACCGCCTGAGCCTACCCCAATGGACGAAGATCAGCTGATCCGTGATCTGAAAATACCCACCGCACATGTAGCCCCAGCATCACAAAACTGGAGTTCTCAGGCAGCATAGATCGGCAACCAGGAGGGTTGTTGGCCAGAATATCTACGCATTAATTTTTTCTTTTTTGTCGAACCTCCATTGACAAATTGACCATGCACCCCCTTTTTGACCCGAATATTTCTCTTAATTTACAGGGTGTCCCCATGGCTGTTGTTGTTGTAGAATCTCCTGCTAAGGCTAAGACAATAAACAAATATCTTGGTCCGGGATTTACGGTATTGGCCTCTTATGGGCACGTGCGTGATTTACCTCCGAAAGACGGATCTGTTGATCCAGACAATGATTTTGAGATGCTTTGGGAGGTTGGAGCAGCAAGTAAAAAGCATGTGAAGGCTATTGCCGACGCACTAAAAGACGACAACGAACTGATCCTCGCGACCGACCCGGATCGCGAAGGCGAAGCCATCAGTTGGCACCTACAAGAGACCCTCACTAAACGCCGCGCGATTAAAAAAGATACGCCAGTCAGTCGAGTAGTTTTCAACGCGATCACCAAGGCCGCTGTCACCGAGGCGATGAAAAATCCCCGCCAAGTCGATATGGAACTGGTTGAGGCCTATTTGGCCCGGCGCGCCTTGGATTATTTGGTTGGATTTAAGCTGTCGCCAGTCCTATGGCGCCGCCTGCCGGGTGCTAAATCCGCAGGGCGCGTGCAGTCTGTCTGCCTGCGTCTGATTGTTGACCGTGAGATGGAAATTGAGGCGTTTAATGCGCGTGAATATTGGTCCGTGGGCGCCTCTTTGAGCACCCCACGCGGTCAGATTTTTGATGCGCGCCTCACAACTTTGGGCGGCAAACGCCTCGACAAATTTGACATCGCTAATGCGACCGAGGCAGAACTGGCCGTACAGGCGGTGACTAGCCGCGATTTGACCGCAACTTCCGTTGAGGCAAAACCCGCCAGCCGCAACCCTTCCGCGCCGTTCATGACCTCAACTTTGCAACAAGAAGCCAGCCGCAAATTTGGCATGGGCGCACGCCAAACCATGTCAGCGGCGCAGCGTTTGTATGAAGCAGGGCTGATCACCTATATGCGGACCGATGGCATCGATATGGCCCCCGAAGCCGTGCACGCCACCCGCGACGTGATTGCAGAGCGTTACGGCAAGCAATATGTGCCTGCCTCACCACGTATGTATAAAAACAAGGCTAAAAATGCGCAGGAAGCGCATGAATGTATTCGCCCAACAGAGCTGGATCAAGCGCCAGACAAGATCAATATCTCCGACAGCGATCAGAAAAAACTCTATGACCTGATCTGGAAGCGCACAATTTCTAGCCAAATGGAAGCCGCCCGGATGGAGCGCACCACGGTTGAAATTGGCAGCTCCGACGGCCAAGTAGGCCTGCGCGCCACAGGACAAGTTGTTTTGTTTGACGGGTTTATGCGGGTCTACGAAGAAGGCCGCGACGACTCCGTTGTGGATGACGACGACAAGCGCCTGCCTCAGATTTCTGCGCAAGATCCTCTTGTTAAGAAATCTGTGGCCCCGGAACAGCACCACACCCAGCCGCCACCGCGATATACTGAGGCCAGCTTGGTCAAACGCATGGAAGAGCTGGGCATTGGCCGGCCATCAACCTATGCTTCCGTTGTGACAACAATCCAAGATCGCGACTATGTACGTAAAGAGAAAAATCGCCTGATTCCGGAAGATAAAGGCCGTTTGGTCACCGTCTTTTTGAGCAGTTTTTTCCGCCAATACGTGGGCTATGAATTTACTGCCAATCTGGAAAATGAGCTCGATGATGTCTCCGCTGGGGAGCGGCAATATCGCACCGTTTTGACCCGATTTTGGAAGGATTTCAAAGTCGCCATTGATGAGGCGATGGACCAATCAATCACGGAAGTTCTTGAAAAAATTAATGATGTTCTCGAACCGCATCTCTTTCCTGTTGAGGAACCTGGTGTGGACCCAAGGGTGTGCAAAAACTGTGGCGAGGGCCGTTTGTCGATGCGCACCGCGCGCTCTGGCGGGGCCTTCATTGGCTGTTCAAACTATCCTGAATGTCGGTTTACCCGCCCCTTTGGCCCTCCGGGCACCGAGAGCAGTGCTATTGGGCCAGACGGCAAGCTTTTAGGCCATGACGGCGAGGATTCAATTAGTCTGCGTGACGGGCGCTATGGCCCCTATGTGCAGCGCGGAACCTTGACGGAAGAGAATCCCAAGCCTCAACGCATGTCAATTCCCAAAACTTGGCCAATTGACGAATTAACCCTTGAAAAAGCCGTGCAATTGCTGTCCCTACCCCGTGAAATTGGCGCCCATCCCCAAGATGGGGTTATGATCGAGTCTTCCATTGGCCGCTTTGGTCCCTATGTGAAGCATGGGACAATATACGCCAATATTGGTGATATTGACGAAGTTTGGAGCATTGGCATGAACCGGGCTGTTGAGGAGCTGGCCAAGAAAGCCGCCCGCGGCGGACGCGGGGCTGCGGCCACACCATTGCTAGAATTGGGCGAACATCCATCTGAGGGCGGCGCTGTACAAGTGATGCCCGGTCGCTATGGTCCCTACGTAAAATGGGCTAAGGTCAATGCGACAGTCCCAAAAGATGTAGAGCCAGAAAAGATGACGATGGAGATGGCTATTGCCTTGATCGCAGAGAAAGCTCCTGCGAAGAAAAAACCAGCGGTCAAAAAGAAACCTGCTGTGAAAAAGAAACCTGCTGTGAAAAAAACCGCCGGTAAAAAACCTGCGACGAAGAAAAAAGCGGGGCCCGAGGCCTAAGTTTAGGCTTTAGGGTCGCCTATTCGCACATTATCTCTGGGGCGGTGCCCCAAATGCCCTCAGCACGTGTTGAGCGGCCTGTTGAACCGGATCAATGGTATCACCCAACATCTGCACCCGGTCGAAACGATCGGGATCTGAGGCCACCGCTGCTCGCAGCGCGACACCAAAGGCCATGCGCAGTTCGGTGCCGATGTTGAATTTACAAACGGACGTTTGAGCGGCCAAAGCGCTGCGCTGCGCCACAGGCACACCCGATCCACCGTGTATGACCAGAGGTACCGTCGTCAACGCTTGAATTTGCGCAATGCGAGCAAGATCCAAGCCGCCTTCTTTATCTTGTTGCAAATGCACATTGCCAACACTGATGGCCATCGCATCTACACCGCTGTCGCGAGCAAATTGCACGGCTTCCTCAGGATCGGTTCCATTAGAGTTTTCACCGCCAGAATATCCCACAAAGCCAATTTCACCTTCGCAAGATATTCCCGCAGCATGGGCCATTTCTGCAATTGCAGCTGTTTCATCGATATTTTGCCGCAGGGGCTTGCGCGAGCCATCAAACATTACAGAGGTAAAACCGCTGTCCAAGGCAATTTTGCAATCCTCAAAAGTGTAACCGTGATCCAGATGCGCAACCACAGGCACAGAAGAGGCTTCGGCCAAATGTCGAAACATTTTACCAAGGACTGGCAAGGGCGTATGGGCCCGGCAGGAGGGACCGGCTTGTAAGATGACCGGGCAATTCTCAGCCTCAGCGGCAGCTACATAGGCACGCATATCTTCCCAGCCGAGCGTGACCAATCCACCAACAGCATAACCCTGCGCCAAAGCGGGTTGTAGGACCTGCGCCAAATTCACCAGTGTCATTTAAATTTCGCAATCATGTCTTTGATGCCAGGAATTGTCTCGATTTGATAGGCATGGGTGGGTTGAAAGTACTGAACAAGTGACCGCTGGCTCAACCCTCCAAGAATGGTGAAATAATACATCTCATAGCCGGGCAGCACGCAACAAGGATGGTATCCGCTGTCAAGGCAAATGGTGGATCCATCCATGATGTGATAGGCTTCACCGGGCTTGTTATCTTCCCGCTGAAGCATCTGCACGCCCGAGCCCCAGTTGGGCTTAAAGCGAAAGTTATAGGTCTCATCATGACGGGTTTCAGTCGGCAATCGGTCCGTGTCATGCTTGTGGCTCGGAAATCCAGACCAGCCGCCCGCGCCCACAGTGAAGAGCTCGCTGACCAACAAGCGACCCACTTTGCCATGTTGCTTTTGTCCCAGAATATGTTTGATTTTACGGTGGGTTTTGGTGTCATCAGAGCCGTATTGCACTAAATCAATCTCATCAGCCCGAACGGCAAATGGGTCAAGGACTTGATCAAATTTAGCGCCTGCGACAAACACTTCCGCCGTATCCGACAGGCACACCATAACCGCTTTGGCACCCGATGGAACATAGACGCCTTCCGGCTCGCCGCCCCAAACATCTTCAACGCGTCCCCCAAGAGAGGCCACCTTAAATCCTTCAATCTCGACATCTACCGTGCCCGTGGCCGGAGCTATACAAGTTTCATAACCTGGCACTTGATATTCAAAAGCCTGCCCCTTGGTCAGCGTAACGATGTTGAAATAGTTCAAAGGCACCGTATCATCTTCAATATCGACGATTGCGCAGTTTTGATTATCAAATGGGGCAATATGCATGGGTTATTCTTTCACCTCTGATGGGCCGGGATGTTGGGCCAAAAATGTTTCTAAATCATCTGGATAGGGCATGGCTGGCGCGCATCCAGGCTTGCCCACGACAATCGCCGCACAAGCAGATCCGCGCAGCACTGCTTCTTGCAAAAGCATTCCCTGCGACACACTTGCCAAAAAGCCAGCCATAAAGCTATCACCCGCACCAGTGGGTTTTAAAGCAGTTACAGGGTAAATGCCGGTGTGTAGCTCTTGATCATCGGCAAAGGTGATGGCGCCTTTTTCACCCATCTTATAAATTACGATTTTCGCGGTGCTTTTTGACAAAGAGCGAGCCTTGGCCAATCCCTTATCGATGCCACCGGCCATGAAGCCGAATTCTTCATCGTTGCCCACAATGATATCAGACAATGCGCCTGCGCGCGATAACACCTCTTCGGCCACCTGTGGCGAAGGCCAACTGTAAGGGCGGTAATCAACATCGAAAATGATAGGCAGGCCCGCAGCCTGGGCCAGATCGAACGCGTGGAAGGCCGCGGATCGGCTTGGTTCAGCCGCAAACACCGTACCCGCAGTGACCAAAGCGCCATATTGGCTGTAATCCACCTCTGCCGCATCTTGGGCCGTGAACTGAAAGTCTGCAGCTCCGTTGCGGTAAATTACGCTTTGATGCTCCTCAACCCGGGTTTCATAGACCGCCAAGGAATTTCGGAACTCACCGCCGACAGATTTCACATGCGCGCAGTCGACACCGTAGTTTTGCAACTGCCGAAGGCAATAGCGTCCAACACTGTCATCGCTGACCGAGGTGACCAAAGCCGCCTGCCCGCCCAGTTTGACCAAACCCGCCGCGATATTTGCAGACGACCCGCCAAGTCCTGCTTTGAAGGTGTCTGCCTCTTCTGTTTTGGTGCCCGGGGGATCAGGGAAAAAATCCATCCCCGCGCGGCCCAACACCACGAAATTATTCTGCGCAATTCCTGCCAACACTCTTTGCATTGTTACACCCCACGCCGTTGTTTGGATCTGCTGCTTTCCCAATCCGCATGGGCATCACGAATAGATGCATGTTCGCTCACCTGCGGTGTGCCCACTTCCCACCAGGTATGCCCCTGTGCTGTCCAACCATTATGAGGATCCACATCCATCACAATCACGGACGTTTTATCGGCCGCTTTGGCACGTTTAAATGCCTCTGCAAGCTCAGCCGGATTTGCAACCTTCTCAGAATGCGCTCCCATCGCCGCAGCATGGGCCACGAAATCCACCGAGAAAGGCGCATCCACGGTTGGGCAATCGGCAATCAAGTTGTTAAAGCTTACATTTCCAGTGTTATTTTGCAGTTTATTGATCACTGCAAAACCACCATTGTCCAGCACCAGAACAATCAGCTTCTTACCGGTGAGAACTGAGGAATAGATATCCGAATTCATCAGCATATAACTGCCATCGCCGGTAAACACGATGGTGTCTTGGGCAGGCTCAACTTCGCTTTGGGCAATCCGGGCGCCCCAAGCGCCGGCAATCTCATAGCCCATGCAACTAAAACCAAACTCAACATCAACCGTGCCAATATCCAACGTACGCCAATTGGCTGTCACCTCCGCAGGCAAGCCACCTGCGGCAGCCACAACCCGATCACGTGGATCACATAGCGCATTCACAACACCAATAGCTTGCGCGTAGGAATTGGGGCGATTGCCTGGTTTAACGTTTTCGGCCACATAGGCATCCCATTTGCCACGCTCCGCTTGCGCCTCAGAAGTCCAACCCGCAGGGGCCGTATAGTCACCCATCTCAGCCATAAGAGCCTGCAAGCCCAGCTTGGCGTCTCCTACCAATGGCAGGGCGCAATGTTTACCCGCATCATGGCGGGCTGTGTTCAAAGAGATGAACTGGGCATCTTGCGCGAAGGCGGTCCAAGAGCCCGTGGTGAAATCTTGCAAACGACTGCCAACCGAGAGGATCACATCCGCCCGCTCTGCCACCCAATTGCCGCTGTCTGAGCCCGTGACCCCAACCGGACCAATGTTCAACGCATGCTCATCCAACATATTGGCGCGGCCTGCGATGGTCTCAATCACCGGAATATTTGCAGCTTCAGAAAATTCTGTCAGCTCTTTTACGGCGCCGGCATATTGTACGCCACCGCCTGCGATAATCGCCGGACGTTTGGCCGATTTAAGCGCTGCAATGGCATCCGTTAATTCGCGTGCATCAGGCATTTGTTGACGAATTCGGTGCACTTTTGGTTCGAAAAATGACAACGGATAGTCATAGATCCAGCCCTGCACATCCTGCGGCAAGGCAATGAAGGCCGGGCCACAATCGGCCGGGTCCAGCAAAGTGGCCAAAGCCGCCGGTAAAGATTGTATCACCTGCGCGGGATGAGTGATCCGGTCCCAATAGCGGCTCACCGCTTGGAACCCATCATTCAAACCCAAGGCTGGATTGCCGAAATGCTCTAACTGCTGCAACACAGGATCCGGAAGCCTCGTCAAAAACGTATCACCACAGAGCATCAACATCGGCAAGCGATTGGCATGGCACAGAGCCGCAGCCGTAAGTAGGTTCGCCGTCCCCGGCCCAGCCGAGGCCGTGCAAAACATAAATTTCCGGCGCAAATGGTATTTTGCATAGGCCGCGGCTGCAAAGCCCATGCCCTGCTCATTCTGCCCACGATATAGCGGCAAGACATCTTTGTGGTCATAAAGCGCTTCTCCCAAACACGGCACATTGCCATGCCCGAAGATGCCAAAGCCTCCCCCACAGACGCGAATTTTCACGCCATCGATCTCAGTATATTGCGCCACCAAATAGCGGATCATGGCCTGAGCCGTTGTCAGGCGAATGGTTGTGTCTGCTATGTCCACAGAAAAAACTCCGAAATGAATGCGATAAGAGCCGCAAAAGTCTGCGGCTAGGGTTGTCCTAAGATACTACCTTTGCAACCGGTTGCAACAGGCTAAGTGCCTGTGCCACAATTTTGCTCAAATTCGACTTTTTGAGCGCAATTTAGTTGGCCGAGCGGTACCATGCAGCCAAAATGGCGCGGTCTTCAGCTGCAATACCGGTGATATTGGCCGGTGGCATGGCATGGCTCACGCCTGCATGTAGAAAAATGGCACGGGCGTTTCGGGCAATATCAGCGCGGGTTTCCAGCAATATCCCCTTTGGCGCCCAGCGCACCCTTTCCCAGACCGGCGCGCGCGCGTGGCACATGGCACATCGCCCCTGCACGATGTCATGGGCCTGCTCAAAGCCGTCCGCCTGCGCATAGCGTTGCTCATAAGCGGTCAGTGGGGCGGCTTCTGCGGTCTCCACATCGCCATCAAAATGAGGCACAGACGACAGCCATGCGATAACGACAAACAAGATCACCGTCATCCCCCAAGTCCAATTAGGACGCCCTGAGCGTGCGTGCATCGAGTTAAAGTAATGGCGAATGGTCACCCCCATCAGGAACACCAAACAAGCAATAATCCAGGCGTAGGGCGTGCCGAAAGACAGCGGATAATGATTTGATAGCATCAGGAAGATGACCGGCAAAGTCAGGTAGTTATTGTGGGTGGAGCGCAGTTTGGCAATCTTGCCATATTTTGCATCCGGCACCCGGCCCGCTTTAAGATCGGCCACCACAATGCGCTGGTTTGGCATAATAATCATCGCCACATTGGCCGTCATAATCGTGGCGGTAAAGGCGCCCAGATGCAACAACGCCGCCCGGCCCGTGAACACTTGGTTGTACCCCCAAGACATCACCACCAAGACTGCAAACAACAAGACCATCAGCAAGGTTGGATGTTCGCCCAGTTTGGATTTGCACAATCCATCATAGATGGCCCAACCCACCGCCAAAGAGCCCGCTGAAATTCCAATCGCCTGCCAAGTCGACAAATCCATCTTAGCCGGATCAATCAAGTAAAGCTCGGACCCAGCCCAATAGACCACCATGAGCATCGCCACGCCAGACAGCCATGTCGTGTAGCTCTCCCATTTAAACCAAGTCAAATGCTCCGGCATTGTAGCAGGAGCCACAAGATATTTTTGCACATGGTAAAACCCACCGCCGTGCACCTGCCACTCTTCTCCATCCGCCGGCCCTTCGATATTACGGTTCAGCCCGAGATCAAGAGCAATGAAATAGAACGATGACCCAATCCATGCCATGGCCGTGATCACATGTAACCACCGCACTGCAAAGCTGACCCAGTCCCAAAAAATTGCAATATCATACATGATTTAAATCCTCAGCTGCCGCGGTAGGTGGAGTAGCCATGCGCCGATAGCAGCAAAGGCACATGGTAGTGATCATCTTGTGACATGCCAAAACGCAAGGGCACCTGATCTAAAAACATTGGCTCTGCCGCCGCTTGCCCCGTGGCGCGCAGATAGTCGCCCGCATGAAACACCAGCATATACTGTCCAATCTCAAAGGCATCGCTCGGTAATATGGGGCTATCGGTGCGTCCATCTGCATTGGTCACCATCTCACACAGCTTGCGCGCAACGACGTCTTTGTAACGAAACAGCTCAATCTTAAGTCCCGGCGCTGGACACCCTTTCGCAGTATCCAAAACATGTGTGGTCAAAAAACCGGTCATAGCCTATTCCTTTTTTACTTTCTTTATCTCTGCGCAATAATTAGGCAAAGGGAAAGCCCCCGTTGGAGAAAAATTATGAACCGTTACCCTCGCGATATGACTGGTTATGGCCCAACCCCGCCAGAAGCCCAATGGCCAGGCGGCGCGCGCATCGCTGTGCAACTGGTGTTGAATTACGAAGAAGGTGGCGAAAATAACATCCTACACGGTGATGCGGCCTCTGAGGCCTTCCTGTCCGAAATCGTCGGCGCCGCGGCTTGGCCCAATCAACGCCATTGGAATATGGAAAGCATCTATGAATACGGCGCAAGGGCTGGATTTTGGCGGTTGCACCGGATGATGAAAGGTCTACCTGTCACTGTATACGGTGTGGCTACAGCCTTGGCTCGCGCCCCCGAGCAGGTGGCCGCCATGTTGTCCACCGGATGGGAGATAGCCAGCCATGGATTGAAGTGGGTTGAATATAAAGATGCCAACCCCGAGGATGAGGCCGCAGATATGGCCGAGGCCATCCGCCTACACACAGAGGTCGTAGGCCACCCACCCCACGGTTGGTACACCGGCCGCTGCTCAGAAAATACCGTGCGCCTCGCCGCTGAGACCGGCCAATTCAAATATGTGTCCGACACCTATGCCGATGATCTACCTTATTGGATGGAGTGCGGCGAGACCGATCAATTGATCATCCCCTACACGCTCGATGCCAATGATATGCGTTTTGCCACGCCACAGGGCTTCAATTCCGGCGATCAATTCTACAGCTACCTGAAAGACAGTTTTGACGTGCTCTACGCGGAAGGGGGACGCATGATGTCCATCGGCCTTCATTGCCGCCTGATCGGACGCCCAGGACGCGCCGCCGCCCTGCAGCGCTTCATCGATTACGCCAATAGCCACGACGGCGTATGGTTTGCCACCCGTGAGCAAATTGCAGATCACTGGAACGCCACCCACCCGCACAAACGCTTCGCCCGCCCCAGTGCCATGACCCGTGAAGATTTTGTCGCAGCCTTTGGCGGGGTGTTTGAACATTCCGCTTGGGTGGCAGAGCGCGCACATCGGTTGGAACTTGGCCCCATGCACGACAGCGCCACCGGTCTACACAATGCCCTATGTCGGGTGTTTCGCTCAGCGGATGCAAACAAGCGTTTGGGCGTGCTCACCGCCCACCCTGACCTTGCAGGCAAACTGGCGGCAGCCAAACGACTAACCGCCTCCAGCACCGCCGAGCAAGCCAGTGCGGGGCTCGATGCCCTCACAGATGCCCAGCGTGAGAGCTTCACCACCCTCAACACTGCATATGTGACAAAACACGGGTTCCCCTTCATCATCGCTGCACGCGATCACACCAAAGACAGCATCCTTGCGGCCTTTGGTGCACGACTCAACAATGATCGCGCCACAGAGTTGGAAGAGGCCTGCCGTCAGGTCGAACGCATCGCCGAGTTTCGCCTGCTCGATTTGCTAGCCAATTAACACCCCGCCTAGGTCCTCAGTTTCTTCTGGCGAAAAATACTCCTGCCGGAGGCCTAGAGACTCAGCGGCATATGCCGATTGACGTCTTTGTAAAGAAGATAGCGGAATGGCCCCGGCCCCCCGGCATAACAGGCCTGCGGACAAAAGGCGCGCAGCCACATAAAATCACCGGCCTCAACCTCAACCCAATCTTGGTTCAGCTTATAAACGGCCTTCCCTTCCAGCACATAAAGCCCATGCTCCATAACATGGGTTTCTTCAAAGGGGATCACCCCCCCTGGTTGAAAGGTCACAATATTCACATGCATGTCATGGCGCAAATCATCAGGCTCCACAAAACGGGTCGTGCCCCAAGCGCCGTTGGTGTCAGGCATCAGTTTGGGAGCATGGTTCTCTTCATGGGTGACAAAAGCCTCAGGGGCTTCAATGCCCTCGACCGCGACGTATAGCTTACGGATCCAATGAAAGCGCAATGTCTCAGTACTGGTTTCTAACACCCACTCCGCGCCACTCGGAATGTAGGCATAACTGCCGGTCCGCAACGCATGCTCTTGCCCGTTGAGGCGTAACAATCCCTGCCCATCAGTCACAAATAAGACCGATTGCGCGCCCACCTCGGGATCAGGTTTGCTGCTGCCACCACCCGGGGAGACTTCCATGATATACTGCGAGAATGTCTCAGCAAAGCCGCTCAAGGGCCGCGCCAAAACCCAAGCGCGGGTCTTGTGCCAATGGGGCAAAAAGCTGGTCACAATATCGCGCATCGTGCCTTTTGGGATCACCGCATAGGCCGCGGTGAACACGGCCCTTTGGGTCATCATGTCCTTTTGGCTGGGCAATCCGCCGGTTGGGAAATAGTATTTTTGATCCACGCTCATCGTGATGTCCTCTCAAAACATCCTATAAACTAGCGTGAAATTGCTTAAAGCAAAAGCCCAGTCTTAGCCACAGCATCGTTTTTAGGCAGATATAATTATGCCATGCCCAAAGCGGCTTTTTTCTGATCGGCCCAAGTGTGAATCAAATGATCCACAGCCAGACCAATAAATGCCACGCAAAGCCCCAACATCAGGCCGTTTCCGATCCCATTTTTATCCGACAGAGCCTTCAATATATACTGGCCTAAATCATCCGTGCCAATCATTGCCCCGATAATCACCATGAACAGCGCAAAGACCACCGTTTGGTTGACCCCCAGCATGATATGAGGAAATGCGAGCGGCATCTCGATCTTAACCCACCGCTGTAACTTATTCACCCCCGACATGGATCCCGCATCTTGCAGGGTTGCCGGTACGCTGTTCAGGCCTTCAACCGTATAGCGCACGGCTGGAATAGTGGCGTAGACAATAACCGCAATCAAAACAGAGGTGTCCGTAACGCCAAACAACATGATGACTGGGATCAAATAGATGAAAGATGGGAAAGTTTGTAGCGTATCGCAGACAATCAGAATGCCTTTACTGGCAAAACTATTTTGCGCACAAAGTGAGCCCACGACGATGCCGATGAGCGCTGAGACCAAGACAGCAAAAGACGTCATATAAGCCGTGATCAGCGCTCTGTCCCACCATTCCGTAAAGGCGATAAACAGAAGAAACCCACCCACAATCAACGCAGAGCGCAGCCCGCCGATGATGAAACCAACCCCCATCACCAAGACGAAAGTCGCACTGACGGGCATGCCTAAATAAGCTGCTTTCATTGGCATCAGCACATCGATGATCAACCAATTATTGAAGGTCTGAAGACCGCGATACCAATTCTCAACCATCCAATCGACGCCCGACTGCCAGAATGGCTCGGTGGTGATGCCCTGATTGTGGGGGATAAGGTAAAAATAGTTAATACCACCGGCAAAAATGAGCTTCCCCAAGAAGCTGAGGATCACGCAGGTCGTCAGCAAAATCAGGAAGAAAATGCCATATTTGTGACGCTGCACAAAACTGTCATCAGCGAAGTAATTTGTTTGTTTATTCGCCCAAGCCAAAGACAATTTATCCAAAACAACCGCGATCAACACGATGCATATGCCCAGCTCAAGCGCCTGACCAATACGCAACTGGTTCAAGGCCAGCAAAAGGTTAAAGCCCAAGCCCTTGGCCCCAATGAAAGAGGCAATAACAGCCATGGCCAAACACTGCATGATGACTTGGTTGGTGCCAATCAGAATATCGCGCCGCGCTGTCGGGATCAGAACCTTCAACATCATCTGGGCGTTGGTACAGCCGTTCATAGCGCCGGCTTCAACCACCTCTGGCGATACACGTTTTAGCCCCAGTAGCGTCAACCGGATCATCGGTGGAGTGGCAAAAATGATGGTGGCAATCGCACCGGCATGATCCCCCACACCAAAAAAGACCATCACCGGGATAAGGTAGGAGAAATGCGGCATGGTTTGCGCCACATTCAGCAAGGGCATGAGAATTGTCTCTGTGGTTTTGCTCTTATAGGCAACCGCGCCCAAAAACAGGCCAAGCAAACAGGACACAGGAGCTGCAATCAAGACGAAAGACAAAGTCTCCATCGCCGGCTCCCACTGTCCAAATATCGCAATATAAGCCGTCGCAAGCCCGGCCAAAAGCGCCAGAGCCTTGCCGCGCAGCGCATAGCCAAGCAAGATGGCCCCACCAGACACAACAGTCCAAGGCAAAGCAGGCCAAACCGCCCATTTATTATCACCTACAAAATCCCAACTTGTGAACGCCACAATGGTTTTCACACCACCCAGCAAAATTTCACGGACAAACTCGATGCAAAACAACACTCCACGGGAGAAGCCTCTGGTCACTTCTCTAACGAGAGCTGAGGTTTCGTATTCCTCAAGTTCCGGGTCGAATATCTCAACCGGGAACCAATCATACATCAGGTGCTCGGCAAATCCATTGATTCCCCCCGGAACCCCTGCAAACAACGCAGGAAATCGCCAAAGTATATTAGTCTCACTCGGAGTGACCGTCAAATATAACGCAAAAAATACTGCTAATAACGCAATAAATTGCGCGTATTTAGGGTGATTTTTAAAAAATTTCATCACGCCACCCTACGTTATATCATCGGTTGCATCGGCTTGGCCAAACAACATATTGATGATTTTTGAGGCGTGAATAGAGCCGACGACCTCGCCAAGCGCGTTCACAACGGCCACATGTTTAGGTTCGGTCAAGACAGCCTCTGCCACAGTATAAATGATGGCATCTTTGGACACCTGCAATGGTCCAAGCAACGACGCATCGACAACAGGCTCCATTACAGACACAATCTTCAAGACTTTTTCGCGCGGCACTTCTTCTGTGAATTTGCGCACATATTCTGTGGCGGGACGCAGAACGATATTGGCTGGCGTGTCAAGTTGCTCAATCACACCATCCTTCATAATTGCGATCCGGTCAGCAAGGCGGAGTGCCTCGTTGAAATCATGTGTTACGAACAAAATAGTCTTATTCAAAACCCCTTGGAGACGCAGAAATTCATCCTGCATTTCTTTGCGGATCAAAGGATCCAGTGCAGAGAAAGGCTCGTCGAGGAACCAAATATCAGGCTCAACCGCGAGCGAGCGAGCAATACCAACACGTTGTTGTTGCCCGCCAGACAATTGCCGCGGGAAGTAGTTTTCCCGGCCATCAAGCCCCACCAACTCCACCATTTCAAGAGCACGTTTCATGCTGTCATCAGTAGATTTACCTTTGATTTGCAAAGGAAAGGCGATGTTTTCTAAGACTGTTTTATGCGGCAGCAATCCGAAATTCTGAAAGACCATTCCCATCTTATTGCGGCGCACTTCGATAAGCTGTTTGGAGGTCATTGCCAGCAAATCTTGGCCGTCAATGAAGATATTTCCAGAGGTCGTATCTGTCAGCCGTGAAATGCAGCGCAACAGGGTTGATTTTCCAGAGCCAGATAGGCCCATAACAACGAGTATTTCACCTTCATACACTTCAAAAGAGGCGTTGTTCACTCCGACAACACAGCCAGCATCTTTGAATGTTTTAGCGTCAACCAGCCCGTTGGACTGCGCTAGTAATTTCTTAGCATTCTCGCCAAAAACTTTGTAGACAGAAGAGCATTTTATAACGGGTTTTACCCGATTTTCGGCAGATATTTGCAAAGACATATTGAGTTCCTAATGAGCGTCGGGGACTGCCAAATTGTGCATGATAAGATCAGTTTTAAGCAAAAAAGTGATCATGGATCAACAAGCAAAACATATGAGGGAGGTGAGCCAGAACTCAAAGCATTGGATCCTGCAACGCATTTCAACGTTGCAGGACGTTTTAAACCTTACTCAGTGAAAGGCTTCCAAACATCTTCATGCGCAGCCAACCATGATTTTGCAGCATCTTGATGGCTCATCTTGTCTACATCAACCAACGCGGCCATTTGACCAATGTCTGTTGAGGTGAACGAAATTTTGCTGAAAGCTGTGTAAGCAGCAGGGTGCGTTTTTGGGAACTTGTAGTTTGCAGCTTTTTTCAGCCAACCTTTTGGAGAACCACATGCGCCGTCACCACCATCACCAACGCGACAGCCTTGGAAGAACTCAGGAAATTCGATGAAGACAAAGCCCTCTGCATCCGTAAAGTTCGGTGTCCAATTAAATGTGATAACGCCGCGGCGTTCTTTTTTGGCAGACTCAAGCTCAGCCCAAAGCGCATCGGCTGAACCAGCAAATTTTACCATGTATTTGTCATCAAGACCGAGACCCGCCAAACGCTGTGGCATTTGCTCGCCGTGCCAGCTTTGTGGGCCTTCCAACCAACGGCCTTTGCCGCCAGAATCAGCTGTTGCGAAAACTTCAGGACAGTTTGCCAAAGCTTCCCAGTTTGGCAGGCCTGGGCAAAGATTGTCGTCGATCACATACTGTGGAACGCCCATTTCTTCGAGGGTCATAGCGGCATGTGTGCCTGCGTCGATGATTCCGCCTTTGGCCATCGCATTGTAAAATGACGCACCGAAGGTTGACTGCCATACTTCGTGAGAGATGGTCACATCTCCGTTGCGAATGGCTTCGTAAACAGCTTGTGTGTCAGCAGGAACATATTCAACGTTGTTGCCCATGTTCTCAAAAATTCCGCCTATTACATAGGCCATCACAACTTGGCTGGACCAGTTGTGTGTTGGAATTACGATTGGTTTGCTCGAGTCTTCAGCGAAAGCTTGCCCCGATACAGAGGCGAGCGTCACCGATAAGGCAACAGCAAAATTACGTGTAAGGTTTTTCATTTTTTTTCTCCATGTTGAAGCGACTTCATGGTCGCCCTTCTTGTGAATACTTTTGCATCATAGTGGACCTTTTTACATCAAAACCGGTGAAAATAGTCCCATAAAGCCAAACATAATAACACCTGCGATTCCTATCATTCGCAGGAATACCGTGGTGCACACTCTGCTCTAATTTTCCTTACAGTCAAGTTTTTTTCTTGGTAATAGCTACCAGGCCAAATTATGCGAGCGTCCAGCATGGTTGAATTGCTTCAAAAATCAATTAGCACTTCTAAATAGCTACAGAGTCGGAAACCGCCTAAACTTTGTCCGATTCTAAACTGTCAAACCCCTGTGAAAGCGCGACATTAAAATCAAGGAGCCATACTAATGCGTTACTCAGGTCTACGTGTCATCAAAGAAGCACTCACCGGTCACAAAGGCTGGAAGCCCGCTTGGCGTGATGTCGCGCCGCAAGCTCAGTACGATTACATCGTCATAGGCGGCGGCGGTCATGGTCTGGCCACGGCTTATTATTTAGCCCGCAATCACGGTGCCAAAAAAGTAGCGGTTTTAGAAAAAGGCTGGATTGGTGGCGGCAACGTTGGGCGCAACACTACGATTGTGCGTTCAAACTACCTGCTCGACGGCAATGAACCTTTTTATGAACACTCTTTAAAGCTCTGGGAAGGTCTTGAACAAGATATCAATTATAACGCGATGATCAGCCAACGCGGTATCCTCAACTTGGTCCACTCCGACGCGCAGCGCGACGCCTTCACCCGGCGTGGCAATGCTATGATTTTGAACGGTGCTGATGCGGATCTTTTAAGCACAGAAACCATTCAAAAGCGCTACCCATTCTTGAACGTCCACAATGCACGCTTTCCCATAAAGGGAGGTTTGGCCCAACATCGTGGCGGCACAGTGCGCCATGATGCAGTCGCCTGGGGCTATGCTCGCGCCGCAGACCAACTGGGTGTCGATATCATTCAAAACTGTGAAGTCACCGGCTTTCGCATCGAGGGAGGCAAATGCCTCGGAGTGGAAACCAACCTTGGCTACATTGGCGGTGGCAAGATCGCCTCTTGCGTAGCCGGCTCATCGGGACGCCTTATGGCCAAAGCCAATATGCGACTGCCGATTGAAAGCCATGTTTTACAGGCATTTGTGTCTGAAGGGCTCAAGCCTGTGTTGCCGGGTGTGATTACCTTTGGGGCAGGCCATTTCTATTGCAGCCAGTCTGACAAAGGCGGCTTGGTGTTTGGTGGCGACCTTGATGGGTATAACTCATATGCCCAACGCGGCAATCTGCCGGTGGTGGAAGATGTCTGCGAAGGCGCCATGGCCATTTTCCCAATGCTAGGCAGGGTGCGGCTGTTGCGCATGTGGGGCGGGATCATGGATATGTCGATGGATGGATCGCCCATTATTGACCGTACACATATTAAAAGCCTCTATTTCAACGGCGGCTGGTGCTATGGCGGCTTCAAAGCCACGCCCGCCTCGGGCTGGTGCTATGCCCACCTTTTGGCCACTGATACCCCCCATGAATTTGCGAAAGCCTACCGATTTGACCGCTTTGAAAAAGGCTGGATGATCGACGAAAAAGGCGTAGGCAATAACCCACAGCTGCATTGAGAGGCGCACGGATATGATAATTAATCACCCCATCCTTGGCCCACGTGACAGCGCCGAATTTACTTATATGGGCGATGCGGCCCTGTTGGACCGTCCTGACTGGCAGGCCAAAGATGCATTGGCGCAATTCATTAATTATGGTTATCTGCGCGACAATCCCGCCGGACCCCACCAAGAGCTTTGGTACCATGAGCAAGGGGACAGATCTTTTTTGGTCGTGACGCGCGACACCACAACCCATGAAATTTCATCGGTTAAATTGGCAAACGATGTGGCACGCAGCCGGGGGCGCAGCACATGAGCCAGATCAATCGTCTCAAAGGTGGGCAAATTGACCGCAGCCAAACTCTAAACTTCACGTTTGATGGCAAGTTTTTTCAAGGCCATGCGGGCGACACACTCGCTAGTGCCCTTTTGGCCAATGACGTTCGCCTTATGGGGCGTTCGTTCAAATACCACCGTCCCCGCGGCGTTTTAACAGCAGGCTCAGAGGAGCCCAACGCGATTATGGAGCTGCGCGATGGCGCCCGCCAAGAACCCAACACCCGCGCCACCACGGCAGAGTTGTTTGACGGGCTCACTGCAAAATCACAAAATAAAATCGGATCTCTGCGCTTTGACTTAATGGCGATCAATGACCGTTTTTCGAACTTTCTGACTGCTGGCTTTTATTACAAAACCTTTATGTGGCCTGCCGCATTTTGGGAAAAAGTCTATGAGCCAATCATTCGCAAAGCCGCAGGTCTGGGAAGCATCAGCTTTCAAGACGATCCAGATGACTATGACCGGGGCTTTTTGCACTGCGATCTGCTGATCATCGGGGCGGGTCCTGCGGGTCTGGCCGCTGCACTCACCGCCGGACGCGCAGGTGCACAGGTCATATTGGCAGATGAGGATTATACATTAGGCGGGCGCCTCAATTCAGAGCGTTTCAGCCTCACAAATCAATCAGGTGCCGAATGGGCAGCCAAAACCGTGGCCGAATTAAACAGCCTACCAAATGTCAGGGTCATGGCACGGGCTACGATTTTGGGCGCATTCGATCATGGGATTTATGGCGCATTGGAGCGGGTGTCAGATCACCTGGCGGTTCCAGCAGCCGGAAAGCCTCGGCAAATCCTATGGCGGATCTATACCAAGCGCAGCCTGCTTTGCGCCGGTGCCACAGAACGGCCCATCGCATTTGAAAACAACGATCGTCCGGGCATCATGTTGGCAGGCGCCATGCGCAGTTATGCCAACCGCTGGGCGGTGACCGCCGCGCAAAATGTGGCGGTGTTCACCAACAACGACGACGGCCATAAAACTGCCGCTGATTTGCATGCTGCCGGTGTGAATGTGGCCGCTGTGATCGACATTCGCCACGACGCACCAAAGAGCCAAGACTATGAGGTCATTGCAGGTGGCCAAGTGACCAACAGCCGTGGCCGCTTAGGCCTCACCTCGGTTCAGGTCTCTTTGCCAGATGGCAGCACACGCAACTTGCCCTGCGGCGCCTTGGGCGTTTCCGGCGGATGGAACCCGAATGTTCATCTGACCAGCCATCACCGTGGCCGCCCGGTGTGGAACGACGAAATTGCAGCTTTCTGCCCCCCCAAAGACGGCCCTGCAGGCCTCAGCGTTGCGGGCGCGGCTTTAGGTCTTTTCACGACTGCAGCTGCGCTGACCTGCGGCGCGTCGCAGGCCAATGCCATCTTAAAAGATCTTGGCATCAAGCAAACCAACGTAAACCTGCCAAAGGCGGAAGACACTCTCGCTAATATGACGCCGTTTTGGTATGTCAAAGGCTGCTCTCGGGCTTGGCTGGATCAGCAAAACGACGTAACCGTTAAAGATGTCAAACTTTCACACCAAGAAAACTTTATCAGCGTTGAGCATTTGAAGCGCTATACTACCTTGGGCATGGCCACAGATCAGGGTAAAACGTCGAATATGGGTGGCCTTGCCATTATGGCCGAGTTGACCGGAAAAACCATTCCAGAAGTTGGCACAACCATCTTTCGCCCACCCTACACCCCCACAGCCATTGGTGCATTTGCAGGCCGGGATCGCGGCACAGATTTTCGCCCCACCCGCAAAACTCCTAGCCATAAATGGGCCGAAGAGCAAGGTGCGGTCTTTGTGGAAGTGGGCATGTGGCTGCGTGCGCAATGGTTTCCACAGGCAGGTGAAACCCACTGGCGCCAGTCCGTTGACCGTGAGGTTTTGGCCACTCGCAAATCCGTGGGCATCTGCGATGTGACAACATTGGGCAAGATCGACGTTCAAGGCGCTGATGCTGTGACCTTCCTCAACAAGATATACTGTAATGCCTTTGCAAAGCTAGCCGTTGGGAAAACCCGCTACGGCTTGATGCTGCGCGAAGATGGGATTGCAATGGATGATGGCACCGCCGCGCGGCTGGCCGACGATCATTTTGTGGTCACAACCACCACCGCCAATGCGGTCTCAGTGTTTCGACATATGGAGTTTGCCCGCCAATGCCTTTGGCCTGACTTCGATGTGCAGCTGATCTCCACCACAGAAGCTTGGGCGCAATATGCCGTCGCCGGGCCCAACGCACGTAACTTGTTGCAAAAGATTGTGGATCCAGAATTTGATCTGTCCAACGATGTTTTTCCCTTTATGGCCTGCGCCAATGTCACGGTCTGTGGCGGTTTGCGCGCACGGCTGTTTAGGATCTCTTTCTCTGGCGAACTGGCCTATGAGATTGCCGTGCCCACCCGCTACGGGGACGCAATGATCCGACGCTTGATGCAAGCCGGCGAAGAGTTTGACGCTGTGCCCTATGGCACTGAGGCCCTTGGGGTGATGCGGATTGAAAAGGGCCATGCGGCTGGCAATGAGCTGAATGGCACAACATCCGCAGTGAACCTTGGCATGGGGCGGATGGTGTCTAAGAAAAAAGACAGCATCGGCTCGACCCTATCAGAGCGCAGCGGCTTGAACACCGATGACGCTTTGAAACTGGTGGGCCTAAGGCCGGTGGATCCTAAAAATCCGGTGCCGGCAGGCAGTCATTTGATGACCAAGGGCGATCCTGTGGATGCGGCCCATGATCAAGGCTATGTGACTTCCGCCTGTTATTCGCCAAACTTGGGCTATTGTATCGCCTTAGCCTATATAAAATCTGGCGACAGCCGCGAAGGTGAAATCATGCGGCTTGTCAGCCCTTTGACCGGATTTGACCATGAGGTGGAAGTCGTCAGCGCTCATTTCATTGATCCCGAAGGGGAACGTCTGCGTGCATAATCTCACAGCTATAACCGCACTTGGCGGCACCGAACCACGCACCGACAAGCATGGTCCTATCACATTGAGCGAAGAGGCGGGATATGCGCTGGCCTCTGTGGCCGCGCGCAAAGGCGGGGAACGGGCGACCAATCTTGCCATTCGCCGGCTCATCGGCCCCGCAGCACCGAAACCAGGCCATGTGGCCGGCGACAAGGTCACCGCGTTTTGGAGCGGGCCTGATCAATGGATTCTGGAAGCGCCTTATGACAGCCATGAAACCCTATTTGCACAGGCCACTGCAGAGGTAAAAGGCAGAGCATCTGTCACCGAACAAACCAGCGGCTGGTGCCGGTTCGATCTGCATGGTGTAGGTTTGGCTGCGGTCTTGGAACGGCTCTGCGCGATCAATATGACTACGTTTCAGCCGGGCGATGCCACCCGCAGCAGCATTGATCACCTAGGTTGTTTTGTGGTCTGCCGGACATTGGAGCACATCTCGATCCTAGGTCCCCGCTCTTCCGCCGCATCACTGCATCATAGCCTTTTGACCGCGATGCGTTCGGCTTATTAGGCAGGGTTAAGACTTTTAAACCGACGGCACCGGGCTGTTGTCTTGCACGCGATAAAGGTTGATCCGTCGGCGGTCCTCTTGCGGGGAGAGGCCGAAGGCATCTTTATAGTGTTGAACCATCGGAGTTGTGGAGCCGTAGCCCACTTGCAGGGCAATTTGCGCCATGCTGTCTTTGGAATACATCACCAGCTGACGCGCGGCCTTCATGCGCATGGAGCGGTAGTAATGCGACGGGCTTTGTCCTGTCGCTTTTTTGAAACTACGTTCGATTTGCCGGGCAGACACGCCTACCTCATCCGCCACATCTGCCACAGAAATGGGTTCTGTCAAATTCGCGGCGAAAACAGCGACCGCTTTGGCCACCACAGGCGGTAGGGTCGCATCGGTTGAGGATTGCCGGTAGGTCGGAATGCTTTGGCGCACCCCCTCGCCGCGCATCAACGGATGTTGGAACCAGCAGGCCACCTCAGTCGCCACATCCGCCCCCAGTCGGGTTTCAATCAATCGTAGTGATAGATCAAAGGCAGCCGCCGCGCCTGAGGCCGTGTAGCGGCGTTGGGAGACCTCAATCACCTGATCGGAAGCCTCAACTTCTGGAAACTCCGAGCGAAACGCCGCCTCATAGCACCAATGCACTGATACAACCTGCCCCGCCATCACGCCTGAGCGCACCAAAGGAAACACGCCACCGCTCACACCGCCCAAAATCGTACCATGACGTCCCAAGGTCCGCAGCGCGCCGTAGCCCGCCTTGGGATTGGAAAACCGGGCCATCGGCGGGCTGAGCAGAAACAGATGATCCGGCCTCTCAGCCTGTCCCAAAGCCATATCCGGCTCAAAACTGACTCCAGCGCTGGACCTAACTTTATCCATGGTCTCCGCATAAAGCGTCCAAGAAAAAGCGACTTGCCCTGAGATTTCATTTGACGCACGTAGGGGCTCAATCATTGACGTCAAACAGGCCATAGGAAAACCGTCAAAGATCAAGAAGCCAATGGACTGGATTTTCATGTCATTCATATTTATGATACTAACAGGAAAACCATGATTAAGATCAAGAGACCAAACTACAGGATCGGGATAGATTAATGAATATTGTGAAAATATCGCCTGAGATGGTTGGAAAACTGACGCAAGATCCGCATGTTGTCCGTGAAGAACGTGAAAAAGTGCTCGAAGTAGCTATTGGCCGTGAGGTGCGCGCCTTTCGCCGCCGCCAAGAGGTGACGGTCGCAGAACTTGCCGCCACAACCGGGCTTTCCATCGGTATGTTGTCAAAAATTGAAAACGGCAACACCTCGCCATCTCTCACAACGTTGCAAACTTTGGCCAATGCTTTGTCGGTACCGCTTACCTCATTTTTCCGCCGATTTGAGGAACGCCGCGAAGCCGTACACACCAAAACTGGTGAAGGGGTTGAGATTGAACGTGCCGGCACCCGCGCAGGCCATCAGTATAATCTGCTTGGCCATATCGGTGCAAATGCAAGCGGCGTTATTGTGGAGCCTTATTTGATCACCCTAACCACCGAGTCAGATGTCTTTCCCACCTTTCAACATGGCGGCATTGAGACTATCTACATGTTGGAAGGCGAAGTTGATTACCGTCACGGCGATGAGGTTTACCCTTTGAAGCCAGGAGACACGCTGTTTTTCGATGCCGATAGCGCGCATGGCCCTGAAAAACTGGTGCAATTGCCTGCGAGATATCTGTCGATCATCAGCTACCCACAAAACACATAAATATTCTGATTTTAAGCACCTATTCTGCACGTTATGCCCTTGCAACGCGGGAAATTCAGCATAACATAAAAATGTTCTCAGGGCGGGGCGAAATTCCCCACCGGCGGTATGTGATTTTGAGATCACCAGCCCGCGAGCGCCCCAGAAATGGGGGTCAGCAGATCAGGTGCGATGCCTGAGCCGACGGTTAAAGTCCGGATGGAAGAGAGCGTGTGAAGATTGGGTGCGTTGCGCCCTATCTCTGCTCGTATTTCGCTTTGAGTAACGGAAGTGTTGCAAAAGGAAATACGATGTCACAGACCCGATTTGCATTTGTAAAAGCCCAATGGCATGCCGATATCGTAGATCGCGCCTTTGCGGGGTTTCAAGACAGCCTTGGGGGGGAAGCCATCGATGTGTTTGATGTTCCCGGCGCCTTGGAATTACCGCTCATGGCACTAAAACTCGCCGCCACCGGACGCTATGATGCCATTGCCTGCTGCGCATTTGTTGTGGATGGCGGGATCTATCGTCACGACTTTGTCTCCAGTGCCGTGGTCGATGGTCTGGTGCGTGTGGGTTTAGACAGCGGTGTACCGATTTTATCCGTTGTTCTGACCCCGCATCATTACCAAGAGACTGAGCATCACACAGCGATTTTCAGAGATCATTTCTACGCCAAAGGTCAAGAGGCAGGCCAAGGTGCGCGCGTTGTTGTGGATGCACATAAGCAGATCTAGTTTTGGCCCCAAAGCAGGGCCCAAACTCAGATTATTTCTGTAAAGCAGGCGTGCCTTGTTCATCAGGCCATACGCCAAAAGACGTCGGTAAACCGTCGTCATAGCGCGCCAAAAACTCCAACATCATGGACCGGTTGTCGATAAAGCCTTTGTAGGTCGCCAATTCTTCCGGAAGGTCCCGCACCACCCGATGTAATCTGCGGCCCCATTTTGGCTTGCTTACAATATCTTGGAAGGACATCAGGTAACACCGAATGGGGAAAACCAATGCGTTGGACCGTGGCAGGCGGAAGAAGGTTTGCAACTCCACCCGCAAATGTTGCTTTGAGCCGAGGTTCTCAAGTGTCAGCGTGTTTTTTTGCACGCCCCATTTGTGGTAATTTTCAGGGCTGGTGTCCAACAGCGGGTTAACCGTCATCGTCCAGTTCAACCGCCGCGCCGGCGCACCTTGTTGGATGCTTAGCAAGAACTTCAAAGCCCGTTTGAAGATGCCCTTTTCATGGGCCAGAGGCACAGGCGCATGCCACTCAAAGAAATTCATGCCAATGTCAAAATCCAAGCTCCAATCCGCTTGGGTCGTAACCGTGCCCGCATCCATCCAGAGGTTGTCTTCACGTTGATCCAACACGCAGAAATCACCCTGGGTTTGGCGAGTGATATACTCCATTGGACCATAGGGCAGTGTGGTCTCATCCATGAAGACGAAATGATCTTCAATGCCCATGGGCTTGTTGATCCAATGCCATTTATTACCGTTTCGGTGCAGCTCAAACAGATCTGGGTAATCTTCAGATTTTGACACCATGATCAATTCTAACAGATCCCAACCGGCCAAGATCATATGCGGCAAGGATTGGCAGCGCAGCGGATCATCAGCCAAAACCATTGCGCGATCGCGCATCTCCGCCACATAATGCTCATCCACATCAAAGCGTTTTTCGTAGATGCTGTCCGCAGGACCGCCTTGGTGCTGTTCCATATTCACCGAATACATGTAGCTGTCTTCGTGGAACGGAAAAGGAAACCGATCTATCGCGCGCTGGGAATTGCGAAAGGAGTAGTCATCGCGAAACGTTTCATCATTGAATTGGATGGTCATGACAGAAGCCTCCTATCGGTCCAGCACAAGGGTCTTGCCCTCGAAACGTGACACACATGGCATAATTTTAGTACCTGAAGCATGTTCGTAGTCTTCAAGCCAATGATCGCGGTGAATGAATGTACCATCGCTTTCCAACACATCTGTCTCGCATTGCCCACACGCGCCGCCCCGGCACAAGTAGGGCGGTTCCACACCCAGCCGTTCAATCGCTTCCAAAAGGCTTTCATGCGCGCCAACCTCCACCGCCAGGCCAGACTTTGCCAAGCGCACCGCAAAAGGTTTGCCGGGTTTAGGTGCGAGGAATTCTTCGTGATGTACATGGGCCTTGGGCCAACCAGCAGCGGCGGCTGTTTTGCGCACCCAGTCAATCATCCCTTTCGGGCCACAGACATAAAGATGCGTGCCAATCGGCTGACCATCCAATAAGGTATGCAGATCGATGAACTGCTTTTGATCATCATAATAAACGTTCGCCGAATGCGGATGTTTGGATGTAAGCTCATCGACATAACTGCCCAGTTCAGGGCTACGGCAACTGTAGTGCAGCTCCCATTTGCCGTTGGCAGCGTTCAGCTGTTTGATCTGCGCCATAAAGGGCGTAATGCCGATACCGCCAGCGATGAACAGATGCTTACGGGCCCGGAGATCGAGCGAAAACAGATTAACCGGATAGCTGAGAGTCATGGTATCACCCACCTGCACTTTTTGGTGCAAAAACAGCGACCCACCCCGCCCGTGATCATCACGGCGCACCGAAATCGCATAGGTGTCACGCTCTGCCGGGTCTGACATCAAAGAATATGGGTTCATACGTTTGAGATCGCCGTCTTGCATCTCAATCATAGTATGCGCCCCACCAGAGAAGGTTGGAAAAATCGTGCCATCGGTGCGTTTGAACTCAAACCGTGTCACCAAGTCATTCAGCGGAACGATATTACTGACAATGACTTTGATTTTTTCCGCACCCATGATTTTCGGCGCGGTTGAATTTGGGGCTGGCGCGCTCATGAGTAAATCTCCTGAGAGGGGGGGACATTGCCCGGATCTTCTGCATCGATACAAACGCCCTGAAAGGCTGCAATTCTGCGGGAGTAATGATCGCGAACGAATAGGTTGAGCCCACAATGGCTGCACTCAAACGGGTCAAGGATCACATCCTCGGTGATGCCTTTGCAATGTACGCATTGCATGCGCCGGGCCAAAGATCCGCGGTGTTCAGTCTGAATGGCTGTGTAATCATAGCCCGCTTGCATCGCCGCGTTCTGCGCCTGTCCCATCAGCCCCTCGGTTCCGGTCAGGTAAATCTGGAGCCCCATGGCCGCATCAGACAGCACCCGTTGGATCCGAGACAGAGCCGCCGCATAGCTGGGCCCTTCATAATATTGTGCAGGGCTGAGCGCTTGAAGTTTGGGGCCAAAATCTGTTCCCTTGGGAATAAATATCACATGTGTCTTCGCCATCAGCTCAGGCACTTGCAAGGCCAAACCCAAAATAGCCTCTGCGCCTTGTGCATCAGCAATCATCAAATGCGCCTTACCCGGACGCGCTTCTAACCTGCCATAAACAGGCCGACTGCGAATGCTTTCAGGGAAATGAAATGTCGACATCTGAATAAAATCTCCCAACTTCCAAATAGCGTAAGGCGCGCTTGTACACTATACAAGCGCGCCTCATTTAGAAGATCAACCCTTTGCAGTGCGGATCGATTTATCTTCGTCGTAAAATGGCATTTCAGAGGCCACACAAGCGATCTCAGTGCCATCTGCATTGCGAACGGTCAAAGAGGTGCCGGCGACTGCGCAAGCAACAGGCATTCGAGCGATGCCAACATTGTGTTTATTGACATCGGAATACATTCCATAAGTCACAACTCCAACACTTTGCCCGTTTTGCAACAGATCAGCGCCCTCATCGGCTGGTGTTATGCCGTCCAATTTCACGCCATAGATTTTGAAGCGCTCTTTATCTTTGGCAGCATAATGGTTTTCTGCACCGATAAAGCCAGTTTTGCCCGGAGACACTGTGAATTCGAGACCCAGCTCCCACAGAGTATCGCCGCAAGTTTCATCTTCAAACGGATGGGTTTCAGAATTATCACCCGGATAAAATAGTAAATAGCTTTCTGTCCGCAGCAGATCCAAAGTTGAGAACTGAACCGGACGAATGCCCATGTCAGCACCTTCAGAGAGGATCGAATCCCAAAGATGCACGGCATCTTTACGACCACAGAAAATCTCGTAGCCACGTTCACCAGTGTAGCCTGTACGTGAAATCATCACAGCGCGGCCAAACAACTTTGTTTGCATCAATCCAAAGTAGGCCAGGTCACGGATGCCTGGCACATGTTTGGCCAAGAAATCCACAGCAACAGGGCCCTGCAACGACATGTCGTGCATATCGTCATCAAAGATCACTTCACAATTTTTTGAAGCTGCAACAGCTGACAGCTGCTCCATGCCAGTGCCCGTACCATGCACAACCAGCCAGCTGTTAACTGCCAAGCGATAGATCACGCAGTCATCAATAAACTTACCTTGGTCGTTCAACATACAGGCGTAAACAGAGCGGCCCGGCATAATTTTCTCGACATTGCGAGTGGTTACCCGATCTATTACATAAGCGGCATCCGCACCAACCACGTGACATTTCTTCAAACCAGATACATCCATCAAGCCCGCTTTGGTGCGAATTGCTTCGTAATCAGCTTTTGCACGCTCAGGTGTGTCGTCATAGAACCAGGCGGTCCCCATGCCGTTCCAGTCCTCCAACTCACCGCCGATTTCAGCATGCCGATGGGCCAGCGCTGAGTTTCTCCACATAATAGCCATTCTGGCCTCTCCTAGATCAAATTTTATATAAATTTACTCAGCCGTATTATAACACAGAAATCAATACTAAGGGGCAATTTTATTTCCTGTGAGGGAAATTACACGAAGTCACGATGAAATCATTTGCACGCAAGGCACAAAAAAAGGGGCCACACTTAAGCAGCCCCTGACTGTACAACTAAAATTTTAGTCTATTTTTCAGCTTTTGCGTATTGCTCATGCTCTGAGCGGTTGCCCGCGACCAAAACCCAAACACAAATCACCGCAGCAACCGCTGTGAAGATCCCAGGCCACGCCGTATTGGCCAACATGAACATTGGTCCATCAACCGCCGCCCAATCTGCTTTATCATATGGAAACATCTTATTTCTCCTTGATGTTGATTAGCTGGATGCGGGGCCAGAAGGTACGATACCTTCAGGATAGCCCTGCGCAGGAACTTTAACCGTATCGAGACCGGCTTCTTCTGCAGCTGCAGGAACCCGCAACATGCCCAATTTCTTAAGAATATAGGCACAGACATAGCCCGGCACAAATCCCACCAAGAAAAACACAACCGCTCCTACGATTTGACCATAAAGAGTGATGACCGGTGCATTTTCAATCGCCAAGGCCGGAAAGCCCCAACCAAAGACACCTAGCATAATCACCCCATAAAGGCCGATTGTACCGTGCACAGTCACCGCGCCCACCGCATCATCGATGCCGCGACTTTCAAGCCAAGTGGCTGCGGGTTTCAGGATCATACCAGCCGAAACCGCGATGATGAACGCCAGAGCTGGATAGTAGATATCTAAACCAGACGCGGTCGAGATAATACCAGCAAGCGCGCCAGACATCATCCAGAACGGATCTTTGGTCCAAATCCATGACCCAATGATCCCACCTGCAATTGCCATCAAGATATTGAAGGCCAGCGAAGATAGAGTGATCGGAGTGCCATAGATTGTGGCTTGTTTGTCGGCGAACCAAGAGAAGGCCTCACCAGGAACAATTACACAGGCCATCAAGAAGCCCCAGAACCCTACGATAATCAGCATCAAGCCAACCACAGTCAAAGGCATGTTATGACCTGCAATGTGATTTGCTGTGCCATCAGCGTTGAATTTGCCGATCCGTGGACCCAAATGCATCAGCACACCCAGCGCAAAGAAACCAGCAACCGCGTGGACAAGCCCTGCCGCACCGAAATCATGCACGCCCCATTGGGTGACGAGCCAACCATCAGCATGCCAACCCCAAGCCGCTGCAACAACCCAAGCGAATGAGCCAAGCACGATTGCAAGGATGATAAAGCCTACGGTTTGAATGCGCTCAATCACAGCACCAGACATGATTGACGCTGTGGTGGCTGCGAACATGGCAAAGGCGCCAAAGAAGACACCAGAGGCTTGGTCGGTAATATTTGGCCCCATATAGGCTGTTGATTCGCCCCAACCCAATGCGATGGAATTGGCATAATCCCAGCCAGAAATTCCCATCGGCCCTTCACTCAAGGTCAGACCTGTTGGGAAACCCCAATAGACCCACCAGCCAAAAAAGTAGAATGTTGGGATCATAAAAGCGAAGGCCAGAATGTTTTTCACACCAGATGACAAAACGTTTTTTGCCCGCGAAGCGCCCATTTCATAGGCCAAAAAGCCGGCATGGATGATAATCATCAATGGGATGGTTAAATAATAGTAGGCTTCAGCGAAGTTGGTGTTTGTGACACCAGCACTTACTTGCAACGCCGTTACCTGTGCGGTTAGCTCTGCTAATTGTTGTTCCACGTTTACCTCCCGTGTTTAGTTACATTTACGTCTTCTTATTACTTGAGCGGGGACGTTAGTCAGTCATGAAACATGAATTGTCTGATGTGGGAAGACTTTTTTGCCGGAGATGAAAAAAAGTTTCCTCATGGTTGAGCCGTGCAATGTTTGATGCTAGCGTTAGCTCAAATCAATTTTGGGCACAGCTCGAAACATTAATCGTGAAAGGAATGCCGCATGTGCGGGATCGTTGGTCTTTTCCTGAAAGACAAATCCATGGAGGCCCAACTCGGGGCCATGTTAACAGATATGCTGATCACGATGACAGATCGTGGGCCGGACAGCGCGGGAATCGCAATATACAGTCAAGATACAGTAAATATTGGCAAAATGACCGTGCAGTCCGATACGCCCGATGTGGATTTTGACAAACTCACAGGCGACTTGAAAAAGCGCATAAAGGGTGACGTTGATATACGGGTTCAAAGCACCCATGCGGTGCTGGAACTGCGCGCGGATCAGGTCGTAGTGGCACGCGAAGCCCTTAAAGAGATTCGCCCCAACATCCGCATCATGAGCACCGGTGATAGCCTAGAGATATACAAGGAAGTAGGTTTACCAAAGGACGTAGCTTCACGTTTTGATATTGCGAAAATGTCCGGCAGCCATGGAATTGGCCACACGCGCATGGCAACCGAATCAGCCGTAACAACCATGGGCGCGCATCCGTTCAACACCGGAAGCGATCAATGTCTTGTGCACAACGGTTCTTTGTCCAATCATAACTCCCTACGCCGCAAATTGCGCCGCGATGGTGTTCATATTGAAACCGAAAACGACACAGAAGTGGGCGCGGCCTATCTCACATGGAAAATGCAGAACGGCAGCACCCTGGGTGAAGCACTCGAAAGCAGCCTTGAAGATTTGGATGGGTTTTTCACATTCGTAGTTGGGACCAAAGATGGGTTTGGCGTCGTGCGTGACCCAATTGCTTGCAAACCTGCTGTGATGGCCGAAACCGATCAATATGTGGCATTTGGCAGCGAATACCGTGCCTTGGTCAACCTGCCGGGTATCCAAAACGCGCGCGTTTGGGAACCTGAGCCCGCAACCGTTTACTTCTGGAAACACTGATATGCAGACATATGACTTATCCACGGGCAGCCTGCGTGAACTCAACGCAACCCTGCACGCTCAAAATGAAACCACCAATCAAACCGCGTGGGAAATTATGAATCCCCGCGGCGCGCATGCTATTGCTTGCGGATTGGATTCTCCTATTGAAGTCACCGTGCGCGGATCAACAGGCTATTACTCAGCCGGTATGAACCAACAAGCCACGGTCAACATCAAAGGTAGCGCCGGTCCCGGTGTCGCTGAAAATATGATGTCAGGCAAAGTTGTGATTGATGGCGACGCCAGCCAGTATGCCGGCGCCACAGGTCACGGCGGCCTTTTGGTTATCAAAGGCAACGCCTCGTCGCGCTGCGGAATTTCCATGAAGGGCATCAATATCGTGGTGCACGGCAGCATTGGCCATATGTCCGCCTTTATGGCCCAATCTGGCAATCTTGTGGTCTGCGGAGATGCGGGCGAGGCATTAGGCGACAGCTGCTATGAAGCGCGGTTGTTTGTGCGGGGCACGGTGAAATCACTAGGTGCCGATTGCGAAGAGAAAGAGATGCGGCCAGAGCATTTGGAGATCCTACGCACTCTGCTGGCCGAAGGGGAATGCAACGCCAGACCCGAAGAGTTCAAGCGCTATGGTTCAGCGCGCACACTCTATAATTTCAACATTGACAACGCGTATTAAGGGTCCAAGACATGAGCAATGATGATCGCGGCATCCCGCGCACCACTCCCCGGCAATCAGCCACCTTCACGCAAGATGTGAACAGCGAGATCAGACGCGCGGCGGCCACCGGAATTTATGACATTCGCGGCGGCGGCGCCAAGCGCAAGCTGCCCACATTCGACGACCTACTTTTTTTGGGTGCCTCCATTTCGCGTTACCCTTTGGAAGGCTATCGCGAGAAATGTGACACCAACGTCACCATCGGCGGGCTACATGCCTCCAACCCCATCCACCTCGACATCCCCATCACGATTGCGGGCATGTCCTTCGGCGCCCTCTCTGGACCGGCGAAAGAGGCTTTGGGACGCGGCGCCTCCGCTGCTGGCACATCGACAACCACAGGTGACGGTGGCATGACCCCCGAAGAGCGTGGCCATTCATCAAAACTGGTCTACCAATATCTACCATCACGCTATGGCATGAACCCCGATGACCTGCGTAAAGCTGATGCGATTGAGATTGTTGTGGGTCAAGGCGCCAAACCTGGCGGCGGCGGCATGTTGTTGGGCCAAAAAATCAGTGACCGTGTGGCCAATATGCGCAACCTGCCCAAGGGCATCGATCAACGCTCCGCGTGCCGTCACCCAGATTGGACCGGCCCCGATGATCTTGAAATCAAGATCCTAGAACTGCGCGAAATCACCGGTTGGAGAGTGCCAATCTATGTGAAAATTGCAGGCGCACGCCCCTACTATGATACGACTTTGGCTGTGAAAGCCGGGGCGGATGCGATTGTGTTGGATGGCATGCAGGGCGGCACAGCTGCCACGCAGGACGTCTTCATCGAGCACGTGGGCCAGCCCACTTTGGCAATCATCCGCCCTGCGGTGAAAGCGCTTCAGGATCTGGGCATGCACCGCAAGGTACAGCTGATCCTCTCAGGCGGCATTCGCTCTGGCGCAGATGTGGCCAAAGCTATGGCCTTAGGCGCGGATGCGGTGGCCATTGGCACGGCGGCCTTGATTGCCCTTGGCGATAATGATCCCAAATGGGAGGCCGAATACAACAAATTGGGCACAACAGCCGGAGCATATGACGACTGGCACGAAGGTCAAGACCCTGCCGGCATCACCACTCAAGATCCAGAACTGATGAAGCGGTTCGACCCAATTGAAGGCGGCCGACGTTTACGCAATTACCTCAAAGTGATGACTTTGGAAGCGCAAACCATTGCACGGGCCTGTGGTAAAAACCACCTGCACAATTTGGAGCCAGAAGATCTAGTAGCTCTAACGATGGAAGCCGCCGCAATGGCGCAGGTTCCATTGGCAGGCACCGATTGGTGGCCAGGAAAATCAGGATCATTTTAACATTGAGGGCGCGGCGGGAAATCTCGACGCGCCCTGAGAAATTGAAACGACCAATAGGGAACCAAGACCATGGCAACAGATCTGGCAAAATTCGCTGAAGACAACGGCGTAAAATATTTTATGATTTCATTCACAGACTTGTTTGGCGGACAACGGGCCAAATTGGTCCCAGCCCGCGCGATTGCGGGTATGCAGGAAGACGGTGCAGGCTTTGCGGGCTTTGCCACATGGCTCGACCTCACCCCAGCGCACCCAGACATGCTGGCCGTACCAGATCCAGAGGCTGTAATCATCCTGCCATGGAATAAGGAAATCGCTTGGGTGCCGGGCAATTGCGTGATGGAGGGTGAAGACGTAGCCCAAGCTCCACGCAACGTGCTGCGCCGCTTGATCGCAGATGCCGCGTCTGAGGGCATGCATGTCAAAACGGGAATTGAAGCTGAATTCTTCCTGCTGACCCCTGCCGGAGACCAGATTTCAGACCCCTATGATACCGCAGCAAAACCTTGCTATGATCAACAAGCCTTCATGCGCCGCTTGGACGTGATCCGCGAAATCAGTGATTACATGCTTGATCTGGGCTGGGGCGCTTATCAAAACGACCATGAAGACGCCAATGGCCAATGGGAGATGAATTGGGATTTTGACGACGCGTTGAAAACGGCGGACAAGCACAGTTTTTTCAAGTTCATGACCAAAACCGTAGCCGAAAAACATGGCTACCGCGCCACGTTCATGCCCAAACCCATTGAAGGGCTGACCGGCAATGGCTGCCACGCGCATATCTCCGTTTGGGATGCGCCGGGTGCTGCGGCAAAAATCAACGTATTTGCGATGGACGCCAACGACAGCAGCCAAACCGCAGAGCTGGGTTTGTCCGAAAAGGGCCGGCATTTCTTGGGCGGCATCATGAAGCACGCCTCTGCCTTGGCCGCGATTACCAACCCAACGGTCAACAGCTTCAAACGCATCAACGCACCGCGCACCATGTCAGGGGCTACTTGGGCGCCTAATACAGTAACTTGGACTGGCAACAACCGCACGCACATGGTGCGCGTTCCCGGCCCCGGACGGTTTGAACTGCGCTTACCAGATGGCGCGGTGAACCCATATTTGTTGCAAGCTGTTATCATCGCGGCTGGCCTGTCAGGTGTGCGCTCGCAAGCAGATCCCGGCAAACGCCATGACATCGACATGTATGCCGATGGCCATAAGGTTCGTGGCGCGCCGAAACTGCCGCTTAATATGCTCGATGCTTTGCGTGAATACGACAAGGACAAGGGCTTGAAAGCAGCTATGGGCGAAGAATTCTCAGCCGCCTATCTTAAAATGAAACATTCAGAATGGAATGATTTCTGCAGCCACTTCAGCGATTGGGAAAAAGCCAATACTATGGATATCTAAGAGGGTTCATACCACTTTGAAATCAAAAAAGAACTGCGCAGAGACGCGCGGTTCTTTATATTTTAGTACAGTTCAATGCAGCACTTCGCGCCCATCTTTGCGGTGTGTGAACCAGACCAAATAACTCGACACTAGCAGCGACATGCCGGTGCCCATCACAATAAGCCAGCCCCAGGTGCGGATCTGATCTCCAAGATCGCTTGCCCAAAGGTCACAACAACCCCCACCAAAGACACCAGTAAGACAGGGCGCGCGACGGCTCTGCGCATCAACATCAACGCACTGCCCAATGCACCACCGAACACAGCAATTACGAAAAGCACAGTCACCCAACCGGGTCGGCTGTTGATCACAATCTGATAGGCCTCAGGGAATTGCGCCAGCGCCTCCGGATTGATTTGCATGAGGTAATTGTAGCAACCCATAAGGCTCCAAATCAGGCCAAACGCGCCCACGGCCCAAAATTTCACACTGGGTTTTGAGGAGACAGTCATTAAAAATTCCTTTTGATTTGAATGCAAAGGCATCGGACACAGCATTATTCTATAGCCGCCACTTATCACAATGACGGCCTGTAATTCCACTGAAGTTTGCAGCCCAATCCTCCCGTCGATTGTAGCCTGTACAACCGCACAAAAAACATTGTTTTATATAGAAATTCATGGCCAAACTCACATGGGAAACTTGACTTTCAATCCTGTGATGCTTTCAATCATCTCAACAAAACATAGGGGAATGACATGACACAACGCGTTGCAATCATCGGTGCAGGACCTTCAGGACTGGCACAATTGCGGGCCTTTCAATCAGCCAAGGAAAAAGGGGCTGAGATCCCAGAAGTTGTATGCTTTGAGAAGCAATCCGATTGGGGCGGGCTTTGGAATTATACTTGGCGCACCGGCGTCGATGAATATGGCAATCAGTGCCATGGATCCATGTATCGCTATCTCTGGTCAAACGGTCCAAAAGAAGGTTTGGAGTTTGCTGACTACACATTCGAAGAGCATTTTGGAAAACCTATTGCCTCCTTTCCGCCGCGAGCCGTCTTGTTTGACTACATCAGAGGCCGGGTCGAAAAAGCCGGTGTGCGTGACATGATCCGCTTTTCAACAATTGTACGCGATGTGCGTGCTTTGACCGGTGGCGGTTTTGAAGTAACCAGCCGCGATGAGGTGGCCGATGTCGACAGCACCGAGTTTTTTGACAAGGTTATCGTGGCCACAGGGCATTTCAGCGTGCCAAATGTGCCCGAATACCTCGGCTTTGATCAATTTAATGGCCGCATTTTGCATGCCCATGATTTCCGTGACGCGCGTGAGTTTGCGGACAAAGATCTATTGATCCTCGGAACCTCCTATTCCGCAGAAGATATTGGCTCACAGTGTTGGAAATACGGTGCGAAATCGATCACGGTGGCGCATCGCACTGCCCCGATGGGCTATGACTGGCCAGATAATTGGCAAGAAGTCCCCAAGCTGGACCGTGTGGAGGGTGCTACAGCACATTTCATCGATGGCACCAGCAAGGATGTTGATGCGATTATTTTGTGTACCGGCTATAAACATCACTTCCCCTTCCTACCCGATGACCTGCGGCTTAGAACCGCCAATCGGCTGGCCTCGGCGGATCTTTACAAAGGTGTGGTTTGGACCAAAAATCCAGACATGTTCTATCTCGGCATGCAGGATCAATGGTACACGTTCAACATGTTTGACGCGCAAGCGTGGTGGGTACGTGATTGCATCATGGAGCGGATCGCACTGCCCGCCCCAGCCGCAATGAACCAAGATGTGGTTGACCGGGTGGCTACCGAAGATGCGATTGCAGATGACTATGGCGCGATTGAATATCAAGGCGCTTATACATTGGAGTTGATCGAAGAAACCGATTACCCAAGCTTCAATATCGCCGCCGCGAACCATGCATTTTTTGAATGGAAGAAGCATAAAAAAAGAGGAATTATGGAGTTTCGCGATCATGGCTATATCAGCCCGATGACCGGCACCATGGCCCCTGCCCATCACACGCCATGGAAAGAAGCGCTGGATGACAGTTTGGAAAGTTACCTAGAAATTTGATTTTCTAGAATTCTCCCAAGACTGGCAAAACAGTTGGAACAGCCATGATCTCATGCGGATCATGGCGCATTACCGTGAAGTTGTGGTGTTTCTCTCAGCCAAGGCCGCGGTACTCTTGGGTGCATGGGAGCTGCCCAGCAAGACCGCTTTACTAGACTATTCGACAAAAACAATCGCGCGCTAGCCCGATCTCAAATTCACAATGGAAGATGTATACCTTGGCCATGACATGTTGGTGATACCTTATGTAATCACCACAATGTCTTGGCCACAGAGACGCTCTATTTTGATGGCTGCGGCTTGATCTACCAAGCCGCAGCCTGCCCCACCGGCAGGCCGTACTTTAAAGCTTAGGATCGCGGTTTTGATTTAGTCGGGTCATAATGTGCGAAGGAGACAATCTTCGCGGGTAGACGCTTCATATGCCCATCCAACTTGCCGATCTCAACCTCAGTGTCCACCGCATGATGTGCCACATCAACTCGTGCTAAAGCAATGTTTTTTCCTAAAATAGGTGAGCGCATAGAAGAGGTTACCTCTCCAATTTGAGCACGGCCAATATGCACGCAATCGCCGTGGGCAACATCAACATTGCTGTCGATATCCAGCCCCACGAGTTTGCGCGCCGGGGTTTCCTTGCGCCGGATCAGTGCATCGCGACCAATGAAATCATCAGTTTTCGATTTGAGTGGTACAGTAAAGCCAATCCCCGCTTCAAAGGGATCTGTTTGATCACTGAAATCATAGCCCGCGAAAATTAGCCCCGCCTCAATGCGTACCATATCCAAGGCTTCCAGCCCCATCGGTTTCAGCCCATGGTCGCGACCTGCTGCCCAAACCGCATCGAATACCGCCTCGGCATGTTTAGGGTGGCAAAAAATCTCATACCCCAGCTCGCCAGTGTAGCCAGTGCGTGACACCACGATAGGAACGCCCTGATCATGGCCAATACGTGCCGGGGTAAAGCGGAACCAAGCCAGCTCTTCCAATGTAGGTTGATGCGGCGCGGTCCAGATGATTTTCTTCATCATATCGCGGCTCTCAGGCCCCTGAACCGCAATATTATGCTGCATATCAGTCGACGCGCGCACCAAAACCTTCAGACCCAGCTTGTCCGCCTGCTCCCGCATCCATTCTCCACCATAGTCCGAGCCACCTATCCAGCGGAAATTGTCTTTGGCCAGACGAAACACCGTGCCATCATCAATCATGCCGCCGTGCTCATAGCACATGGCCGTATAGACCACCCCACCCACCGGCAAAGTCTTCATATTGCGGGTGAAGATATATTGGCACAGCGCCTCGGCATCCGGCCCGGTGATCTCAAATTTACGCAGAGGACTAAGGTCCAGCACTACGGCTTTTTCGCGACAGGCATGATATTCTTCCAAAGGTCCCACTTGGGAAAAACAATTGGCCACCCAATAACCATTATATTCCACAAAATTGCGCGTGTGTTTTGCAAAGCTACTGTGAAAACCAGTTTCTTTTGTCATTTGAGGTTCCGATTCTGGCGTGGCACGAAAAGCAATCGCGCGTTTGAAAGACTCCGCGCCATCATAGGTGCGTATGTGAATATCTGTTGGGTTCCAGCCATTTGCTGGTGATGTATCATCAGGGCAAGCCGAGCTGACGCACACAAGATCGGTCAAAGCGCGCAATAAAACGTAATCACCGGGCCGCGACCACGGCTCGTCACCATACATCGCCCCATGCTCATCAATGGCAGTGTTGAAAAAGAAGTTTATGGCCATCCAGCCCGCACGCGGCCCTACGCCTCGCTCTGCCAAAGCATGATTAAAGTTATCCGAACAATTGGCATGACCGGGATAGCCGATATCATCATAGTATTTCGCAGCACAGGCCAAGGCAAACGCATCATGGCGACCACAGGTGTCTTGTATGACCTCCAATAGAGGCATCATGTCTTGATCGTAGTATTTCGCATGCAGACCCGGCATCGGATAGGCATGCCCCATCAGTGTGCGTGTCGTGGTCACATCCAGGGCATGCTCAATGCCCTTGTCGAGCTTTCGCGCAGAAAAGCACTGGAAATCCGTACATTGGCGCCCATCAACATCATAAACTTGAATATAATCGCCAGCTTTGACAAAGTAGCTTTGAGCCGTAGCTGAGTGAATGCGGATATCCGCAAGTGGATCGGCCAAAGGATCCGGCATTTTAAACTTCACAACCTTTTTGATCACGGCGCGTTTGACCATGACGACCAAGGGCGTTGCCGTGTCCTGCGCCTTAAAATCCATAATCCCACCGGGGGCTGCAATTACAACACTGCCCTCCTGCGCCACGCGCAGGTGCACCTCAGTTTTAGCGGGCGTTAGACTGTCAAAAAATCGAATAGCGGCTGCGGTGGCAAGATCCACGCCGCGCGCTTCCAAGCCCATCCGCACCGACCGCAAGGACGGATCACCGCTCACCAAGAGCTTTTTTAGTCCCGCAGCCTCACAATTGGGCGTCTGCTCCAAGAGGCTCGCGTCACTGCGTCCCTTTTTGTCCAAGGCCAAAACCTCACAGAGCTGTCCGCCTTCGTCGTTCAACACCGAGATTTGATCACCCGGTTCCACCGCAATCAAAACCGCCCCGCAGCCTGGAACAACATAGCGTTCACTGCCCGGAGGCAGGGAAAACACCGAGGGCGCCAAAATGACGCTGGGTTTTGGGGGCCCTGACTGTACCTTAGGATAAATATCGTCCAACATGTTTAGACCTCCGCACCACTGATGTTGCATCAGCGGAATAAATCTTTAATTAGAAGAATATCTGATTAAGGACCTTTCGGCAATAACCAGAGACAATGATGAGCAACAATCAAATCAATTTCATAGGCTGGATCCTGTTTATCCTGTCTGCACTGGGCTTTATCATTGCTTCTATTGGCAATTTTTGGGGTATGGTCGGATCAATTTTCTTTTTGGTCGCCTGTTTCGTCTTCCTGATTCCCTTTTTTAGGCCTGAAAAATGATCATTTCCCTAGGTCTTGGCCTCATCGCAGCGCTCTGCTGGGGCGTGCATGACATCTGCGTGCGTTACGTCAGTCAACGCACAGGCATCATGGCTGCAATCTCCACCGTGCTAATTTTCGGTGCCCTGCTGCTTACACCGGTTTGCATCTACTTCGGCAACTGGGCAGATCTTACCATGCCCGCGATCGGCAACTCCGTTCTTTCAGGCGGCCTCTTCGCCCTCGCCGCGATAGCTCTATATCAGGCCTTCGCCATCGGACCTGTAAGACTCGTAGCACCAATCGTGGGGTCCTATCCAATCCTCTCTGTGGCGCTGGCGATATGGTCAGGTGAGCCAGTTGCAGCCCTCCATATCTTCGCGGTGGTTTTGATCATCATTGGCATTACCATTGTCGCTCAAGGCGACAGTGACACCGGGGCAGGCACGCGCCGCATCGCAATCCTCTGGGCCGCATCCGGTGCGGTTGGGTTCTTTGGTAGCTTCGCCTCAGGTCAAGCTGCGGCGGCCCTTGGGGCCGAACTACCAGTGATTTGGTTGGCACGTATGGCCGCCATCGCCTCCATTCTTTTAATTGCTTTGCCCTTTCGCATAAACCTAAAACCCAACCGGTCTCAACTGCGATTGCTCGCGGCCATGGGCGTGCTGGATGCCATTGCATTGGCCGTTGTCATCTATGCGGGAACCCAAAACTTTTCTGCCTTTGCCTCAGTGACAGCGTCCATATTCGGACTGGTGACAGTTATTCTTGCTTGGGTATTTTTAAAGGAGAAAATGACAGGCTTGCAATGGACAGGTGTTTTAGTAGTATTTTTATCTATTGGCTTTTTAAGCTTATAAACAGATAATTATAAACTTAATTCATGTAATTAATTGGAAATTATCACCTTAAAATTTTTTGGTACTCACGCAGTGACAGGCACCATGGTTCCTTGCATCAAAGCGACTTTTACCTCACCATCAAACACATCAGCGCGCACAACAACCAAGCGCCGGCCCGACTTTTCGACAGTACCTACCGCCCGCAATGGCCCATCTCGACCCGGGGCCAATAGGTTGATTTTCATCTCAGCAGTCAACACCTCAAACTCATCAGGCATCACCGACAAGGCCGCATATCCCGCTGCGCTGTCGCCAATTGCGAAAATTAAAGCAGCATGGGCATAGCCATGTTGTTGCTGACTACCGGGTAGGATTGGCGCTGTGATTTCCACATGTCCTGCACGGACACAGGTCAATTCAGCACCCAAGGTTTGCATCATCGTTTGACGTTCAAAGCTTTCAATAATTCGCTGCATTTTCACTCCCGTGGCATTGGTAAAACGTGGCTGACCTTACCGGTTAACACCGCACAAGCCTGGCGTCGCATAATTAAATTCAAGGCATCATTATAGCTACGAAGCCCGCCGGTGAAGGTGCCAAATGTCGGCAAAATCACCCGTTGATGATCTATAGAAAGCATGGACGAGTCAGCTTACGCGTGCCTAGAAACACTCCGATTAAGCCGTCAGCCCTTCAGGTTCAGGCAGACCATTAGCCCGACAGGTCGCCGTCAACGTATTGGCCAAGAGGCAAGCAATCGTCATTGGCCCCACACCACCAGGCACCGGCGTGATAGCACCTGCAACTTCAGCACAACTGGCATAATCCACATCACCCACCAGTTTCATCTTACCTTCGCCTTTTTCAGGCGCCGGAATTCTATTGATACCAACGTCAATCACAACAGCCCCAGGCTTAATCCAATCACCCGGCACCATCTCAGCACGCCCAACCGCGGCCACCACAATATCCGCACGGCGCACCACATCCGGCAGATCCTTGGTCCGCGAATGCGCAATCGTCACAGTACAGCTGTCGCCCAGCAACAGCTGCGCCATCGGCTTGCCCACGATATTAGAGCGCCCGATCACCACCGCATTACAGCCTGACAAAGAGCCAAAATGATCACGCAACATCATCAAACATCCTAGGGGTGTGCAAGGCACCATAGATTTTTGACCTGTGCCCAACAAACCCACATTCGAAATATGGAACCCGTCAACATCCTTGGCCGGGTCAATCCGACCAATCACCAACTCTTCATTCAAATGCTTAGGAAGGGGCAGCTGAACCAAAATCCCGTGAATAGCAGGATCAGCATTCAGTTGATCAATCACCGCCAGCAAATTCACCTCAGAGGTCTGCACATCCAACTTATGTTCCACCGAATGCATGCCTACCTCAACGGTTTGCTTGCCCTTGGAGCGCACATAGACTTGGCTGGCCGGATCTTCACCGACGAGAACCACAGCAAGCCCCGGCACAATCGCATGATCTGCCTTCAAGCGCGCCACATGTTCTGCCACCTGCCCACGCACGCGCGCTGCAAATACTTTGCCGTCAATTATCTGTGCCGTCATGTCAATCTCCCAAGACCTATGTCTATGTCACGCGGCCAATTTTCTCCTGGCCAAAATACTCCCGTCGGAGACATCCCCCGCCAAAGCGGGGGACAAGGGTCCTAGAACAGACCTTCAATTTCACCCGCATCATTGAGCCTAATGGTTTCAGCTGCTGGAGTACGTGGCAAGCCCGGCATCGTCATGATTTCACCACAAACCACAACCACAAAGCCAGCCCCTGCAGACAGGCGCACTTCGCGCACCGGTACAGAGTGACCAACCGGCGCACCGCGTAGGTTGGGATCGGTGCTAAAGCTATATTGCGTTTTTGCCATACAAACCGGCAAATGCCCGTAACCTTGATCTTCCCATTCCTTCAGCTGATTGCGGATTTTTTGATCCATCAAAGCTTCATCAGCCCGGTAAATGCGCTTACAGATAGTTTGAATTTTATCGGCTAAAGACATTTCATCTGGATAGATTGGTGCAAAATTCGCAATGTCGGCATCGGCAATTTCGGCCACGCGGATTGCCAAAGCTTCAGAGCCTTTGCTGCCAAATTCCCAATGCTGCGAAACGATGGCTTCAGAGCCTTGGCCCGCTACATAGTCTTTCACAGCCTGAACCTCAGCTTCGGTATCAGTAACAAAATGGTTGATAGCCACGATCACCGGCACACCAAAACTTTTCAGGTTTTCAATATGGCGGCCAAGGTTTGAACAGCCAGCTTGAACGGCTGTCACATTCTCAGGACCAAGATCTGCTTTAGCCAAACCACCATTCATCTTCATCGCGCGCACAGTGGCCACCAAGACCACAACAGAGGGCGTAAGTCCGGCTTTGCGGCATTTGATATTCAGAAACTTTTCAGCCCCCAGATCAGCACCAAATCCGGCCTCAGTGACAACATAGTCACACAGCTTAAGCGCCGTTGTGGTAGCAATTACCGAGTTACAGCCATGCGCAATATTGGCAAAGGGGCCACCATGAACAAATGCTGGATTGTTTTCCAGGGTTTGCACCAGGTTTGGCTGCATCGCATCTTTGAGCAGCACCGTCATCGCACCATCAGCTTTGATATCGCGTGCAAACACTGGGCTGCGGTCGCGGCGGTAGGCCACGATCATATCGCCGAGGCGTTTTTGCAGATCAGTCAGATTATTAGCCAGACACAAAATCGCCATAACTTCAGAGGCCACTGTGATGTCAAAGCCGGTTTCACGTGGAAAACCATTAGAGACACCGCCCAACGAGGCTGTTATTTGACGCAATGCCCTGTCGTTCATGTCTACAACGCGGCGCCAAACGACACGGCGCGTGTCGATCTCGAGATCATTGCCCCAATAAATATGGTTGTCGATCATGGCGGACAGCAGGCTGTGCGCAGAGGTGATGGCATGAAAGTCACCCGTGAAATGCAGGTTCATATCTTCCATCGGAATAATTTGAGCGTAGCCACCACCTGCAGCCCCACCCTTCATGCCAAAGTTAGGGCCCAAAGATGCCTCACGGATACAGACCATCGCATTTTTGCCAATGCGGTTCAAACCGTCACCAAGTCCAACAGTGGTTGTGGTCTTGCCTTCGCCCGCAGGAGTTGGGTTGATAGCGGTTACCAAAATTAACTTGCCGTTTTCACGGTCCTGAACCGAGTTGATGAAAGATTGGCTCACTTTGGCCTTATCGTGACCGTAGGGCAGCAAATCTTTGCTTTCAATGCCGATCTTCGCGCCAATATCCTGGATCAAGGCTTTTGAAGCACCCCGTGCAATTTCAATATCCGACTTATAGCTCATTTTATATCTCCCGCTGTGGTCCCATGACCAAGGTATACCGTTGCATGTACCGCCATCGCCTGCAGAAAAGCAGAGTAAATCCGACATTCGCGCTTGCGTGTGCGGCAGTAAATAACTGCCATGTGCCAATCGGAAACATGCGTTTTACCTCTGAAGCAGAATTGCTTAAGATTCAAAAGTGTTTTTTGGGGGGAAATTTGGAACAATTCATTTTTGTGCAGCATATCTTACTTCTATGTGGTGCCGCTTATTTGGCCCTGTGGTTGGCACAGTAACCTCTAAAGCAATTGCCCCTGCCCATCGGGCTGCCATGCGCGCTGTTCTGGGCAATGCAGGCGCAGCTGGTCGCCCAAGAACAACTGTCCGGGCCGCTCGACCCAAGCGGTCAGGCCCCGTCGGCCTTTGGCATGCTGTTTGAACGATTTGCCCTGCCCCGGCAAATCCCGCTCAATGGTCATGGCGATCTGATGGCAGGGATAGTTTTGCATATCGACAATTAGCGTGGTGCCATTCTCTGACTGAAACCGTGAGGATGGCGGAATATGGGAGAAATCGGGGCAGCCTGAAACCACAAGATTAGCCCCCAACCATTCGGGATCGAATTGTGCAATATTCATAGCCCGCGCGATCTCAGCAATCTCCTCTTCGCTGACAATGCTAAGCTGGCGCACATTGGCGATTTGAGTGTTGCGTTTGTGTTGCTGCATTACGCGGCTGTCAGAAGCGCGGTTGCGGCCACTATGCGCCCCGCCAACCACACCATCCCAGTCGAGGTCAATCTCGGAACGGCATTCAGTCTCCACCTCAGCCCTACGCCGCTCGGGGACCACACCCAGCCAAGTGATCTTGGCAAAGACCTCTGTCGCCACCAATGCAGGCATATCGCAATCCTCTGCTTGAAACGAAAAACCTCCGCCCCTTTGACCGGACGGAGGTTTTAAACTTTATGCGGAAGGTTCTGGTTCCATCCCACCGTCACTCAACTTTGGTTTGGGCTTGGTCTTGGGGATTGCCGTGACCGAGGGTGTGCCACCAGTGCTCGCGCTGTCGTCTTCATCCTCATCTCGGTTTAAAACCTCACCTTCCATCACCTTCTTGATTTCCGCCCCTGTGAGGGTTTCATACTCAAGCAGACCTTGGGCCAAGTTTTCAAAACGCTCTTTGTTGTCCGTGATGGTCTTCAGCGCCAAATCATAGCCGTTTTGAACGAATGTACGTACTTCAGATTCGATCAACTCTTTGGTACCCGCAGAGGTCGACAGGCCAGAGGTGCGGCCAGAATAGCCTTCGGCTGCCTCCGAGTAGTCAATATTACCGACCTTATCAGACATGCCCCAACGCATCACCATAGCACGCGCCAAGCTGGAGGCCTGTTGGATATCGCCAGATGGGCCGTTCGACACTTGATCTTCACCGTATTTGAAAATCTCAGCAGCTTTACCAGCCATGGTCATGGCCAATTCATCATGACATTCGTCACGATAGAAGTTCAGCCTATCCATTTCAGGCAGGCTCATAACCATGCCACCCGCAGCACCACGCGCAATAATGGTTGCTTTATACACAGGCTGACATTTCGGCAGCAAAGAGCCAACCAAAGCGTGACCAGCTTCATGATAAGCGGTTTTTTCAAGTTGCGCCTTAGTGCGAACCATAGAGCGACGTTCCGCGCCCATCAGGATCTTGTCTTTGGCCTTCTCGAAATCTTCCATCGTCACCAAACGGCGACCAATTCTAGCAGCAGCCAATGCAGATTCGTTAACCAAATTGGCCAAATCCGCCCCGGTAAATCCAGGTGTGCCGCGCGCAATGATCCTCAGATCAACGTCGGGACCCGTTGGCAATTTGCGTGCATGCACGCCCAAGATTTTTTCGCGGCCACGGGAATCGGGGTTAGGCACGGTCACTTGACGGTCAAAACGGCCCGGACGCAGCAATGCCGGATCCAAAACGTCTTTTCTGTTGGTCGCAGCGATGATGATGATGCCTTCGTTGGCTTCAAAACCATCCATCTCTACAAGCAATTGGTTCAATGTTTGCTCGCGCTCATCATTACCGCCCCCATACCCCGCGCCACGAGCGCGGCCCACGGCGTCAATTTCATCAATGAACAAAATGCAAGGCGCATTCTTTTTGGCCTGCTCAAACATATCGCGTACGCGGCTCGCACCTACGCCCACAAACATTTCCACAAAATCAGAGCCTGAGATCGAGAAGAATGGCACTCCGGCTTCACCCGCAATCGCGCGGGCCAGCAAAGTTTTACCAGTCCCCGGCGCGCCTTCGAGCAGTGCACCTTTGGGGATTTTACCGCCAAGACGGCTAAATTTCTGTGGATTTTTTAAAAAATCAACAATTTCTTCCAGCTCTTCTTTGGCTTCATCAATTCCAGCAACATCATCGAAAGTGACGTTGCCTTGTTTCTCGGTCAACATCTTGGCCCGGCTTTTCCCAAAGCCCATCGCGCCGCCTTTGCCCCCGCCTTGCATGCGGTTCATGAAATAGATCCAGACCCCCACTAAAAGCATGATAGGCAGGAGTGACAGCAGGACCGATTGGAACATCGATGTCTGTTGCGATTTGGCGATGACGTTCACTCCCTTGTCAACGAGCAGGTCACTTACCCGCGCATCACCGGGCACGATTGTCACAAATTCAATATTATTTGGACCGGTGTAGCTCACGGTCTCCCCATCCAAAACGGCGCTACTCACTTGGCCGTTTTCCACTGCCAAAACAAAGTCAGAGTAGGTGGTGGACCGGCTGGAGGCTGTCCCGCCATCCCCCGAAAATAGCCGAAACAGCATCAAAACCAAGATGAACAAAACAAACCAGAAGGCGATGTTGCGTAGATTACCCAAGAGAAACTCCTATCAGAAACGCAATGTGTCGACGCGTCTAAGCGCCGGGCTTTGATATAAGATAGACATCACACCGCTTAATTCAACGGGGTACTATCATTCCCAGGGTGTTGAAACCACCTGCAGCACATCTTTTTGTCCAAATCCCGCCTGCGGAGCGGCGATGAGCTGATCATCGCGCCAAAGTGAGGGGCTGGATTTAAGCGCGATGCGCGGTCGGCCACTGGCTCGCCAATCGCGACATAAAGTAAGACCTAAGCCTCCAAGTGGACGAATTTCGTAAGTTTTATTATGGTTTTGAGCAAAATAGCGATGATCCCAAAGAGCTGGGCAACAGGCGGTTACACCCTCCACCGCCGCATATTCGCGGCTGATGCGCAGTAAATTTCCCGACTGCGGTATTAAGACACATCCATGCAAACTAAATATTTTTTTTGTGTCAATCGCGCGAAGTAGTGCTGAATTTCTAGGCTTATAGGCCTGCCCCCCGATCCAGCTTAGCGACTCCGCCACCATACGTTCGACATATTCGCCCGGCAATTGCGCCAATGCGCTGCGGCTAAATACAACATCGCCGAAATCAAGTTGCATAACAGTGGGGCGCAGCGCCTTCAGTGAAAACGTTAAAGCTTCCTGCACGTTGGACATGCGCAGGGCCGTTTTAGCGAGCCGCTCGGCACTCAGGCCCAAGTCATCCAGTTGCGGCTGTGCTTGGCGCATTTGGACCCGCGTATACGCCGGATCGTCGTTGCTTGGGTCATCACACCAAGACTGCCCGCACTCGCCCAAGTAAACGCGCAAATCTGCCCGAGAAAAAGCCAGCAAAGGCCGCGCCCAATCTATGGCACGATCCTGCCATCGTGCCTGCATGGCACAAAGTCCGTCCACGCCAGAACCGCGCGCCAAGCGGATTAAAAACGTCTCCGCCAGATCGGTTTGACTGTGCCCCAAACACAATTGATTACACTCCTGCCCCCATGCGGCCAACGCATCATAGCGCACCATACGCGCCCGCGCTTGAAGGTTTGAGCCAGGTACTAGATCTTTAACGGGTAAAATGTCATGGGTAATCCCCAGACTTAAACACAGAGCCTTCACCCAGCGAGCCTCGGCAGCCGCTTCAGCGCGCAGGCCGTGATTCACAGTCGCCGCCCGCAATTTAGCCACAGGCAAAGCCTCGCGCAGAGCCAGTAGCATGGCCACAGAATCAGAACCGCCCGACACCGCGACGCCAATAGTGGCCTCTGGTGGCACATCCGCGAAAAATTGTTTGACTGCGGTTAAAATCTTGGAACGCATCAGCGAGGTCATACGCAGGCCAGTTCGGCCTCTGCCTGTTTGGCATCAGCCGCAATATCCGAATCAGCGTAGCGAAACTGCACCTCACTTAGGGTCAAACAGCCTTCTTTAGCATTGCCCATGCGGTGAAAGGCTAAGGCCAAGTGGTATAAAGCTGAGGGGGCAACTTCATTGGCCTCATCCACGGAATAGGCCTCAAGATAGGCGCGTGCGGCCAGCCGAAATTCCAAAACATCCATATAGCCATGACCTAAAAGCAGATGCGCCTTTTGGGTTAAGGGGCCAACCGGAAAAGCCCGCACAAAATCTTCGAACATTTGCAACGCGCTGAGTGAATCTCCCGACATCAGCATTCTGTTGGCCGCGTCAAACTCCGATTGCTCGGAAATTGTCAATATTTCTGGAGGCAACACCAGATCCGGGCGCGATTTTACGTCTGGACCAATGGGCAATGTCGAGCCAAATTCCGTTACAGTGCATCCTGGCTCAAGCGTGCAGACCCGGGTCTCCAATGAGGCAATCCGTCGGTTCGCATCGCGCACGATGGCCGAAATTCGGTAGGCCAGCTCTTCAGTCTCGCCCGTCAGACGCTGGAGTTCGTTTTCAATCGCCGCAGTTCGATCTAAAAGCGAGCCGTCATTTATAAAGCCCGCCCCCCGCGTGGTGACCATTTCCAACCGCAACCGTTTCGTATCAAGCAAAAGCGCGGCAAGATCTTGACGCATGTCAGCCAATCTATCGGCTGACACCGGGCTCGCAAGCCCCAGGGTCAAGATCAAAGCACGGCCAAGTTGCATTAGCTAAGGCCAGCTGTCAGCAGTGTCACAGCGCGACGATTTTTAGCGTAGCACCTTTCCGCACTGCAAATCTCAAGCGGGCGTTCCTTGCCATAGCTGCGGGTTTTCAACCGCAGACCGGAGACACCACGGGCCACCAGATATTCCTGCACCGATTGCGCCCGCCGAAATCCCAGCGCCAAGTTATATTCGCGTGTGCCTTGCTCATCCGCATGGCCCTCCACGATGATCACATAGCCTGGATTGTCCATCAGCCACTGAGCTTGAATGTCCAAAGCGACTTTAGAGGCCGTGTTCAACGTAAATTCATCCACATCAAAGAGCACTTGATTGCCTACAGATGTCTCAAAGAACCCCTGAGATGTTGGGTCACTTTGATCTTCCGCATTCGCAGACGAATCATCCCAGCTTGAGCCTCCCCCAAGAGGCCCCCCACCAAAGCCGCCACCAGGATTGGAGCAGGCTGCCAAAGCCAAAAACGGTATCAGGGCCAAATAAATCACTCGCATTTCGGTATCCTTTCACAGAAACATAACATAGGTCTGAACGCGCTACCGCTGAACAGGCCCCCAAGATGGGTCAGAGGCAGGGGCGCGCAGCGTTAAAGCACGCAGGTTCCTACCTGTAATATCCACAGAATAAAGGCTCGGTGCGCCCTTTGCCCCCTGAGTTTCGCGGGCAAACATGATCACGCGGCCATTAGGAGACCAGGTAGGTCCCTCATCCAAGAATGAAGCCGACAGCAACCGCTCTTCGCTGCCATCGGTGCGCATCACCCCAATGCCAAAGCGGCCATTGCTTTGCTTGGTGAAGGCAATCAAATCGCCGCGCGGGCTCCAGACCGGAGTGCCATAACGGCCATTGCCGAATGATATCCGATTAGGAGTGCCACCTGAGACAGGCATTGTATAGATCTGCTGCGAGCCGCTGCGGTCGCTTTCAAATACAATTTGGCGACCATCAGGGCTAAAGCTTGGCGCAGTGTCAATCGACGGGCTAGAGGTCATCCGTGCAGAACGCGCAGTAGCCAGGTCCATCAAATAGATGTCCGAGTTTCCACCCTGCTCAAAGGAATAAACAATGCGCTTACGATCTGGGGAGAAGCGTGGAGAAAAGGCCATGCCGCTGTCAGGTGTAGGCAAACGCTTACGCCCTGCTGTTCCGACATTGAGCAAGTAAATCTGCGGGAAGCCAGACTCCCAGCTGGTGTACAAAACCTGTTTGCCGTCTGTCGAGATGCGCGGGGCCAGCACGATATTCTCGTTGCCGGTCAAAAACTGCACGTTTTCGCCGTCAAAATCCATAATGGCCAAACGCTTCAGACGTTTGTCTTTTGGTCCAGATTCAGAGACAAATACGATCTTGCTATCAAAATAAGGCCCTTCACCAGTGATGCGCTCATATACCTGATCGGCCACTTTATGGGCCATGCGCCGCACCGCTTGCGTGCTCCCGCCCAGTTGCATGCCACTGCCCAGCTGCACACCAGAGAATATATCAAAAATGCGAAATTTAACCGTCAAACGACCGGTATTGGTGGTGCTCACAGAGGCCGTCACCAAAGCCTGCGCATTGATCGCACGCCAATCCGGGTAGCGCACCGCTTCCGCAAATGTGATACGTTGCGCAATGAATCGATTGGCTGGAATTTCGCGGAACAAGCCGCTGCTGATCAAATCCGTCGCCACAATTCGTGAAATCTCGGTGGCAATGGCGGCAGCTTCGATGTTTTCAGCCTCGAAGATTGGAACCGCAAAGGTGAGTGGCTCAATCACCCCGTCAGTGATCTCAATTTTCAGAGGTCCATTTTGTGACAACGCTGGGCTTACCCACATGCCGATCGCCAAAATGCCGAAATAGATCAATCGCATCATCGCACTCTCATTTTCTCTGGGTTAAAAGTAATTTCTACGTTTCGCCAAGCGGAATATTGCTCCGTCGGCAGTTCAAATCCCTGTGCGCCACATTCTTTAATCGCCCGCTGGGCCGTTTCAAAGGCCCGCTGCGCGCTATCGTCGTCTCCACCTTCGTAGCCTACCAAATAAATACTATTTATCAATGGCTTACCATCGATTGTGAGCTCCATGCCCACCACAACTGTGGTGAAGAGCGCCGCCGATGAAGACGCGCCCAGGTTCCAGCAAGGTGAAATTGCAAGTTGCATACCACGGATCACCTGCGGTGCCAAAGCCTCAGTTGCCGTTCCTTGCGTCTCTGGCTCTGAGGTCGTGCCGCTCAAAGCCTCAGCCAAAGCGGCGGCCAATGGAGTAATCGTGTACCGAAGTGGGTTCCGGCGGATCAATCGGCGTTTCAACCACAGGGCGCGGCGCGGGACGTCGTTGCGGCCGCACACTGCGCGGCGGGGCCAACTTGGACACCTCGACAGCTTCCGAGGGTTTCTCTGCCTCTGTCACAATCTCTGGAGCCGCCGCCTCAGGCGCCTTTGCCGTTTGCTCCTTCAAAACCTGCGCGGGTTCAAGCTGCGGTGCAGCGGTATCTCTTGTAATCTCTCCAATATCCATATCAGGTGCAGGCGGCGCCACAGCCACCGGGGCAATACGAGGTGCAGGCCGCGGTTTGGGCGGCAGGCTGGTTGCCAAAGGCTCTGGCGCCTCCGCCTCAATTTTCGGTGCGGTCAACTCCAGCGGTGGAATGATTACTACCTCTTCCATGCGCTCGGGTTGGTTAGGCACGGTTTCCGGCAGCGCATCGTTTTGGGCAATTTGGCTGAGCATTTGCGTGACCTGCTGCGGGGCCTTATCAGTTGATGAGTCAGCGGGCGCTTGTGTGTCTTCAATCGAGGGCTGTCGCGACGCCGCCTCAAGCTCCGTCTCTATGATTGGTGCGGTATTGTTCACCATGATGTCAAACATCTCCGACGAGACAACCGACACCTCTGTCACCGGCAGCTCAAGAGGTTTGTGTTCAAAATCTCCGTTGAACAGCAGCCATCCCACCAAACTGGTGTGCAGGGTCAGTGAAATATAGGTGCCAGGCGACATGAGACCCTATCCGTCAGAGCCATCAAATGTTGGCCCACCCAAATCAGTTACCAACCCAATATTGCCAAAACCTGCGGCATTCATGGCACCCATAACCTGCATCACGCGCGCATAGGGGATAGAGCCATCAGCACGCAGAAAAACTTTATCATCCGAGCGCTCTTGTGCCACCCCGCGCAGGCGGGTCAAAAATTCGGCTTCTGGTGTTTCCGTAGTCTGAATGACAATCGCACCCTCAGCCGTGAGTGTCACAGTCAGCGGCTCTTCCACTTCACTGGGCAAAGCCCCCGCCGCAGTTTTGGGTAGTTCCACATCCACCCCGACGGTCAGCAAGGGCGCCGCCACCATAAAGACAATCAGCAATACCAACATCACATCCACAAAGGGCGTCACATTGATCTCCGCCACAGGCCGTGTCCGCCTGCGCCGGCGTCTGCCGCGCATCGGATCTGATGTGTCGAGTTTTACCGCCACAGATCAGCCCCCCAATTGGCGCGACAAGATGGTGGAAAACTCATCTGCAAAGGCTTCGTAATTCGCGATCACCCGATCACTGGCCGCACTTAGGTGGTTGTAAAACACCACCGCCGGTATGGCTGCAAGCAACCCCAAGCCCGTCGCCAAAAGCGCCTCGGCAATCCCCGGCGCAACGACGGCCAAATTTGTATTTTGCTGGGCGGCTATTTCGATGAATGCATTCATAATACCCCAAACAGTACCAAACAGGCCGATAAATGGCGCAACCGAGCCTATAGAGGCCAACACCCCGAGGCTACTTTGCAATTCGCTGGCCTGCTTGCTCAGGGCCACATCCATAGAGCGCTCAATCCGAGATTGCGCTCCAGCAATCATTGCGCCGTCATCGCGGTGCGATCTGCGCCATTCAGTCATGCCGGCGTTAAAAATCAGCTCACTACCGCCCTTAGGGCTGCCTGAGATTCGGTCAAACAATTCATCCAAGGGTTCGCCAGACCAAAAAGATTGATCGAATTTTGCCGCACGCCGCCGGGCCACGATAAGCGCCAGTCGTTTATTGATTGCGATGGTCCAAGACCAAACCGATAGGCCAATCAAAAGGATCATCACCAGTTGAACTGGCAGTGTCGCGCGTGAAAAAAGGGCCCAAATCGAGAAATCGATTGCTGCTTCCATGATATTGCCTCTGCTTCTGGCTCTTCGGCCATTGTTTTGGGACATTGTAGCTAGAAAGCCTACAAAAAGCCAAGCTTTCACCGCAATTGTTTTTACAGCGGTAAAATTCGGCGAAGTTCTGCCGGAAGACGTCGTGCCGCTCCGGTGTTGGAAACCGCTACAACGGTCACCTCAGCGGTGAAGAGCACCACCCCATCGCGCTCAACCACCTGCTCCAAAACCCATCGCGCCGCCGTGGTGGCGATGACGCGGCTGATCACGTGCAAACTGTCACCCATCCGCGCAGGGACCAAATAATGTGCCGAGATATCGCGCACCGCAAAGACCACACCTTTAGCTTGAAGGACCAGTTGATCAATGCCCAATTCCGCCACCCAGGTTGAGCGCGCGCGCTCAATGAACTTCAGGTAATTGGCGTAATAGACAATGCCCCCCATATCTGTGTCTTCATAATAGACTTTGAGATCGAAGCGATGGATCACGACAACATCGGAATGCGCGCATGCAGACGCAAAGCATGGCTGGGATCATCGGCTCGGGCCGGCATGATCGGATCATAGGCCGCCCGCAGCACCGCTGCAATTTCAGGTCGCAGCACCGTGACCCCACTCTCGAGCACCGCCAAGGGCGATGTTTCGCGAAAGGCATCTTGCGACCACAAAAGCATCACCTGCACCGCCTGTGACAGCGCCAAACTATCAGCCCCCAGTTGTTCCAAAGCCTCATCCACACGAAGAAAAACGAAACAGGCCTGAATGGCCCCCGCATCATCAAACCTGAAGGCACGATACTGATTGGCCTGTGCGACCTGCAACCGATCCACCACCTGAGCCAAATTCGGAATCAACTGATCTAAATCCGGCACAGCGCCCAATTCGTCCCAATTAGAGAAAAAGAACATCATCATGTTGCTGCCCAATTCCGGATCCAGCTCAACGGTGACATGACCGCAGGCCAAGCAGACCGCCTCAATCGCGGATTTAACCACGCTCAAGGTCTCATCCATCACCCCAAATACCACTGGAGAAATAGGACGCCCCCAGCGCGCAAACACATAGGATCCATCCGTGCGCGTAAACATGTGTTCAATTTTAGTCGCCGTCAGCACTGGCCACTCCTCTTTTTTAGTCAATTTCAAAACCCACTATAGGTCCAGGCTTCTTTTGGCCAGAAACACTCCCGCCGGAGGCCAGCGCCCTAACCAAATAATTGCGATTGCGTCGCTTGCTGTGGTGCCGGCAGGCCCAAATGCGCCCAAGCTTTCTGAGCCAACATCCGCCCACGCGGCGTGCGCTGTATCAATCCACGTTGCAACAAGTAGGGCTCAATCACCTCTTCCAAAGCATCGCGACTTTCCGACAGGGCCGCAGAAAGTGTCTCAATCCCCACCGGCCCCCCGGCATAATTCTCCGCAATCAGTTGCAAATAACGTCGATCGGCACCATCCAAACCCAAATAATCCACCCCCAAACGGGTCAAAGCGTGATCGGCAATCGCTTGCGTGATCCGGCCATCGCCTTCCACCACTGCAAAATCCAACACCCGACGCAACAGCCGTCCAGCAATTCGCGGTGTGCCGCGGGCGCGTTTGGCAATTTCTGCCGCCCCCGCATCATCGGCAGGCACACCCAGCAAACGTGCATTGCGGGTGACAATTTGATGCAGCTCTAAATCTGTATAAAATTCCAACCGTGTCGGGATGCCAAAGCGGTCTCGCAGCGGGGTTGTCAGCAACCCCAAACGAGTCGTCGCCCCCACCAAAGTAAATGGCTGCAACTCGATGCGCACCGTGCGAGCCGCAGGCCCCTCACCGATCACCAAATCCAGCTCAAAATCTTCCAAAGCCGGATATAGAATTTCCTCCACCACAGGGTTCAGCCGGTGAATCTCGTCAATAAACAACACGTCGCGCGGCTCAAGATTGGTCAAAATCGCAGCCAGATCGCCGGCCTTGGCAAGCACCGGTCCGCTGGTCATACGAAAATTAACCCCAAGCTCCCGCGCCATAATCTGCGCCAAAGTAGTTTTGCCGAGCCCAGGCGGTCCGTGAAACAGCGCATGATCCATCGCCTCACCCCGTTGCCGGGCCGATTGAATGAATACTTTCAGATTGGCCCGCGCCGCCTCTTGGCCAATAAATTCATCCAAACCCTTTGGCCGCAAAGCCTTATCGCCATCCTCGGCTAACCGCTCCGGGCGCAGCGTTGTGTCCGGGTCCACCATGCCAGTCACAATCATCCCGTCATCCTCCAAAGGCCCGCTCATGATTTAGGCGCCAGTTTTTTCAAAGCCGCACGGATCAAAGCCGCCGCATCGGCACCATCCATCTCGGCACCCAACTCAGCCACAGCCGCTGCTGCCTCACCGGGCACATAGCCAAGATTGCCCAGCGCCGACAAAGCATCCGCCTGTGCGGATGGCACATGTGCAGGCCGTGGCTTTGGAACAGAGGATTCGAAAACCTCACCCAGATCATGGATCTGCGGCGCACCGCCCAACATCGCCATCACACCAGGGGCCTTGTCTTTTAACTCAATCACCACCCGTTGCGCAGTTTTTGGGCCCACGCCCTTGGCCGCTTTCAATGAGTTCCAATCCCCAAGAGCAATCGCCCGGCTCACCCCATCCTGGCCCAAAGCGCCCAATATCGACAATGAGGCCTTGGCCCCAATGCCCTGAACCGACATCAACAAGCGGTGCCATTCCTTTTCGACCAAGGAGGTAAAACCAAACAGCTGCAACAGGTCTTCTCGCACCAATAAATCTGTATAGAGCGCCACGGGTTCGCCCGCCGCCGGCAAAGAGGCCAATGTACGGTCAGAACAATACACCATATAACCGACGCCCCGCACATCCAGCATCACATGATCGGTGCTGCGGTAATCCACCCGGCCTGATAGCTTTCCAATCATCCGTTTGCCCTCTTCAATGCGGCCTGAAAATGACTATTGGCTTGAATGTGATGCGCATGACAAATGGCAATCGCAAGCGCATCTGTGGCGTCAGGCCCTGCCAGCTTTATGCCAGGCAATTGCAACATCACCATATGTTCCACCTGCTTTTTATCCGCGTGCCCAACACCCACCACAGCCTTTTTTACAGCATTAGGTGCATATTCCCCCACCTCAAGCCCGAACTTAGCAGGCACCAACACCGCAATGCCGCGCGCTTGGCCCAGCTTCAGTGTCCCCGCGCCATCCCGGTTCACAAAGGTTTGCTCAACAGCGGCATGGCTCGGTTGATATTGCACGATCACGGCACTGAGCCCGTCAAATAGGCTGAGCAATCGCCCCGACAAAGCGCCCGCCACGGTTTGGCATTGCCCATTGGCCACATGCCGCAGTTTGCTGCCCTCTACATCCACGATGCCCCATCCTGTGGACCGCAACCCTGGATCAATGCCCAATACCCGCATGTTTCTGCCCTCATATGTCCTGTTGGTGTAATAGTAGCACGAAACGCGAACATCTGAAAAGCAGTCATTTACATTTGATCTGAATTTAATGCCAAAAGCCCCATGTATGGAAGACATATGGGTCACAATTCTTACCACAGGATACCGTTTACACCCAGCGCAGGAGGTCACATATTAGGCATGCATCATTTGCATAACAGTTATGCGGTTTTTCCGGCTAGCCGGGGTCAAAAAAGACGCCTAGATGCTGCTCATTAGCAACGATGCTTGCCGCATCATTTTTATACAGAGAAGTTCGTCCCATGGCATTTTTAGACACATCCCGCTCCACAACCTTTTCCACACCTAGCAGTGTGGTGGCTAAATTTTTCACGGCAGTATTCGCTGCAGTGGCAAGCTGGAACGATACACGCGTCACTCGTAATGCCCTATCTCAGCTCTCCATGCGTGAGTTGAACGACATCGGATTAGCCCCAGGTGACATCGACCGCATTTCGCGTCGCTAATCTCCGCCTCCCCGGAGACCATGCCGCAACGAGCGCCGCGCTGATTCTCCCCAGCGCGGCGTTTTTTTATGCGCTGCTCAATGTAAGAGCCGTCCATTCGCCAAGATCTTCACGCTCAACCAGCGTGACACCCTGCGTTTTATAGACAGCCACAATATCATCCGCCTGTTCGACCAGAAGACCCGACAGGATCGCAATGCCGCCGGGCGCAAGATGCGCCACCATGGCTGGGGCCAAATCAATCAGAGGGCCCTTCAGAATATTGGCAAAGATCAAATCAAACGGAGCGGCTTGGGCCAGCGCAGGCGCATCAAAGCCAATGGACTCGACACAGTCCACACGTCCCACCAGATCATTGGCCACAACATTCACCGCAGGCGACCTCAACCGCCACAGGGTCAATATCGCTCGCCGTGACTGAGGCAACATCCATCCGCGCCGCCGCCATAGCCAAAACCGCAGTGCCACAGCCCAAATCCAACACATTCTCAAATTTGCGCCCCTGATCCAAAAGCCGGTCAAACGCCCGAAGACAGCCTAGCGTTGTGCCGTGATGGCCCGTGCCAAAGGCCATAGCCGCTTCAATCAACAAACCAATGCGGCCAGCTCGGAAGCAGTTCGGCATCATGGCCGCCATAGACGAAGAACCTTCCCGCCTCCACAGGCGGCAGTTCCCGGCGCACCTTCGCCACCCAATCTTGATCAGGCACTTCAGAGACCACAAATGGGTTGGCATCATAAGCCGCAGACAAAAGTGCAAGGGCGATGTCGTCGGGCGCTTCCAAAAAGTAGCCCCCCACTTCCCAAATTTCCTTGCCATCTTCGACTTCAAACACGCCAACGCCGGTCGGGGCGGGCTCCAGCTCTTCTAAAGCCTCGCCAAGGGCATCAGCCTGTGATTTTCCGGGCAAAGTGGTCAGCGCAGTGTAAGTAAGCATTATGAGCTCCAATCGTTTGGATGGGCCATAGCCTGTCTCTGTCCCCATCGCAATTGCCCACCGCTCAGACAGTTTGCAAAGGGCCCGCCCGCCACAAACTCAAGCAATGCGACGCGGCGCGCGGCTCCGTTAGGAAACCTCTAGCCCAATCGGGCAGGTCACACCTGTGCCACCAATCCCACAGTAGCCATTTGGGTTTTTAGCTAGATATTGCTGATGATAATCTTCTGCATAATAAAATTCTGGCGCTGAGATGATTTCACTGGTGATCGCGCCATATCCTGCGGCGTGCAGCTGCGGGGCAAAGGCCACCCGGCTTTCCTGTGCTGCTTGCTCTTGAGCATCATCATATGTGTAGATCCCAGAGCGATATTGCGTGCCGCGATCATTGCCTTGCTGCATACCTTGAGTAGGGTCATGACCTTCCCAGAACACTTTCAGCAAATCCTCATAGCGCACCACAGCCGGGTCAAATATTACCCGCACTACCTCATTATGTCCGGTTTTTCCTGAGCAAACCTCTTCATAACTCGCATTCGGGGTGAACCCGCCCGCATAGCCCACCATGCTCAGCCAAACGCCATCAATGCCCCAAAACATCCGCTCGACGCCCCAAAAACACCCCATGCCGAACATCGCCTCTTGCAATCCTGACGGGATTTCAGATTTCAGTGGTCGGCCCGTCAAAAAATGCGTGCTGGCGGTTGCCAAAGGCGTCATGCGCCCAGGCAAGGCCGCCTCTGGGTGGATCATTTCAGATTTGGCTTGAGACATAAAAAACATTTGCGACTCCATTTTCTAAATTAAACATAGCTCCATCAGTATAAATATCCAGCAAACACACAAAGATGTCATCGGCTAAAGATGGTTTCATGACCTGGCTCCGGATTGCGCGGGATTAATAAGGCCAAGGCGAGTGAGGTGGTGGCCATCCCAGCAGCCATCACAAAAACCAAACCAGGCGATACCAACCACACCAAGCCCAAAATCACCGGCAAGCCCACGGCTGCGATATGATTGATGGTAAAAGCAACCGCCGCTGTGGGGGCAATATCAGCCGGGTCCGCAATTTTCTGAAAATAGGTTTTAAGCGCAAAGGCCAGTGAGAAAAACAGATGATCAATCACAAACAGTGCCCCGGCCAGCATCACACCCCAGCCAAACATATAGATCCCGCCATAAGCCAAAAATACCAAGGCCAAGCCTACATATTCAAAAATGAGGGTATTACGTTCACCAAAATAGGACACAACTTTGCCAAAAACAGGACCAAGAACCATATTCAGGGCCAAGTTGATCAAATAAAGCGCAGTGAGCTCATGCACCGCGAAGCCAAAGCGCTCCACCATCATGAAACCGGCAAACACCATGAAAATTTGACGCCGCGCGCCCGCCATAAACTGCAAAGCGTAATAGAGCCAATAGCGTTTGCGCAAAATCATGGTTTTATGTTGCGGTGTTGGAGACTGAAATTGCGGGTAGATGATGATACACACTAAAGCAATTGCTGCTGTGATGCCCCCGGAAATCATATAGGCCGCATTGTAACTCAGCTCGAGCCATTCCCACGTGACCACAATCACCCCGAATGCCACCAATGAAGCAGCAGACCCCATCGCCAAAAGCCAGCCGAGCACCTGCGGCGCCCGGTCTTTGGAAATCCATTGCAATTGTAGAGATTGGTTAACCGTTTCATAATAGTGAAACCCGATAGAAGACAGCAAGGTCAGGGTCAAAATCCCCCCCATCTGCGGAAACCAGGCCGTCACACCCGTGGCGACGCCCAGCAGTACCAGAGAGACTAGCCCCAAAACTTGCTCACGCACAAAAATAATGATGGCAATCACGCCCACCGCTAAAAATCCGGGAATTTCGCGGACGGAATGCAAAAGGCCGATGTCTGCACCATCGAAATTGGCCACTTCCACCACGAAGTTATTCAGCAATGCGCTCCATGTTGCAAAGGCGATGGGCATGGCTGTAGCCATAACAAACAGCAAAAAAATGGGCCTACGCCAAAAAGAGTCGCTTTGTGCCTCCACCAAAGTAACAATTCGCATCGCAAAGCTCCCAATCGCACATAGAGATCCAAATTTAATCAATTGCAAACCCAGCTCAGATGCCTGATATTTACCTCGACCACACACATTGGTAATGGAAACTAACCAATTTAAAGCAAAGGCTAGACTATGCCCGTAATCACCACCATTCAAGACCTGAAAGACATATACGCGCGCCGCGTGCCGCAAATGTTTTACGACTATTGTGAAAGTGGCAGTTGGACGGAGCAAACTTTTCGCGACAACATATCTGATTTCTCCCAGCTGCGCCTGCGTCAGCGTGTGGCCGTCGATATGGCCAATCGAACAACAGCCACCAAGATGATCGGCCAAGACGTGTCGATGCCTGTGGCGCTTGCGCCCGTGGGCCTCACCGGCATGCAATGCGCTGATGGTGAGATCAAAGCCGCCAAAGCCGCCGCTGCCTTTGGGGTGCCCTTCACCCTATCGACCATGTCCATTTGCTCTATCGAAGATGTGGCCGCCGCCACCGATGCGCCGTTTTGGTTTCAGCTCTACACATTGACAGATGAAGACTATACAGATCGCTTGATCCAAAGGGTCAAAGACGCCAATTGCTCGGCCTTGGTGATCACCCTCGATCTTCAACTTTTGGGTCAGCGCCACAAAGACATCAAAAACGGTCTCTCAGCCCCGCCCAAGCTCACCCCGAAAACCATCGCAAATCTGGCAACCAAATGGCGTTGGGGCCTTGAAATGCTCGGCACCAAGCGACGCGGCTTTGGAAATATCGTGGGCCATGTGGACGGCATCTCCGACAACTCCTCGCTGAGCGCTTGGACATCAGAGCAATTCGATCAATCCTTAGATTGGAACAAAGTCGAAATTTTGATGAAAAAATGGGGTGGTAAGGTTATTTTGAAAGGTATTCTTGACCCTGAAGACGCCAAGATGGCCGCAAAACTTGGCGTTGATGCAATTGTCGTGTCCAACCACGGCGGCCGTCAGCTGGACGGCGCCTTGTCCTCAATTCGGATGCTGCCCAAGATCGTGGAAGCGGTGGATGGCAAATGCGAAGTTTGGATGGATGGCGGCATAAGAAGCGGCCAAGACGTTCTGAAGGCTAAAGCTCTTGGCGCCACCGGCACCATGATTGGCCGCTCCTACATCTATGGCTTAGGTGCGATGGGACAGGCTGGCGTCACAACCGCGCTGGAGGTGATGCACAAGGAATTGGACACCACGATGGCGCTTTGCGGTCATCGTGACATCAATACCGTCACGCGCGATATTCTGTATATCCCGGATGATTTTGAAGGCAATTGGGCCTAGGCCCACAACCTAGATTCGATCACGCACCAAAGCGCACGAAGCTGCAAAGGTCTCGTGCACAGCGCTTAGAGGCGCCGTAACAGCAGGGTGAGCGGGATCGCCATCAAGCTCAAGGCCGCCGCACATAGAAACGCCGCAGGCAACCCGTGAAACTCCGACACCATGCCCATCAGCGTGGGCGCAAGAAAAAAGCCTGCGAATCCCATTACCGCGACCCGTGAAATAGCTTCCGTGCGCAGATTATTTGGGACAGATTTTCCGACCAATGCCAAACCCAAAGGCCCGATGACCGACACCCCAAGACCTAGAATTCCGAAACCCACATAGGCCCAAAGCGGTGTCGGGGCCAAAGCTCCGAGCACCGCACCAGTGGCGGCAATAAGAGTTGCGACAATAATGACCTTCGTGTCCGAAAACATTTGTGACACGGCTTGGCCCGAGAATCGGCCCACTGCCATGGTGATCCCCAGCATCGCGGGCCCCATCGCCCCCTCAGCCGCGCGGCCACCCAGAGTACGCTCAATATGCAAGGCCGACCATGTCTCTGCCGTAGCTTCGGTCATAAAGGCAACCAATACAATCAAACCACACAGCACAATTGGCCAAAACGGATAGCCCGCCCCGGTGGGCGTGTCATTCGAGGTGTCCCGCACCGGCATGTATAAAAAAGCAGACAAGACGAAAATAATCAAAGCCACGTAGGAAAATGCCATGCCCGGCGCAATTTGCGCTTCACGGGCAAAGCCACTGGCCACCGCAGAAATAGCATAACCTACAGAAAACATAGCATGGTTTGCATTCATTAACGGCCGCTTGTACAGCTCTTCCAACTCGCTCACACGTGCGTTCATCAAAACGTCGGTCATCCCAGAGGCCGCACCGACAATCGCCATTGAAATCCCGAAGGTGAGCGCATTGGGCGCAAAGCCCGGCAGCAGAAAGCTTACAGCAAACAACACACTGCCAATCTGCATGCCACGCGCGCCTAAAATACGGTCCAGCCGCGGCGCCAAAAACATTGAGCTCACAAGCCCCACAGCATTGCAGAGCAACAAAAGCCCGAAGGTGGCATCATTAACTCCGAGGCGCGCCTTAACCTCTGGAACATAGGCCGCAAAACAACCCCAAAACAGCCCCACAACCACAAATGCAATGGCAGGGCGACGAGACACAGAGAGAGCTTGGAGAACATACATAGAGCGCTGATTCCACAGAGTCACACATCTTGCAAGAAACAAAGCACACAGGGGCTTCCCATTTGCCCCTTATGGCCCTATACGGCCCACTTCAACGGGGCATACACCCTTGGAGGATGCCCCCCCATTTTAAGGAATATAACCATGGCAGGACAGATCCCAGATCTAAACGCTTCGGTACGGACGGGGACAGGCAAGGGGGCCGCTCGTCAATCTCGCCGCGATGGCAACGTACCAGGCATCGTATTTGGTGGCGATACAGATCCGCTCCCAATTAATATCCCCTTCAATAAATTGCTCCAGCTGTTGAAAGCCGGCCGGTTTAAATCCACATTGTTCAACCTCAAGGTTGAAGGCCATGATGACGTGCGCGTTATCTGCCGCGATGTGCAGCGTCATACGGTCAAAGACCTTCCAACGCACCTCGACCTGATGCGTTTACGTCGGACCACAAAAATTAACTTGTTCATTCCAGTTGAATTTTTGAACGAAGACACATGCCCTGGCATCAAAAAAGGTGGTGTGTTGAGCTTGGTGCGTCCAGAAGTTGAATTGATTGTTACAGCTGGTGACATTCCAGAAAAAATCACAGTTGATTTGGCTGGTTTGGATGTTGGCGACGTGATCACTATTTCGTCTGTGACACTTCCAGAAGGCTCAAAAACGACAATCGATCGTGATTTCGTAATTGCCAATATCTCAGCACCATCTGGGTTGCGTTCTTCTGAAAACGAAGGCGGCGACGAAGCAACAGAAGTAACAGAAGAAGTCGCAACCGAAGAGTAATCTTCTCGCGTCTTGTTTCGAATAAGTTTTAAACCCTGCCAGAAATGGTAGGGTTTTTGCTTTTCAAACCACCCCATTTTCGCACAAATGCTTTTAACTCCTCTTAGGTCAGGCTAAACTATCAGAATGAAACTCTTCGTAGGCCTTGGAAATCCCGGCGCAAAATATGCGCAAAACCGTCATAACATCGGCTTTATGGCGCTGGATCGGATTGCGGAGGATCACGGCTTCAGCCCTTGGCGCAATAAGTTTCAGGGACAATTCTGTGAAGGCAAATTGGGCGACAGCAAAGTCTTGCTGCTCAAACCCACAACCTTCATGAACCTATCGGGCCAATCCGTTGGAGAGGCTACACGGTTTCACAAAATTCATTTGGACCAATTCACCGTTTTTCACGATGAATTGGACCTCGCGCCCGGCAAAATGCGCCTCAAACAGGGGGGCGGTCATGCAGGCCACAATGGCCTGCGTTCGATCCATGCGCATCTGGGCGCCGATTATGCCCGCGTGCGCTTGGGAATCGGCCATCCCGGCCATAAGGATGCCGTAGCAGGCTTTGTGTTGCGCGACTTTACCAAGGTGGATCAAGATTGGCTTGCAGCCCTGCTCAATGGCATTGGCAGTGGTGCGGTGCATTTGGCCGCAGGCGATAGGTCTAAATTTATGAATGCAGTGGCGTTGCAAACAGCACCACCGCGCTCGTCCAAATCTCCCAAGCCAAAACCATCCCCCCAAGCTAAGCCAGGTTTTGCCCCCAGCCCTGCCCTCGAGACAGAAGATGAGCGCAATCCAATGCGACGTCTTTTAGACAGGTTCAAATGATCCTGCACTTTGAGAAATAAGCCAGTTTTGCTCTCATTTTGGAGCGCCTCTCACCCTTGATAGAGCCACACAGCAAGCTTGGTTTGCGCATGCAACTTGGGCTGAATAGCCCCCACCGGGTCCCTATCAGACAATGTGCCCTTGCGGCTTGCAGGCGGCCTAAAGGCGCTGCTGCTGTCCAATCAAGCGCCAGAGCTAGCGCCAATATATCAGGCGGGCGGTGTTGCCGACAGGTATCTGCCAGAACTTGTGCATAGTGTGCTAAACCAGCATGACATATTTCTCGCAGACTTTCTCACGCTCCCATCCCAAGCAAATGCGGTAATTCGCACCGCGGGCCTCATCGCTGCCGCCCATTGGTTGAAGCCTAGACAGAGGAAAATTTGATCCTCTCTGAGCTGGGGGCCAGCGCCGGTCTCAACCCACAGTTGGACCAGTTTCACATTGCGGTTGGGGCAGGCTATGGGCCAGCAGACAGCACCGTCGTGCTCAGGCCCGAATGGTCGGGCACCCTGCCCCTGAAAGCTGCGTGCAGGATGCACAGGGCTCTGATCTTACACCTTTGGACATCTAACAGCCAGACGACCTACTGCGCCTGTGGGCCTATATCTGGGCGGATCAACCTGAGAGGCTCAGGAATACGGAGGCCGCTATAACGCTCGCGCCGCCTCTACCCACAGAGGCCAGCACCAGTGAATGGATCGGCAGGCGGATGAAAGCCTACAGAAAACATTGCCATCTGATCTATTCTACGGTGGCATCGCAGTATTTTCCGCCGGATAAAAAACAGCGGGTCACGGATATCATCTGACAGGCCGGCTAAAAATCGGAAAAACCTTTGGCCTGGTTGAAGATTGAGGCAGATGGCGATGGTCCCGGAGCGGGTATGCAGCTAGACTTATCGCCAAACAATGAGCGGATAAATCTTGGCCGGATGGATTTCTATGGCCGCTGGGTCGATTGTTGGCCCCAACTTTGGAAAGAGTGTAACATGCAAAAAGATATCGAAATCAATGTGATTGGCCTGCCCCTTTCCTCTTGTTCTCAAGATCCTCTCACCGGGTTCTTTAGAGATGGGTCTTGCAACACCTGCGCCGAAGACGCCGGCAGCCATACGGTGTGTGCCGTGATGACAGCCGAGTTTTTGGCGTTTTCAAAATATCTTGGGAATGACCTCAGCACGCCGCGGCCAGAGTTTGGCTTTCCCGGGCTGAACCCAGGCGACAGTTGGTGTCTCTGCGCGGGCCGGTTTTTGCAGGCTCATCAAGAGGGCTGCGCGCCACAGGTGCAGCTTACCTCAACCCATCAGAAGGCCTTGGAAATTGTACCTATTGAAATATTACGGCTCTATGCGGCCCAATGATGGCAGCGGGCTAGACAAGAGAGCCAGTCACAGGAGGCTGTGCCCCTAAGCGCCAGTGTTCATCGTGATGCCCAAGGCGGCAGCCACGGTGAAAATATCTTTATCGCCACGACCACACATATTCATGCAAATCACATGATCGTTCGGCAATGTTGGAGCGATTTTCATCACATGGGCCAAAGCGTGGCTGGGCTCAAGTGCGGGAATAATCCCCTCCAGCTCACAGCACAGCTGAAACGCTTCCAAAGCCTCAACATCGGTGATCGACACATATTGCGCGCGGCCAATTTCATGCAACCATGCATGTTCAGGACCAATGCCCGGATAATCGAGCCCAGCTGAAATCGAAAACCCTTCCAGAATCTGGCCGTCATCATCCTGCAATAAATAGGTGCGGTTGCCATGCAATACGCCCGGACGTCCACCGGTGAGCGAGGCGCAATGTTCCATCTTGGAATTGACCCCTTTGCCTCCTGCTTCCACACCGATAATGGCCACCTCTTTGTCGTCAAGAAAAGGAAAGAAAAGGCCCATAGCGTTGGAGCCACCACCGATTGCAGCGATCAGCGTATCGGGCAAGCGGCCCTCTTGCTCAAGCATTTGCTCTTTAGCTTCCTTGCCGATGATGGCTTGAAAATCGCGCACCATGGCCGGATAGGGGTGTGGCCCTGCAACCGTACCGATACAATAAAAGGTATCATTCACGTTGGTCACCCAGTCGCGCAGTGCATCGTTCATGGCGTCTTTCAACGTGCCACGACCAGAAGTCACCGGCACAACCTCTGCACCCAAAAGCTTCATACGAAACACGTTGGGCGCCTGACGTTCAACATCATGAGCGCCCATGTAAACGATACATTTCAAGCCGAATTTCGCACAAACAGTGGCCGTCGCCACCCCGTGCTGTCCCGCACCAGTTTCAGCGATGATCCGAGTCTTACCCATGCGACGTGCCAAAATGATCTGGCCCAACACATTGTTAATCTTATGCGCTCCCGTGTGATTAAGCTCATCGCGTTTGAGATACACCTTCGCGCCGCCAAGATGTTTAGTCAGGCGATCCGCATAGTAAAGCGGACTGGGGCGGCCAACGTAATTGGTCCAAAGATCCTGCATCTCAGCCCAAAAACTATCGTCTGTTTTGGCAAACTCATATTGTGCCTCAAGATCTAAGATCAAAGGCATCAAAGTTTCTGAGACAAAGCGCCCGCCGAAGTCGCCAAAACGACCTTGTTCGTCAGGACCAGTCTTAAAGCTGTTTAGCAGATCATCGGCCATTGGTATCTCCCTTGCGTATTCCGCTCAGAGGTAGCGCCAGTGGCCTGTAAGGTAAAGGCCCGGCGGTCAGTCTGCGGTGTTTTGACTGTTTGCCTGTGATACGAATTCCATCATCAATTCAGGGCTTTTCTGGCCGGGCGTGATTTCGATGCCAGAACTGACATCCACCTGCTGCGCTCCAGACAGTTGCACTGCCGATGCCACGTTGGCAGGCGTCAAGCCTCCCGCCAGCATCCAAGGCACAGACCAAGTTTGTCCTTGCAGCAACGTCCAATCAAACGAAAAGCCATTTCCACCGGGCAAATCTTGCCCGGCCATTGGCTTTGCATCCAGCAAAAGCTGATCTGCCACACCCGAATAGGTTTGCGCCCGCTCAACATCTTCGGAAGTTGCTATGCCTAAGGCCTTCATCACCGGCAGACCGTAGCGTGCCTTGACCTCTGCCACGCGCTCAAGGCTCTCGTCCCCATGCAATTGCAACATATCCAGCGGCACAGAGGCGGTAATCTGATCTAGGAAGATATTGTCCGCATTCACCACAAGCGCTACCTTAGCGATACCTACGGGCACGCGCAGCGCCAGCTCTCGGGCCTCTGCGATGTCCAGATTGCGTGGGGATTTGGCAAAAAACACAAACCCCACATAGGCTGCCCCCGCTTGGGTCGCCGCATCAATATCTTGAACTGTGTTAAGACCACAAAGCTTTGAACGGACGTTCATGAGGATCAGGACACCTTTTCCAGAAGTGCCAGAACATCATCTTGTTCCTTCGCGGTTCCAGATTTTAATTTGGAGACTTCGCGCTCTAGACGTACCACCTGGCGGTGTTCAGTTTTGGCCGCAGTACGATGTTTCATTTCCCGCAGCCATTCCCAGACAAAGCCAATCAGCAGACCAGCCATTACGCCTAGAAAAATCACGGTAAAAAGCGGTATTTGGAATTGAAGGTTGAAACCGATCAAATTCCCCAATGCCAGAGGCATCAAGGTGAGGCTAACTTCGCCTCGGTTGGCAAGGGCCACAATGACAAGTCCCACCGCAATAGAACCAAACACCAAGTACCGCAAATAGCGCATTTTATTTCCCGTTAAGACGATCTCGCAAGAGCTTGCCTGTCTTAAAGAACGGAACGTGCTTTTCTTCAACCGCGACAGAGTCACCCGTGCGCGGATTTCGGCCCGTGCGCGAGTCCCGCTTCTTTACTGAAAACGCACCAAAGCCCCGCAATTCAACGCGATCACCATTCGACATCGTGTTAATGATCTCTTCAAAAATTGTACTTACAATACGCTCAACATCACGCTGATGCAGGTGTGGATTATCATCCACAAGCTTTTGAACCAATTCAGAACGAATCATGTTTTTCCCCTCGAACTTATAAAGTTATGAGCCATCCAAGCTCTGCACAAAGATTACAGGAAGTATCCTCTCTGTGAACCTACTGTTTTCAAATTACATGCAAATAAACGCATTTAATGATGAATAATCTCAAAATTTATTGTCAGCTGCATATAATCAAGATTTTTTTGGTTCGATTGAGACTCTTTTTCAAGAGTTTTATGCAAAAAACCCCGCCAAAGCGGGGTTTTGTAATATTTTATACTTAATAACCTAGATATTATTCTTCGGTTTTCAACGCTGCGCCAAGAATATCACCCAAAGACGCACCCGAGTCGGAAGACCCATACTGCTCTACGGCTTCTTTTTCTTCTGCAATTTCGCGTGCTTTGATCGACAGACCCAAGCGACGAGTCTTCGCATCGATATTGGTAACGCGAACGTCAACCTTATCGCCTACGCCGAAACGGTCTGGACGCTGCTCAGCGCGGTCACGGGACAAATCAGAACGACGGATGAAAGATTTCATGCCTTCGTATTCAACTTCAACGCCACCGTCTTCAATTGCTGTCACTTCAACAGTGATGATCGAGCCACGTTTTACGCCACCTACGGCATCTGCAAATTTGTCGCCGCCCAAGGCTTTGACAGACAGGCTAATGCGTTCTTTTTCGATATCAACTTCGGAGACAACGGCCTGAACCATATCACCTTTGCGATAATCGCCGATCACATCTTCGCCACGGCCTTCCCATGTCAAATCTGACAGGTGAACCATGCCATCGATGTCGCCCTCCAAGCCAATGAACAAACCGAATTCAGTGATGTTTTTGACTTCACCTTCAACTTGGCTACCCTCTGGGTTTTGTTCTGCGAACACTTCCCATGGATTGCGCTGTGTTTGTTTCAGACCCAAGGAAACGCGACGCTTAACGCCATCAATTTCCAGAACCATCACGTCAACTTCTTGCGAAGTGGATACGATTTTGCCTGGGTGTACGTTTTTCTTAGTCCAAGACATCTCAGAAACGTGCACCAAACCTTCAACACCAGCTTCAAGCTCAACAAATGCACCGTAATCGGTTATATTTGTTACACGGCCTTTATGCTGAGATGCCAGTGGGTATTTGACACTGACGATATCCCAGGGGTCGTCCATCAACTGTTTCATGCCCAGGCTGATGCGATGGGTTTCTTTGTTGATTTTGACAACCTGAACTTTGACGGTTTCACCAATGGCCAGGATCTCTGAAGGATGGTTTACACGACGCCAAGCCATGTCGGTCACGTGAAGCAAGCCGTCTACGCCGCCAAGATCCACAAACGCACCGTATTCAGTGATGTTTTTCACAACACCGTCAACACTGTCGCCTTCTGCCAATTTGCCGATAACTTCAGCGCGCTGTTCAGCACGAGACTCTTCCAAGATTGCACGACGGGAGACAACGATGTTGCCACGACGACGGTCCATTTTCAGGATTTGGAAAGGTTGCTTCAAGCCCATCAATGGGCCGGCGTCACGCACAGGGCGCACGTCAACTTGGCTGCCTGGCAAGAAGGCCACGGCGCCGCCGAGATCAACTGTAAAGCCGCCTTTAACCCTGCCGAAGATAGCGCCATCAACGCGCTCTTCATCGGCATAGGCTTTTTCCAAACGATCCCAGGCTTCTTCACGACGGGCCATTTCACGGCTGATAACAGCCTCGCCTTTGGAGTTTTCTGCTGCACGCAGAAAAACTTCAACAACGTCGCCCACTGAAATTTCTGGAGATTCGCCTGGATCTGCGAATTCTTTAATATCTACGCGGCCTTCCATTTTGTAGCCCACGTCGATAATGGCTTGTCCCGCTTCGATTGCGATGACTTTACCTTTGACAACTGTACCCTCTTCAGGTGTGTCAACTTCGAAGCTTTCTTGCAGAAGGGCTTCGAATTCCTCCATTGTTACGCTTGCCATGTGGCATTTAATCCTTACGTTTTTTGTTTCTGGCCGTGCGGTTGTCTCCGCCGGTCTTGAGTTGCATTGGTCCATCCGCGTAAACAAGATTTTAAATACCAAGAAGGGCCGGTGGAAGCCGACCCTGCTACGATACCTTAAATCCCCGACTGTTTCCGACGTTTAGACAGGGCAGCATATAGGCTGGAATTTACGATCTTGCAAGGCCCGATCTCCAATGCAATGCTGCAAAAAAGGAGCGCTAAATGCCACATGCGGATATAAAATACTCGCCCAACCTCCGATTTGAACCGCAAAAGGTTTTTGCCGCTATTGAAGACACCATCAATGCCCATGATTCTGATGCGCAGGTGACTGTAAATGTAGATCTTACCCCGCCAAAAACAGCAATCACACCCATCTGTTGATCGAAGTGTCGATGCTAACCAAACCACATCGGAATCACGACTTCACAATTGCCCTGCGAGACGCCATTGAAACAGCCGTCAAAGTGCATCTGCACCAAAGGTGCTATTTTTCTCTATCAATCACCTTTACCGATGATCTCTACCTCACCAATGAACACCAAGGGGCCGCAACCTAGGCCACAGGACAATTGGCCGGTGTAATGATTTGCACATCGGCCGTCTCGCCGTCCGGCACAGGTGGCCGGAGCTTGTGGAATGCGGTGATGTGTTGAAGTGCAGAATCAAGATCAGCGCTCAGATCATGATGTAAAACATACCCAAGCCGACCTTGGCGCAGCAATTGCCGATTTTCGCGATCTAAGTCATGCGCCACAAAAAGGTCCGGCCCAAGGTTTAAGGCCGCAAGCGTCGCAATTATTGCGGCATTGCCCCCGCCCATCGAATATACACCGAGCAATCGTTCCAAGCCTTGCACCGCGGCGGTGATTTTGGCCGATGTCCCCAGTGCCAGTCCAGCGCCCCCGCTCGCATCGATCAAGTCGACATTTGGGCAAAGCCGTGCCATCTCATCTGCAAAAGCCAAGGCGCGTGCCTCTTCCCCTTGGAATTGGTTGCGTGACGTGGCTGTCAAAACTGTCCCGGCCTGCCCCCGCAAGCTTTGGTAGAACAGATAGGCCGCCGTACGCCCAGCATTTTCATTGTTCAGTCCCGCATAGGCCAAACGCCCACTGTCCGGGCAATCCGTAAACACCGTAGCCACAGGGATTTTCAGGACCGCCAAGCGAGCAATCTCCGCACGGATTGGCGCCACATTCTGAGCTTTCAAAATGATGCCCTGACTGCCCCGGCTTGCTATGTTAGCGAGGATTTTAACGGTTTTGCCCGGATCAATATCCTCAGCGAAATGATATCGTGGCCGGATCACTGCTGGGGTAAACTTTGGCAGGACTGTGAGCACCGCTCGGCGCAGCTCGTCGGAAAATCTCCGTGGCGCCTCAACCACAATATCCACAAACATCCGCCGCCCCCTAGCCGCCAGCTGCCCTTCTTGCTGGGCCAGCTCCGCAATTGCCGCCTGCACCCGCCGCGCGGTCTGCGCGCTGACATGCGCCCGCCCGTGTAAGGCCCGGTCGACCGTGGCAAGGCTAAGACCCGACTGCGACGCAATTTCTTTGAGGGGAAATTGATGTATCATTGAGGTGTTTTTGAGGTGTTTTGCCGCATACTGCAACCAAAATATTGGTAAGCTCGCCTCATCACCCAACCGGAGCCCAACATGCAAGCCTATCTTTCCCCGCAAGACTGCAATTTAGAGCAATTCACCCAACAGGTAGAACGGCAACTGATCGCCCAAGACGTGCCACAGGCCCATGACATCCAGAGCAATGTGCCAATCTATGACATCAATCGGTTAGATTTGACCGGCGACACCCAAGCCCTTCGCGCAGAATGGGCCGATGTGTTGCGCAACACGGCCGGGGTATTGGCCCTCAAAAATGCCTATGGCGACACCAGCTGCATTGATGCGGCCACTGTAATTTATGACCAAATCATCGCTGATGAAAAAGCGGTAAGCGGAGGCAAAGCAGATCATTTTGCAGCCTCTGGCGCCAATGATCGCATCTGGAATTCAGCCCAGAAGCTATGCCAATATGATCCTCTGGTCTTTGCACAATATTTCGGAAACTTGGCCATCAGCACCGCCTGCGAGGCTTGGCTTGGGCCCAACTATCAAATGACAGCACAGGTTAATTTGGTGCGCCCCGGTGGCGCAGCACAAAGCCCCCACCGCGATTATCACCTCGGGTTTCAACCGCGCGATATGGCCGCCAACTATCCCGCGCATGTGCATGACTTGTCGCCCGTACTCACCCTCCAAGGCGCAGTGATCCATGCCGATATGCCTATAGAAAGCGGGCCCACGAAGTTGTTGCCGTTTAGCCAGATCTACCGCCACGGCTATCTTGCATTCACCCAACCCGATTTTCGCGCCTATTTCGAAGCACATCACGTGCAAGTGCCCTTGTCCAAGGGCGATGTACTGTTTTTCAGCCCCGCGCTCTATCATGCGGGTGGCGCCAATGTGAGCCACGACATCCAACGCATGGCCAATCTACTGCAGGTCTCCTCAGCCTTTGGACGCGCTATGGAGACACTCGATCGGCGAGATATGACCAGCAGGCTCTATCAAGTTTTGAGCACCAAGGATCATGGTCTCAGCTCTTGGCAGGTTGATGCCGCGATTTCAGCCTGTGCAGAGGGCTATTCTTTCCCCACCAATCTCGACACCGATCCCCCCATCGGTGGGTTGGCACCAGAGACCCAAGCAGCCCTATGCCGTAGAGCCTTAAGCGGCAGCATGTCCCAAACGGAATTTGAGGCCGCACTCAATGCGCAAGCGGCTCGCCAACAGGCCTAAGCGTAGCGTTCAGGCCCAGCCCATTGCGCCGCTGAATAGCGATCACCATTGACCCAGCCCATGGGCAAGGTCGCCTCAACGGCGTTCAATTCTTCGGCGCTCAGTCCATAGTGGCTGCCCGCGACCAATCCTTTGAAATGCTCAACACTGCGGGTCCCGGGTATTGGCAAAATATGGTCACCCTTTGCCAAGCACCAGGCAATCGCCAAGCCAGCCGCCGTGAGGCCTAGTTCCGCAGCCAAAGCCCGAAACGGGGCGGCGGCTGCAATATTCAAGCTCAAATTGGGCTCCGTAAAGCGCGGGTTCTTTGCTAGAAATGGCATGGCCTGTGCGACCTGCAGCCCATGTGGCTTGTCAGTCAACAAACTACGACCCACTGGCGAAAAGGCAACAAATGTTGTCCCCAGATCAGCACAGGTTTGGATCACACCGAGCTCAGGGGTGCGGGTCGACAATGAATATTCAGACTGAACCGCTGCCACCGGATGCACCGCATGTGCCGCGCGCAGCGAGCTTGGGGATATCTCAGAATAGCCGAACCCCACGATTTTGCCCGAGGCGACAAAGCCCGCAAGCGTTTGGGTCAGCTCTTCAATCGGGACATGCGGATCACGGCGGTGAATGTAGTAGAGATCAATTTGCTCAACACCCATACGCTCCAAACTGGCATCTAGCTGGCCTTCAAGATAGCCAGTTTCATTGTTGAACAGGCGGTTTGGATCACTGCGATCCGTGATACCACCCTTGCTTGCAATGTGAAAAAACGACCGCGATTCGGGATTTTTTGCCAGATAGGAACCGATATGGGTCTCCGAGCCGCCTTTGCCGTAAACATTGGCCGTGTCGATATGGGTCACGCCCAAATCACAGGCCGCGTCCAAAATTGCAAAGACCTCATCGCGGCTGACCTCGCCGTAAAAATTCGAAAAGGACATCGCGCCGATTCCCATCCGCGAAACCTCTGCACCCGTATGCGAGAAATTACGTTTTTTCATGAGATTATTCCTTCTTGAACGATAGAGACTGCAACCGCAATCGCCGCATCGATTGTCAGATTGGATGTATCGATCACCACCGCATCCACAGCAGCAATCATAGGGGCTTCGGCACGCTCAGCGTCGCGGGTATCGCGAGTCGTCACATCGGCGAGCACCTGATCAAAATCAATTTGAGTGCCGCCGGCCACCAGCTCTTGATGCCGACGCCGCGCGCGCACTTCAGCACTTGCGGTCACAAAAAGCTTTACCTCAGCCTTAGGACAAATCACTGTACCTATGTCGCGTCCATCCAAAACAGCACCACCTTCACGGCGAGCAAAGCCCCGTTGAAAGGCCAGCAATTCTGCGCGCACCTCAGCCATGACAGCCACCTGAGATGCAGCTAGCGCCACCTCTGGGCTACGCAAATTTGCGGCGTCCAAATCTTCAGGCCGCAGGGATTGGGCAGCCACCAATGGATCGGCACCTTGTAACATTTGCGCGCCAACAGCCCGGTACAACAGCCCGGTGTCTAAATGCGCCATGGCAAAATGTGCAGCGACAGCCTTGCTGATCGTGCCTTTGCCTGCGGCGGCGGGTCCATCAATGGCGATTGTAAAACTCATCATCTACCCTTGCTTAGCTGTAAAATTTCGCGGTGAGGGCAGTATCATCCGCATCCGCCTGAGCCAGACCATCGGTGATCTCATAATAGTCCCCCTTATCGGCGCAAAAGATGTGGCCAGAGATTGTCACTCCGGTCGCTCCATCAAAACAACCTGCAAAAATTGACAGGTTGTCACCCAGGCCATCCCAAAACATTTGGCTGCCACATGTGGCGCAAAACCCGCGTCGTGCTCGCTCAGAGGACTGATACCACGTCACCTCGCCCGTTATCGCGACCTTATCGCGAGCGGCAGAGGTGGCGGCTACAAAATGGCCACTTGATTTACGACATTGTGAGCAATGGCAGGCGATGACCGGGCGCAAAGGACCCGGTGTGGTAAAGCGCATCTGCCCGCAAAGGCAGCTGCCTGTCAGCCTGGCGCTCACACCTCGGTCCGACGAATACTGGCACCAAGATGTGCCATTAAAGGTTCGAATATTGGAAAGGACGTCGCTACGGGAACACCATCATCGATGGACATGCCTTGGTCCGCCGCCATGCCCAAAATCAGGAACGACATGGCAATGCGGTGATCAAGGTGGGTCGCAGCAGTGGCGCCACCCTTCACAGAGCCTCCGCAGCCATGCACATGCCACCAATCAGGGCCCTCCTCCACAGTGACACCGGCCGCCCGCAGACCTGTCGCCATGGCTTCAATACGGTCACTCTCTTTGACGCGGAGCTCCTTCACCCCATGCATGCGGGTGATGCCATCGGCAAAACTCGCCACCACAGACAGGATCGGATATTCATCAATCATCGAGGCTGCCCGCTCTGGTGGCACGGCGATGCCATGCATATTTGGGGAATATTTTGCCCGCAAATCCGCAACAGGTTCACCGCCCTCTTCGCGCATGTTCTCGAATGTGAGATCTGCACCCATATCTTGTAGCGTGTAGAACAGACCAGCGCGGGTCGGATTGAGGCCAATATTTGGCACCAAAACATCGGACCCTTCCACGATCAAAGCCGCACAAACGGGAAAGGCAGCGGATGACGGATCGCGCGGCACGATGATATCCTGCGGGTACAACTCGGGTTGCCCCGTGAGGGTGATCACTCGGCCCTCTTCGCTATCTTCCACGGTCAATTCCGCACCAAAGCCCACCAACATGCGCTCGGTATGATCGCGTGTGGCCTCTTTCTCTATCACCACCGTCTGACCCGGCGCATTCAAACCCGCCAGCAGAACCGCAGATTTCACCTGCGCAGAGGGCATCGGCACCGTGTAGCAAACAGGAACGGCCTCAGCGGCACCAACAATCGTCAACGGCAAACGCCCTTCAGAGCGGCCATGTGACTGCGCACCAAAAAAAGTTAAAGGATCAGTGACCCGGCCCATAGGGCGTTTATTTAAACTGCCATCGCCCGTGAACGTCGCAGTAATGGGAGACGTGGCCATAGCGCCCATGATCAAGCGCACGCCCGTGCCAGAATTACCGCAATCAATTACATGATCCGGCTCGGCAAATCCACCCACGCCCACACCATGCACCGACCAAGAGCCGCCACCATGGCTGATGACCTCTGCGCCGAAAGCCTGCATGGCCTTGCCAGTATCGAGCACATCAACCCCCTCAAGCAAGCCCTGAATGCGGGTCTCACCCACGCTCAAAGCGCCCAGAATGAGCGACCGGTGTGAGATAGACTTATCGCCCGGCACATCCGCCTGCCCCGTCAACGGGCCAGACTTTTGTGAAGTCATCGGAATTGCTGCACCATGGCCAGACATATAGGTCCCCTATTTAGTTGCAGGAGTGATAGCGTCCAAGCTAGACGAGGTCCACACCTCAGGTTCGGTCAATCTATGATTTTTGAAATGTCATATAGTGCGGGGTGCGGTCTTCGCGCAGGGCTTTTTGCTCATAGCGCGTCGAGATCCAATCCCCCCAAGGCGCGCGCCAATCTTCGGGCCCTTCAGCCAACCAGTCAAAACCAGCCTTCGGCACCTCTCCCAGGGTTTGGCGGACATAGTCTTCAATATCCGTGGCCACACGAAATTCTGCACCGATTTTCAAGCACCGGTTCAACGGTATGAGATGTTCTGGCGTCACAAAACGGCGGCGGTGATGGCGCAGTTTGGGCCAAGGGTCCGGGTAAAGTAAAAACGCTTTACTGACAGTTTCATCTGGCAAAACATCCATCAAGTTGCGTGCATCGCCCATATGCAACTTGATGTTGTTCACGCCCGCCTTGCGCATCTTGCCCAAAAGCATCGCAACACCGTTCACATAGGGTTCAACGCCCAAAAACTGGACATCGGGATTTTGGAGCGCTTGGTGCACCAAATGCTCACCGCCGCCAAAGCCAATTTCGAGCCAAAGCGGCCGGTCACCGGCAAGCTCTTGCATGTCCAACGCCGCCCGCTCTGGATTTTCTTCACGGGTAATTCCAGCGACTGAAAGGCCTGGCAGGTCCTCTTCCAAATAACGGTCCTGCGCGGCATTCAGAGCTTTACCCTTGATGCGACCATAAAAATTCCGGTGATCCATCGCCATCTCTCAAAAAAAATTTGCGCCTGAGCTCACCCTGAATATGTTGTCCATCAGAGCGCGCAAGCGCGCCCCTGCGCCTACACGGCTTTTTTCAGCGCTTCAACCAGATCGGTTTTTTCCCAGCTGAACCCACCATCAGCTTCCGGCGCGCGGCCAAAGTGGCCATAGGCAGCTGTGCGCTGATAGATTGGGCGGTTCATGCCCAAATGCTCACGAATGCCACGCGGCGTGAGATCCATACAGTGCGCGACTGCGCGCTCTATGGCCTCATCGGGAACCTGACCTGTGCCATGGGTATCCACATAAATTGATAGGGGCTTTGAAACGCCAATCGCATAGGACAGCTGCAGTGTGCAGCGTTCCGCCATTCCAGAAGCCACAACATTCTTGGCCAAATAGCGCGAAGCATAGGCCGCCGAACGATCAACCTTTGTTGGATCTTTCCCAGAAAATGCACCACCACCATGCGGAGCCGCTCCGCCATAGGTGTCCACAATGATCTTGCGACCCGTCAAACCTGCATCACCATCCGGACCACCGATGACGAAAGTGCCCGTCGGGTTGACCCACCATTCCGTATTGGCTGTGATCCACTCTGGAGGAATAACTTCGCGAATATAGGGCTCAACAATGCCACGAATATATGCGCTGTCTTGATCTTCTGAGGTATGTTGGGTCGACAGAACAATCGAAGTGACCTCTACCGGCTTGCCATCCACATAACGCAAAGACAACTGCGATTTGGCGTCGGGGCCAAGATCACGCTCGGTGCCGTTTTTGCGCACTTCAGCCAAACGCCGCAGGATTGCATGCGAATATTGAATAGGTGCAGGCATCAGCTCTGGGGTTTCGGTGGTGGCATAGCCAAACATGATTCCCTGGTCGCCAGCGCCCTCATCCTTATCTGACGCAGCATCCACACCTTGCGCGATATGCGCTGATTGTTCGTGAAGCAGGTTGGTGACTTCAACAGTCTTCCAGTGAAATTTATCTTGCTCGTAGCCAATGTCTTTTATGCAATCACGGACGATTTTCTCAATCTGGCCCATATATTGCGAGAGTTTAGCTTGGTCTGTTAGTCCAACTTCACCGCCGATAATAACGCGGTTGGTGGTGGCAAAGGTCTCTGCCGCGACCCGCGCTTCGGGTTCCTCGGCTAAAAAGGTATCCAAGACGGCGTCAGATATACGGTCGCAGAGCTTATCAGGATGACCTTCAGAAACGGATTCTGAGGTGAAAATAAAATTTGATCGTGCCATGGGAATGCTCCAGTGAAATGTAAACTGCGTCAGGAAGCCGTTGCAGATAAGTCTGAGTAGAAGCCTCATACTTCAGCGTCAACACTTATGTCCAGTGGCGGCGCCAAAAAGCCACGAAACAAAGGCATAGCGCCATAAATACTGTTGCGGCCCAAGGGTATGTAGCGAAAAATGGGGCCGGAAGGCTGGCGGGAAGCGGCACGTCAACGAAACCCGCGTCCTCTCCCTCAAGGTGTGCACCATATCCTCCACGTGGATCTATCACCGTGCTCACACCACGATTTGCCACCCTAACCATGGGCAAGCCCAACTCGATTGCACGGGCGCGGGCTTGGGCGAAATGCTGCGCAGGCCCCTGCCCCGCGCCAAACCATGCATCATTGGTGATCAAAACCAAAAGATCAGGCCGAACCGCGCTACGGCCAACAAATTGCGGGAAAACGCCCTCATAGCAAATTAAGGGTTGGATCTGGCCAATGCCGTCAATATTCAGCGTACTCGGCCCATCTCCAGACGAAAACCCCGCACGTTGTAGCCCAAACCAGCCAGCCACCCGCGCAAAGGGCAAATATTCACCAAAGGGCACCAATCGGCTTTTGTGGTATTCAGCCTGCAACTCTCCTTGAGGAGAAATGATCCCAAGGCTATTGAAATGAAAACCTTCGGGGCGACTGCTTTGATATCCAACTATGACCGAGGCGTCTTGTGCCACAGCCGCAATTTCGTTCTTGGCAATATCGATGGGCAAATAGACTGAAGTCTCCGACCACACGATCAAATCCACTGGCGGGTCCGCCTGCGTCAATGCCATGTGGCGCTGATAAATACTCTCCATTTTATCTGGATCCCATTTATCAGACTGCTCCACATTAGGATGAATGAGCCGAACAATAGCTGCGTCATGTGACGTTTCCACAGCAGCAATATTTGGAACAATTTGGAACACAAAAGCAAAGGCGATGAGCGCCACTGAATAAACCAATCGCGCATGTGCCACCCCGTAGGCCATGACAAGCGTCAGCAATGTCATGCCATATGGACCCATCACGGCGGCCAGTTGATACAGCGGCGTGTCAATCCACACATAGCCAATCAAGCCCCAAGGAAAGCCGGTAAACACATAGGAGCGGGCTACTTCAGCTGCCAAGAGCGCGAGACAGATCAACAGCGGTGCGCGGCCTTTAACCAAAGCAGAAGCCGCCCCCCAGAAAACCGCCAAGCCCCCGGCCATTGCAGCAAGCGCAAAAGGCGCCATCCAGCCGGTCGCCTCCAAATTCACCAAAAACGGCTCCATGATCCAAGCCAGAGACGCGGCAAAATAGCCACTGCCTAACAGCCAACCAGTGGAGAAATAAGAAGTGTCAGAGGATTGGTGAATTGCCCAAAGCCCAAAGCCCAGACCCAAAAGCGTTAGAGCTGGCGTGTCGATGGGAGCTTGGCCCGATCCGGCCAGCCCCCCCGCCGCAAAAATCATCAGCAGCCGCTTCCAACGCGGTGCTTTGTGCCACAGATTAATCGGTATCAGCGTGTCGAACATGGGCCCGAAGCCTTTTGATACGGCGCGGATCGGCATCGACGATTTCAAACTCAACGCCCGCAGGATGGTTGATCACCTCCCCGCGTGCGGGAACGCGCCCCAGCAACATGAAAACCAAACCGCCAAGCGTATCCACTTCTTCAGGGTCGACTTCTGCAACTTCGGTCAAATCTCGACCAATTTCTTGCTGAAATTCATCCAAAGGGGTTTTGGCCTGCGCTAGATAGCACCCCGGCTTTTCAATCAGCCAAAAAGCGCCCTCGTCTTGGTCATGTTCATCTTCGATTTCACCGATCACTTGCTCGATCAAATCTTCTATGGTCACCAAGCCATCCGTTCCGCCATATTCATCAATCACCAAAGCCATATGAATGCGGTCCGCTTGCATCTTTGTAAGCAGCACACCGATTGGCATCGAGGGTGGCACGAACAGCAAGGGGCGCAACATGGTTTTCAGGGCCAAACGTCCACCGGAGCCGTTGAACCCATGCTTAAGTGCGATATCTTTCAAATGCGCAAATCCGAGCGGCGTATCCAAGGTGCCATTGTAAACCGGCAATCGGGTCAAGCCCGTGTCACGAAACACATTTACAAGATCTTCTTTTGTGATTGTCACTGGCACAGATTTGATGTCAGCCTTCGGCACCATCACATCTTCAACGCGCAGCTGCCGCAAATTCCAAATGCCCGGTGTGATCTCTTCACCCTGAGGCCCAATATAGGCCGATGCGTCCGGATCCGGAATCTGTCCTGAAAATGCCCATTTCAACCGGCCCCAAAAGCCCAGCCCCTTTAAACCCGTACTTGACGGGTCATCGGCCACATCAGAGTCGCCATTTTGATCATCTATATGTGGCATAGCACCGTTCACTGGGTTTCATCATTTATGTCATATGGATTGAAAATGCCAAGCTTGGCAAGGACATCGATCTCGATTTGTTCCATCAATTCCGCATCCGTGTCTTCTATGTGGTCATAACCAAGGAGATGCAACGTCGCATGTATCAAAAGATGGCTCACGTGGTCTGAAATTGCAAGGCCAGCCGCCTCCGCCTCGCCTATACAGGTCTCAAATGATAATGCAATATCGCCAAGCTCTGGATTAAGGGCGAAGTTCGGGACCTGCCCGGCCACATCACTGGCGAGATCAGCAGAGGGCCAAGACAGCACATTCGTCGGTTGCGGCTTGCCGCGAAAATCCTTGTTGAGCAGCGTAATCACGGCATCATCACAGGCCATAACAACGGCGCTGGCATCCTCCGGAAATGTTAAATGCTCCGACAAAGAAGTGCCCACCCGTGCCCCAATCTCCGCAAGGTTTTGCGCGTCCCATCGGGTGTCTTCAATCACAAACTCAAAGCTGAGGTTCATTGAGTATCCGCATCATAGGCGTCAATAATTGCCGCCACCAGAGGATGGCGCACCACATCTTTGGAGGTGAAATAGTTGAAGCTGATTTTTGGGATATCTTTGAGCAAGCGCTCTGCATCCGCCAGGCCAGATTGCACCCCACGCGGCAAATCGATCTGCGTACGGTCCCCAGTGATCACCATGCGGCTGCCTTCGCCCAACCGTGTCAAAAACATCTTCATCTGCATGGATGTTGCATTTTGCGCCTCATCGAGTACTACGAAGGCATTTGCCAAGGTGCGGCCGCGCATAAAGGCCAGTGGCGCGATCTCAATCGCCTTGTCTTCCATCAGCTTGGCCATCTGCTTGGCAGGCAAAAAATCATTCAAAGCATCGTAAAGCGGCTGCATGTAGGGATCAATTTTCTCCTTCATGTCACCTGGCAAAAAGCCCAAACGCTCGCCGGCTTCAACCGCAGGTCGCGACAAAATAATCTTATCCACCCGCCCGGTGATGAACATCGACACGCCAACAGCCACCGCCAAATAGGTTTTACCCGTGCCTGCTGGACCAATTCCAAAAGACAGCTCGGTTTTGAACAAAGATTGCACATAAGATTTTTGTGCCTCTGTGCGCGGCTCGACCAGCTTTTTGCGAGTTTTGATCTCGACAGGGCCGCCCCGGAACATTTCCATCTGTTTATCGGCCTTCAGCGCATCTCCGCCCACCACATTCATGCGCAGTTCAGCGGTCACATCTGCCGCTTGTACGTGCCTACCCTGTTCCAGTCGTGTGTATAAGGATTGCAAAATTGACGCCGCCCGCGCGCAGGCATCCGCATCCCCCACCAAAAGCAACTGATTGCCTCGGCGCACAATCTGCATAGATTGATCCGTTTCAATGGTGGTGAGATTACGATCAAATTCGCCACAAAGTTCCGCCAATAAACGGTTGTCGGGAAATTCAATACGGGTTTCGTTATGAGCGGCGGTAGGTGTTACGGCGTCGTCTGCCAAGGATGTCCCCTAATTACTGCCAGTGTGGAGTCGCTGTCTGTTACCTGAATGTAGCAAGAGTATCGGCAGGTACAAACAAAAAAACCCAGTTTGTGTAAGCTTGCTCTAAATTAATTAAAAATGAGTGCAAGCAGCCCTTTATAAAATGCCGCAACGGGATAAAATCACACCACAAGTTCACCTGTCAGGGAATTGGTCATGTCATTGATGATCCGCACGCGCACAACCTTGCCCACCATGTGATCCGGCGCCACGGCATGTACGGCATGGAGATATTCAGACTTGCCGATCAATTGCCCCTCCCGACGCCCTTTTTTCTCGAACAACACCTTAACCTCTCGGCCCACCATAGCGGCTTGGGCGGCATATTGTTGCTCGGTCAGCAGGGCTTGAAGCTCTTGCAGCCGCGCCGAAGCGACGGCTGGATCAACACTATCTTTTTCAGCGGCAGGCGTGCCTGGGCGGGCGGAATATTTGAACGAATAGGCCTGCCCATAGCCCACATGACGCACCAAATCCAAGGTATCGGAAAAATCTTGATCGGTTTCACCGGGAAACCCTACGATGAAATCACCTGACAAAAGAAGATCAGGTCGAGCCTTACGAATGCGGTCTACCAAGTTGAAATAGCTGTCGCGGGTGTGTTTGCGGTTCATGGCCTTCAATATCCGGTCACTGCCGGATTGTACCGGCAGATGCAGATAAGGCATCAGCTTATCACATGTGCCATGGGCCTCTATCAATGCGTCATCCATATCGTTGGGATGGCTGGTAGTGAAGCGAATTCGCTCCAAATCCAGGATCTCTGACAATTGCCAAATCAACCCAGCTAGTCCGCCGGGATGCCCATGATAGGCATTCACATTCTGGCCCAAGAGCGTGATTTCGCGCACGCCACGTTCCACAAGATCTACCGCCTCTGAAAACACCCGGTCAGCTGGACGACTGACTTCCGCACCGCGCGTGTATGGCACCACACAGAAGGCGCAAAACTTGTCACAACCCTCTTGCACGGTCAAAAAAGCCGTTGGGCCACGTTTGGCTTTGGGACGTTTGGCCAGATGGTCAAATTTGTCTTCTTCAGGAAAATCCGTGTCGAGCGCGCGCTTGCCACTCTGCACGCTGGCCTCCATCTGGGGCAACTTATGGTAAGATTGCGGCCCAACGACCAGATCTACCAAGGGCTGACGGCGGATGATTTCTGCCCCTTCTGCCTGTGCGACACATCCTGCCACGCCGATTTTAAGATTGGGGTTGGCTGCCTTCAAGCCTTTGAATTTTCCAAGTTCAGAATAAATCTTCTCTGCAGCTTTTTCGCGAATATGGCAGGTGTTGAGCAAAATCATATCTGCGTCATCGGCCGTATCCGTATGAACATAGCCCTGCGCCCAAAGCGTTTCCGCCATACGCTCACTGTCATAGACATTCATCTGACACCCGTATGTTTTGATGAACAGCTTTTTCGCGTCGGCCATTGCTATGTCCTTTTTGGAAAATTCTTGATTGCCGCGCTGATACCGTGTGAAATCGCCCCTTGCAATGCGTGTCGATTTGGAAAAAATTCTGCCTCAGTGTTTAAAAAGGTATTTTTATAAAGTTTCAGTAACTTAATAGTTATTTGGCATGGGCCTAATCCAAATACCACCTTAGCCCGTTTGCCTTCTTATTTACCCAAGATGATGTGGAGGTGGCCCATTATATGAATCTCGAGTTAAAATATGTGGTGGTATTGGGTAATTTAGGCACCTCAATGCGTGATCCAACTCCAGAAAATATGGCGGAGGTGACCCATGACTTCCCAGCCTCCGGCGATATCAGCCAAGCTGTGAATACCATCATCAAGGCATTGCCAGCGCAATGACTGTATATGGGGTGCAAGCGTAAAATCTTTTCTACCCATTTTGCGAAACCCGCAGCGTCGGAAAAATAATCAGCTTTAACACCGAAGAACGCCGCGCCACGATCATGACCCTGTGCTGGATCTTTATGCTGGAAATCTTGGGTCAAGCCCCAGTGGCGTCGATCTGGCCAGTACTTATTTTGACCCCAGCAAATATTATGCAGAAGCCCACCATGATTCTGACAGCCAAGCGCCGAATTGATCGGGTGGCCTTGTTCAAGTCCAAGCCCGGTTAGAGTTTAGGTCAATTTTTACAACCAATGATCCGGAATATAACAAGCACTCAAGCCAATGGCATCATAACATCACCGCATCAGTGTGCTCGTTTCGCGCAGCCAAGGCCCTCAATGGCAATCCCGGGTCAACAAAATTTGAGTGGCATTCACAACAGCTGATGGACTTAGGGTTTATGGAACCCGGTCAATGGCTTTAGAACTTGGGTTTTAGGACTTGCGCCGCAGGCGGATCACAACATCAACTTTGGCGATTTCCGCACCCTCCGGCGCATCGGGCAAAACGCTGATTTTCAACTGATCGGCCGGAGCATCCACCAGCTCAGCGGTATCTTCCCAATAAAAATGTGGGTGATCCGTCATATTGGTGTCGAAATAGCTTTTAGCCCCATCCACGGTGATTTCACGCATGAGACCAGCATCGCAAAAGGCCCGCAGAGTGTTATAGACCGTAGCCAGAGACACTTTATCATCACGATCATTGCTCGCTGCAAACAGGCTTTCAGCCGTAACATGGCGGTTTTGACCGTCCCCAATAAGACGCTGCGCCAAAATCACGCGCTGCCTCGTGGGGCGCAATCCGCCCTTGAATAACCATTGATCAACAGTTTGAACAGGGTGACTATGCATATTATTTTGGTCCATAAGAGCAATATGACGCCTTGTAGGCAATTTTCAATGGCAAATCGTGTAAATTAGCGGCAGGCTTTAAAGAATATCTAAGTTATGCTGCCCTTGCCTCATAACCTGAGAAGTATATAGAGCACTTAGCAGTATAATTTAATAAACGTAGGAGCCCGACATGCCTTCAGATTTCCCGACCTCATTCGACAAAGAAGGTCTTTTGAAATGTGCCCGCGGCGAGCTGTTCGGCCAAGGCAATGCTCAATTGCCCGAACCTCCCATGCTGATGATGGACCGCGTAACTGAGATAAGCGAAGATGGCGGCTTGCATGGCAAGGGTCATGTGATTGCTGAGTTCGACATCAATCCTGAGCTGTGGTTTTTCAAATGTCATTTCCCCGGAGACCCGGTCATGCCAGGCTGCTTGGGCTTAGATGCTCTGTGGCAATTGACCGGATTCAATTTGGGCTGGCGCGGCATGCCTGGGCGCGGACGCGCTTTGGGTGTGGGCGAAGTCAAATTTACGGATATGGTGACACCTGCGGTTAAGATGATTACCTATAATGTTGACTTCACGCGCGTTATCAACCGCAAATTAAAACTGGGCATGGCCGATGGCCGCATGTTTGCTGATGGCAAAGAAATTTACACAACCGCCAACATGAAAGTTGGCTTGTTCACCGATTAAACTGAGGGGGCCACATGCGCCGCGTAGTCATAACAGGTTTGGGTATCATCTCACCTATAGGAAATAATTTCGAAGAAGTCACCGATGCGCTGAAAGCCGGCCGCTCAGGGATATCGTTTGAACCAGAATATGCCGAAAACGGGTTTCGGAGCCGAGTTGCGGGCATTCCAAATATAAATCCCGCCGATCACATCGACAAGCGCCACATGCGTTTTATGGGTGTCGGCGCTGGCTATAACTATTTAGCGATGCAGCAGGCCGTGGCCGATTCGGGCCTTGAACCAGACGAAGTGTCCAATGTGCGCACAGGGTTGATCATGGGATCCGGTGGTCCATCCACTGCGAATTTCCATATAGCTTTCGACGTTGTTAAAAATCGTGGCGGACCAAAACGCATGGGCCCTTTCATGGTCACACGCTGCATGAGCTCGGCACATTCCGCAACTCTTGCCACGCCGTTCAAAATTAAAGGAGTGAACTACTCGATCACCTCTGCCTGTGCGACCTCTGCACATTGCATCGGCAACGCCATGGAGCAAATCCAATTAGGCAAGCAAGATGTCGTCTTCGCCGGTGGTGGCGAAGAAGTACATTGGTCCCTGTCGTGCTTGTTTGACGCGATGAATGCGATGTCGTCCAAATACAACGACACACCAGAAACAGCGTCACGGCCATATGATGCCAATCGCGATGGCTTTGTAATTGCCGGCGGCGGCGGTGTTTTGGTTATCGAAGAGCTGGAGCATGCAAAAGCCCGTGGTGCCAAAATCTATGCCGAGCTTACCGGCTATGGTGCAACCTCCGATGGCGCAGATATGGTGGCCCCCTCTGGTGAGGGCGGCGAACGTTCGATGCGTCAAGCGATTGCAATGCTCGATCCAGATCGCAAGATCAACTATATCAACGCTCACGGCACCTCGACCCCTGCAGGCGATGTGACCGAGGTGCAAGCCATTCGCAATATCTTTGGCCGCGGTGAAACTCCACCGATCTCGTCAACTAAGTCGTTGACCGGGCACTCATTGGGCGCAACATCCGTACATGAAGCGATTTATTCGCTGTCGATGATGCAACAAAGCTTCATTTCGGCGTCAGCCAACGTCCAAGACCTCGATCCCGCACTGGATGCCGCGGAAATTGTCACAACACGACAAGACAATGTTGAGCTGGACACCATCCTGTCCAACAGTTTCGGCTTCGGCGGAACCAATGCAACATTGATCTTGAGCAAATTTAACGGATAAAATCATGGCAGAACTTCTCAAAGGCAAACGCGGTTTGATCACAGGGATCGCCAACAACCGGTCTATCGCTTGGGGCATTGCGGAAGCTATGAAAGCTGAGGGCGCTGAGTTGGCCTTCGGTGTTCAAATGGATGTTTTCGGCGAAAAGGTAAAACCTCTGGCCGCTGAGCTGGGTGTGGATTTGGTCCTGGATTACAACGTTCAAGATGACGCCAGTACCCAAGCGGCGTTTGACACATTGGCCGAACAATGGGGCAGCATTGATTTTGCGGTTCACGCAATTGCCTATTCCGACAAGAATGAGCTGACAGGACGCTTCATCAACACCAGCCGAGAAAACTTCAAGAATTCACTGGAAATTTCGGCTTATTCCTTCATCGACATGGCCAAAAAAGCCGAACCTTTGATGAAAGGCGGCGGAACATTGATCACCCTGACATATCAAGGCAGCCACAAAGCGACACCTTGGTATAACGTTATGGGCGTTGCCAAAGCTGCTTTGGAATCCGCAGTGATCTATCTGGCTAATGATTTGGGGCCTCAGAAAATCCGGGTAAATGCAATATCACCGGGACCAATGAAAACCCTCTCCGGTGCGGCAATTGGCGGGGCGCGCAAAACATTCCGCTTTACCGAAGCCAACGCGCCTTTGCGCGCCAATGCGACCAAAGCCTCTATCGGTGGCACAGCGGTGTATCTGGCCTCTGATTACGGCGAATGCACAACGGGCGAAACCATCATGGTAGATGGGGGTATGCATATTTTGGGGCTTCCACAACCGGAAAACTTCTAAGACCTCCGACAGAAAACGACTTTAGGTGCAGGGATATTCCGCAAGAGCACGCGCGAACATCTCTGCATCGACATTGCCCCCCGAGGCGATGCAAATCACATCCTTCCCCGATACTTGATCCCCATGATACAAAGCTGCCGCTAAACCTATGGCGCCGCCAGGCTCAAGCACGATCTTAAAACGGGCAAAAGCCACCGACATTGCGCGCAGGCAGTCTTCTTCTGGCACTACAATGCCCGCGCCGCAAAGACGCTGCATGATAGGAAACGTCAAAGCACCCGGGGTTGGCGTGACAATCGCGTCACAAATACTGCCCCCAAGCCTGGCATTGGTTTGGGCCATGCCCGTGGCCAGTGATCGGGTCACATCATCAAAGTCGACTGGCTCAACAGGGCGTACCCACATGTTGGGCGCCTCCGCCTCGAGTGCCAAAGCGACACCAGATGTCAGCCCACCCCCACCGCAACAGACCAAAACATCCGCCTCAGTGATGCCAACAGCAGCGGCCTGTGCGGCAATTTCCAACCCACACGTGCCTTGACCTGCGATTACTTCAGGTTCGTCATAGGGTTGGATCAAAGTTAAGCCACGCGCCTGTGACAAGCTGCGCCCAATCTCTTGGCGGTCCTCTGTGTCTCTGTCATACAAAATCACCTCAGCCCCTAAAGCGCGGGTGTTTTCCACTTTCGACTTCGGCGCATTCGACGGCATGATGATCACCGCTGATGCCCCATGCATCCGAGCTGCAAGGGCCACGCCTTGAGCATGGTTGCCAGATGAAAAGGCAATCACACCCGCTTTTTGGGCCTGCGATGATAAAGCCGACACTGCCGACCAACCACCCCGAAATTTGAACGATCCGGTATGTTGCAGGGCCTCTGCTTTCATCCACAGCCGGCGGCCAGAAATCTCATCAACAAAGGACGAGTTCAGCAATGGCGTGCGGCGCACATGCCCCTCAAGCCGCAAAGCTGCCGCCCGTATCATCGCAATATTCATCTTTTAAGCTCTCGCCAAAACTGGAATGTCGACCAAATTGGTCAGTTGATGTTGCGGCGTCCACGGCAGCCGATCCATCGGCTCCCCGCTCCGGTTAACCCACGCGGTTGTGAACCCATATCCTGAAGCGGCAGCAGCATCCCAACCGTTGGAGGACACGAACAACACCTCATCGGCCGCACAGTTGAAATGCCCACCCACCAAGTCATAAATCCTGCGGTCAGGCTTGAAAATACCAACAGATTCCACCGATAAAACGGCATCCAAGTGATCGCCTACACCGGCCGAGGACACGGCCCCCTCCAACATATCAGGCGAGCCATTCGACAGGATCGCAGTTTGCAATCCTGCATCTTTCAAATCAGCCAGCATTTTTGGCACTTCAGGATAGGCCTCTAGGTTCCAGTACAGCTCCAAAAGCTCAGCACGCAGCCTTGTGTCACTCACACCATTGGCCTCCATGGCCCAATCTAGTCCGTTCTGCGTGACCTCCCAGAAGTCGGTATGCGCATCTGTTATGACGCGCAGCCAAGAGTATTGCAGCTGCTTCAGCCGCCAATCATTAGCCAATTTGGCCCAATTTTTAGAAATCTCAAAGTTATCAGGACGTGCGGCGGCCTTGCGTGCGGCCGCAGCCACATCAAATAAAGTGCCATAAGCATCAAAGACACAGGTTGTGATAGCCATAGAATCCTCCATAAGTTTGAAACAACGATAGCGACACTGGATCAAAGGGGAAGAGCAATGCAGGTATTTGAGAAAAATGGTATGCACATTCATTACCGCGAAGACGGTGATCCCAATGGCGCCCCGCTGGTCTTTTCAAACTCGCTGGGCACAGACATGCGGCTCTGGGATCAAATCATGCCCCTTCTGCCACAGGGCCTTAGGATCATTCGCTATGATATGCGTGGCCATGGACTGACCGATTGCCCGGATGCGCCCTATTCCATGGGGGCTTTGATTTCCGATATTGAAGCCCTTCTGGATCATTTAGAGGTGCGCAACAGCCTGTTTGTTGGCCTATCGATTGGCGGCATGATAGCGCAGGGATTGGCCACGAAGCGGCTGGATCTGATCCGAGCAATGGTCTTATCGAATACCGCCGCCAAAATTGCCACCCCCGCCATTTGGCAAGACCGTATCGACAGCATCCGCGCAGAGGGCATTGGCCCAGTCAGCGTAGCCACGATGAGCCGCTGGTTCAGTCCCCAAATGTACAGTACCGCGGCGATGTCGCCGTGGCAAAACATGCTGTGCGCTACGCGACCAGACGGCTATATTGGCTGTGCCCATGCCATCTCTGGCACTGATTTTATGACCACAACATCTGCACTGCGCCTTCCCGTAATGGGCATTGCCGGAGATCACGACAGCTCCACCCCGCCAGATTTGGTTCGCGAAACCCTGGATTTGATCCCCGGTAGCAGCTTTCACATCATCCGCGGCGCGGGCCACCTGCCCTGCGTGGAGCAACCGGCGGAATTTGCCCATCTCCTGAGTGACTTTATACGCGCAACCGGTCACATTTAGCGCCCCAAGGATCTCTATATGAACAAGCGTCTGGCCTTTACCTTCATCATCATCACCTTAACCATTGATGCGATGGGGATTGGCCTCATTATTCCAGTGATGCCAGATCTTTTACAGCAGATCGAAGGCGGAGATCTGGGCAATGCGGCCATTTGGGGCGGGATTTTGGCTACGGTTTTTGCGGTGATGCAATTCATCTTTGGCCCCACCATAGGGTCGCTCAGTGATCGCTTTGGCCGCAGACCTGTTCTTTTGGTCTCCTTGGTGATCATCGCCGTGGATTTTATCGTGATGGGGCTGGCGCATTCCATATGGTTGTTGGTGATCACCCGGATCATCGGCGGCATCGCTGCGGCAACTCAGGCAACGGCCGCCGCCTTCATCTCCGACATCTCAACTCCAGAAAACCGGTCCGCCAACTTTGGCATTCTAGGTGCAACCTTTGGGGTGGGTTTTGTCCTTGGCCCGCTCATGGGGGGGCTTTTGGGAGAAGTTGGCCTGCGCGTGCCCTTCTTTGCAGCAGCGGCTCTGGCCACATTGAACTTGATTCTGGGCTATTTCGTCCTGCCTGAAACCGTCACCGACCAAACACGCCGCCCATTTGACATCAAGCGCGCCAATCCATTGGGGGCGCTGACACAAATCCGCCTTATCCCGGGCCTATCTCGGTTCTTGCTGGTATTTTTCCTCTATGAATTTGCGTTTTATGTCTATCCAGCCGTTTGGGTCTATTATGCCAAAGCGCAATTCGGCTGGGATTCGGGCATGCTCGGCGTGTCTCTCGCCTCCTTTGGCATCTCGGTTGCCGTAGTTGAGGGCATTTTAATTCGGCGTATTTTACCTTGGCTCGGCGAGCGGCGCACAATTGTTCTTGGCTTTATATTCAGTATCGGGATTTTCGTGGTGCTCGGGTTTCTGACTTCAGGCTTTTGGGCATTGTTGTTAGCCCCCATTTCCGCCCTTGGTTCGGTAGTGATCCCCGCCATGCGCGGCATCTTCGCCAATAAGGCCGAAGCCAACCAACAAGGTGAGATTCAAGGCATCGTCTCCTCGACCCAATCACTTGCGGTTATTTTTGCACCTTTGGTTCTTACTTACGTTTTCTATGCCAGCACCCGACCAGATGGCCCAATATTCTTGCCCGGCGCCCCGTTCTTACTCGCCGCTGCCATCGTTGGCCTCACTCTCACTTTGTTTGTGACTCGCCCTAAGGGCAGCATTGGGGCGACCAAAACTGTCCGTTAAATGTCGCAAACTCCCTTGCACCTTTCCATGCAATCCGTAGCCTGTGAGTGTATTTCTCATTGGATTTCAATCATGCCGATCATAAAAGCAGCCGTTGCCCATGCTTTCGGACAGCCCTTAAAAGTTCAAGACGTGCATCTGGCCGCACCTAAGCCTGGTGAAGTCGAGGTCACGCTTGAGGCCTGCGCCATCTGTCATTCAGACATCACCTACCTTGACGGTGGTTGGGGCGGCTCATTACCTGCAGTCTACGGTCACGAAGCCGCAGGCCGCATCACCGCCACCGGTGCGGGCGTCACAGGGCTCAGCCAGGGCGATCCTGTGGTCGTCACATTGATCAGATCATGCGGTACCTGCCCGTCCTGCTACACTGGCAGGCCGACCAGCTGCGAAACGCCCTATGATGGCGACCACGGCCCACTCAAAATGCTCGACGGTAGCAAATTACACCAAGCCATGGCCAGTGGCGCCTTCGCTGAACGCGTCGTTGTGGCCCAAACCCAAGTGGTGAAAATCGCCGAGGATATCCCCATGGACGTCGCATCTTTGATTGCCTGCGGGGTGATCACGGGCGTGGGGGCCGTGGTCAATGCCGCGCAAATGCGGCCTGGTCAAGACGCGGTGATCATCGGCGCCGGCGGTGTTGGTCTCAACGCCATCCAAGGCGCCCGCATCGCTGGCGCCCGTAGGATTGTGGCCGTCGATATGCTGCCTGAAAAACTCGACATCGCAATGGAATTCGGCGCCACACATGGAGTCTTGGCCAGCAATGCCACCCCTTGGGAGGATGCCAAAGCAGCCCTCGGTCGCGGCGCGGATGCGGTTTTTGTCACCGTAGGAGCATCTGGCGTCTATACCACAGCGCCAAACTACTTGGCCACAGGCGGTAAAATAGTCATGGTCGGCATGCCAGCCACTGGTGCCGCCTCCTCCTATGAGGCCGGCAACTTTGCCGCCGCCTCTCAAAGCATGATCGGTTCCAAAATGGGGGATGTAGTGATCCAACGTGATATCCCTTGGATCGTTGACCTCTATCGCCAAGGCCGCCTTAAACTCGATGAATTGATATCGGCCCATTGGTCCTTGGATCAAATCAACGCGGCCATTGCTGACACAAAAACTGGATCTGCAAAACGAAATGTGATCCTGTTTAAGTAATCCCGCCTTCGACTGGCACAAATACTCGCGCCACAAGCATCCGCCGCGCCAGCGGCAGAAACTCCTAAGATCCGCAAGTATGGCGGATCACACTTCACATTCTGAAAGGCCGCCATGAAGCTGCAAGACCTAGAAGTCATCGTCACAGCACCGCCAGCTCCAGGCTGGGGGGGGCGCTATTGGATTTTTGTCAAAGTCACCACCGACACCGGCATCACTGGCATTGGAGAATGCTACGCCAGCAGCCTTGGCCCCACCACAATGACCCATGTGATTCATGATGTGTTTGAGCGTCATATGCAGAGCCAAAGCCCCGAAGACATCGAGCTGATGTTCCGTCGCGCCTATTCCAGCGGCTTTACGCAACGGCCGGACCTAACCGTCATGGGGGCATTTTCAGGTTTGGAAATCGCCTGCTGGGATATTCTCGGGAAAGACCGTGACCGGCCGGTTTGGGCGCTGTTGGGCGGCAAGATGAATGACCGCATTCGGGCTTATTCCTATCTCTATCCGCTCGCGCATCATGACGTGAACACATTTTGGGGCAATGCGGATCAAACCGCTGAAGCTGCCGCGGCCGCTGTGGCCAAAGGCTACACAGCGGTAAAATTCGATCCCGCTGGACCCTACACCCTGCGCGGCGGCCATATGCCGGCTATGTCAGACATTGCACAATCGGTGAAGTTCTGCGCGGCGATTCGTGACGCCGTCGGCGATAAGGCGGATTTATTGTTTGGCACCCATGGGCAGTTTTCAACCGCTGGCGCCATTCGCTTAGGCACAGCATTAGAGCCCTTCTCACCGCTGTGGTTTGAAGAACCTGTTCCACCGGACAATATTGCTGAGATGGCCAAAGTGGCGCGCGCTGTGACCACACCGATTGCCACCGGAGAGCGTTTGACCACCAAGGCCGAATTTGCCGAAGTTTTACGCCAAGGGGCAGCCTCTATTTTACAACCGGCCCTTGGTCGCTCTGGTGGCATTTGGGAAACCAAAAAAATTGCGGCCATCGCCGAAGTATACAACGCCCAAATGGCGCCACATCTCTATGCTGGCCCAGTCGAATGGGCCGCCAACATCCATCTATCGGTATCCATTCCCAATACTTTGATCGCGGAAACTATTGAGACCCCGTTTCACGATGCTTTGATCAAAAGCTCTATCCAAGTTAAAAACGGCTTTATTTCAGCCCCCACCGCGCCGGGGCTTGGGATCGATTTTGACGAAGAGTTAGCCCGCGCCCATCCCTATGCCGATGATGGGCAACATCTGCATTTGCAGATGCAAGAAGCGCCTTGCGATTATCAAAACGGCAATCTGTTTTTGGGCGGCGCCCCCCCCAAAAGCGAATAGATTCAAACACAGATCAGACAGGCCCACATCGCAGCGCGGGCCTGATCATTTACCCCCGCATTTTGAGCCCATCAGGATCATAGAGCGGCACAGCCTGCACCTCAGCACGATACATCTCACCCAAGATTTCAACCTCGAGCTTTTGCCCCCCACTGGCCAGATCGGCCGGCACATATCCCATGGCCATGGAGCGGCACACATGATGCGCGTAGCCCCCAGATGAGATATAGCCCACCGCCGCACCCTCATGGAGAATAGCCTCGTCATTTGAGACATCAATACCATCCACATCAATGCTCAACGTCACCAACCTGCGCGTCGGGCTTTGCCCATTTTTCGCCGCATCTTTACCAATGAAGTCTTTGTTCCAATTTATAAAAATATCCAATCCAGCTTCTGCCGCCATGAAGTCAGGGCGGAAATCCAAGCCCCAAGCGCCCCACCCTTTTTCCAACCGCATCGACATCAAGGCCCGCGCACCGTACCATGCCAAGTCTTTGTCGGCCCCTGCCGCCTCGACGGCCTCGGCTAGTCGCCGCAGGTATTGCGGTTGGCAATAGAGTTCATAGCCCAGCTCGCCAGAAAAACTAATCCGAGTTAGGATCACAGGGACGCCGCCCACATAGGTCATTTTGGTGTCGCGAAATTTGAACGCCTCGCCGCTCATATCATCGCGGGTCAGTTCTGCCAAAAGGGCGCGGGATTTTGGGCCAGACAGGGCCAAGCCATGCCAAGCATCACTGACGTTTTGATAGATCACATCCACAGGCAGAGCGCGCTCAAACCACCGCCGATGCGCCTCTTGCATGGTGCCAGATCCGAACAGCATGAAATGGTCCTCAGCGTAGCAAGCCACTGTCAGATCCCCGTATAATTTTCCCTTTTCTGTCAACATCGGGGTCAAGGTCACACGTCCTGGTTTGGGCACAAAGCCCGCCAACATGCTGTCCAAATAGGCTCGTGCACCAGGTCCTTTGAACTCATGCTTGGCAAAGTTGGCAACTTCGATCACCCCCACATGATTGCGCACAGCCGCCACTTCGCGAGCCACATAATCATGGCTGCGGTTGCGCTGAAAGCTTGGCTCTTCATGCGCATCCTCAGGCCCATCAGCAAACCATAATGCATGCTCCAACCCAAAGCTCTGGCCCATCCGCGCGCCTTTGGCCAGGAGGTGATCATAAAGGCTTGTGGTTTTTTGCAAGCGACCTTTGGGCAGGGTCTCATTAGGGAAGGTCATCACAAATCTGCGCTCGTAATTCTCAGTAGATTTGACCATGCCCCAATCCGGCGTCGCCCAATCACCGAAGCGGGCCACATCCATGGCCCAAACATCAATCGATGGCTCACCGTCAATCATCCACTCGGCCATGGTCAGCCCGACGCCACCACCCTGACAAAATCCTGCCATCACCCCCACCGCGCACCAATAGTTTTTCATTCCCGGCACCGGGCCGATCATCGGATTGCCATCGGGACCAAAGGTGAATGGCCCGTTGATCGCTTGGCGAATGCCCACCTCCGCCAGCACAGGGATCCGGTCAAACGCAAATTCTAAGCGATCTGCAATTTGCTCAAGATTGGGTTGCAGAAGTTCATGGCCAAAGTCCCAAGGCGTACCGCCCACCTTCCAAGGCGTGCCACGTTGTTCATAGGTGCCCAACAATAGCCCATCGCGCTCTTGGCGGAAATAGATATTGGCCTCATAATCAATGCCACATGGCAGACGGTTGGGCGCATCTGCCACTGCCTGAATTTTTTCAGTTAGCAAATAGTGATGTTCCATCGGCTGCACCGGGATATTAAGCCCCTGCATCTTGCCCACTTCACGCGCCCACAGACCGCCGCAATTGACGATATGTTCGGCGTTGATCATGCCGCGAGGGGTTTGCACATCCCAGCTGCCGTCAGCCCTTTGAGTGGTTTTTGTGGCCGGTGTATGGGTGAAATACTGCGCCCCATGCACCCGAGCGGCCTTCGCAAAGGCATAGGTGGCCCCAGAAGGGTCGAGATCCCCGTCTTGCTCGTCCCAAAGGGCGGCCAGATAATATTTGGGATCAATCAATGGATGGCGTTCAGCCACTTCTTGCGGGCTGATAAACTCTTGGCTGAGCCCCATGTAGCGCGCCTTAGAGCGTTCGCGTTTTAGGTAATCGTACCATGTTTTATTGGACGCAAGATAAAAGCCTCCCGTCATATGCAGACCAACCGAATGCCCCGACAGCTCCTCAATCTCTTTGTAAAGGTCAATGGTATAGCCCTGCAGACGGCTGATATTCGGATCACTTGAAATTGTATGAATTTGTCCCGCCGCGTGCCAGCTCGAGCCCGATGTTAATTCATCACGTTCCAGCAAAACCGCATCTTTCCATCCAAATTTGGCCAAGTGAAATAAGATTGAACAGCCCACAACACCACCACCGATGATGACCACTTTGGCATGGCTCGGCAGCTGCTTTGCGCCGCCGCCATTTTCGATTTTTTGAACTTCAGGCATATTGCATTTCCATCTTATTGAAGGGTGGGCGCAAGATTATCATAGTGACTTGCTAGTACCAAGCATCGGGGATTTCAGCCTTGCGGCGATCCACATAGGCTTGCAGCTCTTCACGGACAGAGGCGTCCATGGGCGGCGGTTCATAGGCCTGGAGCATCCCAGTCCAGCGCTCATAGGCGCGTTGGCGCATGTCTTTTTCTCCGTCATCTTCCCAGCTTTCGACGTTTTCACTGTTGCTCAGAACCGGCTCATAGAAGGCCGTTTGATAATTGCGCATCGTATGTGCAGAGCCCAGAAAATGTCCCGCAGGCTCAACCTCATGATAGGCATCGCGCGCCATGGCTTCATCTGTTATGTCCAGACCTGCACCAAGTTTTTGATATCCGCCCAAACGATCCGCATCCATCACCAGCTTTTCAAACCCGGTGCATAGACCGCCTTCCATCCAACCTGCTGCATGCAGCACAAAATTTGCCCCCGCCAACATGGTTGAATGCATGGAATCGGCACTTTCATATGCGGCTTGCGCGTCTTCGATTTTGCTCGCGGTCAAAGAGCCACCACAGCGCAGCGGCAAACCCGCCGCGCGCGACATTTGGCCAATGGCATAGTTCGACATGATCGGCTCTGGCATGCCAAATGTAGGCGCGCCTGATTTCAGGCTCATGGAGCTGAGAAAGTTCCCTAAGACAAAGGCCGCGCCGGGACGCACCAATTGCGAATAGGCACAGCACATCAAAGCCTCGGCCATAGCTTGGGTCACGGAGGCCGCAGTGCTCACCGGGCCCATGGCCCCTGAAAGAATGAACGGTACCACGACAATCCCTTGCCCACGGCTGCAATAGATCTCGATGGCTTGTGTCACCACCTTATCAACCAGCAATGGGGAGTTCGTGTTGACGTTGCCCATGATCACGCAATTGCTGTCCATCACATCGCGGCCAAACACGATCTCAGCCATATCCACACTGTCTTGTGCCCGGCTTTGCTCAGTGATTGCGCCAAGGTGCGGTTTATCGGAGCAGGTCATGTGCAAAAACAACATATCCAAATGGCGTTTACTCACCGGCACATCGCAAGGCTCACAGATCACCAAACCACCGTGGTGCAGATTGGGATGCATATAGGTGAGCTTGATCAGCTGCTCGAGACTGGCAATATCGCCGTAGCGCCGGCCGTTTTTAAGATCCCGAACGAAGGGCGCGCCGTAGATAGGGGCGAAGACTTGGTTTTGCCCCCCAATCACCACATCACGGGACCGATTGCGGGCAATTTGAGTGAACTCTTTTGGGGCGGTTTTGCACAGCTGCCGTATCTGGGCTGCCTCCATGCGTACAATATCGTCCTCAATCCGCGCGCCAGCTTTGCGCCAAATTTCCAACGCTTTGGGGTCATCGCGAAAGGCGATGCCGATGTCTTGCATCAACCAGTCCACTTGCGCTTCCAGCTTCGCCATGGTGGCGGCATCCAATGGATCAAAGAACGCTAAGCTGCGTTTGAGATAGGGGCTGGCTGGCGCCGAACTGAGCGCCACCTCACTGCCTTGCCTCGCCCTTGCGCCACCGCTTGTTGATCTTCTGGCCATATCTGCTCCACATCGGTGAATTGAGTAAAAGAATAGTCAGAACGTCTTAGCATTAAAACCACCGTTTCCGACGAAACCATGTCTAAACGATGCAATTTTTGCTTATGCACGGCCTGGTTTTGGCGTGTCTAAAGCTTTGGCTTGGCGTACGATGAAAACACAATTAAGCTGGCTGCATGCATACTAAGCTCAAAACGGATTTCATCTTATTTCAACGCTGTGCCAAACCCTTTTGGATGCATAGGCTATTCGAGTTTTTGGGGACCCAGATCTGATATAAGGTGAACCCACCCCTCCGTGAGTAGCAATTTGCGCATAGGCGAATTGGTAGAAATAGGGCCGGGGATGTGGCACAGGCGTTGCAGGATGATACCATTGACTGTTGGGCCGATCTCGAAAAGAAGTTTGCTGGAACCCCGGGCTTAAAGGACTAACCGATGCCACTGCTCAAAAGCTGTGTGACCAGCGCCAATACTGCAACTTGCCCATTTCCACTGAACAATCTGCCTTATGGGGTTTTTGCCCGAGAGGAGGACGAGCCGCACTGCGGTGTGGCCATCGGTGATTATGTCTTGGATCTGGCTGCTGCTCAGTCGGCAGGGGTTCTGGGTTATCCAGACGCCGGGTTTGAGATGCCTTATTGGAATGACTTTATGGAATTAGGCGCTGAGGCTTGGGCCGCGTTTCGCGACGATCTTCAGACGTTACTCACCTATGACAGCCCGGCTGAGGCTCTGTTACTGCCTTGCTTGGTCCCCTTGTCGGAAGTGGCTTTGCATTTACCTCTGGTGGTTGCTGAGTTCACAGATTTTTACTCCAGCCGCCATCATGCCAGAAACGTCAGCCAGCTGTTTCACGGCGTCGACGGCATGTTACCCCCAAACTGGCTGCATATGCCCATCGGTTATAATAGCCGAGCCAGCACCTTGGTGGTCAGCGGTACCGAGGTCAAACGCCCCATGGGCCAAATCAAGGCACCCGACGTCAACCTACCTATCTGGAGCGCCTGCGAGAAGTTGGATTTCGAGTTGGAATTAGGGGCAATTGTCGGGTCCAATACGATTATGGGCGAACCCGTCACCGTGACGGAAGCTGATGATATGATTTTCGGCTATGTCTTGCTCAACGATTGGTCTGCGCGCGACATTCAGGTTTGGGAAAATCAACCGCTTGGTCCGTTCCAAGCCAAGGCCTTTGCCACCACCATCAGCCCTTGGATTGTGAGCCCTCTGGCCCTAGCGCCTTTCCGCAGAGCTGCGCCTCCCCGCGACGTGCCGCTCTTACCTTATTTGCGGGACCAAGGACCGATGTTGTTTGACATCACCCTGACCGCCAGCCTTCAGCCCCAAGGCGCGTCTGAGGCCAGCCAGATCACTAAAACCAATGCCAGCCATCTCTATTATGCAGCGGCCCAACAGCTGGCCCATCACGCGAGTTCTGGCTGTGCCATGACGGCGGGGGATTTATTGGGCTCCGGAACCATCAGCGGACCCGCCTCCCATGAGCGGGGATCTTTGTTAGAATTGAGCTGGGACGGTGCGCAGCCAATCACCCTAGACACAGGCGAAGTGCGGAGTTTTTTGCAAGATGGAGATAGGCTCACCCTCAGCGGTCTGGCGACAGGTGATGGCTATCAAATTGGCTTTGGGCCCTGTACAGGCACCATCATCCCGGCCCGTAACGCGTCGTAAGAAACCAAACCAAAGCGCAACAATTGCAATTCGCAAGCCTTAGGTTACGAATTAGATAAGGAGGCACATCACATGGCACAAAATATTACGACATCCGTCAAGCATATGGTTGCAGAAGCCAATGCGCAGATCACAACCCTTTCGATTGACGAGGCGCGTGCACTGATCGACAGCCCGGATCATGTGATTGTTGATCTACGCGACATCCGTGAGCTGCAACGCACCGGCAAAATCCCCGGCGCCTTCTCTTGCCCGCGCGGCATGTTAGAATTTTGGATTGATCCCGCCAGCCCCTATCACAAAGAAATATTCAATCAGGATAAAACCTATGTGTTTTATTGTGCCAGCGCTTGGCGATCCGCATTGAGCGCTAAGGTCGCGCAAGATATGGGGCTGGCGCCCGTGGCACATATTGCCGGCGGCTTTACCGCTTGGGCCAAAGCAGAAGCCCCAATCGAAGACCTGCATAAATAGAAATGAGCCGCCGTCTTTTCGGGAATTCAGGACAATCTGCGCGCGCACATGTCCGACCCGTTGCTGTGTGACACGCGGTTAATTCCGCTATTCCTTGACTTCGGGCCTCAAACACGGTGCAGTGGAGGACTAAAAATTGAGGAATTTATGCGCAATTCACCATCACCAGAAGAGATTCACCGCTGGGACCGTCAGCACTTCATTCATCCATGGCATGATATGAACGCATGGCGCGGCTATGATAATATGCTGGTTGAGGGTGCCGACGGCATTTACATGTATGACGAAACCGGCAAGCAATTCATCGACGGCCCCGGCGGCATGTGGTGCGTTCAAATTGGCTATGGTCAACGCGAGATGGCAGATGCAATTGCCGATCAAGTGATGAAAATGCCCTATGCGTCCCCCTTCACCAATGTGACCCAACCCAGCGCTATTTTGGCAAAAAAATTGGCGGATTTTGCGCCTGGTGATCTCAACAATGTATTTTTCACAACCGGCGGGTCCACAGCCGTAGACACCGCTCTGCGCGCCATGCAATTCATGAACAACACCCTTGGCCGCCCTGAAAAGAAGATGATCCTTGCGCGGGAAAAAGGTTATCATGGCTCCACATACCTGGCGGCCTCCGTCAGCGGCAAAGAGCGCGACACGACCAAATTCGATGTGGAAAGCCGCTTGGTGCACTTCTTACCTAATGTGAACCCCTACCTGCGTCCGGATGATATGAGCGTGGAAGCTTGGTGCGACGCCAAGATCCAAGATATTCAGCAGGCCATCGACACAATCGGTGCCGATAACATTGGTGCGTTTATTGCGGAACCTATTCTCAGCTCTGGTGGGGTAATTGTGCCGCCAGATGGGTATCACAAGCGCAGCTTTGATATCTGCCGCGCCAATGACATTCTCTACATCTCGGACGAGGTAGTCACCGGCTTTGGTCGTTTGGGCCATTGGTTCGCATCCGAGGAGGTTTACGGCATTCAGCCCGATATGATCACCTGCGCTAAGGGGCTTACGTCGGGCTATTTGCCATTGGGCGCCTGCATAATCTCTGACGCAATGATGGAACGCATGGCCCATCAAGGCGAGGTGCTGTTTTCAAATGGCTACACCTATTCCGGCCATCCCGTCAGCTGCGCTGCAGCTCTAAAAAATATCGAGATCTTAGAGCGCGACAAAATTTTAGAACATGTTCGCGAAATTGCGCCCTATTTTCAAGACCGACTCGCCCGCTTGGCCCGTTTTCCGATCATCGGCGACGCCCGTGGCCATGGCTTGATTGGATGCATCGAAGCCCGCCTCAGCAAAGATGGCTCAAGGCTGGAAGATGAGCGCAAAATCGGAGCGATGCTGGACGAAGTTTGCAATAATATGGGCCTGATAGTGCGGCCTTTGATCAATATGTGCGTATTTTCACCACCTTTGATCATCACAAAATCACAAATAGATGATCTGTTCGATATTCTAGAAAACGCCATTGAGAAGGTAGGCGAGACTTTCTTATAGCGCTGAATTAGCCAAAAAAGCAGAGCTTAGTCTTGAAAAGTGAACGAATCTCCTTACAAGGAGCGAAGTTTCCTATAATGGAAAAATGTTCAAGAACGGAAATAAGTCATGAAACAGGCTCCCAAACGTACACCGTTATATGACCTGCATTGCGCCCTTGGTGGCAAAATGGTCGACTTTGCTGGATGGGATATGCCTGTACAGTATCCCATGGGCATTATGGGTGAACACACCCATTGCCGCACCAAAGCCGCATTGTTTGATGTTAGCCATATGGGGCAAGTTCTGCTGCACGGCCCAGATGCGGCCCTCAAGCTGGAGGCTTTGGTGCCGGCCGCTTTGACCCAGCTGCCCGAAGGTAAGGCGCGTTACACCTTTTTCACCAATGACGAAGGCGGCATTATGGATGATCTGATCGTGGCAAATGCCGGTGATCATTTGTTTGTCGTGGTCAATGCCTCAATGCGAGCGCAGGATATCCCTTATATGGCCGCCTCTTTGAAGGGAATTGACGTCACAGAGATTTTTGATCGCGCCCTGGTTGCCGTGCAAGGCCCCTCTGCTGAAGCCGTGGTTTCTGCCCATTGCCCGCAGGCGGCAGAGATGGGATTTATGGAGACTTTGGAAGCACTGATTGACGGATCCCTATGTCGCCTGTCGCGTCTGGGCTACACCGGTGAAGATGGCTATGAAATTTCAATCCCAGAGACTGACGCTGAGCGCATTGCGCGCTTGATGCTGGGGCATCCAGATTGTGAACCTGCAGGCCTTGGAGCGCGTGACAGCCTACGACTGGAAGCCGGGTTGTGCCTCTATGGCAATGACATCACCCCCACCACATCCCCCATCGAGGCAGGTCTCACCTGGGCCATTCAAAAACGCCGCCGCACCGAGGGTGGTTTTCCCGGCGCTGCGCGCATTATGACCGAGCTTGCAGATGGCCCCGCGCGCAAATTGGTTGGGATAAAACCACAAGGTCGCGCCCCCGCCCGCGCAGGTGTTGAGGTCCACGATATGGCTGGAAATACCATCGGCAAAATAACGTCTGGAGGCTTCGGTCCAACCGTTGCGGGCCCTGTAGCCATGGGTTATATCTCGGTAAAGCATGCCGCCGTACGCACCAAAATCCAGCTTATCATCCGGGGCAAGCCACAACTGGCAGAGGTTTGCGCCCTGCCCTTCGTCACACAAAACTACAAGCGTTAATTGGGAGGTCAAAATGACAACTTATTATTCCGAAGACCACGAATGGATCACCGTTGAAGGCGACACCGCCACAGTTGGAATCACGGTGCATGCCGCCGAACAATTGGGCGATATTGTGTTTATCGAACTAAAAGAAGAAGGTGATGAGTTTGAAAGCGGCGACGAGATTGGCGTGATTGAATCGGTCAAAGCCGCCTCTGAGATTTATGCCCCTGTAGACGGTGAAATCATTGAAGCCAACGAATTGTTGGAAAGCAATCCGGCGGCATTGAACGACAATCCAGAAGCCGACGCATGGATCTACAAAATAAAATTGACCGACCCTGCCCAATTGGAGGGCCTTATGAATTTGGCCGGATATAAAACTTTTATCGCTTAAACCCTGAGCTAAAGCGGAGCTACGCGCATGCCTTTTGAACTGACCACCTATGAAGCTTATGATTTTGCCAACCGTCGGCACATTGGCCCTTCACCGTCTGAAATGACGGAGATGCTGCGCATCATTGGCTTTGACAGCCTGGATGCGTTGATTGATGCGACAGTTCCCAAGGCTATCCGCCAAGCCCAGCCTCTGAGCTTTGGCCCGGCCATGTCTGAGCGCGATGCTCTGCATCACATGAAAAAAGTGGCCAGCAAAAACAAAATTCTGACCTCTTTGATTGGTCAGGGCTACCACGGCACCACAACACCGGCGCCGATCCTGCGCAACATTCTGGAAAACCCGGCGTGGTACACTGCCTATACGCCGTATCAACCCGAGATTTCGCAAGGCCGGCTTGAGGCGCTGTTAAACTTCCAAACCATGGTCAGTGATTTGACCGGTCTCGACATCGCAAATGCCTCACTTTTGGACGAGTCCACCGCAGCCGCTGAGGCCATGACCATGGCCATGCGTTCGGCCAAGTCCAAGTCTCAAACCTTCTTTGTCGATGAAAACTGTCATCCGCAAAATATCGCCGTCATACAAACCCGCGCCGAGCCCTTGGGCATAGAGGTGATTGTAGGTTGCCCGGATGATTTGGACGCCGGCGCCGTATTTGGGGCAATTTTTCAATACCCCGGCACTTACGGCCACGTGCGCGATTTTACCGCCCAAATCGAAGCGCTACATGCGCACAAGGCTTTGGGCATTGTCGCTGCTGACCCTCTGGCGTTGGCGCTGCTGAAAAGCCCCGGCGAGATGGGCGCAGACATTGCCATCGGCTCAACCCAGCGGTTTGGCGTGCCTATGGGATATGGTGGACCACATGCCGCCTATATGGCCACACGTGACGCGTTCAAACGCAGCATGCCTGGTCGGATCATTGGTGTCTCAGTCGACAGCCGCGGCAACAAAGCCCTACGGTTAGCCCTACAAACTCGCGAGCAGCATATTCGCCGCGAAAAGGCCAACTCAAATGTTTGTACCGCTCAAGCTCTTCTGGCGGTGATCGCGTCGATGTATGCGGTATATCACGGCCCAGATGGCATCAAAGCCATTGCACAATCTGTGCACCGCAAGACAAGCCGTATGGCCAAAGGCTTGGAGAGCATGGGATTTGACGTGCAGCCCGATGTGTTCTTTGACACCATCACCGTCGAAGTTGGCAACCTCCAGCGTGTGATTATGAACGCCGCTGTGGCAAATGGCATCAACCTGCGCAAAGTGGGTGAAACCCGTGTTGGCATTAGCCTAGATGAGCAAACCCGCCCTGAGACTATCGAGGCGGTTTGGCGCGCCTTTGGCGGCGATATGAAAGATGACAGCAAGGCCAATCGTGCCTACCGTCTGCCCGCCTCCATGCTGCGCGAAAGCGAATACCTCACCCATCCAATTTTCCACCTGAACCGGGCGGAAGCAGAAATTACCCGCTATATGCGCCGTCTCGCGGATCGCGATTTGGCTCTTGACCGTTCTATGATCCCGCTGGGCAGCTGCACCATGAAGCTCAATGCCACGATTGAGATGATCCCGGTGACTTGGCCCGAATTCTCAGAACTGCATCCCTTTGTGCCAGTAGATCAAGCCCAAGGCTATCATGAGATGTTCGACGACTTAAATGCTAAGCTGTGCGAAATCACCGGATATGATGCTATCAGCCAGCAACCTAACTCAGGGGCGCAGGGAGAATATGCAGGGCTTTTGACCATTCGTAAATATCACACGAGCCAAGACGAAGGGCACCGCAATGTCTGCTTGATCCCCACATCGGCCCATGGCACAAACCCTGCCTCGGCACAGATGGTTGGGTATAAGGTTGTGGTGGTTCATTCTGACGCAGACGGCAACATCGACGTGGCAGATTTCCGCACCAAGGCGGAATTGCACAGCGCCAATCTCGCCGCTTGCATGATCACATACCCCTCCACCCACGGCGTGTTTGAAGAAACCGTGCAAGAAGTTTGCAATATCACCCATGATCATGGCGGCCAAGTCTATATTGATGGCGCAAATATGAACGCCATGGTGGGCCTGTCGCGCCCAGGTGATATTGGCGGGGATGTATCACACCTCAACCTACACAAAACATTTTGCATTCCTCATGGCGGCGGTGGCCCGGGCATGGGACCTATTGGGGTTAAAGCCCATCTGGCGCCGCATTTGCCAGGCCATCCAGAATATGGTGACAGTGTAGGCCCGGTCTCTGCAGCGCCATTTGGCTCGCCGTCAATCCTGCCGGTAAGCTGGGCCTATATCCTATTGATGGGTGGCACAGGCCTGACACAGGCCACCAAAGTGGCAATCTTAAATGCCAACTACATTGCTGCGCGTCTGGAAGGGGCTTTTGACATCCTCTACACCTCAAAAACGGGCCGCGTCGCCCATGAATGCATCATCGACACCCGCCCCTTGGCCGATAGTGCAAATGTAACGGTGGATGACTGCGCAAAACGTCTGATGGACAGTGGGTTTCACGCCCCCACGATGAGCTGGCCTGTGGCTGGCACTTTGATGGTAGAACCTACGGAGTCTGAGCCGAAAGCCGAGTTGGACCGCTTTTGTGATGCGATGCTCTCCATTCGCGCTGAAGCACAGGATGTGATCGACGGCAAGAGTGACCGCGAGAACAACCCGTTGAAAAACGCACCCCATACTGTTGCAGATTTGATCGAAGATTGGGATCGGCCTTACAGCCGCGAACAGGCCTGCTATCCCGCAGGATCAATCAAGAGCGACAAATACTGGGTGCCAGTGAACCGAGTTGATAACGTCTACGGTGACAGGCACTTGATCTGCACCTGCCCCCCTATGGACGCCTATCTCGAAGACTAGAGGTCCTTTACGACTACAACTTAGATCCCGCCTACTGATATCGGGCTGGATCAAAAGCTGATAAGTCGGCATTGCTCGGAGTATTGCTGACCATATCTGCGATCAGTCGCCCGGTTTTTGGACCACCGGTCAGACCAACATGTTGATGACCAAAGGCGATATGGGCATTGCCGCAAGTCGTGGCGGGGCCAATAACCGGCAAGCTGTCACTGGTGGCTGGCCTGCGTCCCATCCATTCGGTCAAATGGTCATAGGTGAGGTCTGGAAACAACGCTTTGACCTGCCGTTTGACCAAAGCAATGGGCGCCTCTTGGGCCGGCGCATCGTCACTTGCAAACTCAACCACGCCAGCGCAGCGAATACGCCCCTCCATGGGTGTCACAACAAACTTGCCAGCCGCCACCATCATGGGGGCCTTGGGCATCATACTCGGCGCATGCAGCTCAATGTGATAGCCCCGCTCGCTTTCAAGGGCTATCTTCTTGATCCCTAGTTTCTTAGCCACCGGACCAGACCATGCGCCCATCGCAAGAATTAGGTGATCGCCGGATATCCGGCCTTGATCGGTGATCAACGCACGGCATTGACCGTCTTGCATCTCAATATCTTCAATCTGAGCGGCAACCATCTGCCCGCCTTCCGATTGAAAATGCTCAAGCAAAGCTTCCAGATAGGCCCCCGGGTCAGAGATTCGGCCGTGATTTTTGTAACAGGCCACCTTGGCAAATTGATCCGGATACATCGGATCACGCTCGGAAAATTCCGCGCCATCTAACTCTTCAATTTCAAATCCATGCGTGCGGCGTAGATCTCGGGTCCAACTATCGGCGGCAAAGCTGTCTTGTGTGCCGTAACCGAAACAATAATCATCATCGCTGATAAACCGTTCAGCTCCAGTCCCTGCGGCCAAAGATTGGTGCTGTGCATGGGTGTCACCCAGCAGATAGGACATGTGTTTTGCATAGTGCTGCACATGATCCATCCGCGCAAAGCTTAGGTATTTGGCCAAAAACGGCAAAAGGCGTGGCAGATAGGCCCATTGCAAAAACAACGGCTCATTCCGGCTAAACAGCATCTTAGGTGCTTTTTTCAGCAAACCAGGGACAGAGACTGGGATCAGTGCCCCAGCCGCCAAAACTCCAGCATTGCCAAAACTAGTTCGCGTACGGTTTTCCATACGATCAACCAAAGTCACGCTATGGCCGGCTCTTTGTAGCCAAATAGCGGAGGACACACCAACAATGCCTGCACCGGCAATAACAACATGCACCATAACGATACCCTTATAACCCTACCAGACTAAGTTTGACCATAGCCCTCCACCTGCACAAGCAATTTCTGCTTAAAGCTAGTAGGAAAGTTTATTGTACTGTCAGAATCAAATTCTTGAAGCGTTAGGCAAGCTAGGTTAACGTTTTGATCACGGCGGATCGCCGGCAAGGAGAAAAATCATGAACTTGAAAAAAATACTACTAGCCACCACTACCGCAACCCTAATATCGGGCGTTGCTATCGCAGCTGACGATGGTTTGGTTGTTTTCGATTGGTCTGGCTATGAGGACGAGGGCTTTTTCCAAAACTACGTCATCAAGCACGGTGGCCCACCTACTTATGCCTTCTTCGGTGAAGAAGAAGAAGCCTTTCCAAAAATTGCGCGCAGGCTTCCGAGCCGACGTGTCACACCCCTGCAGCCAATCCGTGTCCAAATGGCATGAGGCGGGCCTTGTTAGAGCCTCTCGACACCTCACGGATCGACCTTTGGTCTGACGTAAATACGCAGATGAAAGAAGCGTTCAAAATTGATGGTAGTTACTATATGCTGCCAATGGATTGGGGCACAACTGCACTAACATATCGAACCGATATGGTGGATGTCGCTAAGATGAGTTCTTTGGCGGTATTTCTTGATCCAGCCTACAGCGGCCGTATCGCCTTACCAGACAACGTGGATGACATATATGCATTGGGCTATTTGGCCACCGGTGTTACGGATTGGACCAAAGCCACGGATGCAGATTTTGAAGTTGCTACGGCATGGCTTCGCCAAGCACACCAAAATGTAAGGACTTATTGGGCAGATGGCGCAGAACTGTCCCAATTAATGGGCAGTGGCGAAGTAATCGTGTCGTGGGCATGGAGTGAAACGCCTGCGACAATGGCTGCGGAAGGCCTGCCGATTGAGGCCAACCGCTCCACCGTAGAAGGCTCCTCGAGCTGGTTCTGCGGTTATGTCAATCTAGCCAACGGTCCAAACTCAGAAGACAAAATGTATGACTTCTTCAATGCGTGGATGGATCCAGGTTCTGCAGATTACATAGTGTCCGAATGGGGCTATGGCCATGGCAACGAAACGGCGATGGCTGCCATCGGCTCAGAAGCCTTGAATGACGCAGGCTTGGGCCCAGTTGACGTGCCAGTCTTGGCGCAGGTTCCTATGAACCAACAGCTGCGTGAAAAGATGATCGCTGAGTTTGAAAAAATAAAAGCTGGGTTCTAAAATCTGCCAGAAGTTAGTAGATAAAAGGGCACCTTCAGGTGCCCTTTTTATTTGGGTTACCGTAACAAGAGAAGAGACGAGGCACTCCAGCCCACCCGCGCGTTTTCACCCACAGCCAACACCGTGCGTCCTGCAGTGTTGCGCATGGTTATGGTGATGGGCTCTTCTTTGAAGGGCAATCTAACATCATAATAGGTCATATCGCCATAATAGAAGACTTCAGACACCACAGCTTCAATCTCGCGTTCTGCAGTTTGAGAGCCGGTTAGAATAGTCAACATCTCCGGGCGCACGCCTGCGGAGTTGCAACCCTCAATCCCACCTGTTGCTTGAGACAACGACAGCGACAGCTTGCCCAAGGACTGCACGTCAACCTCAACGGTATCACCCGAGGTGCTAAGGATTTTAGCATCTAGAAAATTCATCATACCAATAAAGTTGGCAACTCGCCGCGAACAGGGCTGGCCATAAAGCGCCTGAGGTGTCGCCACCTGCGCAATTTTACCGTCGAACATAACCGCAATGCGGTCCGACATGGTCAGCGCCTCTTCTTGATCATGGGTCACCAGAACAAAGGTAATTCCTACCGCCCTTTGCAGGCGGCGCAATTCGGATTGCATTTGCTCGCGCAGTTTCTTGTCCAAGGCTGAGAGCGGCTCATCCAACAACAGCACCCGAGGTTTGAGCACCAAAGCCCGGGCCAAAGCAACCCTTTGGCGTTGACCACCTGACAAAGCATGTGACGCCCGGCCTCCGAAGCCCTCCAACCCCACCATGGCAATCGCCTCGGCCACGCGAGTTGTGATCTCAGCCTTCGGCAACCGGCGTGCTTTGAGTCCATAGGCCACATTCTCGGCCACGCTCATATGCGGGAAAATAGCATAGCTTTGAAACACCATATTGGTAGGTCGCTTATTGGCCGGCACTCCCTCCATCGTTTTACCATCAATATACAAGCTGCCCGCAGAAGGTGTTTCAAACCCAGCAATACTGCGCAGCAATGTGGTTTTGCCACATCCCGACGGGCCTAACAGCGAGAAAAATTCTCCAGTCTTGATGTCAAGATCAACCTGTGACAATGCCGCAAAATCACCGAAGAATTTATCAAATCCTTTCAGCTGAATGATTGGCTGTGTCATAGGAAACCCCCTGAATTTTCAATGCCTGTTTTACGGACGCCCCGACGGCGGAAATAATCGGCGATCAACAGTAAGCTAATCGACAACACAAGCAAAATTGTCCCCAAAGCCATCAAGCTTGGCAGTTTTTGCGGAAAGCGCAATTGGCCCCAGATATAGACCGGCAAAGTTGGTTCAGTGCCCGCAAGGAAGAAGGCAATAATAAATTCATCCAAAGAGATGGTGAAGGCTATCAACAAGCTCGCGACGATCCCCGGCATCACCAAAGGCAGGATCACCAGCCAAAAAGTATTCCAACGGGTTTGGCCCAAATCAAATGACGCCTCTTCAAGGCTTTGGTCCAAATTCATGAAGGCTGACGAGAGGATGGCGATGCAAAAAGGAGTGCAAATTAAGATATGGCCTAAAATAATGCTCCAGAGCGACAGTTCAAACCCCATCTGTATGATCACCACCAGTAAAGACACCCCAATGATAATCTCTGGCAGCACCATTGGCAGCATGATAAACCCCATGATAGAGCGACGACCGGGGAATGAAAAACGGGTGGAGGCGCGGGCAGCCAGCACCCCAAAGAGGGTTGAGAAAATCGCCGTTGTCACGGCAATCATCAAGCTGTTGCGCACCGCTACGTGCAGCGAATCTGTGGTTTGCAGAACGGCGAACCATTTGGTGGTGAAGCCTTTCAACGGAAACGATACAACACTGCTGTCATTGAATGCGAAAACCGGCAACAAAATCGCGGGCGCGTAAAGAAACACCAAGAAAATACCCATGTACCATTTGAAAAAATGACCTCGGCCCAGCATCACTTCGCCCCCCGTATGTATTTTTTGTTCATCCAGATAAAGATCAGCGCCACGCAGGTTACAATCGCCATGGCTGAAATCGCCAACGCCGCCCCTAACGGCGCATTATTTGCCTTCTTGAACTGTAATTCGATCATATTGGCAATCATCAGCCCGTTGGGCCCGCCCACCAATCGCGGTGTAACATAGTCACCAATGGTCGGAATAAACACAATGATCGTGGCAGCAATCACGCCGGGCATCGACAGAGGCAGGGTCACCCGGAAAAACCGGCGCAATTTGCTGTCACCTAGATCTTCGGCCGCTTCGATCAAGGACCTGTCCACCCGCTCAAGCGCCACAAAAATAGGCAAAATAGCAAAGGGCACCCATGCATGCGCCAAGGTCAGAACCACAGCGTTTTGATTGTAGAGTATGAAGCTCAAAGGCTCTTCAATCAAACCCAGCCCCATCAAACTTCCGTTTACCACGCCGTTATAACCTAAAATCACTTTCCAAAGAAAAATGCGCATCAAATAGCTGGTCCAAAACGGGATTGTGATCAAAAAGATCCACATAGCCTTCCGTTTGGGCGGGACATAAAACGAGATGAAATAGGCCACAGGGTAGGCCAGCAACACGGTCATCGCCGTCACCATCATCGAAATCTTCAGCGAGCGACCCATCAAATATTGGTACATAGGCTCGCTCCAAGCCGTTTTGTAATTGTCCATGGTGAAGGTACGGTGCAAGGTCAGATAGTCTTGGGTCCAGAAACTCAGCGCGACAACTAATACCAAAGGCACCGCGAGCAGGAGCAATGTAAAAGCCAACGTTGGACTGATAAGGAACAATCCCTGAGCGCCCTCGCCCCGCCGCCATTTTTGAAACCATGTCACCTAGGTGATCCCTTTCGCCAAAATATCTGCGTTCTTCCTCGCCATCTTGCCCAGTTCGGGCACAGTGGTTTGCTCCATGACTGGCAGCAAGTGCCGCAAATGATCATGATATGTTTTTACACCATATTCTAGATCAGAAAACACAACTCCGTCATAGGCAGACGATTTTGTGGCCTCGCACGACCAAACCATTAGCATCTGATCTTCTCCGCCGGTATCGCGATCAATTCGACCACTCAAATAACGCGCCACTTTCATTTGCCGGCTCTCATTTGGCCTACGATAACACATACCGCGTTGCAGGGTTTCAGTGGCCGATTTGGGCAACTCTTGGTAGAAAATTACACTGTCGGGATAGAGCCCTAAGACGAAATTAGGGAACATGCCAAAATAGATCCATTGGCGCTGCTGAGGCTGAGGAAGATGCGTGGCCTCCGGCAATATTTCACGATATTTACGCACGCTCCAGCGGTGACCATAGGCCTCGTTGAACGTGCCGACAGAGCGTGACGTGCCCTTGTCAAAAGGTTCATCAAAATAGCCGTCTCCATAAAGCTGATGTAGCCCGGGATGCGCTTGGCGCACGTGATAGCCTTCATTATCCACATCACGAATAGATTTCCAATTCACCGGGATGACATCATCCAAAGAATTACTGGTGGCAGGGATCATATTGGCCAAATCATAGGGCGCTATTTCCGCGTCAAACCGCGTTAAAATCTCGGCAACTGCAGGCTGTGGTCCGGGCTGAAAGCGGATAAAAATCAATCCGTTCCAAATCTCCATGTCTAGCGGTTTTAACCCCCATTTTTCCGCCTGCATCGGTGGAAAAGTATCTTTGTTGGCAATGCCCCGCAGGGAGCCATCCAGATTATAGGCCCAGCCATGATAGGGACAAATCATCGCTTTATTGCAGGTGCCACGCGCGTCAGGCACCACACGTGATCCACGGTGGCGGCATAGATTATGAAAGGCCCGCACTTGCCCATCGGTGCCGCGAATCACAACCGCGCGTTCGCCGGCGATATCAAAGGTGACATAAGCGCCACTTTGCGCGACCTCATTCACATGGCAAACAAATTGCCAATGGGTTTTAAAGATCGCTGCACATTCCAAATCAAACAGCTCCTGCGAAAAATAGGCCCAGCCCGGCAGGCCGGAGCGGTCCCAATCTTTGGGAGGTGAGATATTTTTGGTCATGTCAAAGCCTCAGCTGGAATTAACTTGTATCGAATAGGTTGCGTGACCGAAGATCAACATTAAATTATGGTCATGGCTTGGATTTTATGCGTCAATTGGCCAAAGTACAGATCACTGAAATCATCTTATCGGGAACATTATGAAAGACATTCAACCGCAAGACCGTCTCGTTGCCAATGTGAGGCATGACGCCTTCGCCCCCTGGATCAATGCCGATGGCAGCGACAGTGGCACTGCCGTGCTACAATTAGGAGATCGCGCAGAAATGGGCGTCGGGTTTCACATCTACCGGATGGCCCCCGGAACCAGCAGCGAGGCCCATGAGCACCGTGGTGATGAAGAGTTTTTCGTGATCGAAGGATCTTTGCGCGACAATGACGGGACGGTGTACCGCACAGGTGATCTGGTTTTGCTGAAAGATGGCACCCAGCATTACTCAGTTTCAGACGAAGGCTGTCTTTTAGCGGTCTATATACACAAGGCTGAGACCAACCTTTAAGCTATAGGCGATACTTGCGCCTTTAGGCTCTGCCACTGCGCCAAAGTCACACCCATAAGGGGTAAAACTGCGGCATCAGGACGGGCTTGGCGAGCCAAATCCAACAAGCGCGCCTGTGCCTTTGGGCGCTCCATTCTGGCTTTCAACCCCGCGTTGGCGAGTTGAATCAAGCTTTGCACCATGGCGCGTTCCGGCACAGCGTGCTCCAATCGCAACCAAATGGCTTCCCACATCTCATGCGCTTCCCAATAAAAACCCTCGGCAAAAAACGACAGCCCCAAGTACCAAGCGGTGCAACTGCTCAAAAGCGCGTCTGGCAAGTCAGCCTCGGGTTTAAAGCGGTCAAAAAGATACTCCGGATGGCGCGCTGTGCGTCCCGGGATATAGGCGTGCTCTGGCCGCCACCTCAGATCGAGCACGCTAGGCCGGCGCACCATGGCGCGCCTCCATTTCCCATAGCCGGCCCGAAAAGCGAACAATAGCGGCCAATGTTTCTTCTGGTGCATCGCGCAGGGGAGAATGACCGCACTCTGGCAAAACCACGACATCAACCGGCGCATAGCTTCGGTTTTCCAGCTCATTGATCTGCGCAAGCGTGCCATATTCATCGGCCACACCTTGAATTGCCAAGGTCGGAATGCGCAGATAATCAATCACCTCAGACACATCCCAATCGACAAACTTGGGATCCAGCCAAGCGTCATTCCACCCTTTAAAACACTTGTCCGGGTTTTGGTGATACTTGGCCAATGCCACCCTCAAATCGCCAGTCTCAAACGCCTGTTTAGCCAAAACGATTTGCGCCAAGCCGCTTGGCTCGGTGAAAAAATGCGGAGCCATCAATATCAAACCCCGAACTCGGTGATCAATCACTGAACCGGCATAAATCGCAGCAATGGTCGCGCCATCAGAATGGCCCAGCAAAATGCAACTTTGGGGATCAATCGCCTTCAATACCGCAGGTAACACCGCTGTGGCCTCTTGGGTCATGTAATCCAAAGGGCGCGGCAGTAACGCATCATCAGAATTGCCGTAGCCCTCGCGCGAATAGGCAAACACGCCACAGCCTGTTGCCTTGGAGATCTGAAGCGGCGCATCGCGCCAATGCGCCACGCAGCCAAGCCCCTCATGCAACATGACAATCGTAGGCGCCTGTGATGGATCCGGGCCAAAACAGGCATATTCCAGACATTTGCGCGCAGCCACCACAAAGCCTTTGGCCCCATTGCTCCAGTCAACTTTGCTCATGCTTGCGCGCGCAGTTTGAATCGTTGGATTTTGCCAGTGGCGGTCTTAGGCAGATCAGGCACCAATTCAATCCACCGCGGGTATTTCCATTTTCCGATTTGCTCTTTAACAAAATCTCGCAATTCGTCCTCTATGCCTGCGGTCTCAACACCGCTGTTGAGCACCAAAAAGGCTTTGGGCTTTTCCAAACCCGCCTCGTCCAAATGCGCCACCACAGCAGCTTCCAACACCTTTGGATGTGAAATTAAGGCCTGCTCCACCTCAAACGGACTCAGCCAAATGCCTGAAACTTTAAACATGTCATCGGTTCGACCGCAGTAGATATAATGGCCTGCTTCTGAGATTTCGTATTTGTCACCAGTTCTCGTCCAAACTCCCTCAAAGGTTTCGCGGCTCTTAGCACGTTGGTTCCAATAGCCATCGGCGGATGAGCCCCCTTTGACCAACAACTCCCCCACTTCCCCAGGGACAATCTCCTTGCCCTCCTCGGTGACACAGCGCAATTTATACCCCGGCACCGCAATCCCAGAGGTGCCATAGGTGACCGCTCCTTCACGGTTCGACAAAAAGATGTGCAGCATCTCAGTCGATCCCACGCCATCCAAAATATCCACCCCAAACAGCCCGCGCCAACGGCGGCCAATATCTGCAGGCAATGCCTCACCGGCCGAAATACACAAACGCAGCCGATGCGCAGACAGGGCCCTATTTGCGAGGGCAGCCACCACAGCGCCATACAGGGTGGGCACACCACAAAAAATGCTCGGTTGCTGGCCTTCAATAATATCCAGCACACCCTCCGGTGTCGGCCTGCCGGCCAATAAAATCGTGGTCGCCCCCACAGACATGGGAAACGTCAGCGCATTTCCCAGCCCATAGGCAAAAAAAATCTTAGCCGCTGAAAAAATGGTGTCCTCTTCACGAATGCCCAAAACCTGCGCGCCATAAGTCTCAGCTGTGGCCCGCAGCGCGCTATGCACATGGCGCACCCCCTTAGGCAGACCGGTAGAGCCCGAAGAATAAAGCCAAAACGCACATTCATCATCGCTAGCATGGACAGCGGTTTGCGGTTTGGCTGGTGCCAGAAATTCGCAATAAGACAGGGTTCCAGCCGGGGCATCTGCCCCGATCATGATCACTTTGCGCAAATCAATATTTCCAGCCAAGGCCGGGGCAACAGTCTCCCAAATCTCGTGCGATACAATCAAGCAAGCAGCCCGACTGTCGCTCAAGATGGCAGCATAGACCGAGGTGGCCAGCAGCGTGTTTAAAGGGACCGGTACAACACCAGCTTTGATCGCGCCCCAAAATACTTCAGGATATTCTAATTGATCCAATATCAAGCAGGCAACCCGCTCCTCACGACGCAGGCCAGCCGCCACGAATGCGCCTGCAATCAGATCACTGCGCTGTGCCAATTGGGCATAGGTTTGCATGCGGCGCGCGCCATCAGCCTCTCGGAACGCCAGATTTTCACCGCGCCCTTCGCCCACATGGCGATCCACAAACCACAGGGCTGCATTCTTATTTTCAGACATGTTTAACTCCAGTTTGGCAGATCGAAGGCCATGGGAGTCAGGCTAAGTTGGAAAATTCAATCCGGCAACCCGCTTAAAACCTCAACCAAAAAAGAGTGATTGCAGGGAAAGCCACAAGGATGATGACCCTCACAATGTCAGAGGCCACAAAGTACATGACAACTTTATAGGTCTCCACCAATGGCGTTTTGCGATCCATGGCGTTGATGACAAACAAGTTCATCCCCACCGGAGGTGTGATCAATCCCACCTCAACCACGATCAAAACCAAGATGCCAAACCATATCGCGATATGCTCTTGGCTCATGCCAAAATCGAGCCCCACCACCACAGGAAAAAAGATAGGTATCGTCAATAGTATCATGGAGAGGCTATCCATCAAGCACCCAAATACCAGATAAAAGACCAAGATCAGACTCAGCACCACCCAAGGACTAAAGCCTTGGCTGACCACAAAGTTGGAAATTTCCTGTGGCACCTGCGTTAAGGCCAAAAACCCATTATAAAAACCAGCGCCCAAGATGATAAAGAAAATCATCGCGCTAGATTTTGCGGTCACCAGAAAGCTTTGCACCAATGTGGTGCGCGTCAGACCTCGGTTCATCCATGCGATAAAACCCGTGCCAGCAGCCCCCACGGCAGCCCCCTCAGTGGGGGTGAACCAGCCTTGATAAATACCGCCAACTACCAAGGCAAAGACCAAAAGCACCGGCCAGACATTAAACAGCGCTTTAAACCGCTCTGCATAGGGAACCGCCACTTTTACGCCAGCGGCATCCGGGTGGAGGCGCACATAAATTGAGATGGCAATCACATAGCCTAAGGCGGCCAAAATTCCAGGAATGAAGGCAGCTAAAAACAGTTTAGCAATGTTTTGTTCGGTCAAAATGGCGTATATGACCAAGACGATTGAGGGTGGGATCAAAATACCCAACGTACCGCCAGCTGCCAAAGTCGCCGTGGAAAAACCGCCGGAATAGCCATATTTGCGCAATTCAGGCAGTGCCACCCGGCCCATCGTAGCCGCCGTCGCCAAAGATGAGCCACAGATCGAGCCAAAGCCCGCACAGGCACCAATCGCCGCCATGGCAATGCCACCCTTACGGTGACCCAAAAAGCTTTCTGCGGCCTTAAACAGCGCAGTCGACATCCCACCAAGGGTTGCAAAATGGCCCATCAGCAAAAACATCGGAACAATTGACAATGTGTAGCTGGAAAAAGTGCTGAATGTTTCAGATTTAAGTCGCGCCAGTGGCAGGTTGAAACTGCCGGTGACAAAATACAGCCCCACCAACCCAACCAAGAACATGGCCAAGCCAATTGGCACGCGAATAAAGATCAAAATCAACAAAGCTGGAAAAGAGGCCAATCCGATTTCTAAATTGCTCATCAGCCCATTCCCGTTTCATCGGTTATTACATCTTGGCCAGTTGCAAGCTCCATGACCCGAACGCAGGCCACATAGACCGATATCACGGCAGCCATAACAGCCCCCACAAGGCTCGCCGCATAGGCCCACCAGATTGGAAATTGCAGCAAGAAGGTCGTGTCGCCATAGCTTAGTTTGGACAACATGCCTTTGTAGAGCTGATAGGCCATTATGATCAACGCAAGGGCAAAGACGGTATCAATCACCATCTGCAATCCACGATTTACACCGCGCGGCAGTTTTGATGTGAAGATATCCACTGAGGCGTGCCCACCGGAGATTTGACACAGAGGTAGAAAGGAAAAAATGGAAAAGGCCACTCCCGCCTCGACAAGCTCAAAATCACCATTGATCGGACCCACACCCGCCTGCAACAACCATGCAGAGACTGCCGGAAACGCGGTACCAATCCAGCCATGCAGCACACCGTTCAAACTGCGTCCAACAACTGAAATACAAATCAGCAGGATTAAAAGCGCCAGAACTAGACCGCCACAAATCGCCATAAAGCGCGCAGCACGCGTCGCCAAATTGTGCATGTCTTATCCCGTCCTGTAATAGAAAACGCCGCGCGAACCGAGCTCGCGCGACGCCGTTATTATGTTATAAACTTAGTTGGCTGCATTCATCAATGCGGTAGCTTCTTCTATCAATGCCTGACCATCAATTCCACGGCCCGTCATCTCTTCCAGCCAAGCTCCATAGACCGGTTGTGCAGCCTCAGCCCATACCGCCGATTGCGCTGCATCTAGGGTGATGATGCTGTTACCACGGTCCTCAGCAATTTTGCGCGCTGGCGCATCATAGGCCTGTTGCGTGGTGCCCGCAAAAATTGAGAATTCCAAGCCAGAATTTTCTTCCATAACCGCCTTAAGGTCATCTGGCAAAGAGGCGAACTTGTCTTTGTTCATCACCAAAACGAAGGTCACAGTATACATCATAGGCCCAGTGAACTCGGTGTGATTTTCTACCAGTTCAGGCACTTTCAATGCTTTGGTCACTTCCCAAGGAATGGTAGTGCCATCAATCACACCTTTGGACAGGGCCTCCGGTACAGCAGGAACAGGCATGCCCACAGGTGTGGCACCCAGTTCTTTCAACATGGCGTTAATCTGGCGCGATGCGCCACGGATTTTCATACCGTTGAAATCCGAAGGTGTTGTCACCGCTTTGTTGGCATGGATCACACCGGGGCCATGGACCCAAGCGCCAAGCACTTTCAGATTGCCAAACTCACGCTCGGCAATATCACTTTCCATCATCTTCCAAAATGCAGCCGAGGCAGGAGCCGCGTCATTTACCATGAAAGGTAGTTCAAAAACTTCGGTGGACGGGTAACGGCCCGGAGTATACCCTACAACGTTCCACGTGATATCAATCACACCGTCTAAAACTTGATCGATCAACTCTGGAGGCTTACCGCCCAATTGCATCGCCGCATAGCGGGTGATCTCAATACGATCACCGGAGGCTGATTCAATTTTGTCAGCCCAAACATCAATGATTTTTGCAGGAATAGTCGCTTGCGCGGGCAGAAAGCTTTGAAGATTAAAATTATACTCAGCCGCCATAGCCATGCTGGACAGTCCAAGTCCGATGGCCGCGCCGCCCAATAGTCCCAATAGTGTTCTACGTTTCGTCATAATTCATCCTCCCAGATTGATTATTATAAAGCTTATAAAAAGTCTGGCATAGGTTCACCGGCAAAGAAACCCCATTTCAAATAGGTTCGATGGGTTTTTCAACAGCCATGACGGCGGATAACGCAGAATTGAAATTCAATGTTTAATGTGCCAGCAATGATGTAACAAAAGGATATAAAATGCCGCATCACCTGTTGAACTCATCAGATATTGAAGCCTTTCAACGCAATGGCGTTGTCTTGGTGAAAGGGCTATTCGCTGATTACGTCGACGAGCTGCGCGTCGGCATCGCGCGCAACATGGAAGATCCCGGCCCCTATGCAGCAGAAAACCTTAAAGCTGGCGAAAACGGTCGGTTTTTTGATGACTATTGCAATTGGCAGCGAATACCGGAATTTGAAGCCGTTGTTCGAAAAAGCCCGGCGGCGGCGGTAGCGGCTGATTTGATGAGTTCGAATCGGGTGCAAATGTTTCATGAACATATTTTGATCAAAGAACCCGGCACGTCCAAGCCAACCCCCTGGCACCAAGATGCGCCTTATTACTTCGTGGATGGCATTCAAAATGTCAGTTTTTGGAGCCCGTTGGATCCGGTGACCTCCGCCTCTTTGCGCTGCGTGGCGGGCAGTCACAAATGGCCCAAGCCAGTCTTGCCCACTCGTTGGTTGGAGGAGGACAGCTTTTATCCGAATGAGGATGATTACATGCCAGTCCCAGATCCCGATGCCGAAGCGATGAAAATTCACGAATGGGAAATGGAACCCGGCGATGCCGTAGCCTTCAACTTTGGCATTCTGCATGGTGCGCGCGGCAATGAAAGCGCCAGCCGCCGCCGCGCCTTTTCTCTACGCCTCGTGGGGGATGATGCCCGCTATGTCGAGAGGCCAGGATGCACATCCCCACCGTTTCCCGGCCATGATATGCAAGTTGGTCAACAGCTGCGCGAAGATTGGTTCCCAGTCTTATTTGAGCGTTAAACAGCGTCGAAATCTAACATGACGTGATCCGACTGCGGTTGGAATTGGCAAGCCAGAACAAAACCTTGTTCCATTTCCCATGGCTCAAGAGAGAAGTTTTGCATCATAGTGCCCTGCCCCTGAGCCAATTTACAGCGGCAGGTGGCGCACATACCGTTGGCGCAAGAATAGGGCAACTCAAGCCCAGATTGCGTGGCCGCATCCAAGAGCATTTCCCCCGCCGCCATGCGAAACCCCCGGCGTGCACCATCAAGCACCACCTCAACAAGCGCCCCTTCGCGGGCCGTAGCCGCCGGTGCAGATCCTGCAATCGGCAACGGGCTCGACGGGGTGAACAGCTCAAACTTGATGCGATCCTCTGCCACGCCCAAGGCCTGTAAAGCCTCCGAGGCCGCCTCAATCATCGGCTGTGGGCCACAGATATAGATGGCGTCATATTCCAAAGGGACAATCAAGCCACGTGTCGCCATCGTGTTAAGCTTTTCCGCATCCATACGGCCATTGAACAGCGCCACATCCTGCGCTTCTTCATCCATCACATGGGTCATCAGAAACCGTGTGAGGTATGTGTCTTTCAGATCATCAAAGGCCTGCCGAAACATCACACTGTCTGTGTTGCGGTTGGCATAGCAAAGGGTGATCGTGCTTTCTGGCTCGCCCTGCAAAACCGACTGTGCGATGGATTTGATGGGCGTCACCCCTGAGCCTGCTGCCAGAAGTAGATAGTTATGCCGACCCCCAATCGGCGCCGTAAAGCGCCCTTGAGGCGACATCACCCGCAACACGTCTCCAGGCTTCAACCCAAGGGCAAAGCCAGAAAACGCACCGCCTGCAATGCTCTTAACCCCAACCGACACCACAGCAGACCCAACTGGCGAACAGATGGAATAAGATCGGCGCACATCCACCCCGTCAATGTCGGCTCGTAGGGTCAAATATTGTCCCGGTACGAAGGCGAAAACGGATTTCAGCGTCAGCGGTATATCAAAACTAAGCTCTACGGAGGAGGCCGTGTCTTCACGCACCGCAGATATCGTCAAATCATAAAATCTAGGCTTGGCCATGCTGCCCCCTCAAATACATTTGAAATAGTCAAAAGGCTCAAGACAAGCATTGCAGCGATAATGCGCCTTGCAAGCTGTTGAGCCAAACTCTGATAATTTGGAAGTATCTTGTGCCGCACAGCGCGGGCAGGATACCACAACATCGCCAAACAAAGCGCGCTTTGACGATGACCCAGCCACCGGCGGCGCAATGCCATAGGCGCGCAGCTTTTCGCGTCCCTGATCTGTGATCCAATCTGTGGTCCAAGCCGGGGTGAGCACCCGCTCAATCAGGGGATCGAAACCCGCATCTCGGAGTGCAGCCTCAATCGCCAGCTCAATCGCCAGCACCGCAGGACAACCCGAATAGGTTGGTGTGACCCGTGCCACGGCCCGGCCTTGCGCATCGATCTCAACACTGCGCAAAATACCCAAATCAGCCACTGTCACCACAGGCACCTCGGGATCCAGCACCGCCGCTGCGACAGCCCAAGCCCGTTTGGCCTCTAGATCTACCATGTCATGTTCGGAAAACTGCGCTGCATATATTGTAACTGCGCCAACAGATGCCCCATGGCTTCCGTGTGTCGCCCTTGACGTCCGCCTTTGTGAGCATGGGTGAGATCTGGCGCCTGTAATTTTGCAGACACAAACACTTCGCAGACATCAGCAAGCCAAGCCCCACGCAAGCTTTGTGGATTGGGTAAAATTGAAGCCTTTGACATTTCAATCGCCACATCATCAACAGCGAAAAACTCACCCAGATAAGGCTCCAGCACAAAGCAAGCCTCCTGCATACGCAGAGTACTTTCCTCAGTGCCGTCACCCAATCGAATCACCCATTCACCGCAGTGACGCCTATGATATTTAGCTTCTTTAACCGCCTTGGCAGCAACCGCCGCGACTGTAGCATTTGATGAGCCCTCGGCCTCTGCCCAAAACAGCAGCATAAAACTCGCAAAATAGAACTGCCGCAGCATGGTTTGGGCGAAATCTCCATTCGGCAATTCGCAGATCAACAGGTTTTGATAGTCCCGCTCAAGGCGCCCAAAAGCCAAGAGATCTTCATCACGTCCCGCCGCCTCAATGTCGCCCGCATAGCTATAAAGCGCCCGGGCCTGGCCGATCAAATCCAAAGCAATGTTCGGCATCGCCAAGTCTTCTTCCAACATCGGCGCATGGCCGCACCATTCCGACAGCCGATGACCCAAAATCAAATGATCATCCGCCAAACGTATCAAGGCTGCAAACAGGGGGGCGTGCATCACATATGCCCCACGTCATCGGGTATGTCGTAAAAGCTCGGGTGGCGATAAATCTTGTCATCGGACGGATCAAACATTTGATCACGATCTTGCGGATCAGAGGCAACGATCTGCGCCGATGGGATCACCCAAACCGATAAGCCCTCGCCGCGTCGGGTGTAAACATCCCGCGCCGCTTGCAACGCCATTTCTGAGTCCGCGGCATGCAGCGACCCGCAATGGCGATGCGACAAGCCGTTGCGGGGCCGAATGAACACCTCCCAAAGTGGAATTTCCTGTGTATCGTTCATGGGCTCTCTCTCATTCTGCAACCAAAGGGGTGGCAGCACGCGCCGCACGTTTGCGCGCATAGGCCAATGCGGCCTCACGCACCCACGCCCCATCGTCCCAAGCCTTTTTCCTCACCGCCACGCGATCTTTGTTTAGCGGACCATGGCCTTTGACCACGGACCAAAACTCATCCCAATCAATCTCGCCGTAGTCATAGCGCCCTTCTGCCTCGTTCCAAGCCAAGGCCTCATCGGGCAAAGTCAGCCCCAAACGGAGTGCTTGCGGCACTGTAGCATCGACAAATTTCTGGCGCAGCTCATCATTGCTAAAGCGTTTAATTTTCCACAGGGTCGATTGGTCAGAATGCAGGCTGTCACCATCCGGTGGGCCAAACATCATAAGCGAGGGCCACCACCAGCGGTTCAGCGCATCCTGTGCCATGTCTTTTTGCGCCGCACTGCCCTCCGCGAGGGTGAACATGATCTCATAGCCTTGCCGTTGGTGAAAGCTTTCCTCCTTGCACACTCGGATCATCGCCCGAGCGTAAGGACCGTAAGAGCACCGGCACAGCGGCACTTGGTTCATGATCGCCGCCCCATCCACTAACCAACCAATCGCGCCGATATCGGCCCAGGTTTGGGTTGGATAGTTGAAAATAGAGGAATATTTAGCCCGTCCAGAGATAAGCTCTTCTGTCATCTCTTTGCGGCTCACTCCTAGGGTTTCAGCAGCAGAATACAGGTACAGCCCATGGCCACCCTCATCTTGGACCTTAGCCAGCAAAGCCACTTTGCGCCGCAAGGTGGGAGCGCGGGTAATCCAATTGCTTTCTGGCAACATGCCTACAATTTCAGAATGCGCATGCTGGCCGATCTGGCGTATTAAGGTTTTGCGATAGGCCGCAGGCATAGGGTCATTGGGCTCAATTTTCTCATCGGCATCAATACGAGCCTGAAATGCGGTCAAAAACTCAGGGGTCTCGGTGTTGTCGGACCCTGCGCCAATCAATCCTTGTGAATACATCATAATCTCCCAGCTTTCCGGGACAATTTATGTTACAAAAATTGCCAAATCAATACTTTTTTGTAATATTACTGAAAGCGCGTTTCGGCCCTATTACCCGCACCACTTATGCGCAGCAGCTTCGGATAAAGCCCGGCGATATCTCGTTGAACCTGCCCCAAAGGCCAATCAGGTATTGGGGCTTGTACTGTGGGATATCGCAATACCAGCCGCCGCCAAAAATGAATAAGCAGCACCCGCGCAACACGCGCCTGATCCGGGGTCATCTCACCATCTCTGAGATCTTGGCAGCACGTGCCGATCCGCTGGCAAGTTTTGGCATTGAGCGCCGGCAATACACTAGCCTTTGCCCAATTTGACAGGGCCAGGGGCTGACAATCAAAGACCATAAAATCAGCATCGCTATGTGCCAAAACCTGCGGCATGGAATCTGCAGGCCAAACATAACAACGCCCGCCCAGCACCAGAGGCGGATTGGATGCAAATGTCTTCTGTAGCTCGGCCGCATCGGCGCCCTCGGCGGCAAACGCAAAGACCCAGTCCACGAGCGACTTCGGCGCGGCATAGATGACAGTGGCGGCCCTGCAATACTCTGCCAAACCTTGAGGAGAGAACTGATAATGTGCCGTGCGGCCTTCACGTTTGCCCGCAACCAGCCCGTCTTTCGACAATCGAGACATCGCAGTGCGGACCGCTTGCGGCTCAATATTTAGAGCGGCGCAAATCTCCAGCAAGGAGGCCATGGAAATTTTCCCACCCTCCGGCTGCGCAATCTCTCCCAAAATGGTGACAATCACGGACCAGACCCGCAACCGACCTTGAGCGTGCAGATGGCGTGTTAGATCCCTTAAGGCAGCAGGTGTTTGGCTCATGCGCCCTTGGTTTCACCATATGAATTCATGGTCAACAATTCATATTCCGCCACGTGTTCCTGATCTTGATTGCGCAGCACCACATGCCAGCGCACTTCACCATAGTCCTTCGTGCGCCGGGTTTTACGCTTTACCGTCAGTTGCACAGCAATGCTGTCACCCACCACAACCGGTTTTTGGAATGACAAAGCGTTCAGGCCAGTATTCGCTAATACAGGCCCGGGATTGGGCTCCACAAATAGGCCAGCCGCGAAGCTGAGCAGCAAATAACCATGAGCCACACGGTCCGGAAAAAACGGATTGGCCTTCGCAGCTTCGGCATCCATATGCGCGTAAAACCGGTCTCCAGTGAAATCTGCAAAATGTTCGATATCTTCAAGTGTCACCTCACGCCCCGCGGTGTGGAGTGTCTCCCCGATGTGCAGCTGATCAAAATTGCGGGTGAAAGGATGCACTGAGGCCGTCAACTCGGTAGAACCTTTGATCCAAGTCCCGGTGATTGCGGTGAGCATATCAGGGCTGCCCTGCACAGCGCTACGTTGCATGTAATGTTTGACGCCACGCAGCCCACCAAGCTCTTCCGAGCCGCCTGCCCTACCCGGTCCACCATGGACCATATGGGGCAATGGGGAGCCATGGCCGGTGCTTTCGGCCTGAGACACTCGATCATTGAAATACAATCGACCATGAAAAGCACCTGCGCCCAAAACCACCTGCCGCGCTATAGCCGGATCATGGGTGATCACCGAAGCCACGAGAGACCCGTCCCCGCGATTGAGTAGCTCAATGCCGTGGGCAATATCGCGGTAGGGCATCAAGGTGGCCACTGGTCCGAAGGCCTCCACCTCATGCACCGCCACGGCGTGATCCGGATCAGCGCAGACAAACAGCATCGGCGCGAGGAAGGCTCCCGTCTCAGCATCTGCGCCCTCAACTTGGCAGCGGTCTTCTCCACCAAAAACCAGATCGCACTCCTTGCCAAGGAGTTGCGCCTGAGCTCGCACGTCCAAGCGTTGATCGAGAGAGACCAAAGCCCCCATTTGCGTATCTGCCAAGGCAGGATGGCCGATTTTGGTAGCACAGAGGCGCGCTTTCAAAGCAGTTTGCACAGCTTCCATATGTGCTTCAGGCACCATAATGCGGCGGATCGCTGTGCATTTCTGTCCAGCCTTGGTGGTCATCTCTCGGTGAACTTCAGTCACGAATAGATCAAACTCCGCACTGCCCGGCGCCACATCAGAACCTAGGATTGAGCCGTTTAAACTGTCCTGCTCGGCGGTGAAGCGCACACCATTTTTCAAAATGTTAGGTCTGGCGCGCAACGCCAGGGCCGTGGCGGCGCTGCCGGTAAAACCCACCGTGTCCTGACAGTCCAAAATATCCAACAGATTGCCCGTGCCTCCCATAATCAATTGAATAGCGCCTCGGGGCAAAATCCCGCTGCCCAGCATCAGCCGCACAACTGCTTGGGTCACATATCCTGTGCTGGTGGCGGGTTTGATCACACTGGGCACCCCGGCCAGCAAACTTGGCGCAAGTTTTTCCAACATGCCCCAAACCGGGAAGTTAAATGCATTGATTTGCACCGCCACCCCGCGCAAAGGCGTATAGACGTGTTGGCCCAAAAAACTGCCGTCACGGCTGAGCAACTCCAATTCACCATCAGGCAAAATGAAGTCCTCCGGCATTTCCCGCCGACCTTTGGAGGCATAGACCAACAGCGTGGCAATGCCTCCGTCGATGTCAATTTTACTGTCAGCCAGCGTCGCTCCAGTTTCAAACGACAGCTGATAGAGCGCTTTGCGATGCAGCTTCAGATGTAAGGCCAAAGCCTTCAGCATCCGAGCTCTGTCGTGAAAGTTTAATTCTCTGAGGCCCGGTCCACCATAGGTTTTAGCGTAATCGCGCATGCCAGATAAATCCAAATTCCCCCCCACAGATCCAAGCTCTTGGCCTGTGATCGCTGAACACACCGCGCGGCTGGGATTACTAGGTGCAATCCAATCCCCCATCACGAAACTGGAAAAGTTCTGCTGATCTAACATGCATTGATCTCCTGAAAAGTTTGGATTATTAATTGACCAACCGGTCGGTCTATGCAAGTTGTTTATGTAAACAATAGCGGAGGCTGGTTTGTCCGACACCATTCTTACACAAAATCACGGTGGTTGGATGGAGATCACTCTCAACCGACCCGAGCGGTTAAACGCATTCAATGACGAGATGCATGTGGCCATTCAAGAGGCCCTTGATCAGGCCGCTGAGCCTGCCATTCGCGCGGTCGTGCTGACAGGGGCTGGCCGCGGGTTTTGCGCCGGACAAGACTTAGACGGACGCGATCCACGTAAAATGGACAGGCCACCTGACCTCGGCGAGACCCTAAGCACGCTTTACAATCCTTTAGTCCACAACCTGCGCAATCTCGCCAAGCCGGTGATTTGTGCAGTTAACGGCGTGGCTGCGGGCGCAGGCGCAAATATTGTGTTTGGCTGTGACATTGTATTGGCCTCAGATGGCGCCAAATTTGTGCAAAGCTTTGCCAAAGTGGGGTTGATCCCGGATGCAGGTGGCACCTATCATTTGGCTCAAATCCTTGGCCCATTGCGCGCCAAAGCTTGGGCCATGACTGCCACCCCCATCACGGCGGCCACCGCCAAGGATTGGGGCTTGGTTTGGGAGTGTTTCGCACCTGATGATCTCATGAACGCCGCGCGCGCCATGGCTGCTGAGTTGGCGCAGGGGGCAACGCTGGGACTGGCGCAAACCAAAGCCGCAATTCATCAGGTGGGCCAGCAAGATCTCGACGCCCATATGGCTCTTGAGGCCGAAATTCAGCGCGCTTGCGGACACTCGGCGGATTATCTTGAAGGGGTCACAGCCTTCCTCGACAAACGCCCCGCGCGCTATACCGGAGCCTAGCATGACACCACAGGAAATCGCCGAGAAGTCCTCTGCCGCTCTGGACTCAAATGATGCCGCCAGCCATGCTTTGGGCCTTGTGGTGACACAGATTGCCCCTGGGTTTGCCACGGTCACCATGCCCATCACGCCCGACAAGCTCAATGGCCATGGAATTTGCCACGGCGGGCTGATCTTCGCCCTCGCTGACACCGCCTTTGCCCATGCTTGTAACAGCTACAATCAGAGGGTTGTGGCCCAAAGCTGTAGCATTAGTTTTTTGGCACCCGGCAAAACTGATACCATGCTCACTGCCACCGCTCGCGAGATTCACCGCGCCCGGCGCAGCGGTATTTATGACATAGAAGTCAGCAGTGAAGCAGGAGAAATCATCGCTCAATTTCGCGGACAATCCCGCACCATCAAAGGCCAACATTTCGAGGATCCACAGCTATGACCGAAGCCTATCTTTGCGCAGGGCGCCGCAGCGCCATTGGCAGATTTGGCGGCTCACTCGCCCAAATGCGACCAGACGACCTTCTGGCACAAGTGATCCGCGCCACCATGGCCGATGTGCCAAGTTTAGATCCAGAGGCCATTGATGATGTGATTATGGGCTGTGCCAATCAGGCTGGCGAAGACAATCGCAATGTGGCGCGGATGGCCACTCTATTGGCCGGATTGCCCGAGAGCGTGGCGGGAGTCACGATCAACCGGCTGTGCGGCTCTGGATTGGACGCCGTGGCCATGGCCGCGCGGGCCATCAAAGCGGGTGAGGCCGATGTGATTTTGGCCGGTGGTGTGGAAAGCATGACCCGCGCGCCAATGGTAATGCCAAAAGCTGACACCGCCTTTTCACGCAAAGCAGAAATTTACGACACAACCATTGGCTGGCGTTTCGTGAACCGACAGATGAAAGCGCGTTTTGGTATCGATAGCATGCCTGAGACCGCCGAAAATGTCGCTGCAGAATTCAACATCAGCCGTGATGACCAAGACGCGTTTGCCCAGCGCAGCCAATTGCGCGCCGCAGCGGCAATTGCCTCCGGCCGGTTTGCACGAGAGATCACGCCTATCAGTTTGCCCCAACGCGGGGGTGATCCAATTGTTTTTGACACCGATGAACACCCCCGCCCCACACCGCTTGAGAAATTGGCCACTCTTGCCACGCCCTTTCGTGAAAACGGCTCGGTGACGGCTGGCAATGCTTCTGGGGTCAACGACGGTGCCGCAGCATTGATCATCGCATCTGAGGCGGCTGTGACCAAATATGGCTTGACACCTTTGGCCCGAATTGCTGGAACCGCAGTGGCGGGCGTGCCTCCTCGCATTATGGGCATTGGACCTGCGCCTGCCACACAAAAGCTGCTGGCCCGGCTGGGGCTACAACTGTCTGACATCGGCGTGGTTGAACTTAACGAAGCCTTCGCAGCGCAGGGCTTGGCGGTCCTGCGCACGCTGGGATTGGCCGATGACGCAGATCACGTGAACCCCAATGGCGGTGCCATCGCACTGGGACACCCACTCGGCATGTCTGGCGCACGCCTCGCCCTCACAGCGGCCCATGAAATGCAACTCTACAGCCATAAGCGCGCCCTGTGCACCATGTGCATTGGAGTCGGCCAAGGCATAGCGATGATACTTGAGCAAGTTTGAGGATACTATGAAAGATCTATCTCCAAAATCTCGGCGATCTAGACCCTATTGAGACCGCAAGCCATGATGAAATTGAGGCCCTGCAATTACAACGCATGCAATGGTCGCTCGCCCATGCTTATAACAATGTGGCCCATTACAAGGCCAGCTTTGACGCGGCAGGCGTGCATCCTAATGACTTAAAGTCCTTGGCCGATCTTAGCCGCTTTCCTTTCACTGTGAAGTCTGACCTGCGCGACAACTATCCGTTTGGCCTGTTCGCCGTGCCGCGCTCTGAGGTCAACCGCATTCACGCTTCATCTGGCACAACCGGGCAACCGACAGTGGTCGGATATACCAAGGCGGATCTGGCGATGTGGGATGTGGTCATGGAGCGGTCTTTGCGCGCCTCTGGCTTGCGCCGTGGCGATCTGCTGCACAATGCCTATGGCTATGGCTTATTTACCGGTGGTCTGGGCGTGCACGGTGGCGCTGAGAGAATGGGGCTGACTGTGGTGCCTATTTCCGGTGGAATGACGGAACGACAGGTGCGGCTCATCGAAGACTTTCAAGCCACCGGAATCACCGTAACCCCCTCCTACATGCTGTCCATTCTCGACGAATATCGCCGGCAGGGCTTGGATCCCAAAAAATCCCCGTTGCAAGTCGGCATTTTTGGCGCAGAGCCTTGGACCAACGCCATGCGCGAAGAGGTGGAACAGTCCTTTGATATGCATGCAGTGGATATCTATGGATTGTCGGAAGTTTTAGGGCCCGGGGTATCGTGCGAATGCGTAGAGACCAAAGACGGGCTGCATATTTGGGAAGATCACTTCTACCCCGAAATTATTGACCCGCAAACGGGCGCAGTGTTGGCTGATGGCGAGCTGGGTGAATTGGTTTTTACCTCGTTGAGCAAAGAAGCCTTTCCGATCATCCGCTACCGCACCCGCGATCTGACACGCTTATTGCCCGGAACCGCCCGCAGCATGCGCCGGATGGAAAAGGTCACAGGCCGTAGTGATGACATGATCATTTTGCGTGGAGTCAATGTGTTCCCGACCCAAATCGAAGAACAACTGATGAAGGTTTCTGGACTGGCTGCGCATTTCCAAATCGAACTGATCAAGAAAGGCCCGATGGATCATATGATCGTCCATGTGGAAGGCACGGCCCCCGCAGGCGCCATCTTAGCGGGATTGATAAAGTCAAATGTAGGTGTGAGCGCTGAGGTACGGGCCGGAGACGACAACACAGTTGCCCGCTCTCAAGGCAAAGCCGTACGTGTGATCGACAATCGGACCTCTGGTTAAGCCATGGCCCGCCCGATCGCCAAAGACCACGATGCAAAACGCGCCGCCATCTTGAAAAAGGCGGCAGGTTATTTTGCAGATCACGGATATGACCGCGCCTCTGTTAGTCAGGTGGCGCGCGCCTGTGGTATCTCCAAGTCTCTGATATATCATTACTATGACAGCAAAGAGCAGCTGTTGTTCGACATCCTCCACAGCCACCTCACCCAAGTACATGACGCCGTAACCGCCGTATCGTGCCATGGCGCGCATCCGGAAACTCATCTGCGCCATTTGGTGGCTGACTTGCTCATGACCTATCGCGGGGCGGATGCCGAGCACCGGCTGCAATTGCAAAGCACCACAGCCTTATCCCCTCAACAGCAGCAGGATTTGGCCACAATACAGCGTACCATCGTCAGCATTTTTGCCACTGCAATTCAAGACATCGCGCCAGATTACCTGCAAGATGCGCCCTCAGACCTGCGGCCGCTCACCATGTCGCTCTTTGGCATGCTCAATTGGTTTTATCTCTGGCACCAGCCGGGCCGAGGGCTCTCCCGCAGCGCCTATGGCGACATGGCAACGGATATTTTATTGGGAGGATTAGAGCGTCTCACGGCACAACGGGCACAGCCCCTAGCTTAGCCCAGAAGCGTGCCCATGCGGTGCATGGCCAATCCGTAGCCTTGAACGCCAAATCCAGCTATCACCCCATCGGCGCGAAGCGACACATAGGAAAAATGACGAAAGCTTTCACGCTTATGCACGTTGGAGATATGAACCTCGAGCACAAGCCCCTCGAACGTATGCAACGCATCCAATAGCGCCACTGAGGTATGGGTGAGTGCCGCAGGGTTGATGATGATCCCAGCTGACGTTTGCCGCGCCGTATGGATCATATCAATCAACACACCCTCATGATTGCTTTGCATCAACTCAGAGCGCAATCCCAAAGACTCCGCAATATCCGCGCAGGATTTTGCCACATCATCCAAAGTGTCATGGCCATAGATTTCAGGTTGACGTTGCCCCAAAAGGTTGAGGTTCGGACCGTTTAGAATAGTAATGAGTTGCGCCATGACTGTGGTTCCATCTTGTTTCTATGGCGCAATGCCATAGTTTTCTGGCAATTGCGACCATTTCTTGCAGTACCGCCAAATTAACCAGCCAGCTCGCACATCACATCATAGGCAAAAAGGATATCCTCCTCAGTCACGTCAAACTGACCAATTTGAAACCTAATCGCAATTTTCCCGTCCACTTTGGTTTGCGTGATGTAAATTTGGCCATCATCATTAACGCGGTTCACAAACGCGATTTGAGCTGCATCATCAAGGCCCGCGATGCGAAATGTGAACAACGACAAGATGGGTGCCGTGACAATCTCAAAGCGCGGGTTCTCCACCAGCTTTGCTGCCAAATCCTCCGCCCAAGCGACATGGTTGCGCAGCCGAACCCGCAACGCTTCGAGACCATAAGAACGGAGCAAAAACCAAAGTTTCAAAGCCCGGAACCGCCTCCCTAGAGGCACGGACCACTCAGAATAGTTGATCAAGCCGTCATGGCCGTGGGTTTTTAAATACTCCGGCTGGATCGCCAATGTTTTTACGAGGCTTGAGGGGTTGGCCAGAAAATGGGCCGAGCAGTCAAACTGCGCGCCCAGCCATTTATGCGGGTTGAAAACAATCGAATCCGCCCCCTCAACACCCTGCCATAGCTTTCGAAATTCAGGGCATATCATGCCAGCACCCGCCCAAGCTGCATCAATATGGCTGTACAAGTCAAATTCCTTAGCGATGCGCACCACTTCGGTGAGATCATCACAGGCGCCCGTGCCAGTCCCGCCGGTGCAGGCAATGATACCAGCCGGGCGATAGCCGGCCGCGATATCGGCTTGAATGGCGGCCTTTAGGGCCACAGGATCCATGCCACGCAGTTTACCTGCGATGGGGATACGTACCAAATTGTCTTGTCCAACCCCGGAGACCCAAATAGCGCGATCCACCGAAGTATGCACCTCAGCCGAGCAGTAAATCCGCAACCGCACAGCCCCCGAAAGCCCCGCTTGATTGCCCTGCCAGTTCAAAGCCCGCTCACGCATGGTTAAAACTGCGGCCAGCGTGGCGGATGAGGCTGAATCTTGGATAACACCAGAAAACTGCGCAGGCAGACCAATCGCTTGACGCAGCCAATCTAGCATGACCGTCTCCATCTCCGTGGCTGCCGGAGAAGTTTGCCATAGCATGCATTGCGCCGCAATGGTGGAAACCAACATCTCCGCCAACATCGAGGGCGGGGCCGCATTGGCCGGGAAATAGGCAAAGAAACGCGGATGCTGCCAATGAGTGATCCCGGGCATAACCACGCGTTCAAAATCTTCCATGATCTCTGTCATAGGATGCGGACCCTCGGGTGCGCTTGGCGCAATCAGAGCCGCCACATCTCCCGGTGCTGTCTGGGCACGCACAGGCCTGTCACGCAAGTTGGTATGATAATCCGCCGCCCATTGAGAAATCTTTGCGCCCCAGTCCGAAAACTCATTCCACTGCATGGCTTGCCCCTGTAAACACAATTCACGTCATGATGCGCACTATAGGGGCCGGCGTCAACGGCCAGCTGGGAACCTGAAAGACATTTCACAGCGCAAATACCCATCCCATAGCAGCTATGAGCATTCCACTATAGTTGCTACTTTCCACGGGCATTCAATGCCGCATCAAGACGTGGGTAAACCCTACGGGCATTGCCCTCATAAATTTTTACTCGATTTGCATCTGACAGATCTAAAGCATCAATATAACGCTTGGTGTCATCAAAATTCGAGCCTATGGGGTGCCGATCACTGCATTGCCGATATTTTTGGTCCGCGACTTTCATCACAAAGCCATCGTAACATCTAAAAATGCTTTGGTGGCCTCTGCTAAAGACCTTGAAGGCCAATTCGTTGGCGTGAGCCGCGGCTATACGGTCACCACAGGTGTCTGGGCTCGGAGCATTTTGGCGGAAGAACATGGTGTTGATCTGTCGCAAATCACGTGGCTTCGCTCAGATGAGGAGCATGTCCCCGATTGGCGGATGCCGACGCATGTGCAAGATCTCACCAGGGACGAAAGCTTAGATGAGCAGCTGGCGCAGGGCAAACTTGCCGCTGCCGTAGGTCTGGTTGCGGGCGATTCGACTCGGTCGTTGATCACAGATCCATTCGCCGCCGGCCTCGCCGCCCTAAAGACCAAGAGATTTTATCCCATCAATCACCTTGTGGTGGTGAGAGATGAGCTTCTGGCGGAGCTGCCCGACTTGGCTCACCAAATTTTCGACGCCTTCAGTGCTTCAAAAAATAGCTACCTCAGCGACTTGAAGTCTGGTCGCATCTCGGATCTGACAGCAGCTGATAAGACCCATCTCGCTGCCTTGGACGTGATGGACGATCCCTTGCCCTATGGCATTGCTCCCAATGCAGACACCCTAACCAACCTGATGCAACAGGTCGTAGCACAAGGTATTATTGACGCTCCCCTCATGCTTGAAGATCTCTTCGCCCTACAGTCTCTCGAGCTGGTCGGTTAGGACAGGAGGTTTTGAGCGCCACACCAAAGGACTTGGACCACTCCCCCAATTGCCACACCCCTAAAAATTTGCCATGACTTAATGAAATATTGGAGAACCACATGTCCGCGATTGATGACTTACAGGCCAACGCCGCGCAGCCATTTGAGCAGGCGCGTGCGATGCCGCCCTCGGTCTATACTGATCCAGCGTTTTTACAGGCGGAGTTGAGCAATATTTTTTCACAGGATTGGTTTTGTGTCGGTCGGGCAGATGCTTTGATCAATGAGGGTGATTACCTGACCCTTGATTTGGCCGGCCAACCAATTGTGGTGCTGCGCGATGGGCAGGGACAGCTTCGGGCCATGTCGAATGTGTGCCGCCACCGGATGTCGACCCTGCTGCAGGGGCGCGGCAACATCCGCTCCATTGTCTGCCCCTATCATGCTTGGACCTATAACCTTGATGGCCGTCTGCGCGGTGCGCCTGCGATGGATCAAAATACCGCCTTTTGCAAAAGCGATGTGGTGCTGCCAGCGGTAGCCTGTGCGGAATGGCTGGGCTGGCTGTTTGTATCGCTCAACCCCAAGGCCCGTCCTGTGGCGCAAGAACTTGCACAGGTGCAAGAGTTGGTTGGCGATTTTGCGATGGAGACCTATAGCGAGACCTTCTTTGAGACCCATGTTTGGGACACCAATTGGAAGATTTTGGCTGAGAATTTTATGGAGAGCTATCATCTGCCAGTCTGTCACGCAGGCACAATTGGTGGCTTGTCCAAGCTCGATGAGATGATCTGCCCCCCCGGCCTGCCGGCGTTCAACTATCACACCATCTTGAAAGACGAGACGCTCAAGATCGCCTTGGCTCATCCTAGCAACACCAAGCTTGAGGGCGAGCGGCGGCGCATGACCTATCTTCTGGCCATCTATCCCAGTTTGATGATCACCCTAACCCCAGGGTATTTTTGGTATCTCAGCCTGCATCCGCATGGCGTGGGACAGGTTCAAATCGCCTTTGGCGGCGGTATGAGCCCAGACTATGTAAACGACCCAGATGCACAGGCCCATTTCGCCCAGCTTAAAACCCTATTGGATGAGGTTAATATTGAGGACCGCGGCTGCACCGAGAAAGTGTATCGCGGCTTATGTTCGGCCATGGCCACGCCGGGGCATCTGTCGCACCTAGAGCGGCCCAACTATGATTTTGCGCAGTATTTGAATGCAAGGGTGCAAGCCGACCTCGGCTAAACTCCCTCCACCAAGCGCGCTACCAGATTAGACAGCATCACGTCACAGGCGGTGAGCTGCGCTTCGGAAACAAACTCATCGGGCTTATGACCCTGCGCCATATCGCCGGGACCACAAACAACTGTGGGCACGCCCAGCCTTTGGTTGAACAATCCGCCCTCCGTGCCATAGGCCACTTTGTAGCTGCCATTGGCGCCGGTCAGAGATTTCACGAACCCGACGACTGCCGCCCCCGGAGGCGTATCTAAACCGGGATAGGTGTTGAACACCTCAATCTCCACATTGGCCTCTGGCGCATCTGTGCGTGCGGTATCGGCAATCTGCTGTGCGGCCCGCTTTAACCTTTGCAAAATTTCCTGCGGATCATCCTGTGCAAGATTTCTGATCTCAAAATCCAACTCACAATGATGTGGCACAATGTTAAGCGCCCCACCGCCGGAGATCCGTCCCACATGCAAGGTTGTATAAGGCACATCATAATCTGCATCCTGCCCGCCACTGGCTTGCAAATCCGCCTGCACATCGCGCAGGACCGTTATAAAATCATTGGCTAAATAAAGCGCATTCACTGCAAAAGGCGCCAGGGCTGAATGCCCAGCGCGGCCCGTAAATCGAGCACGAGCGGCCATCTTGCCCTTATGGCCTGTAGCCACCGCAAGCCCTGTAGGTTCGCCCACAACGCACATCAAAGGTAGATGCGGAGCAGCACTCAGCATATCAATCATCGAGCGCACACCGATGCAGCCAATTTCCTCATCATAGGACAGCGCCAGATGCAACGGCGTGCGCAGATTTTGACCTGACGCTTTTCTGGCTGCGCTCAACATTGCGGCCACAAATCCTTTCATATCCGCCGATCCTCGACCATAGACCTTGCCGTCTTTGCGAGTCATGGCGAAGGCGGGAACGGTCCAAATCTGCCCCGCCACCGGCACCACATCCGTATGACCCGACAACATCACCCCTCCACGATCGCCAGGCCCGATGGTGGCAAACAGATTGGCCTTGCTGCCTTCTGCATTCTCAATAATCTGCACCTTAGCCCCCATAGCCACCAACTGCGCCTGCACCCAAGCGATCAAATCTGCATTCGGATGGGCGCTGGTGGTGTCAAAGGCCAGCAGCTTTTCAAGATAGTCTAACGTTGTCATTTGGCTGACCTCCGATGGGGCTGGACATAGGGTGGCTTCCAGTGTTGCATTGCGCTGAATTGGGCAATCATGTTGGGGCATCATAGGCATGGATTTCAACGGAAAAACAGCAATTATTACGGGTGCTGGACGCGGGATCGGCGCAGCGCTTGCCCGCGAATTCACCGCCCGCGGTGCGCGGGTTGCCGTGGCCGACCTAGATGCCGCCGCAGCGAGTACCGTCGCCCTTGAGATTGATGGGCTGGCCTGCACCTGTGATGTGACTGATGAACGGGAGATCCAAGCCCTTGTAGCTCGTGTGGAGGCCGAATTTGGCCCAGTGGATATATTTTTCTCAAACGCAGGTATTTTCCGGGGGGAGCCTGATCATGCAGCCTCTGCCACCGACAGCACATGGCAGGCCTGTTGGCAGCTGCATGTCATGGCCCATGTCTATGCAACACGCGCAGTTCTGCCCGCCATGATTGCGCGCGGCGATGGATATCTGGCCCAAATGGCCTCGGCGGCGGGCGTACTCAATCAAATTGGCGATGCCGCTTATTCCAGCACCAAACATGCCGCGGTCGGCCTGTCGGAGGCCTTAACGATCACGCATGGGCACCAAGGCGTCAAAGTATCAGTTGTCTGCCCGCAATATGTGGCCACGCCAATGTTGGGCTATGACGACCCCGCTCAGGCTGAAGAACTGCCCAACGTACTAAGTCCTGAAGTCGTGGCCCAACGGGTGACGGATGCTATGGAGGCAGAGACCTTCATGATTCTACCACATCCAGATGTGGCGGGATATATGGAGTTCAAAGCCTCACATTACGAAAAATGGCTATCTGGCATGCGCAAGTTGCGCGCCAAGATTGTTAGCCAGCTGGGTGAGCACCAAGCTCAGTGAAATGCACAAGTGGATATAACCTCAGCCGGACCTCTCCATCAGCGCCGCACACTGGGCATAAACCACCCTTTGCACCGTTTACTTATGCCGCTACGCTAGCAAGAGCCGACCGTAGGAGAAAGCAAAAACTAGTCCAATCATCGAAAAAATGTCGAGAATTTACAATTTGGATGGCTTCACTGCGCTCAAAATTTTCTGCATGGTAATTTCCGTCACGCAGCCATAGCCCGGATGGCAATTTTCCGAAACTTTCACAAAGCCCATCTTGGCGAAAGCCTGTTGATTTTCCACCAATTCAATGCGCACTTGCAGTTCAAGCCGGTCATGCCCCATTTCGCGCGCAATCTCCACACAGGCGGCCACCAAGAGCCGCCCCACGCCCTGACCACGCAGGATTGCATCCACCACCATTTTGCCAAGATAGAGCGCATGCGGTAAAGGGCTGGCCACTACACAGGCCTCCACCGGGTCGCCCATAGCCAAGATCCAACTTGCTTGCGCCTGATCTGACAGGTCTTGTACCGTGAGTTGGTGCATCGAACTGGGCGGATCAATGCGCCCAGTCATAAAGGCAAAAGAGGTGCGGATCAGAGTCAAAACCTCTGACAAGGCCTGGTCATTCGGCTGTAATCTACGGATGGGACGGTGCTGCATCAGATATCCAAACTAGGCGGCAGTTTCATCGTTACCGATCATACGCTGATAGATCGCTGTGCCGTGCCAATTGTCAAATTTGCGTCCCACTTCACGTAGGGTACCCACCAGTTCAAACCCACAGGCATTATGTAAGCGCACACTTGCAGGGTTTGGGGTCGTGACGATGCCGATCACTGTGTGAAATCCACGCGCCGCCAAATGCGCAAGAAGCACCTTATAAAGCGCGCGCGCCAATCCGCATCCTTTGGCCTGCGGCGCCAGATAGACACTCACCTCAGCTGTTGTGTTATAGGCCGGGCGTGGGCGGTATTGGCTTCCGTAAGCATAGCCCAAGATCACCCCAGCCTCCTTAGCAACAAAATAGCCGTGAGAACAGAGATTGGCAGAAATTCGCGCCTCCATCTCCGCAAGGCTGGGCGGATCCGCTTCAAATGAAACAGAACTGTCGCGCACATAGGAGGCATAGATCTCCAGAATGGCTTCGGCATCCGCAAGTGTGGCGGGACTGATCGAGATGTGAGATAAAAGCTTAGTCATCGATTTGCCCTGCCCGGCTAGACTTGATTGGGCAGATCATGCCCATTTGCTAAGGCGGTCAAATTGGCCACAGCCATCACCCCCATATCCAATCGAACTTCAAGCGTAGACGTGCCCATATGCGGTAGAAGCGTGACGTTCTGCATGTCTTTCAAAGCCTGTGGAACCAGTGGCTCATTCTCATAAACATCAAGCCCAGCGCCCGCAATTTGTCCCGCAGACAGCGCCGCGATCAATGCCGCTTCATCGATTACATCACCACGGGCAATATTGACCAATACCGCATGAGGGCGCAAAGCGGAGAGGGCCTGCGCCTCAATCATGTGGTGCGTATCAGCGCCCCCCGGCAGCGCCACAACCGCTATATCACAGGCCTGCATCACCACTTGGATCGACGGCAATTGAGTACAGCCCTCAATCGTTTTCTCAGACCGGTTGAAAAACACAATGGGCATACCAAAGCCAAGGCGACAGCGCTGTGCGATCGCTTGGCCGATCCTGCCCATGCCAATAATACCTACAGTTTTACCAGACATATGCATGCCCAAGAGCTGAGTTGGCCCCCAGCCATGCCAGTCTCCCGCACGCACCATACGTTCACCCTCACTGGCTCTGCGGCAGGTCATCAACATCAAGGTGAGCGCAATATCAGCGGTAGCCTCAGTGACGGCACCGGGGGTATTGGTCACACGTATCCCTGCACGTTGCGCAGCCGCGACATCAATATGATTGATACCCACACCAAAGTTGGCCACCAATTTGCAGGGCGCATCGTGCAAGCCTTCAAAAGCGGTGGCGGAAAAATCATCACCAAATGTGGCAAGTATCGCGTCATACTCAGCCATAGCCGCTTGCGCTTCGAGGGCCGTCATCGGAAAATCACTCTGGCGCCGCGTGACGTCAAATTTAGCTTCCACAAGCCGGACAACTTCTAAGGGCATTTCACGACTGATCAGAACTCGCATTAAAATAAACTTCCACCGATAGGTACATCCATATCAGGACGTATCAACACAACTTCGCCCGCCGCATCCGGAACACCAAGCACCAGAATTTCAGACATGAATTTGCCAATTTGGCGGGGTGGGAAATTAACAACGGCCATCACACTGGTACCGATCAAAGTTTCAGGAGTGTAATGAGCTGTGAGCTGTGCCGATGACTTTCTCTCACCCAACGTTCCCCCAAAATCGACCCAAAGCTTGATCGCAGGCCTCCGGGCTTCGGGATAGGGCTCCGCGCGTGTCACCACACCCACTCGGATGTCGAGCTTCATAAAATCGTCAAAAACTATCTCAGCCATTGGAGAGTTCTTGCGAGCGTTTGGTGGCCGCTTTCACGGCTTTGGTCATCAGCGATTGCAACCCTGTCTTGTCTCGCATCAAAACATCTAAGGCCGCTTGCGTAGTGCCATTTGGACTTGTAACGTTGACGCGAAGTTGCTCTGCACTCTCATCAGACTGCATGGCCAAAGCCCCTGCCCCAGCCACAGTAGCCTTCGCCAATTGCATGGCCATGTCAGCGGGCAGACCTTGTTTAACACCAGCCTGCGCCAAAGTCTCAATCATATGGAACACATAAGCAGGCCCTGAGCCAGAGACACCTGTAACGGCATCCATCTGGCCTTCATCCTGCAACACAATCGTTAGACCTACAGCCGCCATCAAATTTTGCGCCTCGGAGAGGTCTTTTTCTGTGGCGCGACCGTTGCCAATCAAAGCAGTGATTCCTTGGCCAACCGCCGCCGGTGTATTGGGCATCGCGCGCACAATCGGTGTGGACCGCCCCAAGACCTCCTCAAACGCAGACATGGGCGTGCCCGCGGCGACAGAGATGAACAGGGTGGTGGCAGATCCGAATCGTTGCAAGCGTGGCAAAGCTTCGCCCATCATCTGAGGTTTGACGGCAACCATTACAACAGCAGGATCATCGGGCAGCATTTCATTCACGCGCACCCCAATCGACAGGATCCATTCGCTGGGCTTTGGATCCAAGATCCACACAGATTTAGGGTCTATCCCTTGCTCGAGCCAACCAGACAAAAGGGCCGATCCCATTTTGCCACACCCAAGCAGCACTAGGCCACGGTCAGAAATATTCTTAGAAATCATTTCACATGATCCACAAATGTTTCATTTGAGCTAGTATTACGCGTGGCCGTGGACCTCTGCAATGGCCACCTGCATCGCGGTCTCTAAGTCTTCTTTACCCCAAGTGACCAATTGGAAGGCCGGGTAATAGCGCTCGGCCGATACAACCGCCGCTGAAATCATGGTGTCAATTTGACCCGGGCTAGCGGCTTGCCCGCCGGACAAAATCAAACCGTAGCGGAAAACCATCAGCTTTTGAGCTTCCCAATAGGTAAAGCTGCCCGCCCAACAGTTGTCATTCACCGCATTCAGCGCCGCATAGAGCTCGTTCATGCGATGCGCTGGCGGTTCCATATCGAATGTGCAGATCAACCGCAGGGTTTCATCCGCCTCTGACCAAGCCAAAGTGATCGAATAGCTGCGCCATTGGCCTGCAATTTCCATTGAGATTTGATCATCGGCGATCCGATTAAATTCCCACTCTTGGTTGGCGGCGATGTCTTGCACCATATCGATTGGGTGCAGATCTTCAAAATCAAACGCGTGGTTAGACAGTCCCATAACGGCCCCCTTCTGGGAAATATTTAAGCCAGCGAGCCGCCACAAAATATTGTACTAGTCCCAATATTTTGCGGATCCCCCACCTTTTTCTACCAAGTATGGTGTCTTCAAGACACTACCCTGTCCAGTAAAATATCTGGGGATAAGTCATTTATCTGTGGAGAAGATTAAAAATTGCCAACAAAATGCTCCCCAAAACGAAAAAGGCCGCCCATAATGGACGGCCTTTCACATAACCTCACTTAGGGGTTATTTCTTTGTCGTTGTCTTTTTCTTCGGCCCAGCCGCTTCCAACGCGTCAAGCCGGCTTTTCAAAGCCTCATTCTCTTCACGGGCTTTTTGCGCCATGGCACGCACTGCATCAAATTCCTCACGCGTCACAAAATCTCGATCGGCCAGCCAGCGATCCATCAAGCTTTTCATCGCTGTCTCAGCCTCATCTTTTGCGCCTTGGGCCACACCCATCGCATTAGTCATCATTTGGCCAATGTCATCCATAAACTTATTCTTGCTTTGCATCATCTGTCTCCTTGGTGGCGATATCGCGCTTTATCCCTATATGGGGGCTACAATAAGAATTCTCAAGCTTGACTTAACCCGCTGCGTTGGGAATGAAAGAGTATGTTAGCTTCGATTCCATTTCCCGACATCTCCCCAGTGCTTTTTGCACTGAATATTCCGCAGTGGCACTTCACCATCGGAGGCACTGATTTCAGCCTTGGCGGCTTCGAGCTGGCAATCCGCTGGTATGCCTTGGCCTATATCTTGGGCATCTTAGTCGCAGGCTGGCTGATGCGACTGGCAATCCGCAGGCCAAACCTCTGGCCAGAGGACAAAGCAGCATTCAGCGAGAAAAACCTTGACGATTTAATCACATGGCTGATCATCGGCATCATTGTGGGCGGTCGCTTGGGCTATGTCTTATTTTACAAGCCACTCTACTATCTTGAAGACCCCATGGCCGCGCTGCGCATTTATGATGGCGGCATGTCGTTCCATGGCGGATTCTTAGGCGTTGTGATGGCCGGCATCCTATTTTGCCGCAAATATCAAATCCCCATGCTGCGCGCCGCCGACGTCATGGCTGTCTCTGCCCCTGCGGGATTGCTGTTTGGTCGTTTGGCCAATTTCATCAACGCGGAGCTTTGGGGCCGAGAGACAACCCTGCCTTGGGGTGTTGTTTTCCCCGGATATGAGGCACAAACCTGCTCTGATGCGGTTATGGGACTATGTGCGAGACATCCCTCACAGCTTTACGAGGCTTTGGGGGAAGGGCTGATTTTGAGCGTGGCGCTCCTTTACCTGTTATTTAGAACCAAGGCTCTGCGCCGCACCGGACTTTTGACTGGATTATTTATCTCTGGCTACGGGCTAACACGCTTTTTGGTTGAGATGGTGCGCCAACCGGATGCGCATTTTCAAACGCTGCAAAATCCAATTGGCTATGCGCTGCAACTCGGCTCATGGGGGCTGACCATGGGGCAAATGCTGTCACTGCCGATGCTGATTGTGGGGCTTTGGCTGATGGCCAAGGCGCGCAAGACGTGACCGCGCTTTGTGACATATTGCGCGAACGCATTGCGGCTGATGGTCCAATCACCGTGGCCGATTATATGGCCGATTGCTTGATGCATCCCGAACATGGCTATTACACCCATCAAGAGGTGTTTGGCCGTCAAGGCGATTTTGTAACGGCGCCAGAGATCAGTCAAATGTTCGGCGAGATGATTGGCCTGGCGCTGGGATCCGCTTGGAAGGCGCAGGGAAGCTCCAAGAATGCGATAGTTGTGGAGTTAGGGCCCGGCAAGGGCACATTGATGCGCGATTTATGCCGGATTGCCCCGGCGATTTCAGGCTTCGATCAACTGCCCGTGCATATGCTGGAGAGCGCGCCAAAGCTGCGCGACATTCAGGCTGAGGCCATTCCTGGTGTGATTCATCACAGGGATATTAGCACGCTGCCCCAAGTTCCTCTGTTTTTAATTGCCAACGAGTTTTTTGACGCACTTCCCATCCGACAATTTTGCCGAACCACAGCCGCTTGGGAAGAAATCTTGATCGGTGCGCGCGGTGGAGCGTTGAATTTTGGCCGCGCTGCGCCGCAGCTGTTTGATTTTTTAACCCACCGCCTCGACGATACCCAGCCCGGCGACATCGTAGAGTGTTGTCCGGCATTAACGCCCATCATAGTGGAAATTTCAGAGCGCATCTCAGTGCATGGCGGTGCGGCGCTGATTGTCGATTATGGGGATTGGCGCTCACAAGGGGATACGTTGCAGGCCATTGGAGATCACAAAATGGTCAACCCGTTGACAGCCCCGGGCATGACCGACCTCACCGCCCACACCGACTTTGAGGCCATCTTCAACAGCGCGGCACCCGCCATAGCATCACGCCTGACCACTCAAGGGGTGTTTTTGGAGCGGTTGGGCATCACCCAAAGGGCGCAAGCATTGGCGCAAAAGCTGACCGGCACCGCCCTAGATACGCATATAGCAGCCCACCGCAGGCTCACACACCCAGATGAAATGGGAAATTTATTCAAAGTGATGGGACTGGCTGCCACTACTCAGGAGCTGCCGCCGGGGTTAGAGGTATGACCCTTAACCCTATCAAATCAGACCTGCTTTTTGGTGCAAAACACGGATTTTTTACCCGTCTAGGCGGTACATCTCGCGGGATATACCAAGGATTGAACTGTGGCCGCGGTTCTCAAGACAGGCCGGACGATGTGCAAAAAAATAGAGCCGCCGTTGCCGAATATTTTGGCGCTGCAGAGTCACAGCTGCAATCGGTGCATCAAATTCATTCAGCTGACGTCGTGACTTTGAGCGCCATATCCCCTGACAGTTCAAAAGCAGATGCCATGGTCACTGCCACCCCCAGCGTGATTTTGGGCATTCTCACGGCGGATTGTCAGCCTGTCTTGTTTTACGATCCGGAGGCACAAGTCATCGGGGCGGCCCATGCGGGATCTAAAGGCGCAAAGGCCGGCGTATTGCAAAATACCGTTGCAGCTATGGAAGAACTGGGCGCGAACCGCAACGCGATCTGCGCGGCCATCGGCCCAAGCATCAGCCAAAAAGCCTATGAGGTTGGGCCTGATTTTTTAGACGACATATGTTGCGATGACCCAGAGGCGCTTCGGTTTTTCGCTCAAGGCCAAGGTGATCGATATCAATTTGATTTACCGGGCTACGGTCTATCGATTTTGCGTGGCGCGGGATTAAAACAGGTGGAATGGACCGGACATTGTACCTATGCCGATCCAGACCGGTTCTTTTCCTATCGCCATTGTGTGCATCACAACGCAGCTGACTATGGTCGCTTGATTGCCTGCATAAGCCTGTGAATGAGGCCTATGGGCGTTTTGACAACCGCTCTTCCAATACCTCAAATGGCACTCCAGGCTGATCTTTTGCACCACGGATCACCAAAGACGTTTTAACCGAGGCCACGTTATCCGCAGAAGTCAGCTCTTCTGTGAGAAAAGATTGGAAAGTCGACAGGTCGGGCGCCACGCATTTCAACACGAAATCGACTTCGCCGTTGAGCATGTGGCACTCACGCACCAAGGGCCAGCCCACGCAGCGCGCCTCAAATGCAGACAGATCCGCTTCAGCTTGGCTTTGCAGCCCTACCATAGCGAAGACCTGTACCTCAAATCCCAGTTTCCGAGCATCAATATCCGCGTGATAGCCGCCTATATAGCCAGTCTCTTCCAGAGTGCGCACCCGGCGCAAACATGGCGGCGCTGATATCCCAACACGTTTGGCCAGCTCAACATTCGTCATCCGACCATCAGCCTGAAGTTCAGCCAAAATCATGCGATCAATGTCATCCAAACGGTGCATACAGCTCATACCTTTCTACAATACTCGCAAAACATACCGAAATTGCCCACCAAACGCAATAATATTTCAACACTGCGCAACAATAATTCGCGAACCCCCTTCCAAGGGGAAAGATCTCGGTTTGGGCTTTTGCCTGACGGCTGGCGCGTATATATGACGCCTCAAAGTTTAATCGTAGGAATTCCCATGTCTAACACGCGCCACACCAAAGTATTGATCATCGGCTCCGGCCCCGCGGGCTACACCGCCGGGGTTTACGCTAGTCGCGCAATGTTGGAGCCAATTTTGGTGCAAGGCATCGAGCCCGGCGGGCAGCTAACCACCACCACCGAAGTGGAAAACTGGCCCGGTGATTCCGAAGTACAAGGCCCCGATTTAATGATCCGGATGCAAGAGCATGCAAAAGCTATGGGCGCTGAGATCATCGGCGATATCATTACTAATCTTGACGTCTCCGAACGCCCTTTCAAAGCGCAGGGTGACAGCGGCACACTCTACACCTGCGACGCGGTGATCTTGGCCACCGGCGCGCGGGCCAAATGGATTGGCCTTGAAAGCGAAGAAAAATTCAAAGGCTTTGGCGTTTCGGCCTGCGCCACTTGCGACGGTTTTTTCTATCGTGGGCAAGAGATTGTGGTTGTGGGCGGCGGCAACACCGCTGTTGAAGAGGCACTGTTTCTCACCAATTTTGCGTCAAAAGTCACATTAATCCACCGTCGCGACGAGCTGCGCGCCGAACGTATTTTGATTGATCGATTAATGAAGAACGAAAAAATTGTGCCCCTGTGGTTCCACGAGATCGACGAAGTTTATGGCACAGATCTGCCTCTTGGCGTGGAGGGTGTGAAAGTAAAGCATACCAAAACCGGCGAGATTACCGACATCCCTTGCAAAGGTGTATTCGTAGCCATCGGTCACGCTCCGGCCAATGAATTGGTCAAAGATGTGTTGGAAACCCATATGGGTGGCTATGTTGTCACCAAACCAGACAGCACCGAAACCTCAATCCCAGGGGTTTTTGCAGCCGGTGATTTGACCGACCATAAATATCGCCAAGCAGTTACAAGTGCTGGCATGGGTTGCATGGCGGCGCTGGAAGCAGAACGCTTTATTGCTGAACAAGTATAATATCATAGGGTTTTGAGCAGGGTTAATTTAATCCCACTCAAAACCACATTCACGGCTCGAACAGAATTTTCAAAGACTTCAATTAACACGGATAGTATTTTTTAACACTTGGACAAAAGAACAAATCATCCACAAATTTAACACCCTCTGTACTCTGTCCTTATTTTTACCCCCCCTAGTAACCGTGAAAAAAATTAATCTATTATATCCACAGCGGATAAACATCTAAGGCCATTTTTCTCTGAACCTAATTCACACTCTGTACGTGTTTCTTGCCATAGTGATATGTTGACGAACATAACTGCAGCTCAGACAACGAGACACTTATTATGCAAAAAAATTTAGCACCGGTCCCCGAACTTTACGTAAGCTATGACAGCGCCCAGAAAATAAAGATGGAGGCGGCAGAACTGGTCTCTTGGGACCTGACACCCCGACAAATTTGCGATCTGGAATTGCTGATGAACGGCGGGTTTAATCCTCTCAAGGGCTTTTTAAGCCAAGCGGATTACAACTGCGTTGTGGAAAATATGCGCCTTGCAGATGACGCGCTTTGGCCCATACCCATCACCCTTGATGTATCGCAAGGATTTGCAGACAGCGTTGAGCTTGGCCAAGATATCGCATTGCGCGATCAAGAGGGAGTGATCCTCGCCACCATCACTGTAACCGACAGCTGGCTGCCCAATAAGGCGCGGGAGGCTGAGATGGTGTTCGGCTCAGATGATCTGGCGCATCCAGCGGTAAACTATCTGCACAATCAGGCTGGAGCGGTCTATCTGGGCGGCCCCGTGACCGGGATCCAGCAGCCGGTACATTATGATTTTCGCGGCCGCCGTGACACACCAAACGAGCTGCGCGCTTATTTTCACAAAATGGGGTGGCGCAGGGTGGTGGCATTTCAAACCCGCAACCCATTGCACCGTGCCCATCAAGAGTTAACCTTTCGCGCCGCTAAGGAGGCACAGGCTAATCTATTAATCCACCCGGTGGTGGGCATGACCAAACCCGGCGATATCGATCACTTTACCCGCGTGCGCTGCTATGAGGCAGTGCTGGACCAATACCCATCGTCGACAACAGCCATGTCGCTTTTGAACTTGGCAATGCGTATGGCCGGGCCACGCGAAGCCGTTTGGCATGGGTTGATCCGCGCCAATCACGGCTGCACCCATTTCATTGTGGGACGCGACCACGCCGGGCCGGGGAAAAACTCCGTCGGCGAAGATTTTTACGGCCCCTACGATGCACAGGAGTTGTTCCGCAGCTTTGAATCTGAAATCGGCGTTGAAATGGTTGATTTCAAACATATGGTTTATGTGCAAGAGCGCGCACAATATGAGCCCGCCGATGAGGTGGAAAAAGGTTTCACAGTTTTGAACATCTCTGGCACCGAACTGCGCCGCAGGCTGTCCGAAGGTTTGGAAATCCCCGAATGGTTCAGCTTTCCACAGGTGGTTAGTGAGCTCCGTAAATCACGACCCCCGCGTGACAAACAGGGCTTTACGGTGTTTTTCACAGGATTTTCAGGATCCGGAAAATCGACCATTGCCAATGCCTTGATGATCAAATTGATGGAAATGGGTGGGCGGCCTGTCACCCTTCTTGATGGTGACATTGTGCGCAAAAACCTATCGTCAGAGCTTGGTTTTTCCAAAGAGCACCGCGATTTGAACATCCGCCGTATTGGCTATGTCGCCTCCGAAATCACCAAAAACGGTGGCATCGCCATCTGCGCCCCCATCGCCCCCTATTCCACGACCCGGCATGCCGTGCGCGAGGACGTGGAGGCCTTTGGGGCCTTTGTTGAGGTACATGTCGCCACCTCGATAGATGAATGCGAGCGTCGGGACCGTAAGGGTCTCTACAAGCTCGCCCGTGCCGGAAAAATCAAGGAGTTCACAGGAATTTCAGACCCCTATGATGTTCCCAAGACGCCTGAATTGCGCCTTGAAACTGAGTATGTGGAAGTCGACAACTGCGCGCATCAGGTCTTGCTGAAGCTGGAAAGCATGGGCTTGATCGGCCCATAAGAACGCCGCGCGGATCACATTCAGCTGACCCGCGCGCCGATTGTCACCACATACTCTATCACCAAAGCCAGCGGTTCAGTCCGAATCTCAATGTATTAATGCAGGGTCATCGGTGAGTAGCTAAACTCACGCGCCATATCATAGGCTTGATCCAAATCGCCAACCAATGCCAATTGCTCACCCTCAGAATTGTGAACGGACCAAAGTTGGTCGATATCCCTGGTTTCTTCGATCACCTCATCAGGCAAGTCAGCCTTATCGATGGGTTTAAGGTAAACAATGCGATCTGCTAAAACGCCAAATTGATCTTTCATCTGCTTATCCTCTTTTGATCTTAATCTTCTGAATCACTGTCTCTGGTAGAGCGCGCTTTAGGTCGACATGCAACAGCCCATGTTCCATTATGGCCTCGCCCACCTCGACTCCATCGGCCAACAGGAATGTCCGCTGGAATTGCCGCGCGGCGATTCCTCTGTGCAAATACACCCGATCCGCTGTTTCATCTGCTTGACGGCCAAGAATAACCAACTGGCTATCTTCAACGGTGATTGACAAATCATGATCACCAAAGCCTGCCACAGCCAAGGTGATCCGGTAAGAGTTCTCGGAGGTTTGTTCTATATTATAAGGAGGATAACCCTCATTACCAGTTTTTGCCGTGCGCTCGACCAACCGTTCAAGCTGATCAAATCCCAGCAAAAAGGGGTGGGTTCCGAGGGTCAATTTCGACATATCATGGTCCTTTATAAAGCGACGGTCTCAAAGATCCCTCCAGAGGCAATCTCCATTAAGAGATATGGTGATCAATGGTTACATGCGCAAGTGCCTGCTTCTCAATTCGACTTAAAACCACTATAAGAGGGAGAAATATGCGAGAGGTCTCCCATGCAAGCCGGCAGCCAACTAAACCATAACGAGGTATTGGCAATCGAGCTTGAAGTGCTGCGCCAAGAGCATCGCGATCTCGACTTGGCCATTTCAGTATTGGCCGAAAAAGGCATCGACCAGCTGGCAGTAAAACGGCTTAAAAAGAAAAAATTGCTCCTCAAAGATCAAATTGCCAGATTCGAAGACGAACTCACGCCCGATATTATTGCCTAATCTTCCGCGATAGGTTAATTCGAGCTTTCTCTAGCGGTAAAATACGGGGCAAAACTATGGTGCATGTCGGGATAATAATGGGCAGCCAGTCAGATTGGCCCACAATGAAACACGCCGCCGATATACTCGACGCCTTGGACATTCTCTACGAAAGCAAAATCGTATCGGCACATCGCACCCCCGACCGGCTTTGGGACTATAGCACAAGCGCAATTGAGCGTGGTTTAAAAGTGATCATTGCCGGCGCTGGAGGCGCTGCGCATTTGCCCGGCATGGTGGCTTCAAAAACCCGTATTCCGGTTGTTGGTGTTCCTGTGCAAACCAAAGCGCTCTCGGGTATCGACAGCCTGTATTCCATTCTGCAAATGCCAAAAGGCTACCCGGTGGCCACAATGGCAATTGGTCCTGCAGGTGCTGCCAATGCAGGCTTGATGGCTGCGGGCATGCTGGCCACGCAGGACCCTGAGATTGCGGCCCGGCTCGACGCGTGGCGCGCGGCGCTCTCGGCTTCTATTCCGCAGGAGCCTGTTGATGAATAACCCATTGCCCCAAGGGGCCACGATTGGGATTTTGGGCGGCGGCCAATTGGGCAGAATGCTCTCCGTGGCTGCAAGCCGTCTTGGGCTGAACACGCATATTTTTGAACCCGGCGCCAATCCACCAGCGGGCCAAGTGGCCCAGTGGGTGACAATGGCCTCTTATGACGATATCGAGGCCCTGCGAGCCTTTGCACAATCTGTTGACGTCATCACCTATGAATTTGAAAACATCCCGATGTCGGCCCTAGATATCATTGAAGATATCTGCCCAATCCATCCCGGCCGTCAGGCACTTGCCGTGTCTCAGGATCGTTTGAGCGAAAAAGAGTTTCTCACGGGATTGGGCCTCAAAGTCGCGCCCTATGCTGATGTGACAAACGCCGAACAGGCCAACGTTGCCGTCGCGCGTATCGGCGCGCCATCGATCCTAAAAACCCGCCGTATGGGCTATGACGGCAAAGGTCAGATGCGCCTCAAACAGGCGTCAGATATGCCAGCCGCCTGGCAGGCTATGGCCGGCTCCGCCTCCGTCTTGGAAGGCTTCATCGATTTCAGTCATGAAGTCTCAGTGATTGCGGCAAGGGCCAGCGACGGCCAAGTAGCGTGCTTTGACCCCGGTGAAAACGTGCACCGCGATGGAATTTTACACACCACAACCGTCCCGGCCAATCTCACCACATCGCAGCGCATGGATGCGGTTTTGATAGCTGCTAAGATTCTGAATACGTTGAATTATGTGGGAGTTATGGGGGTTGAGCTGTTCGTCACCGCAGACGGCTTCATCGTCAACGAGATTGCCCCCCGCGTGCACAATTCAGGCCATTGGACACAAAATGGCTGTGACATTTGCCAATTTGAGCAACATATCAGGGCCGTGGCCGGTTGGCCCTTGGGTGATGGAGCGCGCCACAGTGATATCCGGATGGAAAACCTCATCGGTGACGATATGGACCGCCTACCCGAGCTGCGCAAAACCAATGCAGCCCTGCATCTCTATGGCAAGTTAGAGGTCAAACCTGGCCGCAAGATGGGTCATGTCAACTTTCGCAGTTAACGCCTGGCCTCATTGCGTCTCAATGCCTTTTACAAGACTTCTAAACTCGTATCACGCAGGGTCAAACTGTGGTCCAACGCCCCTTGCTTTAGATAGGCTTGAACTTGGGCGATCACCAATGGATTGTTCATCATAAATGTATGGCTCATCGGCAGCACCAGTTGATCATGCATGTCCTCTACGCGGGTGCTTTCCACCGACACATTGCCATCATCAGGTACCTAAATAAAACTTGAGTACAAAGGATTAAAGCTCACCCGCCCAGAGATAATCCCCAGCGAGAAGGTGATCGACGGCAATTGATTGGGCGGGCTTTTGGGGTCCGTGCTCAGCTGGCGGTCAGCTGGACCGCTGACCCATTCGAACCCAGCCAAAGCCTGCGTGACATCCACCACCTTGGAGCCTTTGTTAGGCGGACCCAACATCACCACATGGCCGAGTTTCTTCGGTTTAGCCAAAACCAAATAAGCCCGCGCCATGATCCCACCTAGGGAATGAATGACAAAATGCAGGCGCTAATAACCACAGGCCTTCAGCGCCTGAGGGATCGTATCGCTAACCAATTCTGCAATTATTTTGCTGTGGGTCGAAAATTCCAGGTTTTGCACACGATAGCTCTGCGTCTTTAGGCTCCGCGCCATCAGCGCAAACGACGCCTCACTGCGAGCCACAGCCCGTACAGTAAAATGACACAGTCCTGAGCAGCAGCCAGTAGTGGGGGCTAAGAGTAAAATATGAGACATAATCGGGGCATAGCTCTCAGATAGGAGCTTTGTGGCTGTAATATAAGGACAGTGGGAGCCTTATTCTAAATACTTTCGCGATCTCACCCAAAAAAAATAACCATCCGACACACTTACATAAAACAAAAAAAGGCCCGCGTTGGACGCGGGCCTTTGGTAAGTTAGGTTACAAAGCCGGCTGGCTTACATCATGCCGCCCATGCCGCCCATGCCGCCCATGTCCGGCATTCCGCCACCACCAGCGCCTGCTTTTTCTGGCTTATCAGCAACCATAGCTTCGGTTGTGATCAACAGACCAGCGATAGAGGCTGCATCTTCCAAAGCTGTACGCACAACCTTAGCCGGATCGATAACACCGAAAGCAAACAGATCACCATACTCTTCAGTCTGAGCATTGAAACCAAAGTTAGGCTCGTCACTTTCACGTACTTTGCCTGCAACAACAGCGCCATCGACGCCGGCGTTTTCAGCAATTTGACGCAAAGGTGCTTCAATTGCACGTAGCGATGATTTTCATGCCAGCGGTTTGATCAGGATTAGCACCTTCCATTCCAATCAAAGTCTTTACCAGCTTGCATCAAGGCAACACCACCACCAACGACAACACCCTCTTGCACGGCCGCACGGGTCGCGTTCAAGGCATCGTCAACGCGGTCTTTGCGCTCTTTAACTTCAACTTCTGTCATGCCACCAACGCGGATCACAGCAACACCGCCTGCCAATTTGGCAACGCGCTCTTGCAGTTTTTCACGGTCATAATCTGAAGTTGTTTCTTCAATTTGGCCACGGATCTGAGCAACACGCGCTTCGATCTCAGCTTTGGCACCCATACCTTCAACGATAGTCGTCTCGTCTTTAGTAATCGAAATACGCTTGGCAGTGCCGAGCATATCCATAGTTACAGATTCAAGCTTCATGCCGAGATCTTCAGAAATCACCTGACCACCAGTCAAGATTGCAAGATCTTGCATCATGGCTTTGCGACGATCGCCGAAGCCTGGTGCTTTAACCGCAGCAATTTTCAAACCACCGCGCAATTTGTTCACAACCAAAGTTGCCAAAGCTTCGCCTTCGATATCTTCGGCGATGATCAGCAAAGGTTTGCCAGACTGGATAACTTGCTCCAGCAAAGGTACCATTGACTGTAAAGATGACAATTTCTTTTCGTGCAGCAAGATCATTACATCTTCCAGCTCGGCTGTCATTTTTTCAGGGTTAGTTACAAAGTAAGGTGACAAGTAGCCACGATCAAACTGCATGCCTTCAACAACAACGGTTTCTGTTTCCAGACCTTTGTTCTCTTCAACAGTGATGACGCCTTCATTGCCCACACGCTGCATTGCATCTGCAATTTGCTGGCCAATATCAGCTTCGCCATTGGCAGAGATTGTGCCAACTTGCGCAACTTCTGCGGTATCAGTGACCGGACGAGAAGCCGCTTTGATTGCATTAACTACAACAGTCGTCGCCGCGTCGATGCCACGTTTCAGATCCATTGGGTTCATGCCAGCTGCAACTGATTTCATGCCTTCGCGAACGATAGCTTGGGCCAGAATTGTGGCTGTTGTTGTACCGTCGCCAGCTTCATCATTGGTACGTGATGCAACTTCTTTAACCATCTGCGCGCCCATGTTCTCAAACTTGTCTTCAAGTTCGATCTCTTTTGCGACAGATACACCATCTTTGGTGATGCGTGGTGCGCCAAAGGATTTATCCAGAACAACGTTCCGGCCTTTAGGGCCCAAAGTAACTTTTACGGCGTCAGCCAGAATGTTCACACCGTTCAACATACGGTTGCGTGCATCGGTGCCGAATTTGACGTCTTTTGCTGCCATTTTGCAGATCCTCGTCTAAAAATTTCAGTAAAAAGATAGTCCTTGGAGATCTTAGGAGATCACACCCAGGATATCGCTTTCTTTCATGATCAACAGCTCTTTGCCGTCAACAGTGACTTCAGTGCCGGACCATTTGCCGAACAAAACTTTGTCACCTTCTTTGACGTCCAAAGCGACGCGATCGCCATTGTCGTCACGCAAACCTGCGCCCGCGGACACAATAATGCCTTCCGCTGGTTTTTCTTTTGCGTTGTCTGGGATGATCAAGCCACCCGCAGTTTTTTCTTCGCCTTCAACGCGTTCGACAAGAACACGGTCATGCAGAGGGGTAAATGCCATCTTTGTAGCTCCTAGCTGGCTCAAAGTTAAACTTAAATTAGCACTCAGGTCCTCTGAGTGATAACGATCTGGAGATATGTAACCTGATGGTCCGTGTCAACTGGTACTAGTCAAAAAAAATTGTAGTCCGGCTAACCCAGTTAAAAAGCGATATTAATCAACACACCCTAAAGCCGGATTTTATGGAAAAGTTCTTAAATAAAACTTTTTTGGTATTAATGAATTTTAAGAAAAAAATTATAGACATAAATTCATATTTACAATTCCCGCGACTGCTGCCCTTTCTGCCTGCGGCGAAGACGATATTATATCCGCTGCCGCTGCTGATTCTACTTAATCTCTCGCATTCATAACCTCAATTGCAGCTATTTGGCAGTCGATTAACTATACCGCTCACATTAACGGTTGAGCCTCCTCTGATGATCCGGCATCCTTTATCCAACTGGGGAGATTGGGATGCCGTTTCACTTCGCTGATGCAGAATATGCGACACGCCTGGCCAAGGCCAAGGCCTCCCTTGTTGACCGTGGCCTTGATGCGCTTTTGATGTTTGCCCCAGAAAGTCATTACTGGATTTGTGGTTACGACACCTTTGGCTTTGCCATGTTTCAATGCATGATCTTGGGCGCAGATGGGCGGCTTAATCTACTAACACGTGCGCCAGATTTGCGCCAAGCTCAGCAAACCTCAACCCTGAGCGACGCTCAAATCCATATTTGGAAGGACATTGAGGGTGTAGCACCGGCTGCCAACCTTGCCGCGCTAGTGACTAAGCTGGGCTATAGCGGCAAGATCGCGATGGAAACCCAAACCGTGGGTCTGACCTTTGCCAATGGTCAATCGGTTGTTTCTGCTTTTGATCAGCCACTACACAATGGCGATGGAATCATCACAGAATTGCGCCAAGATAAATCTCTCGCAGAATTGGACATGCATCGCCGCGCTGCAGCCCTTTCAGATGATGCGCTGGATGCCGCCTTACAAGGCACGCGTGCCGGTGCATTTGAAGGCGATATTTTGGCCGATATGCAAGGAGCGGTGTTTCGCGGTGGCGGTGACTATGCGGGCAATGAGTTTATCATAGGCTCAGATCAACGCGCGCTGCTCTGCCGCTACGCCTCGGGGCGGCGGCATTTGGACCCGCAAGATCAGCTAACCCTAGAATGGTCTGGCGCTTACGCCCGTTATCACGCCGCTATGATGCAAACCTTGATCATCGGCAAAGCCTGCAAGAAGCACCTATATATGCATGCGGTGGCCCGCGAGGCCCTGGAGGCATGTGAAGCGGCCATCATGCCCGGCCAACCCATGGGCGATGTCTTTGCAGCACATGCGCAGATCTTTGGAAAAGCCGGATTAGGCCACGCAAGATTAAATGCATGTGGCTATGCAATGGGAGCGATTTACAACCCTATTTGGGTCGATTTTCCGATGTTTTATGAAAACAACCCGCGACTGATGCGCGAACGTCAGGTGTTTTTTTTGCATATGATATTGATGGACAGCGACTCAGGGCTTGCGATGTGCCTTGGCCATTCAGTCGAGGTGACGGCCCAAGGAGCCAAACGCCTGTCACGCCATGCGCCAGATTTGTTCGAATTATAGGGTTTAGCCCAGACAGGGTGCATTCCGGACTATTGCCAAAACACCGGTAAAACTGTCTCTAATTCCATGTATCATCTATAAAAAATTGATTTTTCACCCCTATTTCAACCTGACAAAGGATGAATTCTTTATGCTAAAATTTCACCATGGGCTATATTGAATCTGACACTGACCGCCTGTGGTGGTGGTGGCACTGAGCCTGCTGCGATCCACCCAAACGACGCCAGTGACGTCCTCAACCACTCCGTATTCGGGGCCCACGGCATTGGCTCCTGCTGCATATGCCGTCTCTAGGGATACCGCTCGCTTTGAAAAAACCTACAGCTTCAAAAACGAAGGGAAGCTGCGCGGCACCTTGAACGGTGCTAGACTATGCCATCAAATCAACACACACGGCCTGGCCTCGGAGAGCTTTGCTAGTGGAACCCAGCTGACACTGGCTTCTGCTGGCAAGGTGTACGCCCTGAATGACGCCCACAAAGACCCATTATTCAAACCAATTTCCAGTGACATCCCCATCCTAACCATTAGCCTCCCCACCACCGCCACAGCTGGGAATACCTTTGAAAGCATAACTAGAACCGAAGTATTTAATCAACACCCTAGAAGCCCTACTGTCTTTGACCCAGTGAGGATCAGCGACTATTTTTTTGGAGAATCCGGCAGCATAGTTGCAGGTGCCTTTAACGAAACAGGAATCCAGGGCAGCAGCAGTACAGTTTATCTTGACGGTGGCTTTATTTCTGAAAAATAGGCTTATTATGATGCTATTTCACCGGTGCCTCCCGCCAAGTCACCCCAATCGGCCAATCCTTTCGCCCCAGCAGGGGTGAGAGCATAAACACCAGTCTCAACCTTCTCGAACCAACCATATACATTGTTGCGCATCAGCGTGGTGGCACTAGGCACCGCTGTGGCCTTCGCCACAATGTCGCCTTTTTCGGCCCCTGCATGGGCCAAATAGGCCGCACATTTCAGCGCATCTTGGCGGTAGCCCGTGACCAAACCATGCCGCGTGGCTCCACCCGCATTCGGGTCGCCATCCAGCCGATCGAAAGCTTTGGTCATGCGCTTGGTTTTTTTTGCAGATTTGCGCGGCGCATAAGGTCCCGGCGCGCAGTGCAACTCCACAAACAGATCTCTAGCGCGCAGAGTAAGCAAGCCAATCCCCAAACGTCGGCACAGGGTGATATTGGCCTTAAGCCGCTTATAACCTGCCTTTCCTTCCGGACGCAGTACCGCAATATAGACGTCATCCACCAGCTTGAGCCTGTCAATGGCTTGGTGGAACAAGGTCAGTGAAAAAGCAAGTTTGAGTTCAATGATTACCGGGGGCTCTGCAGCGCGCAAAGCCATCACGTCCGCCGCGCCCACCTCGCCCTTCACCTCATACCCCAGCGCCTGAAAATGCGCTTTGATAGGTGCGTATAGATCACTTTCCTTCATATCACCTTCATGGCGCAAATGCGCTGAAACGTCCAACCATTGCTGGGTGACATTCAATATCTTGCTGCCTATAAGGGCACAAAAACAATACCGCCAGAGGTTTATATTATGATCAAAGTATTTGGCCACAAAGCCCCCGATACCGACAGCACAGGAAGCGCCATCATTTGGGCTTGGTATCTCAATGACGTTAAGGGCCAAGCGGCCGAGCCTGCTTTACTGGGCTCGCCAAACACGGAAGCAGCTTTTGTGTTAAATCGTTGGAGATTTGAAACGCCTAAGATCATCTCAGATGTTGCGGATGACGCGCAGGTAATTGTGGTTGACACTAACAATCCAGCCGAGCTGCCGGCGAATATCAACAACGCGGATATCCTTGCCATCATTGATCACCATAAATTGGTGGGCGGTTTGGAAACCAAAGGACCAATCTCGATCACCATCCGCCCCTTGGCTTGCACAGCCACCATTATGCACAACCTCATGGGCGATAATGCCGCGCGGATGCCAGAGGCTATCAAAGGCGTGATGCTGTCTTGCATCCTGTCCGACACTTTGGAATTCCGCAGCCCAACCACAACACCACAAGATCAAATCTTGGCCGAAGCTCTGGCCGCTGATTTAGGCTTGTCGATTCCGAACTATGCCGCTGAGATGTTTACGGCCAAATCCGATGTCTCTGCATTCTCAGATGCTGAGCTTTTGCGGATGGACAGCAAAGAATATGCGGTCAAGGGTGTTAAGTTTCGGGTCTCCGTGTTGGAGACAACGTCGCCACAGATGGTTTTGGACCGCAAAACCAGCCTGATGGCGGCCATGCCCGGAGTCGCTACTGAAGACGGTGTAGATCACGTATTGCTGTTTGTGATCGATATCCTGAAAGAAGAAGCCACGATGCTGATCCCAAATGCAACCTCCCAAACTATTGCGGAAAAGTCTTTTGGGGCAGTTGTGGCCGGCAATACGGTGGTCCTGCCCGGCGTTATGAGCCGCAAAAAACAGATCATTCCGAATCTCAAGCTTTAAGACCACTGCAAAGGGCGCTTCATGACACAGATCATCACTTCACTTGCTGAGATATCCGACCGCTATGATGCGTTGTTCTGTGACCTTTGGGGCTGTGTTCATGACGGCCTAACTCCCTTTGCCGAAGCCATTGCCGCGATGCAAACTTTTCGGCTCAAGGGCGGCACGGTGATGCTGGTCACCAACGCCCCGCGCCCGCATGAGCCTGTGCGCAGGCAATTGGAACGCATTGGCGTGCCTGAGGATGCCTATGACGGCATTGCAACCTCCGGCGACAGCGCGCGGGCTGCAATGTTTCGCGGTGCTGTCGGCGAGAATGTGTATTTCATCGGCCAGCCACAGGATCAGGTCTTTTTCAGCCCGCTAGAATTGATCGAAAATCCTGTCACTATCACCCAAGTGCCCGTTGAAGAAGCCGATGGCATCATCTGCTGTGGGCCGTTTGATTCTTTGGCAGATCTGGAAGTGATGCGGCCACAGTTTCTGCTGGCCAAAAACAAAGGATTGAAGCTGCTCTGTGCCAACCCTGATATTGTGGTCGACCGAGGCGACACCCGCGAATGGTGCGCTGGGGCTTTGGCGCAACTCTATACAGAATTGGGTGGGGAAAGCCTCTATTTTGGCAAGCCACACCCACCGATCTATGACTTGGCCCGCCGCCGCTTGGACGCTTTGGGCAAAAGCATTCCGGACCACCGAATTTTGTGCGTCGGGGACGGAGTCCTCACCGACATTGACGGTGCCTTGGGTGAAGAGCTTGATTCGCTGTTTATCACCGGCGGATTGGCCGCGCGCGAGACCAAAACCGAGAATCAACCTGATCCCACGGCTTTGGAGGCCTATTTGGCCAATGAAATGATGCAACCGACCTATTCAATCGGCAAGTTGCGCTAGATCCCTCTTGATTTCAGCATCCATAAAGTAATAATGTTACTCAAAGAAGTCTTTATATTTATAATTATTGCCTTGAGGTGTGAGATGCTCGACAATATGCCCCGTGGCACCATCTGTATTGAAGATATCGAAATCGGCATGATCCGCCATTTGAACAAGGTCGTGACGGACCGTGATATTGAGATGTTTGCCGAGGTCTCCACAGATCACAATCCGGTACATCTCGATGATGACTACGCCAACGACACCATTTTTGAAGGGCGCATCGCCCATGGCATGCTGACGGCGGGTTTAATCTCTGCGGTCATTGGCGAGCAACTGCCGGGACATGGCACCGTCTACCTGGGCCAATCGCTCAAATTTTTAGGCCCCGTACGCCCGGGAGATCAGGTCACCGCACAGGTTGAGGTGGTCGAGATTGATCTGGGTCGCCGCCGGGTAAAATTGGACACATTTTGCAGTGTGGATGGTAAAAAAGTGCTTGTCGGCGAAGCGACAGTCTTAGCGCCATCCCGCAAATTCGACTAATTCCCTCGATAAAAGATCCAAGTTTGAGCGCGCAATCCTTGCTCTGGTCAATCGCGCGCGGTAGGGGAATTTCATGAGGCGTTTTCAGACCAGTCATATCCCCGATGATGCACGCGGCGCAGCCGTGGCCATTGGTAATTTTGATGGGGTCCATCTGGGGCATCAGGACGTGATTGACGTGGCACGCGCCCAGGCCACAAAAACCAACGCGCCTTTGGGGATTTTGACCTTTGAACCTCACCCACGCAGTTTTTTTGCCGCAAAATTTAACAAAGAGCTGCCACCCTTTCGCTTGATGAGCGCCGAAGCGCGCGCGCACCGTTTGGAAAAGCTCGGAGTCGATTTAATTCTGGAATTGCCCTTCAATCAAGATCTTTGCGATCTGAGTGACTGGGAGTTTTCCCGCCAAATTCTAAGTAAAGCATTTGGCCTGTCGCACGTGGTGGTTGGAGCCGATTTCTGCTTTGGCAAGGGGCGTCTGGGCACCGCTGCTAGCCTGAGCGCACATGCGAGTAATTTGGGTTTCGACGTCACAATCGCAGATCTGAAAAATCATGACGCGCAGGTCATAAGCTCCACCAATATCCGCAATGCTTTGGCCGCCGCCAATCCCCGCCGCGCCGCTGCGATGTTGGGACATTGGCATCGCCTTGAGGGCCCCGTTGAACATGGTGAGAAGCGTGGGCGTGAGCTCGGTTACCCAACTGCGAACATGTCCATTGACGGGCTGCAGCCACCTGCTTTTGGGGTCTATGCGGTTTTGATTGATGTGCTCACGGGTCCGCATGCTGGCAGCTACCATGGCGCCGCTTCAATCGGTGTGCGCCCGATGTTTGGCAAGAACCGCCCTAATTGTGAGACCTTCATCTTTGATTTCAGAGGCAATCTTTACGGCGAAACCGTCTCTGTCGGATTAGTCGAATATCTTCGCGGTGAAGAAGAGTTTGGCGGGCTTGAGGCCTTGATCACCCAAATGGACGCCGACTGCATCCGCGCGCACAAGATATTGGACAGTCTATGAGCACTAAAATTTCCACAAAGGCCTGCGTCCAAAGTTTTGGGAAAAAATCCCGTTGACCAAGATGACAGACCCAGAATGGGAGGCGCTTTGTGATGGCTGCGGACGCTGTTGTCTGAACAAATTAGAAGACCCAGACACCGGTCATGTGGCACTGACCCGGGTGGCGTGCCGTCTGCTTGACAACGAAACCTGCCAGTGTTCACAATATGTTATTCGCCAAGAATTTGTACCGGAATGCATCCGCATGACCTCCGACACGATTGCACAACATGCCTATTGGCTGCCAAACACGTGCGCCTATAAGCTTTTACATGAGGGTGAAAACATACCAGACTGGCATCCCCTGCTGACAGGCACCACGCAATCGGTGCATGATGCAGGAATCTCGGTGCAGGGCTGGACAATACCAGAATTTGAAGTGCCCGAAGAAGAATGGGAAGACCACATAATTGAGGATTAACCGATGAATTTTGCATCTGACAATACCGGCCCCGTGCATCCTAATGTCATGGCAGCCCTGATTGCCGCCAACACCGGCTACGCCCTGCCCTATGGCGGCGATGATCTCACCGCGCAGACGATCCAAAACATCCGTGACCTATTTGAAGCGCCTGACGCTGCCGTGTTTTTGGTATCTCTTGGGACTGCGGCCAATTCTCTGATCTTGGCCACGCTGTCACAGCCATGGGAAACGGTCTTTTGTCACACAGTAGCCCATATCCACGAAGATGAGTGCAACGCCCCAGAATTTTATTCTGGTGGCACCAAGCTCACATTGGTCCCCGGTCCAGAGGCGAAAATGACCGCTGAAAATTTGCGGCGTTCAATTTTGGCCGAAGAGACTCGTGGCGTGCACGGCCCGCAGCGTGGCCCGGTGTCACTCACCCAAGCCACAGAGCGTGGAACAATCTATAGCCTAAAAGAGATCCAAGAAATTTCCGCCACCGCAAAAGAATTTGGTCTGCCGGTACATATGGATGGCGCCCGCTTTGCTAATGCCGTGCAATCTCTTGGATGCTCGGCAGCAGAAATGACTTGGAAGTCCGGCGTCGATGCGGTCACGTTTGGCGGCACGAAGAACGGGTTGATGGCCGTCGAAGCAGTCATATTTTTCAATCCAAAACACGCGTGGGAATTCGAATTACGGCGTAAGCGCGGCGCGCATCTCTTCTCCAAGCACCGTTTTCTGGCTGCCCAGATGCAATCCTATTTGGCCGGTGATCTTTGGCTTGATATGGCGAAGAAATCTAACGACGCCAGCGCAAGATTAGTTCAAGGCCTCAAGCAAATTCCAGAAGTTCAAATCGACTTTGAACCGCAAGCCAATATCATCTTTGCACAGTGGGCACGAGCGGCACATCAACGGCTACATGCCGCAGGCGCGCAATACTATGTGATGGCCGGTGATCACACCACCGGGCCCTCCGATGAACTGTTGCCGGCCCGTTTGGTGACCGATTGGTCTACCACACCAGAAAATGTCGACAAATTTTTAGATATTTTACGCGGTTAAACAACGCATACTGGAGCCCTTCCTTAGGGCTCCAGTGCTAGGCTTTCGACGTTAAAGAGCGCCTGACAATACCAAATCCAGATCACCAAGACGATCTTGTCCCCAAAGACGCTGATCCGTGTCTGTGATGTAAAACGGTGCCCCGAACACACCAGCAAAAATCGCGTCTTCGGTATTTTTCGCATATTGCTCTGCAGAACCGATCATATCTTTATCGGCCAAGCTTGGATCAAACCCAGCAGCTTTCAAGCAATCAGCAATCACATCCGGCTGAGATATATCTTTCTCCTCCGCCCAGACTGCGCGGGTAAAACCATGAGCCAAAGCGCCTAAATCTCCGTCACCATGACGCGCCGCAGATATAATCGCATAGGAGGACGGAGCCATATTCACGGGGAAAAATGACGGTTTAAAGTTCATTGGCATTTGCAGCTTTTTAGCCTCGCGCTGGAGTTCTTGGGCGCGCATTTCAATCCGGTTGATATGACGATCTTTTGGGGGCACGCCACCAGTGCGTCCAAATACCGTCATCAAATCCATGGGGCGATACTCAACTGTGGCACCGTGTTTTTGGACGACAGCTTCCATCCGGGTCCCTGCAAGATAGGTGAACGGAGAAATAGTTGCGAAAAAGTATGTAATATGGGCCATGTTTGCTGCCTTTTTGATTATCTAACCTGTGACGACCAGTAACCGCATGCTAAGCCATGTCAACATCACGCGACTCGGGATCGCACATCATGCTGGGGATAAGCGACATGGCTTCTATACACGGACCAAAACTGATTTCAGGCAATTCAAACCTCAAGTTGGCACGCTCAGTTGCGCGGCGGATGTCGCTGCATCGGGGTATGAACGTCGATTTGGTTGATGCCCGCGTTGAACGCTTTAATGACGGTGAAATCTTTGTAGAAGTTTATGAAAACGTGCGCGACGAAGATATGTTTATCATTCAGTCCACATCGCGTCCAGCCAATGACGCGCTGATGGAGCTACTGATAATCGCCGATGCACTCAAACGCTCATCAGCCAGCCGAATCACCGCCGTGATCCCCTACTTCGGCTATGCCCGCCAAGATCGCCGCAGCAAAGCCCGAACACCAATCACCGCAAAACTTGTTGCAAACATGCTTGAGAAAGCTGGAATTGAACGAGTCTTGACCCTTGATTTACACGCAACGCAGATCCAAGGCTTTTTCGACATCCCGGTCGACAACCTCTATGCTTCACCAATCTATGCGCTCGACGTCAAACACCACTTCAAAGATCAGATGGACAATCTCATGGTGGTCTCGCCGGATGTGGGCGGTGTGGCACGCGCTCGTGATCTGGCACAACGTATAGGCGCACCTTTATCCATCGTTGACAAACGTCGCGAAAAAGCCGGTGAAGTGGCCGAAATGACTGTGATCGGCAATGTTGAAGGCCGCACATGTTTGATTGTGGACGATATTGTAGACACAGCAGGAACCCTTTGCAAAGCTGCCGATGTCTTGATGGAAAACGGTGCAAAAGAGGTGCATTCTTACATTACGCACGGTGTTCTATCTGGCCCAGCTGTCGAGCGAATTACCAAATCCGTGATGAAAAACCTGGTGATCACGGACACAATTGAGGCGACAGAGGCCGTTAGTAAGGCCCCCAATATTCGGATTGTGCCCACGGCTCCAATGTTTGCTCAAGCGATTTTGAACACATGGAACGGCACCTCTGTATCTTCGCTGTTTTCAACAGAATCCCTGTCGGCGATCTACGAAGGCATTTATGACTGTGAATAGGATGGTGGAATCAATAAAGATCCCATTATTCTGAATCTTCTAATTAACCTAATCTCTAACCAATTGGCTCTAAATCGCGCCACGCGGGTGTCAAACCATGTTCGAAAGGCCAATTCAAAGCCGGACGTAGTGATGTTTATATCCAAATTCCGCATCGAGAGCCCAACTTGCATGACCGGCGGGCTGACGTAGGCTTGGACGAATTTGATGGCACTGCCCGCTTCACGCGGGGCCGTTTAAGCCCACATGCCCCCCGTTATAAAAGTCAGAGAACATCTCATGGTGGCCTTGATCGAGGTCTTTACTATGTGCTGATAGTCGCTTCTTGGCAGGCAATTACAAAATAAAATTAACTGGTTAACATTTTTAAGCAAAAAAGGGCCCCAAAGGGGCCCAATTTTAAAACATAAAGTGTCGTTTACGCCGCGCTGAGGCCCAATGCTGCAGCCAAAGCCATAACATCCGCATGGGTCTTGGTAGCCGCATCTTGAGTGGCTTCATTTGCGCCATCCAAAGCCACTTTCGCGCCGACAACAATGCCGTCCATATCTTCCTGCGTAACGTCAGATTTCACCATGGCGCGTTCCGCAATAACAGTCACACCCTCTGGTGTAACCTCAGCAAAACCGCCTGTGACAACATATTCGCTCAGACCGTCCGGGGCCTTGACCGACAGGACGCCGGGCCGCAGAGTGGTCAAAATAGGCGCATGATTTAGCATAGCTGTCATGTCCCCTTCTGACCCAGGAATCTGGACCTCAGTGGCAGCGAAGGAAGCAAGGCTCCGTTCTGGGCTTACCAGATCAAAGTTCATGGTATCTGCCATTAGGCTGCGTCCGCTGCCATACGTTCGGCTTTCGCGATCACGTCGTCGATATCACCAACCATATAGAATGCACCCTCTGGAAGGTGGTCATAGTCACCAGCCACAACCGCTTTGAAAGATGCGATTGTTTTTTCCAATGGAACCTGGACACCGTCAGAACCCGTAAATACTTTTGCCACATCAAAAGGTTGCGACAAGAAACGCTCGAGTTTGCGTGCACGGGCCACAGCAACTTTGTCGTCTTCTGAAAGTTCATCCATGCCCAAAATCGCAATGATGTCTTGAAGCGATTTGTAGCGTTGCAGAACCTTCTGAACGTCGGTCGCAACTTTGTAGTGTTCGTCGCCAATGATCAACGGGTCCAGCAAACGCGAGGTGGAACCCAAAGGATCCACAGCAGGGTAAATGCCTTTTTCGGAGATCGAACGATCCAAAACAGTGGTCGCATCCAGGTGGGCAAATGACGTGGCCGGCGCAGGGTCGGTTAAGTCATCGGCAGGCACGTAAACCGCTTGCACAGACGTGATAGAACCAGATTTTGTAGATGTAATCCGCTCTTGCATAGTGCCCATGTCGGTCGCCAGAGTGGGCTGGTAGCCAACCGCTGAAGGGATGCGGCCCAAAAGCGCTGACACCTCAGAACCGGCTTGTGTGAAGCGGAAGATGTTATCAACAAAGAACAAAACATCAGAACCCGTTTCATCACGGAACTGCTCAGCCAGAGTCAAACCGGTCAAAGCGATCCGCATGCGCGCACCTGGAGGCTCGTTCATTTGGCCATAAACCAGAGCAATTTTGGACTCCTCAAGATTGTCAGGAACAATAACGCCGCCCTCGATCATCTCGTGATATAGGTCGTTACCTTCCCGTGTCCGCTCGCCAACACCCGCAAACACAGACACACCGGAGTGCACTTTAGCAATGTTGTTGATCAATTCCATGATCAAAACAGTTTTACCAACACCGGCACCACCGAACAGACCAATTTTACCACCTTTGGTATAAGGGGCCAAAAGGTCGATAACTTTGATACCAGTTTCAAGGATCACAGATTCAGTAGACTGCTCTGAGAAGGCTGGGGCGTCTTGGTGGATGCTGCGACGGGCGGTTTTACCCAAAGGCTTACCTTCATCAACAGGCTCGCCCACAACGTTCAAGATCCGGCCCAAAGTGGCACGGCCTACTGGAACAGTAATTGGACCATCCGTGTCAACGACGGCTTGGCCACGAACCAAACCTTCTGTCGCATCCATCGCAATGGTACGCACTGTGCCTTCGCCCAAGTGCTGGGCAACTTCCAACACCAACTTTTTACCGTTGTTGTCAGTCGTCAAAGCATTCAAAATTTGGGGCAGTTCGCCTTCGAATTGAACGTCAACAACGGCGCCGATCACCTGAGTGATTTTGCCTTTTGCATTTGCCATGTTGTTTCTCCGGGTTTTAGAGCGCTTCTGCGCCCGAAATAATTTCAATTAGCTCGTTGGTGATCTTCGCCTGACGCGATCTGTTGTATTTGATGGTCAGTTTGTCGATCATTTCACCAGCGTTGCGTGTGGCGTTGTCCATAGCTGACATGCGGGCACCCTGTTCGGATGCTGCATTTTCAAGCAAAGCAGTAAAGATTTGCGTCGCAACTGCGCGCGGCAGCAAATCGGCAAGAATGCCTTCTTCGCTTGGCTCGTAGTCATAGACTGTGCCTTCTTCAATCGTGCTTTGGAACTTAGCAGGTATAACCTGAAGTTCAGTAGGCACTTGATTGACGATGCTGCCAAACTCCGAAAAAAAGATTTTAGCCACATCAAATTCACCGGTATCAAACCGGCTCAGCACATTTTGCGCAATCGCGGTAGCATTATCATAGCCAACGCGCTTCACATCCTTCAAGTCCACATGGTCAACAAGCATGTCCGCAAATTCACGTTTCAGCGAGTCACGACCTTTTTTGCCAACCGTTAGAACTTTGACGGTTTTGCCCTCAGCCAACAGCTTTTTAGCAGCAATACGGGCCAACTTGACAATGTTAGAGTTAAAGCCACCGCACAAACCCCGTTCCCCGGTCATAACGACCAGCAGATGGGTTTGATCAGATCCGGTGCCTGTCAGCAGTTTTGGCCCACCATCAGATGATCCAACAGAGGCGGCCAAACCGGCCATGACTGCGTTGAAACGTTCTGCATACGGGCGACCAGCCTGCGCCGCATCTTGTGCGCGGCGAAGCTTGGCAGAGGCGACCATTTGCATCGCCTTTGTGATCTTGCGGGTCGATTTGACCGACGCGATCCTGTTTTTTAGGTCACTAAGGTTCGGCATGTGCCAGTATCCTTACGCGAAATCTGCGGCGAAATCGTCCAACGCAGCTTTGATTTTTGCTTCAGCATCACCTTTGATTTTTGGATCTTCATCGGTGATCATCGCCAATACATCACTGGCCTTACCGCGAAGATGAGCCAAAAGGCCTGCCTCAAAACGGCTAACATCAGACACTTCAATTTTATCCAAGTAGCCTTTGGTGCCTGCATAGATGACGCAAACAATTTCAGCGTTGGACAAAGGTGAATACTGTGGCTGTTTCATCAGCTCAGTCAAACGTGCACCACGGTTCAGCAGTCTCTGAGTGGCAGCGTCCAGATCGGATCCGAACTGAGCAAAAGCTGCCATCTCACGATATTGAGCCAATTCCAGTTTCACTGGACCCGCAACAGATTTCATCGCGTTTGTTTGCGCAGATGAACCAACACGAGACACAGACAAACCAGTGTTCACCGCTGGACGGATACCTTGGTAGAACAATTCTGTTTCCAAGAAAATCTGACCATCTGTGATCGAGATCACGTTGGTTGGAATAAACGCAGAAACATCGCCGCCCTGAGTTTCAATGATTGGCAAAGCCGTCAAGGAACCAGAACCGTTTGCTTCGTTCAACTTCGAAGAGCGCTCCAACAGTCTAGAGTGAAGATAGAAAACGTCACCTGGGTAAGCTTCACGTCCTGGTGGGCGACGCAGCAACAATGACATCTGACGATAGGACACAGCTTGCTTTGACAAATCATCATAGATGATCAAAGCGTGCTTGCCGTTGTCGCGAAAGTATTCAGCCATAGACGTCGCAGCATAGGGCGCCAAGAACTGCATCGGTGCAGGATCAGAGGCGGTTGCCGCAACGACGATTGAATATTCCATCGCGCCAGACTCTTCCAATTTCTTAACCAACTGCGCCACTGTTGAGCGCTTCTGGCCGATGGCAACATAAACACAGTACAATTTGCCTGTGTCGTCTGTCGCTGCATCGTTGTAAGATTTTTGGTTCAAGATCGTATCAAGCGCCACAGCTGTTTTACCAGTTTGACGGTCACCAATGATCAATTCGCGCTGGCCACGGCCAATCGGGATCATCGCATCAACAGATTTCAAACCTGTCGCCATCGGCTCATGCACGGATTTGCGTGGAATGATACCTGGAGCTTTTACGTCAGCTTGGCTGCGCAGCTTGGTTTTGATTGGGCCTTTGCCATCCAAAGGATTGCCTAAGCCGTCAACAACACGTCCCAACAATTCTGGGCCAACAGGAACGTCCACAATTGAGTTGGTACGCTTAACTGTGTCGCCTTCTTTAATGTCACGGTCTGTGCCGAAGATAACAACACCAACGTTGTCAGCTTCCAAGTTCAGCGCCATCCCTTGGATGCCACCTGGGAACTCAACCATTTCACCTGCTTGAACATTGTCCAGACCGAATACGCGCGCGATACCATCCCCTACGGAAAGGACGCGGCCTACTTCGGCAACTTCAGCTTCTTGGCCAAAGTTCTTAATCTGGTCTTTTAGGATCGCAGAAATCTCTGCAGCTTCGATCGCCATTTTATCCGACCTCTTTCATTTTGTTCTGAAGGGCATTCAGCTTGGAGCGGATCGACGTATCAATCATCTTCGAGCCAACTTTAACGACAAGACCGCCGATGAGGCTTTCATCAACGGTCGCTTTAATTTTCACATCAAGACCCAATTGCGCCTTAAGTGTTTTGGCCAAACTGGCAGCCTGCGTTTTAGTCAACGCTTTGGCGGAAGCAACCTCAGCGGTCACCTCACCTTTTTCTTCTGCTATACGAGTCCGCAAAGCTGCCAACAAGCTAGGCAATACGAACAGACGGCGTTTAGACGCCATCAATGCGAGCGTATTTACCATGATTGGTTGCAGCTTCATTTTTTTAGCAACAGCCGAAATCGCCTGCCCCATTTCTGCGCGCGAATATACTGGCGATGAAACCAAGGTGCGCAAATCTGCACTCCCGATCAATGCGCCGTCCAGCGCATCTACATCAGCCTCTAATGGCTTCAATTTCTTGTCTTCTTTGGCAAGCGAAAACACCGCTGTAGCGTAGCGGCTCGCAATACCAGACGAGATCGATGCTGGTTCGGACAAAGACAATCCTCTCGATGCTGGCCCGTCTGACCGTAGCGTCAGACACAGGCGTTGAATGGACGCCATTTATCTATGGCGACAAAATCTCCCGCCGTTTAGCAGAGCATTTCCAATGCCGCAATGCTAATGACAGGCAAAATATGATAGAAAATCCGAAGAAATATGCAGTTTAACTAGGGTGCGACCCTTTGTGTCGCCCAGGGCGGCTGAAAATTACCGAATCCGTCGCCATCACGCATTCTCAGACCGCGCTGAAACCGGATCTGCGGCTTTGATGCCCTCCAGAAGGCCCAAAGGTCGAGAAATGATCTGTCCCAAGCCCGGCCGACGGGGGCGAGGCACCTGTTTGCTCACCTCAAGAATCAACACACCGCCACCGCGCCAAGCCGGAATACTTTGCCCGATCCGCTCCAGCGGCCCAGCCAGACGCTGCCAAAAGCGCCCTGACCAGGGCGGTTGATACAGGGCAGTCACATGATGCTCGGGCAAAAATCCATGCCATTTAAGCCGTGATTCGAGCTGGCCTGCGGTATATGGGCGGGCAAAGGAAAACGGTGTGCCCTCGCGCCGTGACCATAGGCTGGCCCTATTTGGGACAATAAAAATGGCACGTCCCGCAGGCTCTAACACCCGGTAGCATTCCTCCAGCACCGCCGCAGACTGCTCAGAAGTGTCTAAGCCGTGCAATACCAACAACTTATCCACCGACCCTGTCTCAACAGGCCAGCGGGTCTCCTCACAGAGCACGGAACAGTTGGGCAGGCCAGACGGCCAATGCATGACGCCTTGCCGGGCGGGCATCAAAGCTGTGACCCGGCACGCATCGCTCAGAAACGGGCGGAGAAGAGGGGCTGCAAACCCATAGCCAACCACCGTCTGACGGTTAGCTTCGGGCCAAAGGCGCATGACTTGATCACGAATCGTATGCTGCACCGACCGGCCAAGAGCGGATCGATAGTAAAACGTCCGCAGCTCACGCACATCTAAATGCATTGCAGTTCAGCCCTCATGGATTACAATTGCCCTAACGCTACCAAATAGAAGTGAAAACACCATGATAAATTCAACAATCGATGTTCACACGATCGCTTGCCTCTCCGATAATTATGCCTATGTGATCCACAATCGAACAACCGGCACGGCGGCAGTGGTGGATATTCCGGAAGCAGGGCCAATTGTCGCGAAGATTGCCGAGCTGAGCGTCCCCGTGACAGAGATATTTTTAACCCACCATCATTGGGACCACATCGACGGGTTGGACGACCTACAAAAGGCGCTTACCAACCAGTTGGGACAAAAGCCCAGCCGCGTCATTGGCGCTCAAGTTGATGCTCACCGCCTGCCCCCATTGGACGAGGCCGTGATACCGGGTCAAACCATCCAGCTCTGCGGCATTGACGGGCAAATTTTTGATGTCTCGGGCCACACGCTTGGGCACCTCGCCTTGCACATTCCGGCCATCAAGGCCGTATTCACTGCCGACAGCTTGATGGCTATGGGCTGTGGACGTTTGTTCGAGGGCACGCCTGCGCAAATGTGGCAAAGCCTGTTAAAGCTGCGGGACTTGCCAGGCGACACGCTTGTCTATTCCGGCCACGAATACACCGCCAGCAATATGGCCTTTGCTCAGTCTTTAGGCGAGGCTAATTTCGCCGTTGCCTCAAGAGCGGCACAAATCACCGAAGATCGCGCCACCGGCAAGGCCACTGTCCCCAGCTTGCTCGAATTAGAGCTGCAAACAAATCCATTTTTGCGCGCCGATGATCCGGCTCTGCAAACAGCCATGGGCCTGTCTGGCGAGGTTGCTTCAGATGTTTTTGCCAAAATCCGCGCTCTTAAAGACAAATTTTAACAAAACTTTGTCACAAATCTGAGATGTTTGGCATTTTGTAAGATAAATCGCCGATTGCCCCTTGAAGGTTGGCGCAGAAAGCCGAAGTCTATAAGGAATAGCGGTCAAACTGATCGCGCAATACTGTAGGAGCCTCGCGTGCCATCATTTTCGTCAACTTTGGAAAACGCCATTCACGAAGCCTTAGCCGCAGCAAATGCGCGTAAGCATGAATTGGCGACACTGGAACATCTGTTGCTGGCCTTGCTGGATGAGCCTGATGCCGCCAAAGTGATGCGCGCATGTTCGGTTGATCTCAAAGTGTTGCGCAAAAGTCTTGTGGATTTCATCGAAGATGATCTAAGCACTTTGATCACAGATGTGGACGGCTCTGAGGCTGTGCCCACCGCTGCGTTTCAACGGGTAATTCAACGCGCTGCGATCCACGTTCAATCCTCAGGCCGAACCGAAGTCACCGGCGCCAATGTATTGGTTGCCATATTTGCTGAACGCGAAAGCAATGCGGCCTTCTTTTTACAAGACCAAGATATGACCCGCTATGACGCGGTGAACTTTATCGCCCATGGCGTTGCCAAAGATCCCGACTTTGTGGAGAGCCGCCCGATAGTGGGTGCTGAAGATGAAGACACCCTATTCGATGGTGAGGCTGGAAAAGCCGCAGAAAAAGACAGCGCGTTGGAAAAATACTGTATCGATTTGAATGCAAAATCGCTGCAAGGCGATGTGGACCCGCTGATTGGGCGTGATCTCGAAGTCGAGCGCTGCATTCAGGTGCTCTGCCGCAGGCGCAAAAACAACCCGCTTTTGGTCGGGGATCCAGGTGTTGGCAAAACCGCCATCGCCGAAGGTCTGGCACGTAAGATCACCCAAGGCCAAACGCCAGCGATCCTGTCGAAGACCACCATTTATTCGCTCGACATGGGCTCTTTGCTGGCTGGAACCCGGTATCGAGGTGATTTTGAGGAGCGTCTCAAAGCTGTGATGACAGAGATGGAAGAGCATGAAGATGCGGTCTTGTTTATCGATGAAATTCACACGATCATCGGAGCGGGTGCCACCTCAGGCGGAGCGATGGATGCCTCCAACCTGCTCAAACCTGCCTTGCAGGGCGGCAAGCTGCGCTGCATGGGGTCGACCACCTATAAGGAATTCCGTCAGCATTTCGAAAAAGATCGGGCCTTGGCGCGACGATTTCAGAAAATCGATGTGGACGAACCTTCAGTGGAAGATAGCATTAAGATCCTCAAAGGTCTAAAGCCTTATTTTGAAGAGCATCATGACGTGAAATATACTGCCGATGCAATTAAAATCGCGGTTGAACTGGCGGCCCGCTACATCAACGACCGTAAATTGCCCGATAAAGCAATTGACGTGATTGACGAAGCCGGTGCTGCCCAACATTTGTTGAGCGATAGCAAGCGGCGCAAAACCATTGGCGTGAAAGAGATTGAGGCTGTGGTTGCAAAAATCGCACGCATTCCGCCGAAAACCGTGTCGAAAGACGACGCCGAAGTGCTCAGGGATCTTGAAGCAGGTTTGAAACGGGTAGTCTTTGGCCAAGATTCGGCCATCGAGACCGTGGCTTCGGCAATCAAACTTGCCCGAGCCGGCCTGCGCGAACCTGAAAAGCCAATCGGCAACTATCTCTTTGCGGGCCCGACTGGTGTTGGCAAAACCGAAGTGGCCAAACAATTAGCCGATGGTTTGGGTGTGAAGCTGATCCGCTTCGATATGTCCGAATATATGGAAAAACACGCCATCAGTCGCTTAATTGGAGCGCCTCCAGGCTATGTTGGCTTCGACCAAGGTGGCATGTTGACAGACAGCGTCGACCAAAACCCACATTGCGTCTTGCTGCTTGATGAAATTGAAAAAGCGCATCCTGATGTTTTCAATATTCTGTTGCAAGTCATGGATCACGGCAAGCTGACAGATCACAATGGCAGGACCACAGACTTCCGTAACGTGGTTTTGATCATGACCTCAAATGCTGGCGCCTCAGAGATGTCGAAAGCCGCCATTGGCTTTGGCCGCGATCGGCGCGAAGGGGAAGACACAGCCGCCATTGAACGCACATTTACACCAGAATTTCGTAACCGTCTGGATGCGGTGGTCAGTTTTGCACCATTGGGCCGCGGTGTGATTGCTCAGGTGGTCGAAAAGTTCGTTCTGCAATTGGAAGCGCAGTTGATGGACCGCAATGTCAGCATTGAAATCACCAAAGCTGCCGCTGATTGGCTGGGTGATAAGGGCTATGACAATAAAATGGGTGCGCGTCCTTTGGGACGGGTGATCCAAGAGCATATCAAAAAGCCTCTCGCGGAAGAGCTTCTGTTTGGCAAGTTGACCAAGGGCGGCATCGTGAAAGTTGGCGTCAAAGCCGGTGAATTGGATTTAAAAATTGAAGAGCCGCAAAAACCGCGGATCACCAACAAAGACAAAAAACCACCGCTGCTCACGGTCGAGTAGTCAAAGCCGTATTAGAGAAAAGGCTGCATCCAGAACGGAAGCAGCCTTTTTCATGCCCTGCGGTTACTTTTCGGTCAGCTTCAATTCAATGCGCCGGTTTTGTGCCCGCGCTGCGCCGGTATTTTCGGGGTTCAACGGCTGAAATTCACCAAAGCCATTGGCTGACAGGCGGCGCGGTTCCATGCCTTGTTCATTCACCAAAAACACTACAACAGAGAGAGCCCGTGCTTGGCTCAGCTCCCAGTTGCTGCCAAAATTACTGCCCGACAAAAGGGGCTGATCATCAGTATGACCATCAACCTGCAATATCCAATCGATACCGGCTGGCATTTGCTCGGCGATATCCTTTAAAAGGGTCGAGACTTTTGAAATCTCACGTCGCCCCGCCACCGAAAGATCGGCACCACCGGATGGAAACAAAACCTCAGAGGAGAACACAAAGCGGTCGCCTACAATGCGGACACCTTCAATACCTTCCAGCAAACCCCGCATCCGGCCAAAGAAATCAGATTTATATTGCTCAAGCGATTTTGCCTCGATGGCCAGCCGAGCCGCTTCTTCAGCCAGACGCTGCTTTTCTACGGCTTCCAGCGCAAGATTTCTGCGTGCCTCCGAGGCCGCTTGCGCCAAGGCCATATTCAGATCACTGCCCAAGTTAGTGATTTTCACATTATTTTTTTCATCTCGGCGACGATAGTCGTCCAAGATAGATTGCAGCCCACCAATTTGAGCCATCAATTCGCGCACTTCTTCGCTTAGGACAGCCATTTGTCGCTGTGCTTCGCTCGAAATGGCTTCGGCCTCACGTAATTCTGCTTGGGCAGTGGCCAAAAGCGCAGCTTTAATTTCAGACTCGGTCAGCTTCTTGTCGACGGTCTGCCGCTCGGCAATCGCCTGCGCCAACGCCTCGCGCAAAGGCAGCGTCTCCTCAAGCTCGGATTGGGTGTTCTGTAACTCCGCACCTTGGGTTTGTAGGTTGGTCTGTGCCACCTGTAAATCAGCCTGCAATTGCGCCAAATCAGATTCGCGATTCCTGAGTTGCAATAGAGCTTTTTGCAGCTGTTGTGTCGTGGCCGCATCTTGATTTTGCAAAGCCGTCACTTGCTCTTCTGACAGCGCTTCAGCGGCTTTGGCAGCTTCGAGCGCAAGAAGTGCGGTGGCAAGTTTCTCATTCAAACCAGACCCTGCGGTTTGCGCTGCGGCCAGAAGCGCAAGGGTTTCTTCGGCTTTCTTGCGCTGCTCGTTGAGCTGTAAGGTCAGTGACGATAAAGCCGCTTCGCTATTTTCCAGATCTCTACGCAGTTTTTCGGCGGCCGCTGCCATGGAAAAACGTTCGATCTCCGTTTGTGTCAGCGCAGCTTCAGCCTCAGATAGGCGTTCACGCAACAGCGCCGCAGCCACCATTTCAAACTGACCTTCTTCAAGTGCGGCCAAGAGGTTTTTAGCCTCATCCTGAAGTGCCTTATTGGCTTGCTCCAATGCTGCCGCACGCTCTTGCTGAGATGCCAACAACGCCAAAGTGTTGGAGAGGTTGGTCCCTGTTGATTGCGTATCGCGGCGCATATCGGCCAACATTTCATCCATCAGCGCACGTTGTCGCTCTGCCAAGGCCGCACGTTCAATTTGAGCGGTGATGGTGGCCTGAGCTGCCAGCAACGATTGCTGTAGGCTGGCCTGCTCACCATCAAGTTGGGCAAGACTGTCACGATCTTGCGCCTGTTCTGCCAGCATCTGGCGCACCCGTGCCTCAAAATCACCAATCGTGGCATTAGCCGCCGCATTCTGACTTTCCAGAACAACCACTTGGCTTTCCGCCTCGGTGATACGCGCGGTATTCTCCATGGCCTGAGCCACCAGCAAGGTCAGCTGGGCTTCAAATTCGGATATCTGCCCGTCCGATGTGGCTTGTAGCTGCAGTAAGGACGCCACCTGCGTCTCAAAATCGGAGATCTCGCCCTCTGCCTGTGCCTTGGCATTTTGCAACTGTGACACCTGCAACTTAAAGGCGTCAATATCGCCTTCCGCCTGTTGCTGGAGCGCCAAAAGATTGGCCACTTTAGTCTCGAAATCATTGATACGGCTGTTGGCTGAGTTGAGGTCGGCGATCCGCGTATCCCGTTGTGCAGTCAGCGTTGAGATCAGCGCCAGTTGGCTGCGCCCTTCAGCTTTGGCAGCGGCCAGTGAGATGTCGAGTCCAGCTACCTGATCGCGCAGGTTGGTCGCCGCTGCACGTTCCAGACCGAGCGCATTTCCAAGTGCCAAAATTTGCCCAGCCAAATCCTGCAATTGATCATTTTTCTGCACGACGTCGAGGTTCAGCTCATCAAGCCGTACACCCTGCCCCTTAATAGTCTCTTGAAGCACAAATTGCATCACCATGAAAATGGTCAACACAAACATCAAGACCAGCAATAGGCCAGTCATAGCGTCTACAAAACCGGGCCAGATTGAGGCTTGGAACCTTGCGCCAGTGCGTCGAGAAAGTGCCATATCCTGTACCTAGCTCTGGTCGCCAGCTGAGGGCTTGGACAGAGACGTGATGGCCTTGGTCAGATTAGCCAAGTCACTGCGGATTTCTGACAGACTTTCTTGCCGTCCAGTCGAGACCTCTTCCAAAACCCGCAGCATCTGCACATCGATGGAGCGCAGACGCATCCGGCTTTCGGCATCAATTCCATCGCCACCGCTTTCACCCATTCGCGAAATCATCCGCTCTTGGCTGCTGGCTACACGTTCCAGCGCTTGAGTTTGGCCTTGGTCCAGCTTGTGGGTCAGTTTTTCAATCGTTGAGGTCAGCGCAATCAAATGCGATTCCACATCGGCTTGGCCTTGGCTGGTTTGCGCATACATCCGCGCCATGCCGTCCATCTGTTCAGACATCTGCTCCATCATAGCGCCAAGCATGGTTTGATCCCCACCGCCTTCACCTTCGCCGCCGGAAAACCCGACGCGGGTGATGGTTGAGAGCCATTCTTCCAGCTCCCCGTAAAAGCGGTTTTGGCCACGGCTGGAAAACACTTCCAATAGCCCAACGATCAAGGATCCGGCCAGACCCAACAGAGATGAGGCAAATGCCACCCCCATACCGTCCAACTGGCCTTCAAGGCCGCGTTGTAAACGCGAGAAGATATCAACCGCGCTTTCGTTTTCGCCTGGCGTCAGCGATTGAATAGTTTGAACCAAAGCCGGAACCGTGGTGGCCAAGCCATAAAACGTGCCCAATAAGCCGAGGAAAATCAGCATATTCGTGATATATCGTGTCAATTCGCGCTGTTCATCTATCCGGGTCGAGACAGAGTCCAAAATCGAGCGTGACGAAGCCGATCCGAGCTGCATCCGCGCGCCCCGTCCGCGCAACAGGCTGGCCAATGGTAAAAGCAATTGTGGCGGATTGACCTCTTCTTGGCCCTCACGCTGGCCGGCAAACCCTTCGATCCATTGCACCGAATAAATCAGCGACAACACTTGATAAAAACACGTGGCTACACCGATGACAAAGACAAATAGAATGAAAATATTCAGATAGGGATTGGCCAGAAAGGTTGGCCCTACACTAGGGTAGGCCAGATAGCTCAAGCCGGAAACGCCCACCACAATCGCCAACATGGTGACAATCTGGCTAAAGGGTTGCGAGAACTGCGGATTTTGATCTCGGCGGATATGATCCATGGGTAGGGCCTTGCCTTCAAAAATTCTAAGATACAACTTTACTTTGCAACAGCCTTTAAGCCAAGCTGTTATGCAGATTTCGTTAACTTTGAGACTTCTTTTGCCAAATAATCGAGTTCAGGGTCTGCAATCTGCAGGGATTGCAGCAATTCAGCGGTTTTATACAAGTATTCAGGATTGGGCCCTCGCCCGCCTACAGCCCCTGCTATGATGCTCGCTTGGTGGTCGAGATCATATTGGCAATATTGCACATGAGTGCGGTCCACCACATAGGTCACGGCCTGCACGCAACGGCCATCCGCGAGCGTGAGATCAATCCATTTTTCCTCATAGGCAGAAGAAATCAGCTCGCGCTCACGCAGATATGCCAAAACGTCATCCGCCTGCGCCTCTGACGCCCGCAGCGCCATGCCTGAACAGACCATCTCAGCTCCCGCCTCATCCAAGGCTAGTACCAATCCCGGTTTGTGTTCGGTGCCTCTATGATGGATCGACAGCATGCAAAAACTGCGGCTATAGCCCTTTAAATCCGCACGAACCTGCTCTGCCGGTTCAAAACCGGGGTTCCACAGCAAAGAGCCATATCCAAATACCCACATCGCGCACCGCCATTTCACTCAAGTCCTGAGCCCCTATAGCCGCAATCTGGGCATAGCGAAATAGCAGGGTCCAGAATCTTGGGGCCTTGATGGAAAATCGCCGTCCAGTAAGATACAGGTATGACGAATATATATTGAGGCCAAAGGCAGTGGCCATTGAGATGAGATCACAGTATTTTGCGTATAAACACCCAAGTACGGCCAAGGCTGAGGCCTTGGCTACAGGTTCGAGGCGTCAGGCCTTGTTGCGGCCAAAATCTGGCGCGTCGGTGTCTTGACCGGCGTCGATGATGCCACGGCGGATGGCACGGGTACGGGTAAAATAGTCATGCAGAAGGTCCCCATCACCAGTGCGGATCGCTCTTTGCAATGCGAAAAGCTCTTCGGTGAAGCGGCCTAGTACCTCGAGCGTGGCGTCTTTGTTAGACAAAAACACATCGCGCCACATGGTTGGATCACTGGCCGCAATGCGTGTGAAATCCCGAAATCCTGTGGCGGAGTAGTTGATCACTTCCGAATTTGTCACCCGGTGCAGATCATCGGCGACACCCACCATCGTATAAGCAATCAAATGCGGCGCGTGGCTGGTGACGGCCAAAACCAAATCATGATGGTCCGAATCCATCTCATCAACCTTAGCGCCAAGCCCCTGCCAGTATTCAGACAAGGCCAAGACCGCTGCAGGATCCGCGCCATTGGGTGTCAGCAGACACCAGCGATTGTCAAACAAGGCCGCAAAGCCAGAGTTTGGTCCTGAATGCTCGGTGCCCGCCAAAGGATGGGCCGGCACAAAATGGACATCCGCCGCGATATGCGGCTGTACAGCCTCAATCACAGCGCGTTTGACAGAGCCCACATCACTGACCGTGCAGCCTGGTTTCAAATGCGGTGCAATCTCAGCCATAACAGGGCCCATGGCGCTAATTGGTACGCATAAAACCACCAAATCCGCATCCGCCACAGCCGCGGCCAGATCATCACAAACCGTATCACAAAGCCCGATGTCACGGGCCGTGTCTCGAGTTTCGGCCGAGCGCGCATAGCCCGTTACTTGTGCAGTCATCCCGGCGCGTTTCATCGCCCAAAACATCGATGAGGCTATCAGCCCCAACCCAATCAGCGCCACGCGATCATAGCTCATGCTACTTGCTCCATAAATGCTTTCACACCGGCCACAACGCGCGCACATCCCACCATATCAGGTACCGTCATCCGCAACGCATGGGGCAAGCCATAGCTGCCCACACGGCGCACCAATATGCCGATACTTTGCAGATAATCATCACAGGCCTCAGCCTGCGCCTGATCGGCAAAGCGCGCCAAAATAAAATTGGCCTCAGAAGGATCAGATAGCACACCAAGCGCGGCCAGTTCATCCGTCAACCAGCGGCGAGCGGCGTTGTTTTGCCCACGATGGCTGATCACGAACGCATGGTCACGCACCGCAGCCTCACCAGCCGCCAAAGCTGGGGCCGAGAGGTTGAAGGGTCCGCGTACCCGGTTGAGCACATCGATCACATGTTGTGGCCCATAACCCCAACCCACGCGCAGCCCCCCCAAGCCATACATCTTTGACAAGGTGCGCAGCATTACCACATTGTTGTGAGATTTCACAAAACGGGCCCCACCGTCCCAATCTTCAATATAATCCGCATAGGCGCCGTCCAACACGATCAAGACATCCGGAGGCGTACCCGCGATCAAACGTGCAATATCGGCGTCTGAAATTTTAGTGCCCGTGGGGTTGCCAGGATTGGCTAAGAAAATCAGTCCTGTACGCGGCGTTATCGCCGCCAGCATCGCATCGACATCAACATAACGCTCCGCCTCAGGCACGGGCACAATCGTGGCGCCAGCCGCCATGGCGTAGAGTTTATACATCAAAAAACCGTGCGAAGAGTGAATCACCTCAACACCGGGACCAGAATAGGCTTGGCACAGGAAGCTGATCAACTCGTCTGAGCCACAGCCACAGATGATTTTTTGCACATCAAGCCCGTGAAAATCCGCCAAAGCGCTCCGCAAACCGCTGTGATCGGATTCGGGGTAGCGGTGCAGGGTGGCGGCTGACGCTGCCAATGCCTTTTGCGCAGAGGCAGGCGGGCCATTGGGATTTTCATTAGAAGACAGCTTGAGAATATCCTGCACGCCCTGCACGGTAGATTTCCCGCCGACATAAAGCTCAATGTCCAATATTCCAGGTTGAGGTTTTGGCTGTTTCATATGATTTTCCCTTCTTGCTTCGTTCTAACGCCAATTCCACAAAAGAAAAGGCCGCGGCGGTTTCCCGTCGCGGCCTTTTGAAATTAATTTGGCGAAGATTAGTTCTTCGCGTAGAATTCCACCACGAGGTTCGGTTCCATCACAACTGGATAAGGCACATCGCCCAAACCAGGAGCGCGCACGAAAGTCGCAGTCATTTTTGTGTGGTCAACGTCCATGTAGTCAGGAACGTCACGCTCGGTCAATTGTACGGCTTCCAGCAAAACAGCCAACTGTTTGGAACGATCTCGTACTTCGATCACATCGCCTTCAGATACGCGGTAAGACGCGATATTCACTTTTTGGCCGTTCACACGGACATGACCGTGGTTCACAAACTGACGCGCAGCAAAGATTGTGGCTACGAATTTGGCGCGATACACAACCGCATCCAAACGGCTTTCCAACAAACCAATCAGGTTTTCGCCAGTATCGCCTTTTACACGTTCAGCTTCTGTATAGATGCGACGGAATTGCTTTTCGGTCAAATCGCCATAATAGCCTTTAAGCTTCTGCTTAGCGCGCAGCTGAATACCAAAATCGGACAATTTGCCTTGGCGGCGCTGACCGTGCTGGCCTGGGCCATATTCACGACGATTTACGGGTGATTTTGGACGACCCCAGATGTTTTCGCCCATCCGACGGTCAATTTTATATTTGGCAGCGGTACGTTTTGTCACCGGCTGATCTCCTTCAGATATTTCGAAGCCCTACATGGGCCACTATGAAGGGCGTTGTCCTTTGGGCGAACCCCGACAGGCAACCTCTTGCGAGGGCCACCAACACCAATAGAGGGCAACTGCCAGCCAATCGATTTAATGTCAAGACGGGAAGTGAGGCTGGTTCAGGAATGATCATAAAAAGCCACCTGGGTCGATTTTACCCTGTATCTATCTCGGACCAATAAAGAGGAACACTTTGCAGCGCTCCTCTTTCATCCATATCCCTTGCGGGAGAATTGGGCCGCGGGGCCTTGCGTCCACTTCTCTATGTGATCCGAGGATCGCAACGATGGCGTATTGGCCCTGCTCTTGTTCACTGCTCAGTCTTGCGCTGGTTTTATCTTACCGATTCGTAGCAGAGGTAATTCGCCTTGTGAATCCCCTCTGCTGCAATTTCTTCAAAAAAGCGTTATGAGCCAAGGTTTGACAGAGATCTTAAGCAGGTCTGCGCTTTGGCTTACCCGGATCAAATTTCTGTTTGCTCACGTTGGTGGTGGGTTTACCCGCTTTAGGGCTTGCGCCACCTCCAAATTTCGCAGGTTTCCCACCAGACTTGACGGCAGGCTTACCAGTGGGTTTGCCACCAGGTTTGCCCGTAGGTTTGCCACCGGAACCACCTACGAATTTGGACGGCTTGCCTGCATAGGGTTTGCCACCTCCAGCTGCTCCGCTTGGTTTTTTCTTGAAGGTTTCCACCACGCCATCAGGACGGGTTTGCGCCGTTGTTTTTGGCTTATACTTCAGCTTGCTTTCACCAGCATAAGACTTCCCTTCACCTGGCTTGGGCTTGCGTGGCTTTGGGTTTGGCGCATCGTTCCACTCGATTGGGCCGCTAGGTTTTTCTTCGGCGCGTGCTGCTTCAGGCGCACGGGGCTTCTTGTCGGCCCAAGGCTTTGGTGAGCTTGACCGCTCATAAGGCACATCCGCCGGGGGGCCTTTCAATTCCGTAACAACCGCATTGTCTTCGGCGGTCATATTTGGACCCAAGGCTTTTTTAAAACCTTCAACGCTGGCCAGTTTGATCTCAAAGAAAGAAGCGTCTGGATGAATTTTGATCGCCCCAATATCATGTTTTGTAATTCCACCGGCGTTACAGATCATAGGCAGTAAGCGTCCAGGAACCGTACCTGACGCACGACCACCGGGAACAGAGAACCAGATGGTTGGCCCAAAATCAGCAGCACGTCTTGGCTTGACTTCTTTCGAGTCACGCGCATCGACCGCTGACAACTCTTCAGGTGCGGATTGCTTAGCGGTGTAAATCCGTAGATAAGCCGCAGCGACTTGGGTTGGGCTGAAATGAGACAATAGCTCATCAATCGCCACTTGGTCTTTGTCACTGATCTCTTCATGCCATGCTGGATCTGCCAAAAGACGCTCACGGTCTTTTGCTGTCACCTCATCCGCTGAAGGCGGTACAGCCCATTCCGCTGTGACTTTGGCACCTTGCAAGATGCGCTCAGCTTTGCGTCGCGCGGACGGTGGCACGATCAAGGCAGAGATGCCCTTACGCCCTGCCCGACCTGTTCGGCCAGACCGGTGCATCAGAATTTCATAATTGGTCGGCAATTCAGCATGCACAACCAAATCAAGGTTCGGCAAATCGATACCGCGGGCCGCAACATCGGTGGCCACACAGATCCGTGCACGACCATCACGCATAGCTTGCAACGCATGCGAACGCTCAGCTTGGCTCAATTCACCCGATAGACTCACAACAGAAAAGCCACGGTTGGACAGACGGGTGGTCAGGCGATTAACCATGACGCGGGTGTTGGCAAAAACCAAAGCGTTTGGAGCTTCATAAAAGCGTAAAACGTTGATGATCGCATTTTCCATGTCACGCGCAGAAACGCTCAAAGCCCGGTATTGGATATCCGTGTGCTGCGATTTCTCAGCCACAGTCGAAACCCGAACCGCGTTCTTTTGGTAGGATTTAGCCAACGTTGCGATGGATTTCGGTACGGTGGCCGAAAACATCAAGGTGCGGCGCGACTCAGGCGCATGGCCCAAGATAAATTCCAAATCATCCTTGAAGCCCAGATCAAGCATCTCATCAGCTTCATCCAAAATCACAGCACGCAATTCGGACAGGTCAATAGATTTGCGCATAATGTGATCGCGCAGACGGCCCGGTGTCGCCACAACAATATGCGCGCCCCGTTCCAAAGTGCGTCGCTCATCGCGCATGTCCATGCCACCAACACAGGACGCCATGGTTGCACGTGCTTCACCGTAAAGCCATTGCAGCTCACGTTTCACTTGCAGCGCGAGTTCGCGGGTTGGTGCAATTACTAAGGCCAGAGGTTTGGAGGCGCGTTCAAACACCTCATCTTCACCCAAAAGGCTATCGCCAATGGCAAGGCCGAAGCCCACCGTTTTGCCGGAGCCAGTTTGAGCGGAGACCAGCAAATCGGCATTTGCCAATTCAGGAGCCGTCACGGCAGTTTGTACGGGAGTCAAAGTTTCGTAGCCGCGCTTTTGCAGCGCGTCAGCTAGAGCTTGTTTCACAAGGATATCTTTCTATGTCATGCGGGCGCTGCAGCCCCCCATGGACCGACAAACCCCAATACGCCCCGTTAAATGAGGCTCAATGAGGCGCGGGTAGGCTGTTTTTGGTCGGAAGTATAGGGGCAGAAAAAAATAGCCCTCTCAGAACGCGTGCAGTTCAAAACTGAGCCAGCGCTATTTCGCCTTAGCGCGGCGTCTCTTATGGGCCGCAAATAACAAAGGGGCCAAAATTCTGTGATAGACCACGGATGATATCACTTTGATCGGCTTGAAATTCACAATCGGAGCCAAGAGTCTGAAATAGGGCAATCGCTGCCAAATCACGACAAAGGCCTCCACCCCCACAACCACATCGCCACCGCGCCTTGCATGCAATTTCTCAGCGGCTTGATCTTCCGTCAGCCCCCAATCGAGCGCGGTATCGGGGGTGATTCGGACATAGTCGACGTCATCACCTGACAGGCGTTCATAATGCTCAATCTCACGCCGGCAAATCGGGCATTCGGCATTATAAAGTACTTCCAACTTCTCCATGAACCAACCTGCCTCGAAATATCTATGGATTATAGATAATGCGATGAGGCAGGCTTTCTAGAGCGTGAGAACAATTTAAGCCGTGAAACTGGACCGGAAAGTCCCCAGTCCGTGTCTACTTCAGCTTAATGTCAAAATGTTTGCGGATTGGTTCAATGATTTTCCATGTGCCTTTGAAACCGGGTTCCACCACAAAGGCATCACCAGCCCCAAGCTCAACAGGGCTTTTCCCATCTGCTGTGATGATTAGCTTACCAGCGATAATGTGCACAAACTCATAGTCGGTATACGTCGCGTGATAGGAGCCCTTGGTCGCCTCCCAATAGCCTGAGATCATGCTCTCATCATGGCTGGTGTAGAGGATCCACGTCTTCATGGTTGGCGCACCCTCAGTCACGACCCAACCATCTAAGTCATCGGTGATGGGAGTTACGTTGGAGATGTCCTGCAGTTTGGTAATATGTGTCATTGGTTTAACGTCCTAAAAATTAGAGCAACTGGAGCAAGGATTTAACTCCTTAGAGGTATGTGTAGCCATAGATTCCAACAAAACAAATCTTATCTAACAAGAAGACGTTTCGTCACGAGAATGCACGCCTCACAATCAAAAACCGCAACCTCCGGCCGGAGGTTGCGGTTTCAATTCACGTCCAAGCAGATCGAAATCCGTTTAGATCTTTAGCCACACTTAGAATAGCCGCAGCTGCCACATGTCATGCAGCCCTCAACCATGCGCAAATCGAACTGACCGCAGCTGGAGCAGGATGCGCCCGGGCATTGGGTGAGATTCACAACTTCTGCTTGGGGATCAACCTTAAGCCCCATGCCTTCCCCGGCAATAAAGCCCGTGCTGATCATATGGTGTTCGATCACGCCACCGATGGCGGCCAAGATTGATGGGATATACTTGCCATCCACCCAAGCGCCGCCGCGCGGATCGAATACGGCTTTGAGCTCTTCAACCACAAAGCTCACGTCCCCACCGCGCCGGAAAACAGCTGAAATCATCCGAGTCAAAGCCACAGTCCAAGCGAAGTGCTCCATATTTTTAGAGTTGATAAACACCTCAAACGGACGGCGATGTCCATTGAGCAACAAATCATTCACCGTGATATAAATCGCATGCTCGCTGTCTGGCCATTTTACCTTATAGGTTTGTCCCTCCAAGGCTTCCGGCCGGCTCAACGGTTCACTGATGTAAACCACATCTGCGCCAATATCGATCTCAGGTGTTTTTTCGCTCTCAGAAGAGACAGACAAAACAGAGCCGGTCACTGCATTCGGGCGATAGGTTGTGCAGCCCTTACAGCCTTGATCCCAAGCCGCCATATACACATCTTTGAACGCTTCAAAGCTGATATCTTCTGGGCAGTTGATGGTTTTGGAAATTGAGCTGTCGACCCATTTTTGCGCCGCAGCTTGCATGCGAACATGCTCCAAGGGCGCCAAGGTTTGCGCGTTTACAAAATAATCCGGCAATTCAGCATCGCCCATTTTGTCACGCCACATTTGCACGGCGTAATCGATCACTTCTTCTTCGGTCTTTGATCCATCTTTTTGCAGCACTTTGCGAGTGTATGCATAGGCAAACACTGGCTCGATGCCTGATGAAACGTTGCCCGCATAGAGGCTGATCGTGCCGGTGGGGGCAATGCTGGTCAGCAAGGCGTTGCGGATGCCGTGCTCAGCAATCGCGTCGCGCACATCTGCATCCATCTGTTGCATAGCGCCACTTGCCAAATAGCCCTCAGCGTCAAACAATGGAAAGGCACCTTTTTCTTTGGCAAGCTCTACAGACGCCAAATAGGCGGCACGCGCAATTTGATGCATCCAAGTCTCGGTTTGCGCCGCGGCCTCTTCGGAACCATAGCGCAGACCAACCATCAACAAGGCATCGGCAAGGCCGGTGACCCCAAGGCCAATCCGGCGCTTGGCTTCCGCTTCGCGACGTTGCGCTTCCAATGGGAAACGGCTGGCATCGACAACATTGTCCATCATCCGAACCGCAGTCGCGACCAAATCGGCCATGCCTGCTTCGTCCAGATTCGCACCTTTGGCAAAAGGCTTAGACACCAAACGCGCCATATTGATCGACCCAAGCAAACACGCACCATAGGGCGGCAAAGGCTGCTCACCGCAAGGATTGGTTGCGGCAATGGTTTCGCAATAGCTCAGGTTGTTGGCTTTATTGATCCGGTCAATGAAAATTACACCAGGTTCGGCAAATTCAAATGTAGAGCTCATGATCTGATCCCACAAATCTATGGCCTTCATGGTCTGAAACACTTCGCCTTCAAACACCAAATCCCACGAGCCATCAGACTTCACGGCATCCATAAAGGCATCCGTTACCAAAACAGAGACGTTGAACATCCTCAAACGGGCTGGATCGCGTTTAGCAGTGATGAAATCCAATATATCAGGGTGGTCACAGCGCATTGTGGCCATCATTGCACCACGACGGCTGCCTGCTGACATAATTGTACGGCACATCGCATCCCAAACATCCATAAAGGACAGAGGACCAGAGGCATCAGCTGCCACGCCTTTTACTTTGGCACCCTTTGGGCGAATGGTTGTAAAGTCATAACCAATGCCGCCACCTTGTTGCATCGTCAGTGCTGCTTCTTTGAGCATATCAAAGATGCCACCCATGCTGTCTGGTATTGTGCCCATAACAAAACAGTTGAACAATGTGACGCTGCGTTCCGTACCTGCACCGGCAGTGATACGACCTGCTGGCAGGAATTTAAAATCTGAAAGCGCGTCAAAAAATTTAGGTTCCCAAGCTTCCGGGGAAGATTCGACCGAGGCCAAAGCGCCTGCGATTCGATGCCAGCTATCTTCAACTGTGTTATCGATGGGAGTTCCATCCGCTTGTTTAAAGCGATATTTCATATCCCAGATTTGTTCGGCGATAGGGGCAGCAAAGCGAGTCATAAACTATTCCACAGATAAGCTACTTAAATAAGACTTTAAAATACGCTTAGGGCGCCAAAAGGTCAACTTGTATCCTGCATGAAAATCTGTTCATTTGCCGCATAGGCACAATATGTGGGGTATGAAGTTGTCAAAGACCATAAACTTGGTAAAATTATCTGTTGGTACTGAAACCGTCGAGAACCTAGCGGACTGGCAAGTCAGCCCTATGACACAAACCCGAGATGGGCTGCCGCGACATATTACCCGCATGTGGCCCAAACGCGGTGAAGAGCTGCTAAATGGCGGCTCAATCTACTGGGTGATCAAAGGGGTGATCCTCTGCCGCCAGAGGGTTTTGCGATTAGATGAGGTTACCGGCGCCGATGGAATCAGGCGCTGTGCAATTGTGTCAGACCCGCAGCTTGTACCGGTCGCAGCCACCCCAAAACGGGCCTTTCAAGGGTGGCGCTATTTGCAAACCACCGACGCGCCGCCTGACCTGAGCCAAGCGCGGCCGCATGACGACGCCCTGCCTCCAGAATTGCAGGCTGCATTGGCAAATATCGGAATTCTGTGACCTCTTGACAGAACGAGGCTCAATCGGGCCTTCTCAGCCTGAGGTCATAAAGGCTACTCCAGCGCTGCGACCTCACAAATCTAGCAGTATAAGGAGCGTAGAGATGCAGAGTGCAAATTCGAAATTCGGCCTAATGACAACGGCGATTCACGCGGGCGAAGCCCCTGACCCCAGCACCGGGGCCTCTGCACCCGCGCTCCATATGTCATCGACTTTTGTCACTGATCAAGTCGCTGGTTTTTCGGCCCATGATCTCGAAGACGATGGCAATTTTCTGTATGCGCGCTGGGGCAATCCGACGGTGCAAATGCTGGAACAAAAAATAACGGCTCTGGAGGGAGTTGAGGATTGCGTATGCTTGGCCTCAGGCATGGCCGCTGCAACAGCAATTTTTCTGACCTTTCTGTCCGCAGGCGATCATGCAGTGATTTCAGATGTTAGCTATGCCGGTGTGGCCGAGCTGGCCCGCGACACCTTGCCAAGATTTGGCATTGCGGTGAGCCTTGTTGATATGTCTGATCTGGCCGCCGTAGCGGCGTCTCTGCGCCCCAGCACAAAACTGGTACACACCGAATCTCCCGTCAATCCGATAGGCCGGCTTACAGATTTGGCGGCTGTGTCCAAACTAGCCCATGACACCGGGGCTTTGGTCAGCTGTGACGCGACATTTGCGTCGCCTTTGGGGCAAAACTCTGCGGCTTTGGGCATCGATTTGATCATGCATTCCGTGACAAAATATGTCGGAGGGCATGGCGATGCAGTGGGGGGTGCTGTGGCCGGGCGCAAAGAACTCATTTCGAAAATAAGAGGAGAGAGCGCTATACACCACGGCGGCGTGATGTCTCCGTTCAACGCTTGGTTGGTGGCCCGCGGCCTGTCTTTGCTGCCTCTACGCATGCAGGCGCATCAATCCGGTGCACAGGCGATGGCCGAATGGCTGGAGGCACAACCGCAAGTAACCCGTGTGATCTACCCAGGACTGCCAAGTCATCCACAATATGCGCTGGCGCAAAAGCAAATGACCAACACCTCCGGCATGATCAGCTTTCAAGTCGGTGATGCCGCGACCGGGCGCAGAATTGCACAACAGATGATCGATCGCTTGGAGATTGTGCATTACGCCGTGTCTCTGGGTCATCACCGCAGTTTGATTTTCTGGATGGAGACGCAAGGCTTGATGGACACATCCTTCCGCCTCAAAGGCGCGCAGCTTGATAGCTATCGCACCTATGGCGGCGACGGGGTGTTTAGGATGTCAGTTGGCTTGGAAGACCCTGCAGATTTGATCCGAGACCTTGCCGCTGCCTTAGCCTAACTCAAAGCTTTGTGGCCGCGGTTACGACCCGGCCCCGATTTTCGCAATCAAAGCCCTACAGTCACCTTCAGCCACTTTCGAATGCCACAGAGTGGCTTGGGATTTCAAAACCAAGCCATCTTGCAAAATACGCAGATGATTGGCTTCAATGGTAGCACCGGTGCTGGTGATATCAGCAATAGCTTCGGCGGTTTCGTTTTTCACCGCCCCTTCGGTGGCACCCTGGCTGTCTACCAACTGATAATCTGCCACTCCCTGCGCCTTCATAAATTGGCGCACGAGGCGGTGATATTTGGTGGCAACCCGCAGTCGAAACCCGTGTTGAGCGCGAAACCTGGCCGCCACGGCATCCAGATCATGCAAACAGGTCACATCACGCCAACAGGCCGGCACGGCGATAATTAAATCTGCAAATCCAAAGCCCATCTCAGCCACAGGTTCCACCGCGTCAGACCAATTGGTCAGTTTTTCATGCACCAAATCTGTGCCCGTCACGCCCATATGCAACCGACCCGCAGCCAGTTCGCGAGGAATTTCTCCAGCAGACAAGAGCACTAGCTCAACATCGGCCACACCATCAACGCGCCCGACATATTCACGATCAGAACCAGACTTGGACAAATGCACATTACGCGCAGAAAACCAGTCAAAGGTTTCTTGCATCAATCGCCCTTTAGACGGGACACCCAATTTGATCATGACAGATCTCCTTCGGACAAACGTAGGGTAAATTCAGGGCGAATAATGCCACCCACGGCTGGTACATCGCGCCCCTGCCCCAAAACCCGGGTCAAAGCGTCATAACGCCCACCAGAAGCAACCGCGGGCCATCCCGCATGCTGCGCATAAAATCCAAATACAAACCCGTCATAATATTCCATCGCGGTCAGCCCATAGGCCGCTTCAAAGCCTATCTGTGATACGTCTACACCGGCGCTTGTTAACGCCGCCAACCGTGCAGCCATGTGATCCACGGCAAAGGCAATCGCAGGCAATCGCCACGCCAAGGCCTGCAGTTGCGCAAGAGCCTCCGGTAGGTGGCCTTTGACCTCAAGCAAATCGTTTAAAGCTTCAATTTCAAATTGCGGGATCGGTGGTGCGGCGGCCTCATCAACCAGTTGCAGCAAACGCAATTCCACATCTGATGCGTCTCGCAGGCCGATCTGTTGACCACCAGCGCCCAAGGCTTTCGCCCTAACAGGTTGCGAAAACCGAGCAAGCAAGGCCTGAAATCTTGAGGGCCGCCAGATATGACGGCGCAGAGCGGCTTTGCGGGCGTCCGAGGTGGTGAGTCCCTCGATTGCGGCGACCAAAAGCCCAACATCTCCCGTCGAGGCGGTGACGCCAAGAGGCATAAGTATCTGGTGAAAAAGAGCAAAAATCTCAGCTTCAATCGCATCTGCTTGACCACGGTCAAACACCTCATAGCCCACCTGCTCGCTCTGCGCCGCGCGGCCATTATCATTGTCTTGATAGCGAAAAACGGGGCCTGCATAAGTATAGCGCGCAGGCTCGGCGCTTTCAGCCATATGACTCTGCACTACCGGCACCGTAAAATCAGGTCGCAGCATTTGCTCACCGCGAAGGGGGTCGGACGTAACATATGCTCGCGCGCGAATATCTTCGCCATACAGATCTAAAAGTACGTCCGCAGGCTGCAAAATATCCGCCTCAACCCGAACGGCACCGGCGGATTGAAACACCGTCAAAAGCCGCGTGATCTCTGCGCGCAACTGGCTCATTCTGTAAGGCCTTGCGCCGCCAGCATCTGCTTCACCTGCGCCACCAAATCCCCCCGTGGCGCTTCAATCTGGCTCGGGCGCGCTTTCCACTCTTCTAAAGTGGCATCTTTCGCCAATTTTGCACCAAGGATAAGATCTTTGATCTGCACAATACCAGCCGCCTTCTCCTCACCGCCTTCGATGATGGCGATGGGGCTGTTGCGATTGTCCGCATATTTCAGTTGGTTGCCAAAGTTCTTAGGATTCCCCAGATAGACCTCAGCACGAATGCCGGCGGTGCGCAATTCAGTGGCCATGGCCTGATAATCGCTCATCCTGTCGCGATCCATCACGGTGATCACTACAGGACCCAAGGCCGAACGTTCGACCCGCCCTTTCATCCGCAGCGCAGCCAGCAAACGGTCCACACCGATTGAAATCCCGGTCGCAGGCACTTCCTGCCCGGTGAAGCGCTTCACAAGATCATCATAGCGCCCGCCACCAGCAACCGAGCCAAATTGGCGCGTCCTGCCTTTTTCATCTTTAATTTCAAAGGTAAGCTCTGCCTCATAGACCGGGCCGGTATAATAGCCCAACCCACGCACAACTGAGGGATCTAGCATAATACGGTCCGTGCCATAGCCTTGTGCCGTCACCAAATCAGAAATTTCTTGCAGTTCATCAACACCGGACTCGCCGATGGCAGACCCTTGAACCAAGGCGCGTAAATTACTCAGAGTCTCAGCTGGAGTGGCGCCCAGCGCCTGCATAAAGCCCATAACAATCTCGGTCTGCGCATCGTCAAGCCCAGCACCATCGGTGAAATCACCACTGTCATCTTTGCGACCTGCCCCAAGAAGTTGGCGCACACCCTGAAGGCCAAAACGGTCCAACTTATCAATGGCCCGCAATACAATCCCGCGTTCTGCGGCGAATTTCTCAGGGTCCGTCGGATCCAACACCCCGGCCACTTCCATCACACCATTGAGCACTTTGCGGTTGTTCACACGGATGATGTAATCGCCACGCGCAATCCCAACACGTTCTAATGTGTCCGATAGCATGGCACAAATTTCCGCATCAGCGGCCATGCTGGCTGAGCCAACCGTATCAGCATCACATTGATAAAACTGCCGGAACCGTCCCGGCCCCGGCTTTTCATTGCGCCAAACGGGGCCCATGGCAAAGCGGCGATAGGGACTGGGTAGATCGTTGCGGTGCTGCGCATAGACCCGTGCCAAAGGGGCGGTCAGATCATACCGCAGTGCCAACCAATCTTCGTCCTCTTGCCACGCAAACACCCCTTCATTCGGGCGATCCACATCGGGCAGGAATTTGCCAAGTGCTTCGACCGTTTCCACAGCACTGCTTTCGAGCTGCTCAAAGCCGTATAGATGATATACATCAGAAATTTGACGCAGCATTTCTGTGCGCTCGGACACATCTGCTCCAAAATAATCGCGAAACCCTTTTGGCGGTAGCGCCTTAGGTTTGGGTGCTTTTTTCTGTTTGGCCATGATCAACCTCATAATCGTTGGCCTGCATTTAACTGCCCAGGCGCCGGGGGGCAACATGCGAGTTCATATCGCCCTTTGGGCCTGCGCATTAAATTTTCCCTTGATCCAGCCCGCGCGATCCCGCACACGGCAGTCATGACACAAGCTTTAGAAGAACAAATCGCCCATCTGACACGTACCGTGGAAGATCTTTCCGATGTAATGGCCAAGCAAGACAGCGAGTTGCGCCGTCTGACCTCCCTGGTTGAACATCTGGCTCAGCGCGCGCGTGTGCGTGAATCGGATGGCGGCGGCGGCATTATCTTAGGTGATGAACGCCCGCCGCATTATTGATTGCGAATTTCTAACTTATAAATCTTCCACCATCAAAACGCCCTCAAGGCTTTTCAACGCACCTTTGATTTGCGGTGTCACCGGGAAGTTCTGTCCCAAATCCATGTCCACTTCACCGGGCAGGCTGTCATCCAGCAGGCAAAAGGAAATTGGCCCCTTAGCGCCATTCTTTATCGCGCGCACCGCTTCGCTTAGCACGGTGGCCACAGAGTCGATGGCTGATGAATTATTCAAATAGACCCGCAAACCAGTCCCGCCCGCCTGTGATACAGCCCCATCCATGGGCTGCACCGATCGGCAGAGCAATTTGAGCTGTTCAGACTCCATTGTGGCCTCAACACTCAGAACAATTTTTGAACCGGCTTCCAGATGTACCCGTGAGGCTTCCAACGTATCACTGAACATCGTGGCTTCATAATTTCCCGTGGTGTCGCTGAGCTGTACAAAGGCAAAACGGTTACCTCGCGCCGATTTGCGCTCTTGCCGGCCTGCCACAATACCTGCGAGCTTAGCCACAAGCGGGCCGCCCTTCGCCTTCTCAATCAACTGATCCAAAGTGATCACGCCTGAGCGTTTGAGAGAGGAGATGTAATCATCAAGCGGGTGCCCGGACAGGTAAAACCCGATGGCCTTAAATTCTTCGGCCAATTGCTCCGCAGGCAACCAATTAGCCACAGGCGACAGGCGCGGTTCGGGCAAATCATCGCCCGCCTCACCAAACAGGCTCACTTGATTTGAGTTGCGCTGCTCATGCACAGCGGAAGAGTAGCCTACCAAAGAATCAAGACTATCAAACACCCGGTGGCGATTGCGGTCGAGCTGATCGAAGGCCCCTGAGCGCGCCAACATCTCCAAAGGCCGCTTGCCCACCCGCTTGAGATCCACACGACGGGCAAAATCAAACAGCGTGGTAAAAGCTTTGTCCCCACGGCCCTCGGCCACCAGCCCCATCGCGTCGACACCCACATTCTTCAAAGCGCCAAGACCATAGACCAAAGCGCCATCGGCCACGTCAAATCGGGCTTGGGAGCGGTTCACACAGGGCGGCGTATAGGGCAGATCAAGGCCCTTGCGGACTTCATTGAAATAAACCGCCAGCTTATCTGTAAGATGCAAGTCGCAATTCATCACACCGGCCATAAACTCGACCGGATGATTGGCCTTGAGCCAAGCGGTTTGATAACTGACCACCGCATAAGCCGCCGCGTGGGATTTATTAAACCCATAGTTGGCAAATTTATCCAAAAGGTCCCAGGTGGCCTTAGCGGTTTTTTCGTCCACGTCATTGGCCGCAGAGCCGGTAAGAAACTTAGGTCTCTCCGCGTCCATCGCCTCTTGGATTTTCTTACCCATCGCACGACGCAACAGATCGGCCCCGCCCAGCGAATAGCCCGCCATTTGCCGGGCAATTTCCATCACCTGTTCTTGATACACGATGATGCCTTGGGTTTCATCCAAGATATGATCCACCAAAGGATGCAGCAAATCTCGTTCGCTTAGACCGTTTTTGACCTCACAATATTTTGGGATATTCTCCATCGGGCCGGGGCGGTACAACGCCACCAAGGCTACAATGTCTTCAATACAGTTGGGCTTCATACGCTTCAGCGCATCCATCATGCCACTGGATTCAACCTGAAACACCGCTACAGTTTTTGCAGCTGAATAAAGCGCATAGGATGCAGCGTCGTCCAATGGAATTGCGCTGATGTCGCCCTCAGCTCCCGCTGCCGGCGTATAAAGCGCCCGGCCGTCCGCCGCCACATGCAGCGCCCTTGAACGGTTGATAAGATCCACCGCATTTTGGATGACTGTGAGGGTTTTCAGACCCAAAAAGTCAAATTTAACCAAGCCTGCCTGCTCAACCCATTTCATATTGAATTGGGTGGCGGGCATGTCAGAACGCGGATCTTGGTATAAAGGCACCAGCTGATCCAAAGGCCGGTCACCAATCACCACACCCGCCGCGTGGGTTGAGGCGTTGCGCAATAGCCCTTCCACTTGCTGGCCATAATTCAGCAGCCGGGCGACGACTTCCTCAGCCTTTGCCTCTTGTCGCAAACGTGGCTCGTCAGCCAAAGCTTTTTCAATGCTGACCGGTTTCACACCTTCGACAGGAATCATCTTCGATAGGCGATCCACTTGGCCGTAGGGCATTTGCAGAACACGGCCAATATCGCGAACAGCCGCTTTCGACAGCAGCGCACCGAATGTGATAATCTGCCCGACGCGGTCACGGCCATATTTTTGCTGAACGTAACGGATCACCTCTTCGCGGCGATCCATGCAAAAATCAATGTCAAAGTCGGGCATAGAAACCCGCTCCGGATTCAAGAACCGCTCAAACAACAAGCCATAGCGCAGCGGGTCAAGATCGGTGATTGTCAAAGCATAGGCCACCAATGAGCCCGCACCAGACCCCCGGCCCGGCCCTACAGGAATATTCTGCCCTTTGGTCCAAGCAATAAAATCAGCCACAATCAAAAAATAGCCGGGAAAGCCCATGCCTTCGATGATATCCAGCTCGTAATTGAGGCGTTTTTGATAGTCCTCCACCGACACCGCATGCGGGATCACGGCCAAACGGCGTTGCAGCCCCTCGTTTGATTGTCGCCGCAACTCTACAACCTCATCGTCCGCAAACTTGGGCAGGATGGGGTCACGTTTGTAGGCCTTGAACGCACATCTTTGCGCAATCTCAACCGTGTTTTCCAACGCCTCCGGCAGATCCGCAAACAACACCGCCATCTCGGCAGGCGTTTTGAGATAATGCTGCGGGGTCAACCGCCGGCGCGGCTCTTGTTGGTCCACATAAGAACCTTCAGCGATACAGATCAAAGCGTCATGCGCCTCATACATCTCAGTTTTGGGGAAATAGACGTCATTAGTCGCAACCAAAGGGAGGTCCATCGCATAGGCCATTTCCACCGCACCACGTTCACTCAACCGCTCTACCTCTGGCGCGCTTCCATCTTCGCCGGAGTGGCGCTGCAATTCGATATAAAGCCGGTCCCCAAACGCCAGGACCAGCTGATCAATCAGTGCCCGTGCTTTAGCTGCCTGCCCATTTTGCAAAAATTTTCCCAGCGGACCATTTGGGCCACCAGTCAAGCAAATCAGCCCCTCAGAATGCGCGACAAGCTGCGCCACCTGCACCTGTGGCAGCTCACCATCAGTGTCCAAATAGAGGCAAGAGTTGAGCGCCATCAGGTTTTCATACCCACGCTCGTTTTGCGCCAAAAGCACCAGAGGCGCAGGCATCCGCGCCTTTTCACCAGGTGCAGCCAGATCATAAGCCAGATCCACTTGGCACCCGATGATGGGCTGAATACCAGCCTTAGAAGCCCCCTCAGAGAACTCTAGAGCACAAAACATATTGTTCGTGTCCGTCACCGCTATTGCGGGCATATCCATAGCCGCTGTCAGATCAGGCAATTTTTTGAGCCTAACAGCCCCTTCCAGCAGCGAATACTCACTGTGAACTCTAAGGTGGATAAATTTGGGATTCTTGCTCATGATCAATGATTAAACTGCCAGCCGCCCATCATCCAGCAGAAACTGCCAAAAACCAGCTCTCCGCACAGCGCTTTCAAGCTAATTCGCGATAGGTGCATATTTTTCTTGCCCGACTCACCTAAATCAGTGCTACATCAATCTGTTCCCGCCTTGGTTTTACGCCGCATCGGACCTAGGCGCGGGGAACGAAACAGACAGTGGCACGATTTCTTATTATGAAAATGTCGTTTCTTCTAAACGGAGAATCTGTGTCGACCTCCGTGAACACCGGAACTGAAACCCTACTAGACTTCCTGCGCCAAGACGCAGGGCTTTACGGTACAAAAGAGGGCTGCAATGAGGGCGATTGCGGGGCCTGTTCAGTGATTGTCACCGGCCATGATGGTGTGCCGAGGCCGATGAATGCCTGTATCTTATTTTTGCCCCAACTTCAGGGTCGCGCTGTTCGCACTGTTGAGGGCATATCCGGTCCAGATGGCAACCTGCACCCGGTGCAAGAAGCCATGATCGCAAAGCATGGCGCGCAATGTGGCTTTTGCACCCCCGGCTTCATCACAACCATGGCTGCTGCTCATGCCACAGGGCAAACAGATTTTGACACGGCATTGGCTGGCAATCTGTGCCGCTGCACGGGCTACGCCCCGATCATTCGTGCAGCTGAAATGGCAGCCACTGCGCCAGTACCGAAATGGATGCAAGACTTGCCACCCACAACGGGCCACGCCAGCTCAGATGCCATATTCTGCCCGCTTTCCAGCGATGAATTGGCACAATGGTATCAGCAAAACCCGGAGGCCACATTGGTGGCCGGGGGGACAGATGTTGGGCTTTGGGTGACCAAACATATGCGCAGACCCGCGCCAATTGCCTTTTTGAGTCAAGTGTCGGATCTGCGCCACATAGAAGATCACCCCGATCATCTGCGCGTTGGGGCCGCGGTCACGATCACCGAGCTTATGCAGGCGATCGCGTCAATTTCAACCTCGTTGCATAGTATGTTGGCTCGATACGGCAGCCCACAGGTGCGCAATGCCGCCACTATCGGCGGCAATATCGCCAATGGCTCCCCCATCGGCGATGGCCCTCCTGCCTTGATAGCAATGGGCGCCATATTGATCCTCCGCCGAGGATCTGAGCGCCGCCGCATGCCGTTGGAAGACTTCTTTATCGCCTATCAACATCAAGACCGTTTGCCCGGTGAATTTGTGGAGGCGGTCGAACTGCTGAAAGATCAAACAGGCCTACGCTGCTATAAGCTGTCCAAACGCTTTGATCAGGACATCTCAGCGGTCTGTGGCTGCCTGAACATCACCGCTAAAGATGGGATCATCACACAGGCACGGATTGCTTTTGGCGGCATGGCCGGGACACCGGCGCGCGCGCTTCGGACAGAGACGGCGCTGATCGGGCAGATCTGGAGTGCCGAGACTTTCGCAACAGCGCAGGCAGCAATGGCCCAAGACTTCACCCCTCTGTCAGATATGCGCGCCAGTGCTGAATACCGCGCGCGCACTGCCGAAAACATGCTGATGCGCTATTATCATGACATTGAGCATAAACCTGTGGACATAAGGGAGGTGCGCGCATGAACTCCACAGCCTCTATGCCTCATGACACCGCTCGCCAACATGTGAGCGGCGCGGCGCGCTATGTCGATGACATTCCAATCCCTCGGGGAACCCTGCATTTGGCATTTGGCCTGTCCCCCGTGGCTGCAGGCGCGCTCACTTCAGTTGATCTGAGCGCCGTGAGCGCAGCTGAGGGTGTGCGATTGGTCCTGTTGGCCAAAGACCTGCCTTTTGCCAATGATGTCTCCCCCTCCGCCCATGATGAGCCTTTGTTGGCAGACACAACTGTCCACTATGCTGGGCAGCCCATATTTTTGGTGGTGGCAGAAAGCCATCATGCTGCACGCCAGGCGGCGCGTTTGGCCGAAATTGAAATTGATCAAACACCAGCGATTTTAACCATAGAGCAAGCGCTCGCGGCTGATAGCCGCTTTGAAGACGGCCCGCGCATTTATAGCAAAGGTGACTCCGCCCGAGCCTTGCTGGAATCGTCAAATCATTTGAGCGGTAGCTTAAATGTGGGGGGGCAAGAGCATTTCTATCTTGAGGGGCAAGCCGCTTTGGCCCTGCCAGGCGATCAGGGTGACATGGTTGTGCATTCCTCAACCCAACATCCGACCGAAATTCAACATAAAGTGTCAGAAGCGTTGAATATTCCCCAGCATGCGGTGCGTGTGGAGGTCCGGCGCATGGGCGGCGGCTTTGGCGGCAAGGAAAGCCAAGGCAATGCGCTGGCCGTGGCCTGTGCCGTGGCGGCCAGCCTCACCGGAAGACCCTGCAAGATGCGCTATGACCGAGATGATGACTTCATTATCACCGGAAAACGCCATGATTGCCGCGTGGATTATGAGGTGGGCTTCGATGCGCTTGGCCAAGTGGAGGCTCTTGATTTTAAACATTATTTTCGCTGCGGCTGGGCGCAGGATTTGTCTCTGCCCGTGGCGGATCGCGCCATGCTGCATTCAGACAATGCCTATGACCTGCCCAATGTCAAAATCACCTCACACCGCCTGAAAACTAACACGCAAAGCGCCACAGCCTTTCGTGGATTTGGAGGCCCCCAAGGAATGATCGGTATTGAACGGGTGATGGACCACATCGCCCATGAATTGGACCTAGACCCGGCTCAGGTGCGTCGGGTCAATTATTACCCTGAGATGTCTGTGCCGCCAAACGCACGGCCCCCCGCCACCACTCCTTATAGGATGGCTGTGACAGATTTCATTCTCGGAGACATGACTGCAGCTCTGTTGGAGAGTTCGCAGTATCAAACGCGCAAGTCAGAGGTTGCACGCTGGAACGCGAATAACATGCTTCTCAAGCGCGGGATCGCTTTCAGCCCATTAAAATTTGGAATTTCTTTTACTCTTACCCATCTCAATCAGGCCGGCGCCTTGGTTCAGATTTACACCGATGGTTCGGTTTTGATAAACCACGGCGGCACGGAAATGGGGCAAGGCTTGTTTCAAAAGGTGGCGCAAGTAGCCGCACGCAGCCTTGGGGTGATGCAATCGTATATCCGCGCCAGTGCCACCGACACGAGCAAAGTGCCAAACACCTCCGCCACCGCCGCAAGTTCCGGCACAGATCTCAATGGCATGGCTGTGCAAGCCGCCTGCCAAACCCTGCGCGACCGCTTGCAAAGCCATCTGGCAGATGTTTACCACTGCCAGTCTGACGCAATTCTATTCGAAGCTGGCATGGTGACAGGGCCAAACTTCAAAATATCTTGGGCCGAGGCGGTGACCTCTGCTTATGAGGCGCGCATATCGCTCTCAGCCACCGGCTTTTACAAAACTCCAGATATTGCTTGGGATCGGATCAAGGGCGAGGGTCGACCCTTTCTGTATTTCGCATATGGCGCTGCGGTCACTGAGGTTGTGATTGACACTTTGACCGGTGAAAACCGCATCCTGCGGTGTGATATTCTGCATGATTGCGGCACCTCACTGAACCCAGCCTTGGATATTGGCCAGATTGAAGGCGGTTTTGTACAGGGAGCGGGATGGTTGACCACCGAAGAGCTGGTTTGGGACACACAGGGCCGCCTGAAAACCCACGCGCCCTCGACCTATAAAATTCCAGCCTGCTCGGATAGGCCAGAGGTGTTCAACGTCTCGCTGTGGCAAGGTGCCAATCCTAAAAAAACGATTTATCGCTCCAAGGCTGTGGGGGAGCCGCCCTTTATGCACGGGATTTCTGCCTATTTGGCTTTATCAAACGCCGTTTCAGCCTGTGGATTGAACTATCCAGACCTACAGGCGCCCGCCACCAGTGAGGAAGTGTTCTGCGCTATCAAACGCGCACAGGGCCGTGCGACATGAGTTTTGATCTGCCGCAATTAAATGCAGCCATAGCTAAGCACGGCCCGGTTCACCGCGTGGTGATTGCTGCAATCAAAGGATCATCTCCGCGTGAGTTGGGCGCATCAATGCTTCTGTGGACCGGCGGTCAAAGTGGCAGCATCGGTGGCGGGGCTTTGGAATATCAGGCCTCACAGGCGCCCAAACCTGGGCTGCGGCACTATCCGTTGGGTCCGGAACTTGGGCAGTGTTGTGGTGGTCATGTGACATTGGTCACGGAGTATTTCACCCAGCCAGTACAGGCCGAGGATCTCTATATACGCCAAATTGAAGGGGATTTACCTTTATCTTTGCCTTTGGCCCGCATGCAAAAGGCGCAGCGCAATGGCTTAGGCGTGGCGGCGATTGCGTACTCTGACGGCTGGTTGGCCGAACCCATTGATCGCCCCCTCATCCCACTATGGATATGGGGCGCTGGACATGTCGGGCGGGCGGTTGTCCATATCGCGGCAGAAATGCCAAATTTGAACATAACTTGGATAGACACCAGCCCCGAGCGGTTTCCAGAAAATACGCCACCCCATGTCACCATCGCGCCCGCAAAAGAGCCAGCCCATCTGATGCCCCATGCGCCCTTGGAGGCGCAGCATCTGATTTTCACCTACTCCCATGCCTTGGACCTCGCCATTTGTCATGCAGCCCTTATGCGGGGATTCGCTTTTTGCGGATTGATCGGATCTTCTAGCAAATGGGCACGATTTAGAGCCAGACTGGCCGCCTTGGGCCACAGCCCGAGGGATATATTGAACATTACCTGCCCAATTGGGAATCCGAACCTCGGAAAACAGCCCATTTCGATTGCGATCGGCGTGACTCAAGCTCTAGTGTTGCGCAACACCGCGGCCACCATCGTCAAAAGGAGTGCCATTCTGTGAGTAAGACACTTTTGCACCTCAGCGGGCTCACCAAAGCCTATCCCGGTGTGATAGCCAATGATGATGTGAGTTTCGATATTGGCGCGGGAGAAATTCATGCTCTTTTGGGAGAAAACGGCGCCGGTAAATCCACCTTGGTCAAAATGATCTATGGTCTGGTGCGCCCGGATCATGGCACGATGCTTCTAGCTGGCGACAATTTCACCCCAGCAGAGCCAAGGGCCGCGCGGGCCGCTGGGGTGGCCATGGTCTTTCAACACTTTAGCCTGTTTGAAGCCCTCAGCGTGGCAGAAAATATTGCTCTTGGAATGGAAAATCCTCCCAAGGCCAATGCGTTGTCTACAGGTATCACCGACGTTTCACAGGCCTATGGCTTGCCGCTGGATCCGGAGCGTTTGGTGGGCGACCTTTCAGCGGGTGAGCGCCAAAGAGTGGAAATCATCCGCTGTCTGTTGCAAAAACCAAAACTCTTGATCATGGACGAACCGACCAGCGTTTTGACACCACAAGAGGTGACAACTCTGTTCACCACCCTGCGGAAATTGAAAGCAGATGGCACCTCTATTTTGTATATCTCGCACAAGCTCGAAGAAATCCGTACACTATGTGAGACCGCCACTATTCTGCGCGGTGGCAAGAAAGTGGCCACTTGTGATCCACGTGAAAAATCTGCACGTGAGCTAGCGGAGATGATGGTGGGTGGCACACTGAACTCGGCGAAACTCCAAAAAACGACATTGGGAGAGGTTGTACTCAAAGTCTCTGATCTATCACTCCCACCACAAACCGCCTTTGGCACCAGCCTCAAATCCATCTCTTTTCAACTACATAAGGGTGAGGTTTTGGGCATTGGTGGCGTGGCCGGCAATGGCCAAGATGAGCTGTTGGCTTGCCTGTCCGGTGAGGTTCGCACGGCCGCCGACGCCATTCAGCTCAACGGTGTAAGCCTAGGGCATATGCCACCAAACACACGACGCGCCTTGGGCGTTTTGGCGGCCCCCGAAGAGCGTTTAGGCCATGCGGCGGCCCCTGATATGACGCTGACGGAAAACGCTATGCTCACCGCAATGACCCGTAAAAACCTTAGCCACTCCGGGTTTTTGGATTGGCCGCGCGCGGAGGCCTATGCAAAGCTAGTTATTGATCAATTTGATGTGCGCACCCCAGGTCCGCACTCTGCCGCGCGGTCATTATCGGGCGGCAATTTGCAAAAATTTGTGATCGGACGGGAAGTCTTGCAAGATCCAGAGGTATTGATCGTGAACCAACCAACTTGGGGCGTTGACGCGGCAGCTGCAGCCGATATCAGGCAAGCTTTGCTCGATTTGGCCAGTAGGGGCGCAGCGGTGATTGTGATCAGCCAAGATTTGGATGAATTGATGGAAATCTCCACCAACTTTGCAGCCCTAAACGCGGGCCGACTGTCAGACGCGCGACCCATGGCGGAGCTGAGCTTGGATGAAATTGGCCTGTTGTTAGGAGGCGCCGATGCTGCGGCTTGAAAAGCGTCCCAACCCTTCGCAAGCCTGGGGCTATCTAGCCCCAATTTTAGCCGTGATCACAACAATGATCGGCGGCGGCGTTATGTTTGCCCTGCTTGGCAAAGACCCTTTTGAGGCCATTCGCACTATCTTTTATGATCCGCTGTTTTCTGAGTTTGCATGGTATTACCGACCACAGCTGTTAATCAAAGGTGCGCCATTGATTTTGATCGCAATCGGCCTGTCCATGGGGTTTCGCGCTGGAATTTGGAACATTGGGGCCGAAGGACAATATATCATAGGCGCAATTTGCGGCGCAGGTGCGGCACTTTCGGTTTATCCTTTAGACAGTGTTTTCATTTTTCCAGTAATGATCCTCTTTGGCGCCATTGGCGGGTTTGCTTGGGCGATGATCCCAGCAATTTTAAAAACCAAATTTGGCACCAATGAGATTTTGGTCAGCCTGATGTTGGTCTATGTGGCAGAGCAACTCTTGGCCTCAATGTCATTGGGCCTGATGAAAAACCCCGAAGGGTTTGGCTTTCCCGGATCACGCAATCTTCAACAATATGCCAGCGCGCACAATGCCGAGCTTTGGACGGGCACCGCCATACATATGGGGGTGGTTTTTGCCCTGATTTCTGTGATTTTCGCCTATATCATGCTGGCCCGGCATCAAATGGGCTTCCATATACGCTTGACGGGGGAAAGCCCCAAGGCCGCAAAGTTTGCTGGGGTTAACCCAAACAAGCTTGTAATCTATTGTCTAGGCTTTAGTGGCGCATTGGCCGGGCTTGCAGGCATGTTCGAAGTGGCAGGCCCAAGTGGGCAAATCAGTATTGATTTTAACGTAGGCTATGGTTTCACCGCGATCATTGTAGCCTTTTTAGGACGGCTTAACCCCTTTGGCATTATGCTCGCAGGGCTGTTGATGGCACTCACTTACATCGGCGGCGAGATTGCACAATCCAGCCTTGGCCTGCCGTCAGCTGCCATTCAAGCCTTACAAGGCATGTTGCTGTTTTTCCTACTTGCGCTCGACATGCTGACCAACTTCAAAATAAAACTGGCAAAAGCGGAGGTCCGCATATGACACACTTGCGAAATAAACAATCTGCCCGATCAAAATGGAGGAGCCTTGCATGGATCTAAGCGCAATTAGCCCTACCCTCCTTGTCGCCTCTTTGATGGTGGCGGCCACCCCGATCTTGCTGGCGGCCATTGGGGAATTGGTGGTGGAAAAATCTGGCGTTCTCAATCTTGGAGTTGAGGGCATGATGATAACGGGCGCCTTCTCTGGATTTGCCGCAGCGGTTTTGACAGGATCACCAATGGTTGGTTTTCTCTGTGCGGCAATTGGTGGGGCGGCATTGTCGGTGATATTCGCTATTCTCACGCAATATTTCTTATCCAACCAAGTTGCAACGGGCTTGGCGCTAACGCTGTTTGGCCTCGGGCTATCGGCCATGCTGGGCCAAAGCTACGTGGGGATCAAACCCCCAGTTTCGGCAAAGCTGGATCTGCCCTTGATCAGCGATATTCCGGTGATTGGTCCAATCCTATTTTCCCATGACTTCACCGTTTATGCCGCCCTTACATTAGTAACAGGCGTGTGGTTTTTTTTGAAATACACCCGCGGCGGTTTGATCCTGCGCGCAGTGGGCGAAAGCCATGATGCGGCCCATGCTTTGGGCTATAAAGTTGTGCGCGTGCGGATTTTGGCTATTATGTTTGGTGGAGGCTGTGCGGGACTTGGCGGGGCGGCACTTTCACTGGTGCGAGTGCCGCAATGGACCGAAGGCATGACCGCAGGCGCGGGCTGGATTGCGCTGGCCATCGTTGTATTTGCGAGTTGGAAACCAGCACGCGTTCTCCTTGGTGCCTATCTTTTTGGCGGAGTAGCCGTATTACAGTTGAATCTTCAAGCTGCGGGGGTATCAATTCCAGTTGAGTATTTGTCTATGTCGCCGTATCTTATAACAATCATAGTGTTGGTTGTGATGTCTACTAATCGCGCAAAGTCAGCACTGAATGCACCCGCGGCCCTTGGCCGTGTGTTCCACGCCTCACGCTGAGGTCTTTTAACTGGGGGAAACCTAATGAAATTAAAATCCATTCTGGCCAGCGCTGCGCTGGCTATGACAGCGGCCACTGGCACGCTGGCTGAAACAACCAAAGTCGGTTTTGTTTATGTAGGCCCCGTCGGTGATGGCGGCTGGACATATGAGCACGACAAAGGCCGCGAAGCGGTTGTAGCTGCTTTTGGTGACAAAGTTGAAACCATGTACGTCGAAAGTGTTCCAGAGGGTCCAGACGCTGAACGCGTTATGACCGATATGGCGCTGAAAGGTGCTGATCTGATTTTCACAACCTCCTTTGGCTATATGGACCAAACAATCAATGTTGCGGCCAAATTCCCAAATGTGAAATTTGAGCATGCCACAGGTTATAAGCAATCTGACAACGTATCTATTTACTCTGCACGCTTCTATGAAGGCCGTGCGGTTCAAGGCCACATTGCCGGTCACATGACCAAATCAAACATCGTAGGCTATATTGGCTCCTTCCCGATTCCAGAAGTAATTCGGGGCATCAACGCCGCGTACATTCATGCAAAAGCTGTAAACCCTGACGTTCAGTTCAAAATCATCTGGGCCTACACTTGGTTTGACCCAACAAAAGAGGCAGATGCCGCAAAAGTTCTGATCGAACAGGGCGCGGATGTTGTGTTGCAACATACAGACTCCACTGCTCCGCAAGCCGCAGCGCAAGCCGCGGGCAACGTGATCACGTTTGGCCAAGCCTCCGACATGGCTGCCTACGGTCCAAAGCCACGTGTATCTTCCATCATTGACAACTGGGGACCTTACTACATAGCCCGCACACAAGCGGTTATGGATGGCACATGGGCCTCCACAAGCACCTGGGATGGTATTGGCGCTGGAATGGTTGGCATTGGCGAAATCACAAGTGCGGTTCCGGCAGATGTGAAAGCCTCCGCTGAGGCGCTGCGTGACAGCTTAGCAGACGGATCTTACCACGCATTTACAGGTCCGTTAAATAAGCAAGACGGTTCTGTTTGGTTGAAGGCTGGTGAAACAGCAGCAGATTATGCTGGACCTGAAGGCTTGGCTGAAATGGGTTTCTACCTTGAAGGCATTGACAGCGAAGTTCCCAACTAAAACACAGATCCTTAATTGGATTGAAAAAGGGGGCCTCTGGCCTCCTTTTTTGCTTTTAGATTGACGGTTCTTATGCATGATTGGGGCATGTTAGATTTTTTGATCATAGGCGGCGGGATCGCCGGTATCTCCTCAGCGGCCCGGCTTTCCGAGTATGGCAGCTGCCTTGTGTTGGAGCGCGAGGCGCATCTGGCATATCATTCCTCAGGAAGGTCCGCCGCACTTTATGAGGAAAATTATGGCAGCACCTCCACCATCGCGCTTGCCAAAGCTGGGCGCGGAGATTGGGATGATCTGCTATCTGGTGTTCGAAGCCCACGCGGCTTTATGTTGGTCTGTTTGCGTGGAGAAGAGGCGCAATTTGAAACAGACCGCCGACATATGGGCCTGACCGAGTTGACCGTGGCCGAAGCAAAAAACTTGGTGCCAATCTTAAACACAGATGACGTGATGCGGGCCGCGATGAGCACAACCGCTCAAGATATCGATACAGACATGATGCTGCAACGTTTTGTCGGTCTGCTGCGCACCAACGGCGGGCAGGTTGAAACCAATCAAACGGTGCAGGCTATTACCAAGATTTCCGAGGGCTGGCAGGTCGATACCAACCAAGGTCAATTCACCGCGCGCAAAGTGATCAATGCCGCCGGAGCCTGGGGTGATGAAATTGCAAAACTTGCGGGTATTCCCGAGATTGGCCTCACCCCAATGCGCCGCAGCGTGGCACGTTTGGCAGCCCCCGGTGGGTTGGACGTTCAATCATGGCCGATGCTCTTTGGTCCAGGCGAGCGTTGGTTTGCAAAGGCCGATGCCGGTGCCTTGATCGTCTCTCTGGCCGAAGAAGCCCCTAGCCCAGCCATGGATGCTTGGGCGTATGATATAGATTTAGCGGAGGCATTAGCACGCTACCAAGACTATGTCACCGAGCCGGTCACGCGACCAATTTCCTCTTGGGCCGGCCTGCGCACCTTCGCGCCAGACCGTAATTTGGTGTTGGGCCCTGCCCCTCAGGACGACAGTTTTGTCTGGGTTGTAGGCCAAGGAGGCTACGGTTTCTTTACCGCGCCAGCAGCCTCGCAATTTGTGGTCGATATGGCCCTTGGCCACGCAACCGCTCTGAGCGAAGATATCATGGCGCAGTTGAGCCCGAGGCGGTTTTTCTGATCGCATCCGTAACAGCATGGGCGAGACATAGTCCCGCCCATGCTGTTTAGCCGTCCAAGCGGATATTTACGTTTTTCGGATCATAGGGGCTGTCTTCCACGACTTCGCAATCCCAAAGTTGATCTTGAATTTTTACCTGCAATTTCGTGCCTGGTAATGCAAACTCTGGTGTGACATAGCCCATGCCAATCGATTTTTCAAAATGCACAGAATAGCCGCCAGAGGTGAGACGGCCAACGCGCGTATCACCATGATACAACACCTCACGGCCCCAAGGGTCCGCATCACTTGGGCCATCAATCAGCAGCGTGCAACACTTCACCCGAACCCCGATAGCCTTCATCGCGTCTTTGCCATTGAACTCTTTCGATAGATCAACAAAGCGCGGCAAGTCTGCTTCAACCGGCGTAGCGTCACGCCCCAATTCCGTTCCAAAAGCGCGGTAAGACTTCTCTTGGCGTAGCCAGTTTTGCGCCCGTGCGCCAACCAGCTTCATTCCATGTTTTTGACCGGCCTTTTCCAGCAAATCGAAAAGGTAGTTTTGCATCTCCATCGGGTGGTGTAACTCCCAGCCCAGCTCTCCCGTATACGCCACACGGATCGCATTAACCGGACACATCCCCAGCTCAATCTGCTTGGCCGATAGCCATGGGAACCGCTTGTTAGACAAGGCCGTCGCAGGTTCAGGATCATTGATGATGTCAGCCAATACAGCGCGCGACTTAGGCCCAGCGATGGCAAAAACACCCCATTGCGTGGTCACATTCTGAAGCTCAATGCGGCCAAATTCAATTTCTTTGTCTTCAATGGCCTTTTTCAGATAATCGTGATCATAAGATGTCCATGCCCCGGCGGAGACAAGATAGTACTCCTGCTCAGACAACCTTACAATGGTGTATTCGGTGCGGGTGGTCCCATGACCTGTCAAAGCATACGTGAGATTGATCCGGCCAATGCGCGGCAGTTTATTGCATGTAAACCAATCCAAAAATGCAGTTGCGCCCGAACCTTTTACAATATGTTTGGTGAAGGCCGTGGCGTCCACAAGCCCCACACCTTCACGAATAGCCTTGGCCTCATCCACAGCATATTGCCACCAGCCGCCGCGGCGAAAGCTTCGGGACTTTTCATCAAAGTCTTGCGGCGAATCGAGTGGGCCAAAGTAATTGGGACGCTCCCATCCATTCACCCAACCAAATTGCGCGCCACGGGCCTTTTGCCTATCATAGGCAGGTGCGGTACGCAGCGGGCGAGCCGCCGGGCGTTCTTCATCGGGGTGGTGCAAAACATAGACGTGATCATAGCATTCTTCGTTTTTGCGCATAGCAAATTCGGTGGTCATCCAATCACCGTAGCGTTTTGGATCAAGACTGGCCATGTCAATTTCAGCCTCTCCATCCACCATCATCTGCGCCATATAATAGCCGGTGCCCCCGGCCGCTGTGATGCCAAAGCTAAAGCCTTCCGCCAGCCACATATTGCGCAAACCCGGCGCCGGCCCCACCAATGGGTTTCCGTCAGGGGTGTAGCAAATAGGGCCGTTAAAGTCGTCTTTCAGCCCACTTTCTTCACAGGACGGAACCCGGTGGATCATCGACATATATTGTTCTTCAATCCGGTCGAGCGCGAGGGGAAAGAGATCCGCTCTAAAACTGTCAGGCACCCCATGTTCAAACCGGGCTGGGGCATCTTTTTCATAAACCCCAAGGATCCAGCCGCCACGTTCCTCACGAACATAGCTTTGCGCATCCGCATCCCTGATCACCGGATGTTCTGGATTGCCCGCCGCGCGGTACTCCACCAATGCCGGATCTTTTTCCAGCACCACGAATTGATGTTCAACCGGAATAGCCGGAATTTTAATACCCAGCATTTTAGCCGTACGTTGCGCGTGATTGCCAGAGGCCGTCACCACATGCTCCGCCGTGATCACAACTTGCTCATCAGACGCGACAAGGTTGCCACCCTTTTCTATCATCTTAGTGCAAGTCACCTCCCAATGGCTGCCAGTCCATTCGAACCTATCGGCTTGCCATCTGCGTTCAATCGTAACGCCCAGCTGGCGTGCACCTTTGGCCATCGCCATGGTGACATCGGCTGGGTTAATATAGCCGTCGGTGTGATGATACAGCGCGCCTTTGAGATCTTCAGTGCGGATCAAGGGCCATTTCACTTTGATTTCGTCAGGCGTCATAAATACATAAGGTACGCCGCAGGTTTCTGCAGTGGAGGCATAGAGCTTATATTCGTCCATCCGCTCATTAGTCTGTGCCATGCGCAGATTACCTACAACCGCAAAGCCCGCATTCAAACCAGTTTCAGCTTCGAGGGCCTTGTAAAAATCGACTGAGTATTTATGGATATGCGTCGTCGCATAAGACATGTTGAACAAGGGCAAAAGCCCCGCCGCATGCCACGTAGATCCAGAGGTTAGCTCATCACGTTCGATCAGCATAGTGTCCCAGCTGCGTTTCCCCAAATGATAGGCAATAGAGGTCCCAACCGCACCGCCACCAACAACCAAAGCTTTTACTTGCGTCTTCATCGCGAACGACTCCCTTACACGTTGAGTATACATTGCCTTAACTCGCCCCAAAAGAGGAAGACTTGCCGACCTCCCAGTTGCAAAAACCGACCTTGAAAAAATTCTCTGGGTGGCTGGGGGGTGAAATTAATAATATTTACGTTCAAATTTTTGCCAGCACACACAATCAGCAATATGGCAAACAGAGTCAGAAAATATATTTTACAATCCAAATAAGTTAAAAGAAGTGCGAAAATCACATGGTTTTTATTTGGCTGGATTTATAAGTTGGCAAAATATCACCATTCTGTGGCGTGGCCTCGTAGACGCCTCGAGCAATTGCTCGACTTAAGCAGGATGCTGCTGCAATACTTAAATCACGAAACACATTATGATCGACAACGCCCCTGGTGGTAGAAATGCCAAAAATTAAATCTCCATCAAGAGGCATATGTGATGGAACAATGGCCCGAGCAATCCCATCATGAGCCGTAACAGCTAGCCGATGACATTGTGTTTTGCTTAAAGGCGCATCCGTGGCAACAATCGCGATCGTTGTATTAGACATTTCAACATTGGAAATCATCATTGCCATTTCTTTTGGGCTTTGTTTGAAACTAAAATTAGTAGTCTCGGGGTCCGTACCCATCCCACCAAACTCGTCAAACAGCTCAAAAGGTGCTGCCCAAAAATGTTTACCACTACTGCTGGTGACGCTCCCAATAGGATTTGCTACAACTAAAGCTCCTATTGTATAGCCATTTTCCAAAATCACCGAAGCCGAACCCAATCCGCCCTTTTGCATCGCAGCCAGAGCACCTACACCGGCTCCGACTGTTCCAAGCTCAAAATCAAGAGACACATTTTCAAGCGCTTTACGCCCCAATTCACGATATGGATTTTCGACCCAGTCCTTTTTTCCACCATTAATTAAATCAAAAATAATTGCACCAGGCACGACTGGAACCCGCATTGGGCCCACGGGAAAACCACGGCCCATTTTGCGTAAACCATCCATTACACCCGAGCAGGCATCAAGACCAAAGGCAGATCCGCCTGACAAAACTAGAGCATCTATTTGATCAACCGTTTTATCAGGCGCTAAAAGATCCGTCTCTTTTGTTCCTGGAGCTCCCCCCATGACATGTACACTCGCGGTGAATGGAGCGTTTCCAACCAAAACTGTGCTACCAGTCTTGATGAAACAATCTTGAGAGCTTCCGACTCTGAGCCCGGCAACATCTGTTATTAAATTTCTTAGACCTGGTTTAAATACAACGCCCACCGTCCACCTCCACGGCAATCCCAGTTATCATGGATGCCTCATCTGAGCATAAAAAACAGGCCGCATTGCCCATGTCTTCTGGTGTTGAAAAACGACCAATTGGAATTGTTGAAAGAAATTTTGCACGTACTTCCGGAGTATCTTCGCCCATAAATGACTTCAAAAGCGGCGTCTCGCCTGCGACTGGATTGATGGCGTTTACCCGAATACCCGACGGGGCAAGTTCAACGGCCATACCTTTCGTCGCCGTAATCATCCAACCTTTAGATGAATTATACCAAGTCAAGCGCGGCCTTGGCGAAACGCCTCCCGTGGAGGCCACATTCAAGATTACACCAGAGCTACGCACTTTGAAATGCGGGACGAATGCCTGCGCTGTCAGATAAACCGATTTAATATTAACGTTATAAACCTTCTCAAAATCGGCCATCGTCACATCCTCCAGCTCAAGAGGTAAATGTGTTACACCAGCATTATTCACCAAAATATCTAAATGTCCAAATGCATTTAAAACAGAATCTCTCATCTCTAAAACGCTGCCTGAATTGGACACGTCGCAAAGTTGAGCAATGCCTCCAATTTCGGTTGCAATCTCATGCGCAACCTCAAAATTTAGATCAGCGACCATAACTTGCGCCCCTTCGGCGGCAAATTTTCTAGCAATACCCGCACCAAATCCAGATGCTCCACCAGTCACGATTGCAGTTTTACCTTTAAGTCTCATTAAATCATCCATGCCACGCAGCTACTGTTTTCAGAGATGAAAAACCATAAAGCGCTTCAAAGCCCTTTTCACGCCCATGCCCTGACTTACCCACACCGCCGAAGGGTAATTCAACTCCACCACCGGCGCCATAATTATTAATGAATACTTGGCCAGATCTTAACATTTTGGCTAACCTCATTTGTCGCCCTCCATCTTTTGTCCAGATTGACGCCACCAAACCATAATCGGTGCTATTGGCAATTTTTAAAGCTTCCGCTTCGGTCCCGAATGGAATTATGACCTGTACAGGACCAAAAATTTCATCACGCGCTAACAAATGGTCGGGAGGGACATCTTTGAATAGAGTTGGCCGAACAAAAAATCCGTCGGCTTCAGACACGATACTGCCTTGGGCCGTAATTATTAGATCAGACCCTTTATTAATAAAATCAGACACTATCTGTTTTTGCCGCGCGGAAATGAGAGGGCCAACAGACAAATCATCCATAGCAGCACCAACATTGAGTTGAGAATAAGCCTCTGACATACGGGTGCAAACTATATCGTAGACACCTTTTTGAACGAGGATGCGGCTGGACGCAGAACAGGTTTGCCCAGCATTTTGAATTCCAGCATTTACCAAAAATGGCAACGCCCGCTCCAAATCAGCATCGTCAAAAACTAATTGAGGTGACTTGCCTCCAAGTTCAAGCGTCACAGGAATAACGTTTTTTGCTGCGGAGGCTTGGATCATCTGGCCCGTGCTAACAGAACCTGTAAAGGAAATATGTTGAATGTCCGAGTGGGAAGAAAGTGCAGCACCCGCTTCCGAGCCTAAGCCCGTCACCACATTCAATGCACCGGCTGGCAGCCCCGCTTCTTGCGCAATCGCAGCAAAAGCCAAAGCAGTAAGACAAGCATCCTCGGCAGGCTTTAAAACACAAGCGTTCCCCATGGCCAGAGCTGCCCCCACGGATCGGCCAACAATTTGCATTGGATAATTCCACGGAACTATATGGCCCGTCACACCGTGCGGTTCTCGAATTGTATAAACTGTGTATCCATTCAGATAAGGAATTGTTTCGCCAGTGATTTTATCGGCTGCGCCACCATAAAACTCCATGTATCGCGCAAGTGCTACGGCATCTGAGCGCGCCTGAGACAAAGGTTTCCCAACATCCATTGCTTCAATTTTTGCGAGATCCTCTACATATCTGAGAACAGCGATGCCCACCTTTATAAGTATACGTCCCCTCTCGAGTGCGCTCATTGCGCCCCATTCTCCATCCAAAGAAGTTTGAGCAGCCTTGACGGCAGCGTCAATATCAGCGGCACTCCCCCGAGCTATACTGAAAATAGACCTATTTGTAGAAGGATCAATCACTTCGATTTCAGCATCGGCCGCAACCCACACTCCTCCAATAAAGTTATGGGCTCTTGGAATATTAAATGACTTCAACATTATATGTAACCTCTGGAAGTTTAGGCGCAGCGGCAATTAACTTTTGCGTGTAAGCATGCTGCGGATTGGAAAAAACTTGTTCGGTGTCACCTTGCTCGACAATTTTACCAGATTGCATAACCATCACTCGATCCGTGATCGTGCGTACAACTGAAAGATCATGACTTATAAACAGATAAGCCAATTGTCGTTTTCGGCATAAGCCTGCAATCAAATCTAGAACTTGGGCGCGTATAGAAACATCAAGCGCAGATACAGCTTCGTCAAAAATGATCAGTTCAGGTTCGATAATCAAAGCACGCGCTATGGCAATACGTTGGCGTTGGCCACCCGAAAATTCATGAATGTATTTCGTCCCATCCTCCGGCGTTAATCCAACATCTTCCAAAGCTTTGGAAACGGCTTTTTCTCTATATTTCCCAACAATTGAATCATTCAAAACGTGGAGCGGCTCTGCAATCAATCTATCTACCCGGTGGCGAGGATTGAACGAGCTATAGGGATCCTGAAACACGACCTGCATCTTACGACGAGCTGGCAAATTAAGGGATTTTTTTGTGAAAACAGGTTGCCCATCCAGCAATATTTGGCCCTCTTGAATTTCTTCAAGTCCCAATATAGCGCGGGTTAAAGTTGATTTTCCACAACCGCTTTCACCGACTAATCCAACTCGTTCTCCATGAGATATGTGGAAGCTAACTCCAGCCAAAGCTTGAAAAGTTGGGCGTGATCCAAATACTGTAACCCGTGGTAAATTATATGTGCGGGTCACAGATTCAACAGACAAAAGAGGCGGCGCGGGAATGTACTCAGGCAAGATGACCTTATGGGTCGCGGCATTAAATAGAGATTTTGTATACGGATGGCGCATATTATGCAGAAGATCGTACGTCGCTGCCGCCTCAACGATATGTCCGTCCTGCATGACCGCAATCTTATTGGCAATTTCTGCAACAACGGCCAAATCATGCGTAATAATCAAGAGCCCCATATCAAATTCAGTCACCAAATCTTTTAAAAGCTCGAGGATGGTTGCTTGCGTGGTTACATCTAACGCAGTTGTTGGTTCATCTGCGATCAATAGCTTTGGTCTCAATGCAATTGCCATAGCGATCACAACCCGCTGCCGCTGACCACCAGACAACTCATGGGGATATCGAGACGGATTAACGTTTAGACCGACACGTCGCAACATAGCTGTTGCGCGGATATTCGCATCAAGTTTTGAGGTCTTCTCATGAATTATGATGGTTTCTGCGACCTGATCTCCAATAGTCTGAACCGGGTTCAGCGCGGTCATAGGTTCTTGAAAGACCATCCCCATGGAGCACCCACGCATGCGACAAAGGTCACGCTCTGACGTTCTTAAAATATCAGTATTCTCTAAAAAAATGTGACCATCAGTCACCGATCCGCGCGGTAAAAGAGCCATTACTGCCAACGCAGTCAGAGACTTTCCTGATCCGCTCTCACCAGTGATTGCCACAATTTCACCGGGACACACGTCAATAGAAACATCGTGAAGAATTTTTGTGTCACCTATTGAGAGCGAAAGATGTTCAATGCTCAGAAGACTCATGTTCGGTTCTTCTTAATTCGAGGGTCAAAACGATCACGAAGACCGTCTCCCATTAAATTTAATCCAAGTACCATAAGCAAAATGGCCAACCCAGGGACAAGCGCTACATGCGGCGCAATACTCACTAATGTTTGCGCATCAGCAAGCATTCGGCCCCAACTTGCAGTTGGAGGCTGAGCCCCCAGACCAATATAGGACAGAGATGCCTCAGCTAATATTCCAAGGCTAAATTGAATAGTTCCCTGAACAATCATCAAATTCATTATGTTAGGAAAAATGTGTTCAACTGAAATACGCGTCTCTGACTTTCCACATACGCGCGCAGACAAAACAAAATCACGCTCCCAAAGAGGCAGGGCCACAGCGCGCGTAAGGCGGGCAAAAACCGGAATATTGAAGATACCAATTGCAACGATAGCATTCACGGCAGACGCACCAAAAACAGCGGTGATCAAGATCGCAATTACCAATGAGGGGAACGCAAATATGAGATCGTTTCCGCGCATAATAATCTCATCAAGAAAGGACCCTCGCCTTGCCGCAGAAAACAATCCCAGAGGGACACCAATCGCCATCCCTATACCTACGGCCAGTAATGCCACAGCAATTGATGTCCGTGCACCCATCATGACCATAGATAGGATATCGCGGCCAAAATGGTCGGTACCCAGCCAATGATTTAAGTTCGGTGTTTTTAATTTATTCGGAATTTGGAGCGTTTCTATATCATACGGTACCCACAAAAAAGAAACACAAGCTAAAGCTACAAAAACCAACGTAAGAAACGCGCCTATCACCAACCCGCGGCTCATGATTTTCTACGCAATCTTGGGTCCACAATAGCATAAGTGATATCTACCGCAAAATTCACCATGATCACCGTAAACACGAGCAACATCACCACACTTTCGACGACAATCAGATCACGCGCCGAGATCGCTTGGAAAATTAACCTTCCCAGCCCAGGTAAAAAGAAAATTTGCTCGATTATAATGCCACCTGCGAGCAGAAAGGAAAATTGTAACCCAATGATCGTTAGTACCGGAATTAACGCATTTCGAACTGCGTGACGCCAAAGTGCTTGACTGCGGGTCAGTCCTTTGGCACGGGCTGTGCGGATGAAGTCTTCTAATAGCATATCAAGTAAAGATGACCGCATAATACGCGCCAAAATTGCGGCCTGAGGCAATGCCAATGAAATAGCGGGAAGCGTTAGGGATTTCAGCCCTTGCAAAGGGTTACTCCATCCTGGAAACCCACCGGCGGAAAACCATCTTAGATTTATAGCAAAGATCAACACCATGATCATGGCAAACCAAAAGTTAGGGATTGCAACGCCCATCTGGGTTGCGCCCATTATTGTAACATCACTCGCACCCCCACGACGGCTCGCGGCTACTATACCTGCCGGGAATGCTATAAGTGTAGAGAGGATTAATGCATAAATAGCGAGTGGAAGAGAAACCCAAATGCGGTCAGCGATAAGCTCAGACACTGGGGTCTTATAAGTCCATGAGTTTCCAAAATCCCCCTGAAACATGCCAATTACCCAATCGAAGTATCGTAGTGTCAGCGGCTGGTCGAGGCCCATTTCGCTGCGCAAAGCAGCCAAAGTATCTTCGCGGGCATTTATGCCCAACATAAACGAAGCAGGGTCACCTGGGATCACTTCAATGACCAAAAAAATCACCAAGGACGCAACGATAAGACTAATAATCAGGGAAAAAAATCGAGCTATAGTGTAACGGATCACATTAAAATTTCCTGTAAAAAAATACTTCCACCACACAAATACGCTCTACTATCTCTTTGGCCCTACAGAAGATCGAAAAGTTATTTGTGACGATAATATCTCTATGTTTGAAGTTATATGTCATGGATATTTTAGTAATTTTCCAGTTTTCTAAATCACAATTAATTTTCGGTGGCTCTTTTAGTCGATCTAAGTAGCCTCGGCACTGATCAGCGCCGAGGCCCATACTTTTAATCTGCCCAGCTCACGACAGTCAAATCAACTGCAGCGGTCGGCTGATTAACCCAAAGGCCGCGAACCCCAGCTTTAGCAACAGTCGCCACGGCTAGTTCAAATAAATAACCATTTACATAATCTTCTGAGATTATCGTTTGCGCCTCGGCCAATAATGCTGTCCGACCGGCAGGATCAGCCGTTGCGTTAAGTTCGACCATCAGCGCTTGGAAATCAGCATTATCATACTGGAAGTAATATTCAGGATTTGCATAAATACCTATATCCATAGGTTCGGTGTGGCTTACGATCGATAAGCCAAAATCCTTAGCTTTGAAAACTTCCTCTAACCACTGAGACCATTCCAAATTGCTGATTTCAGCATTAATACCCACTTGGCGCAATTGGCTTGCAATTATTTCCCCACCGCGACGCGCATATGACGGAGGTGGTAATTTTAGCGTCGTTGTAAAACCATTTGGAAAACCTGCCTCAGCCAAAAGAGCCTTAGCTCTGACTGGATCGAATGGCGAGTTTGCGAGTAAATCTACATAATCTGGGTTGTGTGGTGCAAAGTGCGTGCCTATCGGCGTTCCATACCCAAACATTGCGCCATCAATAATAGCCTGGCGGTCGATTGCATGGGCAACCGCTTTGCGGACTAATAGGTTATCGAACGGTGGCATTTTATTGTTGGTAGACAGGATGGTTTCACCTTCAGTATTGCCAACAAGAACCTGAAAGCGTGAATCTGCCTCAAATTGCGGTAGATTTTCTGGAGCCGGGAAACCGACAAAAACATCTACATCTTCAGCCATAACCGCGGCAAAGGCAGCTGTTGGATCTGAAATGAACCGGAAGGTCGCAGTTTCCAACGCGGCATGAGTTCCCCAATAAGCGTCATTCCGCACCAGCTCTAAACGATCGCCTTGAACCCAATCACTAAATTCAAAGGCGCCTGTACCAATTGGGTTTGACGCAATATTTTCAATACTTTCCGGTGCAACAATAACTGCGTCCCCCCAAGCCATATTGAACAAAAAGCTTCCGTTTGGTTGATCAAGTGTTACTTTCACAGTCGCGGAGTCGACAACTGTGACGTCAGTAATCCCCGCAAAAAGACCCTTTTGTGCGTTGGTGCTGTCATCAGACCGGGCGCGATCCAAACTGAATTTTACATCCTCAGCATCCATAGAAGTTCCATCATGGAACATCACGTTGCTATGCAAATTAAAGGTATAAATTGTACCATCGTTGGAAATATCCCAGTTTTTCGCAACTCCAGGGACCACGGCTCCATCGCCGTCAAAGCGCGTAAGGCCTTCAAACACATTTGAATATAAAACGCTGTCAATCGCTTGAGCGGCACCACCTGTTGGATCAAGATTTGGAGGCTCCAACTGAATGGCAACGGTTATATTTGTTTGCGCAGTAGATCCACCTGCGATCAGCGCAACTGCACCTACAGTTGCTAATAATAGTAATTTATGCATAAGTTTTTTCCCTTTTATAGTTATTTCTGCAGCAGAATGTCTGCAAGACAACGAGCCATAACTTGCACACTGTCCATCATATCTTCTACACCCACGTACTCATCAGGTTTATGCGCCAGCTCGAGTATACCCGGCCCATAAGCCACGCAATTTTTCAATGTTCCAATTCTGTCAATGTGCTTTTGATCGTATGTTCCCGGAGACGCCACAAACTCGGCAGGCTTGCCCATAACTATTTCAATCTGTTTTGCCACACAGACTGCGATGGGTGCTTCACGGTCGGTCATTGAAGGCAGAACACTGTTGAGTTCACGCATGTCGTACTCAAACTTAGGCCTCTCCGCTTTCAGTTCGTCCAAAAGCCTTTTAACTTCGTTTCGCACATCATCCAAGGTTTCTTCAACCAAAAATCGTCTGTCAATTACGATACGGCAGCTGTCAGGAACGCAATGCGCTGGCAAGCCTGTAAAGTCATCGGCTTGTTCTGCTTGGCCGCCATGAATCGAATTTATATTCATGGTCGACGATCGCGCACCATCAGGTACAACCGGCATATCAGTTCGTCTTGCAGACATGGCAGGATAAAGTTTCGCTTCAAATTTATCGATTACCGCCCCCATATGCCGAACTGCACAATCTCCAAGAAATGGCATCGAGCCATGAGCAATCTCGCCGAATGTCTCGATTTCTGCCCACCAACCACCACGATGCCCCAAGCAAACACGGTCTTTGTTTAAAGGTTCCGGTATAATAACATGCTGGACCTTTTTGGGATCAAAATACCCCTTCTCTGCTAAATAGGCTACGCCACCATAGCCACCAGATTCTTCATCTCCCGTAGCGGATATCTCTATCGCACCTTGAAAGTCTGGGTTGGTATCAATGAATACCTCGACCGCAACAATCGACGCGGCCAGACCACCCTTCATGTCACAGGCGCCCCGACCATAAATTTTCCCATCAACGAGCGCGCCGCCGAATGGATCATGTGTCCAACCACTGCCAACCTCCACCACATCGATGTGGCTATTAAAATGAACACACTCGCCAGAGCCTGCGCCCTCGCGACGGGCAACCAAATTCCAGCGTGGATATTTGTCACTGTCACCTGGCGTTCCATAAGCTCTCACCATTTCAGTGCTGAACCCATGCTTTGTGAGTCTCCTGTCCAGAAATTCACAAATGTCCCTATAATTTTCGCCTGGAGGGTTAAGCGTAGGAATTCTAATTAGATCTTGTGTGAGCAAAATTAAATCATCTCGTCGAGAAGCAATTTCACTTAAAAGAGGTTGGAGCTTGGCCTGCTGGCTTACAACATTCATGAGAAAAGTATTAAGAAAAATAAATACGGTGGCAATACCGTATTTATACGGTAAAAGAATTTAACAACACAGTGAGATTATTAATGGTTAATTACACAAAATTAGCTTTTGACAATGCACCAATTGGATTGGTCATGTCTGAAAATCGGATAATAAAACGTTGTAATTTAAAGTTTGCAACGATGTTGGGGTATATTTCCGAAGATGTACAAGGACAGTCTTTCCGCATGTTTTATGGTTCAGATGAAGAGTTTGAAAAAATTCAAGATGTAGGGATTAATGCAATTAAAACAAACAGAGAATATAGTGATGAAAGACTCTTACGCCATCGTGACGGACACGACGTTTGGTGCCGTTTTCGCGCCAATTCGTTAACTCCAGATAAGCCTCTGGATCGAATTATTTTAAGCTATGCTCAGATTTCGAACACCACTCAAACAATTGCCATAAGTAAGCGGGAACGGCAAGTGTTAGGACTATTAAACCAACGGATGAGTACCAAAGAAATAGCTGAGGAATTAGAATTATCCCCCCGCACAATCGATGATGTGCGATCAAGGCTTATAAAACGCTTCAGCGTCAAGCGCTGTTCAGACCTATTAGGTAGAATAACTAAGCTCGGTTAATTTGCAATTTGGCGATACAAAGTTAGAATTTCTGCCCCCTTAGTTGAAGAATTAAACCAAGTTTATAAAAAAGAGTTTTAAATAAAAAAAACGAGAAATTCATGATTAATTATCCAGCCGAGGTCCGTAATCATAATTTCTAAAACGAGCATCACGAGCACCATTAAGTCCAAAGCCGCGATCACATTCTTCAACTTTGCCCTCTTCTCATGCTCAGCCATCTGTGGCACATAAGGCTAAGAGTAAATAAGCCGAAAATAGGCACTGTTTGCTCATGGTGGGCAAAGTTATGAAAAAATTAACGGTATCTGTGGCCAGTATGGCTCTTTACGCTCTGCTTCTGGCCTGCCCGGCACTGGCCGAGACAAGCACTCGTGGTGCCGTAACCAAACTCCTAATTCCTCGCTTTGTGTCCCTGAAATCCAGCGAGGGTAATGTGCGCCGTGGCCCCTCCTTGACACATCGCATCGATTGGATCCTCAAGCTGCGCAATATGCCGCTGCAAGTTGTGGCAGAACATGGGCATTGGCGAAAAGTGCTCGACTTTGAGGGCGCGGGCGGCTGGATCCACTATTCACTTTTGTCCGGCGCGCGCACCGTGATGATTAAGCAAGATACAGTTGATATCCTCGACCGTCCTCTCCCTGACAGTGCGATCAATGCACGGCTTGAACGTAACGTACTGGCCTGGCTCAGCGCCTGCGAGCTAGAATGGTGTGAGATCACTGCCGATGGCTATAAGGGCTGGGCCCCAAAGGCCGCCCTTTGGGGGGTCTCCGCCGAAGACCAGTTTGAATAAGTAAACCTAAAGCAGTCCACGGTTTTTCAGCAAAGCCGTAGCGTCTGGCATGCGCCCGCGGAAAGCCAAATACAGCGCCTCCGCATCCTCACTACCACCTTTAGACAGAATATGATCGTGCAGGGCCTGTGCCCGCTCTGGATCAAACGCACCACTGGCCTGTTCAAAAGAGGCAAATGCGTCCGCATCCATAACCTCAGACCACATATAGCTGTAATAGGCGCTGGAATAGCCATCACCTGCGAAGACATGCGCAAATTGCGGCGTGGCATGCCGCATGCCAATGGCCGCTGGCATGCCAATTTCGGCCAAAATCTCCGCTTGTCGCGCCATCGGATCCGCTGGCGGCGCGCCTTCATGAAAGCTTAAATCCACTAAAGCTGAAGCCACATATTCCACGGTTTGAAACCCCATATCGAAGGTCGCCGCCCCCAGCATCCGCGACAGTAGCTCCTTAGGCATCGTCTCACCGGTTTCCGCATGTATGGCGAACTTTTGCAGTACCTCCGGCACTTCCAGCCAATGCTCATAAAGCTGGCTGGGCAGCTCCACAAAGTCACGTGCAACCGAAGTGCCTGAAACTGACGAATAAGACACGTCGCTCAGCATTTGGTGCAAAGCATGGCCAAATTCATGAAACAAGGTGCGCGCATCGTCAAATGATAACAGCGCCGGAGCACCCCCCACAGGTTTGGCAAAGTTACAGACATTGATGACAATCGGAGCCTTTGGACTTGGCCGTTTGCGTTGGCTTTGCATCGCCGAGCACCAAGCGCCTGAGCGTTTGCCACCATGAGCAAAATAATCACCAATGAACAATGCCAAGTGCGCCCCATTTCGGGTGACTTCCCAAGCCCGCGCATCGGGATGGTGCAATGGCACAAAAACCTCAGCAAAGGACAGGCCAAACAAGCGCTGCGCGCAATCGAAGGCGGCCGCGATCATCTGATCCAGTTGGAGATAGGGTTTCAGCTGCGCCTCATCCAGGTCATGCTCCGCCTGCCGCCGCTTTTCAGCATAGTAACGCCAATCCCAAGCTTGAAGCGGGTCGTTCACACCATCTGCGGTCATCATCTGGGCGAAAACCTCCGCATCCGCATCGGCTTGGGCCTTAGCAGGCGCCCAAACCTGCATCAACAAATCGCGCACCCGATCTGGCGTTTTGGCCATTTCAGTTTCCAGTTTAAACTCTGCAAAACTGTCATAGCCCAGCAATTGGACCCGCTCTTGCCGCAAGGACAAGGTTTCCCGCACCACGCCAAGATTATCAGTCTGTCCTCCGTTGGCCCCACGCGCAGCCCAAGCTTTATAAGCTACTTCACGCAAATCTCGGCGATCTGAGAATTGCAAAAAGGGCACAATCAACGAGCGTGACAGAGTCACAACTGGCCCGTCAACGCCTTTTTCCAACCCTGCCGCCCGAGCAGCTGCGATGGCAAAATCGGGTAGCCCTGATAGATCGGTCTTAGCCAAAGGCAAAAACCATTCTCGCTCATCGGCCAATAGATTTTGCATAAAATTAGTACCCAGAATGGCCAAGCGCGATTTGATCTGCGTCATGCGATCCGCATCCGCCCCGATTAATTGCGCCCCAGCCCGCACAAAACTGCGGCGCGTCAGCATCAACACACGCTCTTGTTCCGCGGTTAACTCAAGCACATCACGTTGCGACCAGAGGGTTTCAATACGTTGAAAGAGCTTTTGATTTGACGACACGGCGGAGGAGTATGCCGAAATTTTGGGGGCAAATTCGCGTTGCAACGCTTCGCGTTCGGCGGTGCTGTTGGAACCCGCGACCGTATAAAATACCGAAGCGACCTGGTCCAACAATGTCTCGGCCACTTCCTGCGCTTCTATGGTGTTTTTGAAGGTCGGCGCATCTGGGTTAGCGGCGATCTTAGAGATTCCAGCCAGGGCCACATCGAGTGCCTGATCCATGGCTGGCGCAAATTCCGCATCAAAAATCTTGTCAAAGGGCGCAAGGCCAAAGGGAGTCGTCCAAGTGTCTAGCAAAATCATGTCAAAGCTTTCAGTCATCAAAGAGGGTGGCAAATCGGGCAATCGGCCCGTTGTTTGGTTTTGATCACCCGAGTTTCGGCATCCAGCACATTGTGCATCGCCATACGGCCCAGTAAAGGCGTGCCAGCCCCCAAGACATACTTGAGAGCCTCCGCCGCCATTAGGCTGCCAATCACGCCCGGAAGGGCTGCAAATACCCCCACCTGCGCGCAGCTCGGTGCAAATTCGGGCGCAGGCGCTGTTGGAAAAACACATTGGTAACACGGGCCAGAACGAGATGGATCAAACAGCGAGACCTGCCCTTCCCACTGACTCAACGCGCCGCAGACAAGAGGTTTTTTCTGCGCCACGCAGGCTTGATTGACTAAATAGCGCGTTTCAAAATTATCGGTGCCATCGAGCACGATATCGAAATCCGCAATTAAGTTCTCGGCGATGTCGGCCGTCAGCCTCTGTTGATAGGTTTTCACGGTGACATAGGGGTTTAAATCACGCAGCGCTTGAGTGGCAGAATCGACCTTGGGCCGTCCGATGTCTGCATCTCGGTGAATGACTTGGCGCTGCAAATTTGTGGCATCCACCGTATCATCATCAACAATGCCGATCGTGCCTACACCGGCGGCGGCCAGATATTGCAAGGCCGGCGCGCCAAGGCCGCCTGCCCCAATCACCAAGACACCAGATTGCCGCAGGCGCATTTGGCCGGAGCCACCGATCTCCGGCATGACAATATGGCGCGCATACCGCTCCAGCTCAGTATCAGACATACTCGCGTCTAAGATCACCGTTTCTGGCTGCACCTTGACGCGCAGCTTGCGCAGCCCTTTCCGGTACATCCAGATGACCGCCACGAAGGCGGCCAAGAGTGCCCAAACCTGCCAAGAACCGCCAGTATTCATCCGCAGAGGATGGGCGATTGGCAAAATTAGATGTGCCAAAATCACGCCGACAAACACTGCGGCAATCATGCCCCAGCGCTGTTTAATCGGCGCACCCATCGCCCAGCCGATGCCCCAAAGCACCGCACAAATTGCTCCAACTAAAATCATTATTTTTGCCCTGTTGAGCCAAAGCCACCGTGGCCTCGATCCGTTTCATCCAATTGTGTAACCGGCAGAAAGGCGGCTTGAACCACAGGCGCCACCACCATTTGCGCAATCCGGTCGCCATGGCAGACCGTGAAGGCCTCCGCCCCAGTATTCAGCAAAATGACGCCTAGCAGGCCGCGATAATCGCTGTCGATAGTGCCCGGCGCATTGGCTAGTGTAATGCCATGTTTCAAAGCAAGCCCGGATCTTGGGCGAATTTGCACTTCAAATCCAACCGGAATTGCCAAGCGTAATCCGGTGGCGATCAAAGCACGCGCGCCAGGTTGCACAACCACATCGGCCTGATCCGACAAATTGGCTCGAAGATCCGCACCTGCCGCGCCGGGGGTTTCATAGGCAGGCAAACCCAAGCTTTGATCTGCCCCGGCATCCCACATCATCTGCACCTGAGGCATCATGACAACGCGCCTGCAATCCGTAAGGCCAACATTCGAGCCACTTCAGTTTTGGGCATATTGTTCCAACCTTCTGGGCCATTTGCATCAATCACCGTCACAGTATTATTTGCCCCCCCCATGATGCCCGTTGCAGGTGTCACATCATTGGCCACAATCCAGTCGCAGCCTTTGCGCAGACGCTTGGCCGTTGCATTTGCAATCACGTCATTGGTTTCAGCTGCGAACCCAATCACAAGTTTAGGCCGGTGCTCATGGCTTGACACAGTTGCAAGAATATCAGGATTCTCCACAAAATTCAAAACAGGAAGCTCCCCGGAGGTTTGTTTCTTAATCTTCTGATCCTGCGCGCCCTCCACTCGCCAATCTGCAACAGCCGCAGCGAACACAGCCGCGTCGACCGGCAAAATCGCCTGCACAGCCGCCAGCATCTCCTGCGCGGTTTGGACCCTGTGCACGTCAACGCCCGTTGGCACATCGAAATCTGCCGGGCCGGTGACAAAACTCACCCGCGCGCCCAAATCCCGTAGAGCTTCGGCCAAGGCTGTTCCCTGCGCCCCAGATGAGCGATTGGCGATATAGCGCACGGGGTCAATTGGCTCATGTGTGGGTCCAGAAGTGACCAGCACATGGCGGCCCGACAGGGGGCCTTTTTCAAAATGCCGTGTCACGGCTTGCAAAATCTCAGGGACTTCCGCCATGCGGCCAAAACCAAATTCTCCGCAGGCCATTTCGCCCTCATTTGGACCAATCATGTGCACACCATCAGCCTGCAATGTCGTCAGATTACGTTGTGTCGCGGCATGATCCCACATACGGACATTCATTGACGGCGCAATCATCACCGGGGTATCCGTGGCAAGCAACAGCGTAGAGGCCAAATCATCCGCCAAGCCCTGCGCCATTTTCGCCATGATATGGGCCGTGGCAGGAGCGACGAGGATCAAATCTGCCGAGCGCGACAGTTCAATATGCCCCATCTCGGCCTCATCGGTCAGATCGAATAGGTCTATATAAACTTTAGATCCTGCAAGGGCCGCAATTGACAAAGGCGTCACAAATTGGGCGCCAGAGCGTGTCAGAACAGGTATCACTCTCGCACCCGCTTGGGTGAGCTTGCGGATCAAGTCAGGGGTTTTTACGGCTGCAATCCCACCAGAGATGATCAAGAGTATGTTTTTTCCATTCATACGCAACAGTTACGCAGCCAGGCCCTACTCTGCAAGGGCCAGCACCGCCAATGCATCACTGAAAAAATACACTGGCCTCTGGCGCTTGATCTTCCAAGCTCATCCGCATCTTCTTGAAAGCCGCGGCTTCCACCTGTCTGATCCGCTCTTTGGACAGGCCCAATTCTGTGCCCAAGCTCTCCAAAGTGCGTGGAACTTCAATTAACTTCCGCTCGCGCACAATGTAACGCTCGCGATCATTCAACACGCTCATCGCCTGCGCCAACCAGGTCCGTAGCGCCGCTTGATCATGATCAAACTCCACGATTTCAGCCGCCTGCGCGCTGTCATCCTCCAGCGCATCAATCCATTCGCGGCCTTCATCTTCGGTCGATTGCGTCGCATTAAGCGAGAAGTCAGAGCCCGAAAGACGTCCATCCATCATTTCAACATCGTGCAAAGGCACGCCCAAATCCTGCGCGATTAATTGCTGAAGTTGGTGGCGGTCCAGTGTTTGACCCGCATTATTCGCATCGCGCTCAATCCGCGCTTGGATGCGCCGCATATTGAAGAATAGAGATTTTTGCGGGCTGGTAGAGCCTGTACGGACCATAGACCAATTGCGCATCACATATTCTTGCACTGACGCTTTGATCCACCACACCGCGTAGGTCGAAAACCGCACTCCTCGGTCAGGATCAAATTTTTCAGCGGCTTTCATCAGGCCCAAGCCCGCCTCTTGGATCAAATCTCCCATCGGCGCGCCGTAGCGTTTAAACTTCGCCGCTTGGGATATGGCCAAGCGCATATAGGCATTGATCAGCCGGTGCAGGCTTTCCTCACAGCGATCATCACGCCAAGCATAAGCCAGCTTCAACTCCGTTTCAGCATCTAGCATTTCGGCTTTCATTGCTGTGCGCGGTAGAAAATTTTCGGTGCGTCCGTCTAAGGGCATTTCAAGGCCTCCCAGTCAGTGTGAGATGAAAAACTTGTTACCTAAGCAATACGCGGGTAAATGCTGATTGGATCACTTTGGGGAAAACTATGCCAGCACATCATGATATCGCACCATTGCGCTTGGTGTTGGGCGGCGCAAACTCTGGAAAATCTCTGTTTGCCGAGAGCTTGGTGCTGCACGCAAAGAGGCCCCGCCGCTATATTGCAACGGCTCAGGCTTGGGATGACGAGATGAGGGCCAAAATCACAGCACATCAGGCTCAACGCGGCCCAGATTGGACCACTGTAGAAGCGCCGCTTGATCTGACCACGGCGCTTGCCATGGCACAGCAAGATGAAATTGTACTTTTGGATTGTGTCACCCTGTGGTTGAGCAATCTCATGATGGCAGAGCATGAGATCCCACAAGCCTCACACGCCCTCTGCACCGCTCTCGCAGAGGCTCGCTGTCCGGTGGTCGTGGTCAGCAATGAAGTGGGGCAAGGCATTACCCCCGACAATGCCATGGCGCGGGCCTTCGTCACTTATCAGGGCCGATTAAACCAAGCCTTAGCCAAAGTGGCACAAGAGGTGTATTTCGTCACAGCCGGTCTGCCACAGCAACTCAAAGGTGGCCTATGACCGATTGGTTCTGGATCAGACACGGGCCAACCCATGAGAAAAATTTTGTAGGCTGGCGCGATGTCCCTGCGGATCTGTCAGATCACGCTCTTATTGACCGCGTGGCGAACTTCCTGCCGCCCAACGCGGTTGTGGTGTCTTCAGATTTGAACCGTTCTGTCACAACCGCCGATGTTTTGACCCAAGGCCGCGCGAGATTGGGCCATGAGCCGGATCTGCGCGAGTTCAACTTCGGAGATTGGGACGGGCGGCATTGGGCGGATGTGGCCGAAACAGATCCTCAACTCAGCCGTGATTATTGGGAAAAGCCCGGCGATGTGGTCGCCCCCAATGGCGAGAGCTGGAACATGGCCGCGGCCCGTGCCCGTCCTGTGGTGGATCGTCTAGGTGCACAGCACAGCAGCATCATCGCAGTGGCTCATTTCGGGATCATCCTCACCCAAGTCCAACGCGCATTGGGCGCCGACGCCTATAACTGCCTTGCCCATAAGATTGACAACTACAGCATCACCCACCTGCGTGAAGACAACGGACACTGGCAGGTCGAATGCATCAACCATTTACCCTAACAGCCAGTTTCCGGCTACCAAGCGCGCAGTATTCAGCTCAGCCGCGCACAGCACGGAACGCCGCAGCCGCAGCCCAACCCGCAAAGATTGCGATTGCCAACGACAACAGGCCATACACAACAGGGCGTTCATGGGCGAGGTTGTACAACCAGCGCTCCATACCCACTTTGCGCACGTCAATTGACGTTTGATACTCCGATACAACATCCCCGTCATTCATAAGAAAAATGCGCGCCGTATAGGCGCCCTCAACCAAGTTAGACGGCAGGGACACTGATGTGGAAAATAGGGTTTGATCTTGCAAGGTTACCGCACCCGACAAGGTCTGATACAGGCCGTCATTTTCGCGCACCCGCACTAAAGCTTCGGTGAACTCTTCAGGGTTTTCGACAGCCACCGGAACGCTCACAGCGCGGATGAGTTGGCGTACCGAGATTTGATGCCAAAGGTCCGAGGCCTGGCTAACCACCTCGTCAAAAGGCCTAGTCGTGGCCACGGCATAAAAGCTCGGTGCCAGATCCACCTCAAGCGCATCCACATTCACCCAGATGCCCAAGCGCTTTTCTTTGCGGCGGACGGTGACCGGGCTGCGCGGGCTGGCGATGGTGACCACAACATCAAGATCACCCTCAGAGCTTGCTTCACTTTGGTGCTTCACGGCTCCAAATATCAAGATTTCAGAGCCATCAAAGAACGCAGTGATGCCGATTTCTTGTTTGGAGAGGCCCAGCACAATATCTTGCGAAACAGCAGGTCCCACCAAAGATATCATCGCAGTTAGAACATAAGCATAAAACAGGCGCATCAGTGGCCACCCACCGTGCCGAGGCTGAACAATTCCGATGGCTGTACGATCAGATCAAACGCTAGTTTGGCGCAAACCAGAAGAACCATCAACGCCAGCAAAATCCGCAGTTGCTCGGCCTTGAGTTTTGCCCCGATCATTGTGCCAAACTGCGCGCCAATGACACCGCCCACCAACAAGAGCACAGCCAGCACCATATCAACAGTGTAATTGGTTGTGGCGTGCAGCATGGTTGTAAAAGCGGTCACAAAAATAATTTGAAACAGTGATGTACCCACAACAACTTTTGTCGGCATACCCAGCAGATAAATCATAGCGGGAACCATCACAAAACCACCACCAACCCCCATAATAGCGGCCAATATGCCCACCACAATACCGACCAAAACGGGCGGGATGGCTGATATATACAGACCCGACACCCGGAAACGCATTTTCAAAGGCAGGGCGTGAATCCAGGTGCGTTTCTTGCGAAACTTTGAAGCTGAAATTCGTTTGGACTTGCGCAGGGCGCGTAGGCTTTCAATAAACATCAAGCCGCCAACAACGCCTAGAAAGATCACATAGCAAAGCTTCACCAGCAGATCGACCTGCCCCAGGCTCTTGAGGTAGTTGAACACAAGCACCCCAACAGCTGCGCCAATCAAACCACCGATCAACAGCACGCCACCCATTTTGAAATCAACATTGCGCCGTTTCACATGGGCCAAAACACCAGAAAATGATGAGGCAACAATCTGGTTCGCTTCTGTCGCAACAGCCACAGCCGGCGGGATTCCTATAAAGAACAACAGCGGAGTCATCAAAAACCCACCACCTACGCCAAACATGCCAGAGAGCACACCGACCAATCCGCCCAAGCCCAACAAGACAAACGCATTTACCGAGACTTCAGCAATGGGGAGATAGATGTTCATGGCGCCGCATAGCCCCATAGCCACATTCCAGCAAGGGCTTGATAAAAATTACGACTGTTTATCGACCACAAAGTTCATTTGGCCTTATCTCTAATCTCGTTTTGGCCCTATTTTTCTTTCATGTAAGGTACGCCGCCTGATCGCGGTGGGATCGCTTTGCCCACAAACCCGGCCAAGACCACCACCGTTAAGATGTAAGGTAAAGATTGGATGAACACGACTGGGATCTTGATTTGAGTCCCTAAGCCAGCGCTCCAGGCGCTGTTGACGATCAAGGCAGAGACAAACACGATGCCAAGCCCAAGCCCACCCAATACGACTTTGTCGAGCAGAGACTTGCGCCACACATAGGCCAAAAGCCCCAACGCCAGTAAAAGCAAAACGCTGCTTATGGCCCAAGCCGGTAATAAGATATTTTGAAAGCGATTATCGACTGCGAAGAAAAAGCCAAACAACAAGCAAGCACCCAACGCATACCAAGGGCGCCACTTGGCAAAAATAAGAGCTGCGAGAGCTATAAAACCGCGCCCCGCAGACATGTCTTTGGTGAAATTAGCTTGTAAGGCCGTGGCAAGATATGCGCCTGCAATGCCACATAGTATACCGCAGATAATAACAGCCGCATAGCGCATCCCGATAACAGAAATCCCAGCTGTATCAACTGCAGCAGGGTTTTCACCTACTGCGCGCAACCGAAGCCCAAAGCGCGTTTTATAAAGTACAAACCATGATATTGGAACCGTAAGCAAAGCAAAATAAACTAACAGAGAATGGCCTGAAAGCAATTCAGAATATAGCTGCATCAACGGCCCAGCGTCAGCCATCTCCTTAGATGGAACAGCACCTGGAAAATTTATTGGCTCAAATCGCCCACCAGATTGCAGCGGTGGCGTTCTTCCACCTTGGCCAAACCAGGCCTGAGCTATTACCACGGTGAGGCCTGCAGCCAAAAAGTTTATTGCCACGCCGGAAATGATCTGATCGCCGCGAAGGGTGATCGAAGCCAATCCGTGAATTGCCGACAACATAACTGAAGCTCCAATACCTGCCAAAAGCCCCACCCAAACCGATCCAGTTATATATGCGATCGCAGCCGACACAAAAGCAGCAGCCAGTATTTTGCCCTCAAGACCAATATCAAAAATTCCGGCGCGTTCCGAAAATAATCCTGCCAAACATGCTAATAATAGAGGCGTCGCCAAGCGTAGAGAGCTATCAAGGACTTGAACAAGAGTAAGGAAGTCCATGTGTTTAACCCCTCCATGCCATTAGAAATAGCCGTTCAAGTGGCGCACGAACCATCATAGTAAGGGCCCCGGTAAATAGTATCACCAGCGCTTGAATAACAATAATGAGCTCACGCGGTATTTTAGTCCAGAGAGCTAACTCTGCCCCACCTTGATAGAGAAAGCCAAACAGCAGTGCGGCTAATAACACCCCAAGTGGGTGGCTTCGCCCCATTAGTGCTACTGCAATCCCAATAAACCCAGCACCTTCGGTGAAGTTTAGAATGAGGCGTTCACTCTCTCCTTGAGTCGTGTTGATTGCCATTAACCCACAAAGCGCGCCAGAAATCATCATGGTAATCATAATTACTTTGACAGAACCTATACCAGCGTAGCGTGCAGCTGGTCCAGATTTACCCAAAGCACGAATTTCATAACCCAAAGGAGACCGCCAAATTAAGTACCAAACGGCGACGCAGGCCAACAGGGCAATAAAAAAACTCACATTTGCCGGTGCTGACCGGAACATCTTTTCAAAACCAACGAGTTGAGCCATATCTTCAAACGTTGGCAGGTGGGTGCTAGCCGGAAAATTTGCAGTAGCCGGATCCATACTACCTTTAGGCTTCAGAGCACCAACAAGAAAAAAGTTTAAAACACCAGCTGCAATAAAATTAAACATGATGGTAGTAATTACTATGTGACTACCCCTTTTGGCCTGAAGATATGCAGGTAGGCCAGCCCAGATCATGCCAAATACCGCTGCACCTACAGATGCTCCAACAATAGCTAGACTCCAATGTGGCCAAGGAATGAACAGGCAGACAAGCGATACTCCCAACCCACCCATCATTGCTTGACCCTCACCCCCAATATTAAATAGTGAGGCATGAAAAGCGACTGAAACTGCAAGACCAGTGAAAATAAAATTTGTAGTATAGTAGAGCATGTAGCCCCAACCAGCGGATCGCAACAAAGTACCTTGAACCATCAGACTGAGTGCTTCACTTGGACTTTCGCCAATTGCTAAGATCAGCAAGGCAGACAAAAACGCCGCCAACAGTAAAGAAAAGAGGGGGACTAAAACAACATCAGCCCATTTTGGCATCACATCCATTAAAATAATCCACACATTTTGTTAAAAAAATGAGTTAAGTTCATATTCTAGCCTCACTGATGACACCTGCCATTAACAGGCCCAACTCTTTTTCATTTGTTTTTGAGGGATCGCGTTCACCCATAATTTGTCCATCAAACATTACCGCAACCCTATCCGATAACGATAAGATCTCATCCAGTTCAACTGAAACAAGCAAAATAGCTTTGCCTCTATCGCGCAACTCAACGATTTGTTTGTGGATAAATTCAATCGCACCAATATCAACACCACGAGTAGGCTGCCCAACCAAAAGTAAATCTGGGTTGCGCTCTATCTCTCTTGCCAACACAATTTTTTGCTGATTACCGCCTGAAAAGTTTTTAGCTGTCAAATTTGGATTTGGGGGCCTTACGTCAAAACGCGCCATCTTAGCTGCAGTTTCTTCACGAACCGCAGCATTATCCATCAAAAACCGATTTAATTGGTGAGCAGGGTCTCGGTGATAGCCAAAAATTGCATTTTCCCAAGCCATGAAATCCATAATCAGGCCCTCACGCTGACGATCTTCTGGAACATGAGCAATTCCTCTCGCGCGTCGCGATTGGCCATCACTAGAGGAACCCGTCAAATCAATCTCGGAACCATTAACACGAATGGAGCCCGTGGCAGGTTGGTAACCACCCAAAACCTGTAGCAACTCTGATTGGCCGTTTCCGGCAACACCAGCAATCCCTAAGATTTCGCCAGCGCGCACATTGAGGCTTATGTCTTTCAGCCTAAGCACCCCAGCTTCATCAACCACGTTTAATCCGGAAACTTCCAGCACCTGATGCTTGGGTTGAGCCGCAGTTTTATCTACGCGCAGCAAAACTTTCCGGCCAACCATCAGTTCAGCTAAATGCTCAGGGCTAGTTTCACTAGTTTTTACAGTTGCAGTCATCTCACCACGGCGCATCACACTCACTGTGTCTGTGATCTCCATAATTTCACGTAATTTATGCGTGATCAAAATAATCGTTTTACCTTCTTCACGAAGTCGACCCAGAATTCGGAACAGCTGGTCAGCTTCAGCAGGTGTTAGAACTCCAGTGGGTTCATCTAGGATCAAAATGTTAGCTTTTCGGTATAGTGCCTTAAGTATTTCAACACGTTGCTGCATACCCACGCCAATTTCTTCAATCACGGCATCAGGGTCAACATTCAGCTCATACTCTGCAGCCAGCTCAGCCAGCTCAGCCCGCGCCTTGCGCAGCGCGGGCGCGAGGAACGCCCCACTTTCCGCACCCAGAACAATATTCTCAAGCACGGTGAAATTTTCAACCAGTTTAAAGTGTTGGAACACCATGCCAATGCCGGCAGAGATCGCCGCTTGGCTGTCAGGGATGGACGTCTTTTTACCAGAGATAAAAACCTCACCAGCATCAGCTTTGTAGAAACCATAAAGGATCGACATCAAAGTTGATTTACCCGCACCGTTCTCGCCAATGATACCGTGAATGGTGCCCGGCATAACACGGATCGAGATGTCTTTATTGGCCTGCACCGGCCCAAAGGCTTTGGATATGCCTTTTAATTCAATCGCTGGATTGGTCATCAAAGTCCCTTTATCGACAAAGGCCACGCCAAATATTGGCGCGGCCCCGTAATTCTGGCCTGTTCAGCCAGTCTTTAGAAGGACACTGCTGGGCAAGTTTCGTCAGATGTATAGTCGTGTACTGACAAAGTACCTGCAGTCATTGCAGCTGCGGCTGCATCCACAGCGGCCTGCATGTCTGCACTAATCAATGCTGCGTTATGCTCGTCCAATGCGTAGCCTACGCCACCGTTGGCAACACCCATTTGGAAATTCCCTGTTTCCAGGTTATTACCTTGTGTGAAGGCGTCATAAACCGCATTATCAACGCGCTTCATCATGGAGGTCAAAACCTTGCCAGAGTGCAGATAGTTTTGGTTGCTGTCGACACCTATCGACAAGATGCCCTCATCAGCTGCGGTTTGCAGAACACCAACGCCAGTGCCACCAGCCGCCGCAAACACTACGTCAGCTCCTTGGCTGATCTGTGCTTTGGTCAACTCGGAACCTTTTACCGGGTCATTCCAAGCGGCAGGCGTAGTCCCTGTCATGTTGGCAATCACAGTCGCGCCTGAATTTACAGCCAAAACACCCTGAGCAAAGCCACAGCCAAAGCGGCGGATCAACGGAATGTCCATGCCGCCCACAAAGCCAACGGTTCCGGTTTTGGACGCTTGAGCGGCCAACATGCCCACAAGGTAAGATCCCTCATGCTCGTTAAAGCCGATGCCGCGTACGTTCGGCATGCTCAACCAGTTTACGTCGATCACAGCGAATTTTGTGTCTGGATAGTCTGGAGCCACTTTGCCCAGAGCATCTGCAAAAGCGAAACCAGCCATCACGATTGGATTATTTCCGGCTTCAGCGAAGCGACGCAGGGCCTGCTCACGCTGAGCTTCACTTTGAAGTTCGATTTCACGAAATGAACCACCAGTTTCATCGGCCCAACGTTGCGCGCCTGCGAAAGCGGCTTCGTTGAAGGATTTGTCAAATTTTCCGCCAAGGTCAAAGATGATGGCAGGATCGGCAAGGGCCGCAGTGGCTGTTAACGCCATAGCAGCAACGCTACCGAGAATAGATTTCATAAAGCTCATTAGAGTCTCCCATTAATAGCTAAAGCCCAGCAGATAGAATCCCCTAGGCGACATGCAAACAGATCTTTTGATCATGACCAGATTAGCGCGTTCTGCCAAGGGAGGGTCAAGAGAAAATTGTTAAATCCTTAATTATTCAATCTAAACACAGGGATTTTTGATTAAATATAGATAATTAAATACTTTAAATAAGATACTTACGAAAAATAAGCGCGTCACAAGGAGCTGTGTCCTTTCGCTTGTAATAGTTTTTACGCTGCCCCACTTCCTCGAATTCCAAGCTCTGATAGACTGAAATCGCGGCTGTATTGTCGGAGGCAACCTCTAAAAAGCTCCAAACAGAGCCGTGACTTGTGGCCTCATCAAGCAATTGCGCAATTATCCGCCGCGCCAGCCCCTGTCTTTGATGAGATGGAGCGCAAGCCACAGTGAGAATTTCCACCTCATCCACCACCAAGCGGCCCAGAGCAAAGCAATGTGAGGAACAGGTCAGAAATACACCAGGCTGCGCAATCAAATCTTTAAATTCAAGGGCGCTCCAAGGGCGTTCTTTTGTAAAAGCTTGCTGATGCAGCTGAGCAAGCTCAGTAGCGGAGAGCCTATGCTTAGGCAGCAACGGGACGAACTTCAACCACTTCTGGAATATAATGGCGCAGGAGGTTTTCAATACCCATTTTCAACGTAAGTGTTGATGACGGGCAACCCGCACATGCGCCCTTCATATGCAGGTATACGATGCCGCGATCAAAGCCATGAAAAGTGATATCGCCACCATCTTGCGCCACAGCCGGGCGGACGCGGGTGTCCAGGAGCTCTTTAATTTGCACAACGATAGACTCGTCGGCCTCATCATAATCACCCTGAGCAAGTGCTGCCGATTGTCCGTCGGACAACACAGGCGCACCAGATTGGAAATGCTCCATGATCGCGCCCAACAACGCCGGTTTAATATGATCCCAGTCAACAGCATCAGTTTTAGTGACAGTCACAAAATCAGAACCCAAGAACACGCCTGAGGTGCCTTCCACTTCAAAAAGCCGCTGCGCCAAAGGGCTGGCAGAGGCGCCATCAGACGACGGAAAATCAGCCGTGCCCATATCCATCACAGATTGGCCAGGCAAAAATTTCAAAGTCGCAGGGTTCGGTGTACTCTCGGTTTGAATAAACATAGCAGCTGTCTCCGGTTAACGTCCTGCAAATATGTGATGCAGGTCGCAGAATGTCAAGTTTTTAGAATAATTCTAACTTAAGAAAGATCGCAAGCCGTCTTTAGCTGATCGCTTCCAATTGTTCTTTGCTCAAACTGCCTGGAACAATCACGATGGGAACGTCTAAGCTTCCGGATGATTTTGATAATTGCGTCACCAATGGGCCCGGCCCCTTCCGGTCAGTTGCTGCCCCTAGCACAAGGATATCAACTTCAGAGTCGTCGCGAATTTGCGATAGGATTTCGGCTACGACTTCGCCTTCGCGGATAACAAGTTCAGGATCAACATTGTGCTTTTCGCGCATCCATTTGGCAAAGACCTCAAAATGCGCATTGATCCGATCACGCGCCTCTTCGCGCATAATTGCTCCAACACCAATCCAGTGATTGAATTCCTCAGGAGGGATGACCGCCAATATTTCGACCCGCGCGCCGGTATTTTCGGCCCGCATGGCGGCAAAGCGCATTGCGTTCAAACATTCTGTCGAACTGTCCAGTACAACCATAAATTTACGCATCAAAGGCCTCCGTTCGAGCAGCATCATGCCTGCAGCTTAAGGTGCCCGCAACGTTAAACTTACATGATGCGCCAAATTAAACCTGTAGTTCACGACAAGCCAAGCCTAGCGCAGCATCCCAACTATATCGTAAGTTTTTTGCAGAATTGGCGCCGCTAAAGCCCGTCCCCGCTCTGCCCCACGGGCCAAGATACGGTCAATCTCCGCTGGATCTTGCATTAACCGGGACATTTCACTGGAAATCGGCGCAAGCTTGGCCACGGCCAAATCTGCAAGCTTGGGCTTAAAAGCCCCAAACTGCTGGCCAGAAAATTCACCAATCACCGCTTGTACGGTCATTTCGTTCAATGAGGCATAGATATTGACCAAATTTCGGGCCTCGGGACGACCGTCTAAGCCCTCTATACTGTCAGGCAAAGGATCCATATCCGTCTTGGCCTTCTTAATCTTTTTGACCAAAGTCTCGGCGTCATCAGTCATATTCAAGCGGCTCATGTCGCTCGGATCAGACTTCGACATTTTCTTAGTGCCATCCCGCAGGCTCATCACCCGCGTGGCGGCACCCTCAATAACTGGCTCTGGGATCGGAAAAAAATCCACGCCAAAATCATTGTTAAATTTCACCGCAATATCGCGGGTCAGCTCAAGATGCTGCTTTTGATCTTCGCCCACAGGCACATGGGTCGCGTGATAGATCAAAATATCAGCAGCCATGAGCGCGGGGTAGCCAAACAAGCCAAGCGAGGCATTCTCGCTATTTTTGCCTGCCTTATCCTTCCACTGGGTCATCCGTTTCATCCAGCCCATGCGGGCCACGCAGTTGAAAATCCAACCCAATTGGGCATGCTCAGGCACTTGGCTTTGATTGAACAAAATAGATTTCTCGGGATCGATGCCCGCAGCAATAAAGCCCGCACAAAGCTCACGAGTGTTGCGGCGCAAATCTTCAGGGTTCTGCCAAACTGTGATCGCATGCAGATCCACCATGCAATAGACAGTTTCAAAACCACCATCTGCTTGCATATCCACAAAACGTTTCATCGCACCAAGGTAATTTCCCAGTGTTAATCCGCCCGATGGCTGGATGCCTGAAAAGACGCGCGGAGTAAAAGTTTGGGTCATAGCAGCCTCAGCTCTGGAATTCATTCCCTGCATCGCATACTCAGCAAGGCTGAAGCCGTCAAGGAAACAAGCCATGTCCGACTCTCCTACCCACGCCGTAAACCCCCTGCCGCCAACGGTGATTGTGCTGTTTTTGATCATTGTCATCGGGGAGGCCTATATCGCCGGGGCTGAAGCGCGCCTCTGGGGCAGCTTTGATGCGCGCATTGCTTTGATGCGCCAATTTGCCTTTATGCCTGAAGGGTTTGGCCGCGCCATGTCGGCGGGCTTGTGGATTTCCGAGCTGTTTTGGCGGATGCTGACCTACCCCTTTGTGCATGGGTCTTTGATGCAGGGCGTTTTTGCCAGCGTGTTTATCTTAGCCATGGGAAAATTCGTAGGCGAGGTTTTGGGGAATATTGCTGTCGTGGCGATCTTCTTTGCATCCGCCATTTTTGCAGCTTTAGGATTTGCAATGTTCACCAGCTCCGGCTTTCCACTGTTCGGCGGCTTTCCTGCGGCTTATGGCCTTATAGGCGCGTTCACCTTTGTCTTGTTCAGCCGCTCTGAGGGCCTCTTGAGCCAACAGTTGATGGCATTTCGTTTGCTGGGTATTTTGATGTTGATCAATATCGGCTTCTCTCTGCTCCAAGATGGCCCCCCAATTTGGGTCGCCGAGCTTTGCGGTGCCGTGACAGGGTTCATCTCAGCCGCGATCATTCATCCCGGTGGTGTTCGTGTCATCGTCAATAAATTCCGGCAGCCGTAACTTTAGCTGCGCATCATGCGGCGCAGCTCACCTAAGGTAAAAGCGCCGGTGATACGGCCAGCAAGCCCATAGCTGACCGCCCCCACAGCCAATACGCCAATCAACGCTAAAACCCGCGTTCCGGGGACCACAAGCAGCGGCGCCATGACTTGGGCTGCGGCCCAAATGGCCACCCCCATCATCAGGCTGGCCAGAACAATTCGCCAAGATTTATGCCGCAATTGTGCGTCCAGGCGAGCGGCATCACCGAACTTGCGGCTGCCCCACCACAGACAGGCCAACATGGCCCAACCCGCAAACGTGGCCCCATAAGCTGAGGCGGTGAAACCCACAAAGGGGCTCAACCCAACGGCAACAGCCGCGTTCACACTCAAAGCCACCAGAGCAAAATAGAAGGGTGACTTCGTGTCTTCACGCGCGAAAAACAGCGGCTGATAGAGTTTTTGCAACACAAAAGCTGGCAAGCCCAAGCCGTAAATTGCCGTGGCTAATGCGGTGGCTGCGGTGTCATTTGCGCCAAATGCACCACGTTCAAACAAAACCGACACCAAGGCCGTTGGAATCACCAGAAGCGCCACAGCACTTGGGATTGTCAGCAATAAAGAGAACTCAGCAGCGCGATTAAATGCCTCCCTACCACCTTCCGCATCTCCCAGACGCAAGCGCCGCGACAGATCCGGCAAGAGCACAATCCCAATCGCAATGCCCACCACGCCAAGCGGCAACTGATATAAACGATCCGCGTAATAGAGCCACGCATTGGCGCCATCGAAATAACTCGCAATCTGGCGACCCACCATCAAATTCACCTGCACCACACCACCGGCCAAAGCCGCAGGCGCTGCGATCATCGCAAGCCGACTCAGTTCAGGCGTCATCCGTGGCAACCGGGGTATCAGAGTAAATCCAGCCCGATGTGCTGCAAACCAAACAAATGCAAATTGCGCAACACCAGCCACCGGCACGCACCACGCGAGGGTCAAACCGACGTTCCAACCCGCCCAATCGGCCGCAAACAGCGCTGCTATAAAACAGATATTGAGCAAGACCGGCGCCGCCGCCGCCGCGACAAACCGACCCGCAGAGTTCAAGACCCCAGAGGCCAATGCCGCCAGCGAGATGAAAATGATATAAGGAAAAGCTATTCGGCCAAACAGGACCGTCAAATCGAATCTTTCATCGCCCACAAATCCACTGGCCATAATCCACACCAAATATGGCATGGCCAGCATCGCAGTGGCGTTCAACACAATCAGCACCAAAGCCAGCATCGAAATCGCATCGCTCGCGAAAACGAGTGGTCTATCACCAGACGCCAGCTTTTTCGAAAACATCGGCACAAAGGCCATGTTAAAGGCGCCCTCCGCAAAAAATCTGCGAAACAGATTGGGCAGCGAAAAGGCCAAAACAAACGCCTCGGCCACTGGGGTCGCGCCCAAAGCTCCAGCAATGAAGACGTCACGCACAAAGCCCAATACCCGCGATACGAGGGTCCAAAATCCAACCGTGAAAAACCCTCGCATCATGCTCATGACAAAGCCTTAAGCGCGCCCTGCGTCAGCGCATCCCGTAGTTTTTGCTCCAGCATGTCTCGTTTTGCTTTCGAATGAAACTTCAGACCGAACATGTCTTTTACATAGAAGGTATCCACCACCTGTTCGCCGTAAGTGGCAATCACCGCGCTGAAAATATTTACGTTAGCCGAGGCCAAAGTGCGGGTGAGATCATAAAGCAGCCCCAAACGGTCACGAGTGTCCACCTCGATGATGGTAAAAATTTCCGAACCTTCATTATCGAAACTGATCGATGTGGGAACTTTGAAGGCCCGTTCACGCTTTTTGATTTTATCGCGAGATTGAATCTCTGCGCGCGCCACAACAGTGCCTTGTAAGGTTTCATTGATCATCTTCTCCAGACGGCCCAACCGGGTGTCCTCATAGGGATGGCCTTCAGCATCTTGCACCCAAAACACTGCCGTGGCGTAACCGTCTTTGCTGGTAAAGGTGCGTGCATCAACAACATTGGCGCCGCTAAGCGCCAAGGCACCACAAAAGCGGCTAAAAACGCCGGGATGATCGGCCATTGCAAAACAAATTCTGGTGGCATCGCGATCTTCATCAGGCTGTAAATCCATGCGGATTTCGTCTTCAGGAATATCCAGCAGCAAGCGAGCAAATATTTGGTGCGCCGTCACATGCAGCCCTTGCCAATAGGGCGGATAGTGCCTGTTTGTTTCGTGGCGTAACGCCAATTTCGACCAATCAGCCAAAGAATCTCGCAGATTTTTCTTGGCCTCTGCACCTCGATTTTCGCGGTTGAGATCCTCTAGGCCCGTTTCCAGTGCCTTCTTGGTTTGGCGATACAAAGCACGGATCAAAACCGCTTTCCAATTATTCCAAACACCGGGGCCTACGCCGGAGATATCGCAGACCGTCAGGACGGTCAGTAAATCTAGCCGCTTTACCGATTGCACAGCTTTGGCAAAATCACGCACGGTGCGTGGATCAGCAATATCGCGTTTCTGTGCCATATCCGACATCAGCAAATGATGCCGCACCAACCACTCTACGGTTTCCACTTCACGTGGCTTTAGGCCCAAACGGGGCGCTACTTCTCGCGCGATTTTGGCACCCAACACCGAGTGATCCTCAGGACGCCCCTTGCCAATATCATGCAACAGCAGGGAGACATACAACACCTTACGATTCAACCCTTCGGTCAAAATTCCGCTGGCCACAGGCAATTCTTCAATCAACTCACCGCGTTCAATGGCGGCCAAATGGCTGATGGTTTGGATGGTGTGCTCGTCCACCGTATAGGAGTGATACATATTAAATTGCATCATCGCCACAATTGGTTCAAATTCTGGAATGAAGGCCGCTAAAACGCCCAATTCATTCATCCGCCGCAACCCACGCTCGGGATTGCCATGCTTAAGTAACAAATCTGTGAAAATCTGGATGGCCTCGTCCGACTTACGCATGGGCACATCAATCAAATGCAGATTGGCCGAGACCAACCGCATGGCATTGGGATGAATCAGCAACCCTGTACGCAGGCCTTCTTCAAAGACCCTTAACAGGTTCATTTTATCTTCCAAAAATACATCTGGGTCGGAAATCGCCAAGCGATTTTGCACGATGCAATAGCCCGGACGCAACTTAGGTTTGCGCTTCAGAAACCGTGCCAAAACCGGCTCTTTTTTCACTTGCGCCGCTTCCATTGCCGTCAGAAAAATACGCGTTAATTCGCCCACTTTGGTGGCGTGGCGGAAATAAGCCTGCATGAAATGCTCCACCGCACGGCGCCCGCCTCGGTCAGTATAGCCCATGCGTTCGGCAACTTCGACCTGCAGGTCAAATGTCAGCTGGTCCATGCCCCGATTGGAGATCAAATGCAGATGACAGCGCACCGCCCAAAGAAATTCCTGAGCAGCCACAAAGGTGGCAAATTCATCGGCCGTAAAAACCCCAGCCTCAACTAATTGCTCGGCGTGAAATATCCCGTTGATATATTTCTCAATCCAAAACAGCGATTGTAGGTCCCGCAGCCCGCCTTTGCCCTCTTTCACATTCGGCTCAACCACATAGCGCTGACCACCTTGCTTGAGATGGCGCGCTTCGCGCTCAGCCAGTTTTGCTTCGGTAAACTCTCCGGCGGTACCTTTGAATAGTTTTTCGCGCAATTGCTCTTGCAGCTGATCAAACACCTCCACATCGCCCAGCAAAAACCGCATTTCGACCAAGGATGTACGGATGGTGTAATCTTCGCGCGCAAGGCGCAAGCAATCCCGAATTGTGCGGCTGGCGTGGCCAACCTTGAGGCGTAAATCCCAAAGCACATAAAGCAGGCTTTCGATGACGCTTTCGGCCCATGCCGTCATTTTATAGGGTACGGAAAATAGCAAATCGACGTCGGAAAAAGGCGCCATGCCACCCCGACCATATCCACCAACCGCGATCAAAGCCAAACGTTCGGAGGTGGTCGCCACTTGAATCGGATGCAAATACTGGACCACCGCATCATAGGCTGCGGCCACAACACAATCGGTGAGATAACAATAGCTAGCTGTTGTGGCATGGGCTTTGAACGGCGCCTTTTCAAAGGCCTCTGCTATCTCAGCCATGCCAAACTTGCGTGCATCGCGCAGAAGTCCAACCAAGGTCGCCCGAACTTCTGCAGAATCGGAAACCCCCGTTAGCCCAGCATTAATCTGTGCGGCGACCGCGTCACGATCAAATACCTTTTGAGCCTCACAAATGAGTTCATCAGGCTCTGTGAGATTCGATCTTTTCAACCTAAAAGCCAAAGTTTGAAAAGGTGCGTGGGGCCTCCTCAAGCACAACCACTTGATTGCCCTCTATGGTCGCAACTGCAAGCCCGCGCTCGATGGTTCCATTCTTGCGCAGTCTAAAAATGCCCGCAGCCCCTTGAAATCCCCCCGTTAAGGTAAGACCTTTGCTGTTCAAAGCATCTCGGTTGCCGGTGGCCACAGAGGCCCCTACAGCGGCGACACCATCATAGGCGATTGCGGCAAGCGGATGAGGGGCGTTGCCATAAACGGATTGAAAGCGATCACGGAACTGCTCGGCTCGGGTTGGGCTCGGCATAGCAAACCACCCTCCTTGAATTCCGGGAAGATGAAAAGCTGAGGGCAAAACGTCCCATTGCGACAGGCCTACATATTGCACCAGCTCAGGGTCAATCCCAGCCTCCGGCAGCAGCTGCGCGATCAAGGGCAGACCACCGTCATAATCGGCAGTTAAGAATACAACATCAGCCTCAATCAACTCATTGCGCTCCGCAATCCGGCTCATCGCCTCGACAAGATCTTGTTGCGTAAATTCGTAATTTTCAATGCCTGCAGCAACAGAGCCTTGATCGCTCAAAGCTTGTTCAATTGCATCACTACCCGCTTGTCCTGAAACATTATTGGCATGCACAATCAACGCCTGGCTTTTACCTTGCCCTTGAGCGTAGGCCACCAAACGATCAGCGGTATTTTGGTAGGTATGGCCCAACACGTAAACGTTGCCCCCAGCAATATCGACATTGTTGGACAGTGATAAAACACTAACGCCGCTATTGGCCACCGCAAGGCCAGCCGCATTGGCCGCTCCAGCGAACAAAGGTCCCACGATTACTTGCGCGCCCTCTTCAACAGCCAAAACCGCCATTTCGGCGGCTTGAGTCTCAAGCCCAGCGGTATCGTAAATACGTATTTCCATCGTCACACTGCCCGCGAGGTCATCCATGGCCATTCTTGCTGCCTGCTCCGCAGAGATCGCCAATTCGCGCACCCGGGGATCCGCTGCATTGGTTGGCAAAAGCACAGCAACCTGAACTTTTTTCGAGCCATCGATGCTCAAACCACCCACCGAGAGGCCGCCCATAGGAGGCGCCACACAGGCGGAGAGGAACAACGCACCACAGAGCGTCAAGACAGCCCCCCGCAGATGCCGCATCAGAGAAATTCTAGAAACCATGGTCAAAGAGCCCCTTCAGAGGTTAATAGTCGCTTGTTACATGCATTTTATTGCAATCCACAAAGGGGTCCAGTGGTGAATCATAAATTGATCAAGTTGGATCCAGGGTTATACCTTGTAGCAACACCTTTAGGCTCCGCACGCGATATTACCCTGCGTGCGCTGGATATTTTGGCCTCCGCCGATGTATTGGCCGCCGAAGACACCCGGACTGCGCGTAAGTTAATGGATATCCATGGGGTGCCTTTGGGAGGCCGACGAATCATCGCCTACCATGATCACAGTAATGCTGGTGACCGCCAAAGACTGCTAAACCATATCGCAGAGGGGAAATCTGTGGCCTATGTCTCCGAGGCGGGCACCCCCTTGATCGCCGATCCTGGCTACCAATTGGTCCGAGATGCACGCCAAGCAGATATGACCGTGCTGACAGCGCCGGGCCCTGCGGCCTGTATTGCCGCGCTCACAGTTGCAGGTCTGCCCACCGATCAGTTCCATTTCGCAGGATTTCTACCTCCACAGCAGACAGCGCGGCAAAAGGCCTTGGTCGAGCTGATGCCCCTGCGCGCAACATTGGTGTTGTACGAATCCCCGAAGCGGCTGAATGCACTTTTAGCGGATATCGAATCTCTGGGCGGCAGCGCGCGTCATGTTGCGGTTTGTCGCGAATTGACCAAGAAATTTGAAGACGTCCAAATCGGCCCAGTCAGCACTGTTCGCGCATTTTACGATGAGAAGCCCGCGAAGGGGGAACTGGTCGTTTTGATAGGCGCCGGGGAAGACGCCAAAGTGGATGAAATTGATCTCGAGGCCGCACTTCTTCACGCAATGTTAAACCTTAGGGTGAAGGATGCAGCCGACACCGTGGCCGGGGCCTACGGGTTGCCGCGGCGCGAAATTTATCAAATGGCGCTTCGGCTCAAAGGAGAGCAAAAGGCAGATTAAGCGAATGTAGAAAAAGGCATTTAAAGGAAAAACAAATTACTTGGCGGGTCTCACGGTCGAGCACTCGATTATTGCCGATTATACGGCCCGTTCCCATAAAATATTGGCCCATCGTTGGTGCGGCCAGATCGGTAAAATAGATCTCATCTTCGCAGATAGGGACACATTGATTTTCACTGAAGTCAAAAAAGCCAATCCCACCAAAAGCCTTGCAGGCCCTGAGCCAAAAACAGCAACTGCGAATTTATCAAACCACATCTGAATTTTTGGTCAAAACCAATCGCCCCTCTTGCCTCCAAAATGTGCTTTGATATGTCCCGCGTGGACATCCATGGTGAGATTAAAGTGTTGGAAAATGCATTGATGCACTAGCTCATGCCTCTTGCCAGCCTGCCGCCCCGGTGCCATCTAGGTGTGAACAAGCCCGAGGTTATCGCATGTCAAAGAAAATCGCCTTTCAAATGGACCCAATGGAAGCCGTCAATATAGATGGTGACAGCACATTTCATTTGGCTTTAGAGGCGCAAAGCCGCGGGCATGAGATCTATTATCACACCCCAGACAAGCTCGCGTTTGAAAATGGCAAAGTTACGGCCAAGGGGCAAAAAATGTTCTTACGTCGCGAAGTTGACAACCATGTTGACTTGGGCGAAATGGAGCATTTGGACCTTCACGCTTTTGATGTCGTCTGGTTGCGTCAAGACCCGCCCTTTGACATGGGCTATATCACCACAACCCACCTGCTCGACTTCTTGAAACCTGATGCATTGGTGGTGAACGATCCATTTTGGGTGCGCAATTATCCTGAAAAACTCTTGATGCTTCAATTTCCTGAGCTGATCCCGCCAACCACCATTGCTCGGGATTTGGACACTTTGAAAGCCTTCCGCGCCATTCACGGTGATGTGATCGTCAAGCCGCTCTACGGCAACGGTGGCGCCGGTGTGTTCCGGCTCACCCCTGAAGACCGCAATATCGCCTCGCTGCATGAATTGTTTATCGGCATCAACACCGAGCCATTGATCATCCAAAAATTTCTGCCAGATGTCAGCAACGGCGACAAACGGGTCATCTTGGTCGATGGTGAGGCTGTGGGAGCGATCAATCGCGTACCTGCGGCTGGCGAAACCCGCTCGAATATGCATGTGGGTGGCCGCCCTGAAAAAGTCGGCCTCACCGCACGCGATCTTGAAATTTGCGCGGCCATTGGCCCCATTTTGCGCGAAAAGGGTCAGGTTTTCGTAGGTATCGATGTGATCGGCGATTATTTGACTGAGATCAACGTCACCTCCCCCACTGGCCTGCAAGAATTACAGCGTTTTGATGGCACAAATGTGGCGAGTTTAATTTGGGACGCTATTGAGGCGAAACTATAGCCAAGAGGCTTCAAAAAGCTCCATCTTTCTGATCTTCCACCGGTTCCATGGTCAGGTCAAAATTAGGCACTTCAACAGTGAGGTCATCCACTACCAAAGGACCGCTTGGCCGGGCTAGACGGTTGCGCACCACCCAAATCAAACGGTTTTCCGCCCGGGTGATAGCCACATAGGCCAAGCGCTTCCACAGCTGGGTTCCCGCTTCTGTCCGGTTCATCTTGGCCGCCACATAAATATCAGGCGCAAAAACTTGCACCGTGTCCCATTGTGATCCCTGCGCCTTATGGATTGTCACCGCCGCCCCATGCAAAAACGTGGCGCCCATGCGGGCTGCAAAAGGGATGAAGGGCTCTTCCTCGTTCGGCATCTCAATTTTTACAATACTTGCAGCACTGAGCTGCGGTTGCTCTGCTCCGATCACATGCAGACGTGAAAATCCCGGCTTGCGGCCCGGTCCAAGGTACACCACTTGCGCCCCCTTGATCAGTCCGCGCGCCTCAAGGTCTAATCGTTTCTTACGATGTTTTGCTGGCAGTTCAATGCCATCACAGATCAGCGGCTCACCTGGCAGCAACTCTTCTAGCGGCGCATCAAACGCCCCGCGAAACGCCTGAATGAGCTTGATACGGGTCACATTTCGCCAAACCAAAACAGGCGAACGGGCCATAAGATCTGACTCAACCCTTTGGCCGATGACCACACGGTCATCTCGGCGCGCCGCAGCTTGCACCATGGCTTCAAAATCTGAAAACTGCAGGGCTGAATCGCCCAAAGCATGAGCCAAGTCAAGAATTGGGTTGTCTTGGGTTTGCCGGTGTACTCGGCTGAGAACCAAACGGCGCCCCTCTGGCAATGCGTCGAACACCATTGCGCCAGATTGGTTCACCGGAGCCAACTGCGCCGGATCACCAAACAGAATCAACGTCGGAAAAATTTCCTGTAGATCTTCGAGCTGCTTTGCGTCCAGCATCGAGCTTTCATCAACAAAGCCGACATCCAGCGGATCTTCGCGACGTTTCCACCCGGTGATGAAATCCGACCCGCGCAACCCGGCGGCTGCCAATGCCCCTGGGATGGAGGCGTTGGAGGCATAAAAATTATGGGCCCGATCCAAGGAGATATCCGTCACCCCTTCGACCTCAGGCCGCGAACCATTGCCGCCCAGCCATTCCGCAATCTTTTCATATTCTGGATCATACATTGGAGTGTAAAGAATACGGTGGATCGTGGTGGCTGGCACGCCGCGGTTGCGCAAAACGCTGGCCGCTTTGTTGGTGGGGGCCAAAATCGCCAAGGTACGCCGATCCTTGCGCGCGCGCGGCTCATAGTCTCCAGAGACGATATTCATGCCTGCGTCTTGCAACGCATGATATAACTGCGCCAAAAGCAGAGTTTTGCCAGACCCAGCTTTACCAATCACCGCCGCGATGCTTGCTTTGCCTTCACGGGGGGGCGTCAGAATGCCATTGGCCAGATCCACGCCAGCCGAGCGCAGAATATCGCTGATAGTATCATAGGCCTGCGCCTGATCATCTGAATAAGAAACTTGCTTCGCTGACATTCCCTTGTGTAGACAATGGCGCAGGGTGGGGCCAGTGCAATTCCCCGTCTCAGGCGGCACAGGGCAATTTTATTTGCCCTGTGCCTCTCTGGCTAGCGCGCGGCGAATAGGGTTTCTGATATCGTGCGCAAACCGCGACAAGGCGCTTGGACCAATACAGACATATTGCCTGGCAGATGCTCATTACGGCGCATCTTCATGTGAGCGGCGGGTAGATCATTCCAATCAAACACCTCTGATAGGCATGGATTTAACTTATCTTCACACATCAAGCGATTGGCCGCAGCCGCCTGTTTGAGATTGGCGAAATGTGAGCCCTGCAAACGCTTTTGGTGCATCCACATATATCGGACATCCAAGGTGAGGTTATAACCCGTGGTGCCGGCGCAAATCACGACCATGCCGCCTTTTTTGCAAACAAACGTCGAGATGGGAAAGGTGCTTTCGCCCGGGTGCTCAAATACCAAATCTGGATTATTGCCTTTGCCGGTGATCTCCCAGATGGCCGCACCAAATTTGCGGGCTTCTTTGAACCAAGCGGCATATTCTGACGTATTCACAGTGGGCATTTGCCCCCAGCAATCGAAGTCGCGTCGGTTGATCACGCCTTTGGCACCAAGCCCCATGACAAAATCGCGTTTGCTCTCATCACTGATCACACCAATGGCATTGGCTCCAACCACATTGGCCAATTGCACGGCATAAGACCCAAGCCCGCCAGAAGCGCCCCAGATCAGAATATTCTGTCCCGGCTTCAATTCATGCGGCGCGTGGCCGAACAACATACGGTAGGCAGTGGCAAGAGTTAACGTGTAGCATGCACTTTCTTCCCAAGTTTGATGCTGTGGTCGTGGCATCAACTGTTGGCTTTGCACGCGGGTAAACTGGCTGAACGAGCCGTCTGGTGTTTCATAGCCCCAGATGCGCTGCGAGGTGGAGTACATAGGATCTCCGCCGTTGCATTCCTCATCGTCGCCATCATCTTGATTGCAATGCACCACAACCTCATCACCAATCTTCCAGCGGGTGACTTTGGCCCCCACGGCCCACACGATGCCCGACGCATCGGAACCAGCAACGTGATAGGGCTGCTTATGGCTATCAAAGGGGCTGATCGGCACGCCTAAGGCGGCCCAAACGCCGTTGTAATTGATACCAGCGGCCATAACCAAAACCAACACATCATAGTTGTCGAGCTCTGGTACATCCAACACCTCTTGCAACATCGCCGTGTCAGGTTCGCCGTGACGCTCTTTGCGGATGGCCCATCCGTACATCTGTTTCGGCACATGCCCCAAAGGAGGCATTTCGCCCATTTCATAAAGATCTTTTTTCACCGCGACATAGGCGGTCAGAGGTGAGTTTGAATCCAATGGCATGGAAGGCTCCTTACATTATTACTGCAATACAGAATCAATCTGCGCCCCTATTGGATAAAATCCATCAAGTAATAATACAATCAATAATTACAAAATTTTGTAATTTTATTACTTAAAAGATTTATAGCGTTAAATGTTCCAAACTGGCGGCATAGTAGGGCACAATCTCATTTCCCTTGTCGGTGATGGCATATCCCTCAGCGCTAAGCACAATCAATTTCCGCTGCACAAGGTTCCGAATCACCACCTCAGCGGCATAAACAACATCGCGAGATAAGCCCACTGATAGACCAAACCCGCGCCCATTCCCCAACTACATAGGAAAGCACAGACCGCTGCGACGCCAAATAGGTCACCAAGACATAATCCATGTTTGAGCCGTGGTTCATGACAAAAACAACGGTAGCTTCAGGATCGATATTCACCAGTGCTTTGTCAAAATGCACAAGTCGCACCCGGTATACAACTTGGCTCAGGATCCTGGCGAGATTTCCGGCTAGGGTAAAATAAACTGAGGCGCTAAAAGAGGGCACTATATCGCGGTCATATTTTATTGCCTCTTGAAAGGCCACGTTTTCAGGGATGCCTTCTTGATGCGCGTGATTATTCATTACCCGCATCACATGTGGATAATACATCAATTCACGTAATATATCAATCTGTTTTGCCAGTTTTAACGGCTCAATCGGGCGATCTAAACACGCGCTCACCTAAGCTACACTGGCTCCATCCAGCGCCGGGAAAACCAGCGCACAGAGGGGGTCAAAGCCCGCTCCAAAGCTGCTATCGCTGCAAACACCACTGCGATCACCACAAACCAAATCGGAAGCTCTATTGTTCCAAACATCCAGGCAATTTGCCTCAAACGCTGGAAAACCACTCAGATATAAAAAATGCCGCATCGCAGCGAATTGACAGAGTCCTATTATTCCGTCATTAAATCAAAATTCGCAATAATATTACGCATTCAAAAAGAGGCCCTGCCATGACCCAAGAGCAAAAAGATCGTCCCTGGTTGTTTAGAACCTATGCAGGTCACTCCACTGCTGCGGCCTCCAACGCCTTGTACCGCTCGAATCTATCCAAGGGCCAAACCGGCTTGTCCGTGGCCTTCGATCTGCCAACCCAAACGGGCTATGACAGCGATCACATCTTAGCTCGCGGTGAAGTCGGCAAGGTCGGCGTTCCAATTTGCCACTTGGGCGACATGCGCACGCTGTTTGCTGATATCCCAATGGATCAGATGAACACCTCTATGACCATCAACGCCACAGCGCCCTGGTTGCTGTCGCTGTATATCGCGGCAGCCGAGGAGCAGGGGGCAGACACCACTGCCCTGCAAGGCACCGTGCAAAACGATATCATCAAGGAATATTTGAGCCGGGGTACCTATATTTGCCCGCCAAAACCATCCCTGCGGATGATCACAGATATTGCAGCCTACACCCGTGAATATCTGCCAAAATGGAACCCGATGAACGTCTGTTCCTATCATTTACAAGAGGCAGGCGCCACGCCCGAACAAGAGCTCGCTTTCGCCTTAGCCACGGCCACCGCTGTATTGGATGATTTACAGGGCAAAGTTCCTGCAGAACATTTTGATGAAATGGTGGGGCGCATCAGCTTTTTTGTGAACGCAGGCATCCGGTTTGTGACAGAAATGTGTAAAATGCGCGCGTTTGTAGATCTCTGGGACGAAATTTGCCGTGACCGCTATGGGGTCACAGATCCTAAAATGCGACGGTTTCGATATGGTGTGCAGGTAAATTCCCTGGGCCTCACTGAGCAGCAGCCGGAAAATAACGTTTATCGCATCTTGATTGAGATGCTGGCCGTGACGCTCTCGAAAAAGGCCCGCGCCCGCGCGGTACAATTGCCCGCTTGGAACGAGGCCCTAGGCTTGCCCCGCCCATGGGATCAACAATGGTCCCTGCGCATGCAGCAAATCATGGCATATGAGACCGACCTTTTAGAATATGACGATCTGTTTGATGAAAATCCAGCGATTGAGCGGAAAGTCGCAGCTCTCAAAGAGGGCGCGATGGCGGAACTGACTCTGATCGACAGTATGGGCGGCGCCGTTGAGGCCATCGAATATATGAAATCGCGTTTGGTTGACTCGAATGCCACGCGCATTGGCAAAATTGAAACTGGTGAGATGACAGTCGTCGGCGTGAACGCCTTTCAGACCGGAGAATCAAGCCCGCTCACCGCAGGGGAAGATGCCATCATGAGTGTTGATCCCGCCACAGAGGCTGATCAAATTTCGCGCCTGGAGACATGGCGCGCAACCCGTGACCCTAAGGCCACCCAACTGGCCTTGGATACGCTGCGCAAAGCCGCAATTGAGGGCAGCAATATCATGCCCCCGTCCATTGCCGCGGCCAAAGCCGGTGTAACAACTGGAGAATGGGGCGATGTGGTGCGCCAAGCCTTTGGGCAATACCGCGGCCCCACCGGCGTCAGTGTCAATCTGTCCAACCGAACCGAGGGGTTGGACGAAATTCGCGAGCAAGTGGCGGCCGTGAGTGAAAAATTGGGCCGCAAGCTCAAGTTCTTGATGGGCAAACCCGGACTTGATGGCCATTCAAATGGCGCCGAACAAATCGCCGCCCGTGCACGCGACTGTGGAATGGAGATCTCCTACGTGGGCATTCGCCTCACACCAGACGAGATCGTAACCGCCGCGCAAGAGGGTCAGGCCCATGTGATTGGCCTGTCAATTTTGTCAGGCTCGCATATCTCTTTGATGCAAGATTTGATGGACAGGTTCGGCGAAGCGGATCTTGGCCATATCCCCGTTGTGGTGGGAGGTATTATCCCCGAAGACGACGCCGACCGCTTGCGCGCCATGGGCATTTCACGAGTTTACACCCCAAAAGATTTTGAGCTGAACCGTATCATGTTTGATATTGTAGCTCTCGCCGATCCCGACCAAAAGGCAGGCCCAATAGCGGCTCAGTAGTCCCTCATCAGTAAAAACTCTGCGGATCAATATCAATTGACAGCCTCAATGAGTTGGGCAGTTTAAACAAAGCCGTCCACTCGGTCAGGGCGGCCTGAATGGGCGATGATTTACTGGCCTTCACCAAAATTCGCACCCGGTGTCGCCCGCGTATGCGCGCGATGGGCGCAGGCGCAGGACCAAACACCTGCGCCCCTATTTTTGTCAACGGCAAGCAATTGCGCGCCATGGCTTGGCCAACATCGAAGGCCTCTTGGGCATTTGGAGACGACAGGACAATGCCCACAAGTCGACCATAGGGCGGCACGCCTGCCGCCTCACGTTCACGGGCTTCTGTTTGCCAAAACGCCTCTTCATCGCCGCCCAAAATAGCTCGAATGACGGGATGTTCCGGCTGATGGGTTTGCAGCACCGCGACGCCCGGCTTATTGGCGCGCCCAGCCCGACCCGCCACTTGGCGCATCAATTGAAACGTCCGCTCCGCTGCGCGCAGATCGGAGCCTTGCAGGCCCAGATCCGCATCAATCACACCCACAAGCGTCAGCAGCGGGAAATTATGGCCCTTGGCAACCAGCTGGGTGCCAATGATCACATCCACCTCGCCTGCGGCCAAAGCTGCAATTTGCGCCTTAAGCGCCCGAGCTGACCCGAACAAATCAGACGACAAAACTGCGACTTTGGCATCCGGGAACAAAGTCGTGGCCTCTTCGGCCAATCGTTCCACACCCGGCCCCACCACCGCCAGTCGGTCTTCAGCCTCACAACTGGGGCAGATCTTCGGCACGGGCTTGGTCTCGCCACATTGGTGACACACCAAACGCTTGAGAAACCGGTGCTCCACCATCCGCGCATCACAATTGTCACAGCCAACTTGATTGCCACAGGCCCGGCATAGCGTAATGGGTGCATAGCCGCGCCGGTTGATGAACAGTAAAGATTGCTCGCCCGCTTTGATCCGACTTTCCACCATTTTTTGCAGGCTGGGTGAGATCCATCGGTCCCCCGGCAGCGTTTCTTGGCGCATATCAATCGCCTGCATATCTGGCATCACAGCAGCTCCAAAACGGCTTTTGAGATCGATTTTTTTATACTTGCCCGCCTCGACATTAGCCCAGCTTTCCAAACTTGGCGTGGCACTGGCCAGCACCACCTGACCGCCCACCAAAGAGGCACGCAGCACGGCCATATCTCGGGCATTATACAATACACCGTCTTCTTGCTTATAGCTGGTGTCATGTTCCTCATCGACCACGATCAGCCCCAAGTCTTGAAACGGCAAAAACAAGGCTGAGCGCGCGCCCACCACCATCTGCGCATGACCTTGGCCCACCATTTTCCAAGTACGCCTGCGCTCAGTCATGGTCACACCGGAGTGCCATTCCGCAGGCTGCTCACCAAAGCGGGCCTCCACACGGGTCAGAAATTCAGCTGTCAGCGCAATTTCAGGCAGCAAGACCAAGGCCTGACGCCCCTGCCTCAGACAGGCCGCCACCGCTTCAAGGTAGACTTCGGTCTTGCCGGAGCCGGTCACACCTTTCAACAGGGTGGTATTGTAACCCTCCCCATTGCCCTGCAAATATGTCACGGCGGCCGCTTGATCCTCTGACAAGGCCTTGCAGGGCAAAGAGGGATCCAAGGGCGGGAATGGCATATCTTGCGGTGTGGCGTGTTCCGCCACCGCTCCCAGTTTCACTAAGCCCTTCACCACTGACGTGGTAACACCCGCAACCTCAGCCAACTCTTTGAGGGTGAAGCTCAGGCCTTCAAACTCTTCCAATACCGCTAGAACTCTTTGGCGGGTGTCGGTGATGCGGGTGATTTCAGCCTCGCCCATTCGGTAGACATGCCGCATGGATGGCGGATCACCCAAGCCCGGTGCACGCGTGGCCAATCTTAGCATTTTGGACATCGGCGTGAGCGTATACTCAGACACGCGGCGCAAAAACTCCTGCATGCTTTGTTGCATCGGGGCCACATCAAACACCCGGATAACGGATCGGGTTTTAGCATAATCGAAATCCCCAACCCCCTTGCCCCAGACAACACCTAAGACTTTGCGCGGCCCTAAGGGCACTTCCACAAAGGCTCCCTGCCAGCATCCGCCTTCGGGTGCTTTATAATCCAATGCCCGATCAAGCGGTTGGCTGGTTAAAACAGCAACCAAATCGCCTTGATGAAAGAATTGGGGCTCAGACACATCATTTCCTTAGCAGCGGGGCTTTTAGAACCTATAGAACTCAGGTAAAGCTTCCATCGACGAAGGCCAACCTATCAAGGACATAAGCCATGAAATTTTTTGTTGATACTGCTGAAATAGACGCAATTGCCGAATTGAACGATTTGGGCATGGTTGATGGGGTGACAACCAACCCATCTTTGATCATGAAATCCGGTCGTGATATCATCGAAGTGACCAAAGAAATCTGTGACTTGGTCTCAGGTCCGGTGAGCGCCGAAGTTGTGGCTACAAAAGCTGAAGACATGATCGCTGAGGGTCGCAAGCTTGCGGACATCGCCTCCAACATCACAGTCAAGCTTCCGCTGACGTGGGACGGCTTAAAAGCCTGTAAGATCTTGTCTGGTGAAGGAAAAATGGTCAATGTGACTCTGTGCTTCAGCGCAAACCAAGCCCTTTTGGCCGCCAAAGCCGGCGCCACATTCATCAGCCCCTTCATCGGTCGCCTTGACGATGTGAACATCGACGGCATGGACTTGATCGCTGACATTCGCCAAATCTACGACAACTTTGGCTTTGACACGCAGATTTTGGCCGCCTCCATTCGGACAGTAAACCATGTCACACAGGCCGCTTTGATCGGTGCCGATGTGATCACTGCACCGCCAAATGTGATCAAATCTTTGGCCAACCATCCTTTGACCGATAAAGGTCTTGAGCAATTTATGTCGGATTGGGCAAAAACAGGGCAGAAAATTCTCTAGTCCTGTGATAAGGTTGTCTCTTAATAGATGGGCCAACCACCACATAAGTGAATGAGGCAGCCATGGATCCGCAAACTGCGGCGCAAGCAGAAGAAATCTTGCGCGATATAATCATAAAAAATCCTAGGATCGTCTTGGATGATTCCGCAGTTATGCGGTCCTTAGTCTCGGCACATGATCAGCTGCGCGGCGAGAATATTGTGGATCTGCGCAGTGTGGCGATGAAAAGGCTCGAAACTCGACTTGATCGCCTCGAGGCCACACATAGATCCGTCATCGCCGCAGCCTATGACAATTTGTCCGGAACCCAGCAAATTAACAGCGCCATCCTAAAATTCATGGAGCCCGTCGACTTTGGTGCATTCCTTGGGGTTACCGTAAAAGACATTCCAGAGATCCTTCGTATTGATTTTGCCTGTTTAATTTTAGAAACCAAACTGCAAGAGCCTGATCCAACGCTAACGGATCTCAGTTCAGTTTTGATCCCAGCACCGACTGGCTTTGTCGATCAATATCTTGCACCAGCTACTGGACAAGACGACCTTAAAGTCACGCTGCGATCGGTGTCATCACCAAGTGCATTTGTCTATGCAACCGCATCGGGCACCATTGCGTCAGAAGCCTGCCTTCGACTGGACTTTGGCGCAGGCACCCTGCCCGGCCTGTTGGTGTTGGGCTCTCAAGATCCAAATCAATTTTCCCCTGCGCAGGGCACCGATCTTTTGACCTTCTTCGGCACGGTTTACGAGCGCGCCGTGCGCAGATGGCTTTCTTAGAGGCAGGTTGCATGGCGTCCTCTCCACCAATTGATCTAATCTCTCCGGCCGCGCGCGACGCGATGCAGCATTGGTTAAGCCACGAGCGGGCTTTGAAATCTGCAGCAGAAAACACCCTCAAAGCCTATGCCTCTGACGTGGCAGGCTTCATGACCTTTATGGCGCACCACCGGGGCGAACCCCAAGGCCTTGCTGCTCTGGCAGGACTTCACACCCGCGATATGCGCGCATGGATGGCTCATGAACGCGGTCGTGGCGTGGGCAGCCGCAGCTTGGCGCGGTCTTTGTCTGCAGTAAAAACGTTCTTTCGCTGGCTGGCAGAGCGCCATGACCTTGAACCTACCGCTGTATTGCTGGCGCGTGCCCCAAAGTTTGAGCGCAAACTGCCGCGCCCACTGGCGGTAACAGCCGCCTATGACATGATTGATGCCGTAAGCACGCAAGCCCAAGAGGATTGGGTGGCGGCGCGGGATGCTGCGGTTTTAACTCTGCTTTATGGCTGTGGTTTGCGCATATCGGAGGCTTTGGGCCTCACCGGTGCCGATCACCCCCTGCCCGAGGTGCTGCGCATTATCGGGAAGGGTGGCAAAGAGCGGATTGTGCCCGTCTTGCCGGTCACCAAAATCGCTGTAGCGCGCTATGTCAAACTTTGCCCCTTTCCCATCGAAGCGGAACTGCCGTTGTTTCGTGGGGTGCGGGGCAGCAGATTAAGCGCGGGTTTAATGCAAAAAGCTATGCGCTCTGCAAGAATGCATTTAGGCCTTCCCGCCACCGCAACCCCTCATGCAATGCGCCACTCCTTTGCCACCCATTTGTTGAACGCCGGCGGAGACTTACGGACCATCCAGGAATTATTGGGCCATGCCTCCTTGTCCACCACTCAGGCCTATACTGCCGTAGACACAGCGCGATTGATGGATGTTTACAACGCGTCTCACCCGAAAGCCTGATTGCGACTCCAGAGACTTTAAGCTTATACAGAAGCATGGATATACGTGCGAAAGCCTTAGCGGTACATTTTCTTACCGCAACCGGAGCTGTCTTTGCCATGCTGGCATTGCTGGAAGCGGTGAATGAAAAATGGGACATGATGTTTGTCTGGTTGGTTGTTGCCTTTTTTGTTGATGGCATCGATGGACCTTTGGCGCGTCGTTATAATGTCAAAACCAACGCACCAATCTTTGACGGTGTGCTTTTGGATTTGATCATTGATTATCTTACCTATGTCTTCATTCCTGCCTATGCCTTGTTTGCCAGTGGATTGTTGGCGGGCTGGACTGGCTGGGTGGCAATCATTGTCATCACTTTCGCAAGTGCCATGTATTTTGCCGACAGCCGGATGAAAACCAAAGACAACTCGTTTCAGGGCTTCCCAGGCGCTTGGAACATGGCGGTGATTGTGATTTTTGCGACCACGCCAAATCACTGGGTCATACTCGGCGCAGTTAGCTTGTTGGCCCTCTCAATGTTCTTGCCTTTGAAATTTGTACATCCTGTGCGAACGGAGCGTTGGCGTCCGGTGACCCTTCCCGTCGCTTTGGCCTGGGTTGGGTTTGCCTCTTGGGCCGCTTGGGGGAACTTTACAGAAGTACCCGCGGCTAATATTGGCCTTGTGATCACTTCGACCTATTTGTTATTAGCGGGCGTCGCCCAGCAAGTGATCGCTCAAAAAACTTAGAATCGGGTTAAAACAACCCCAGTGACGATGACGATCCCAGCCAGAATCTTGGCCGGACCCATTTGATCACGAAAGAAAAACCAGCCCAAAATCATTGCGAATAAAATGCTGCTTTCGCGCAGAGCTATCACCAAAGCAATTGGGGCCTCGGTTATGGCCCAAACGACAATGACATAGGAGATAAATGAGCAAAGCCGGACAAAATTCTCATCGAGATTTGTTTGTCATTTCGTGGCAAAACAGAGCGCCCCGCAGGACCAAGATGATAGGCGTATAAAAGAGGGCCGCGAAAATCAGTAGTCATGACACATAGGCCAGCGCATCTCCCATCACCCGCGCGCCAAGACCATCCACAAATGAATAGCCCGCTGTGGCGCAGGCCGAGCCCATGGCCATCGGGATCAATTTGCGGTCTTCGCCCGAGCTGAACACTCCACGCGCCATCATCACGATGCTCAAGCCGAGCACCTACACCCAAACTTCGCCCTGAGGCATCGGCAAAAATGGAATGAGGCAAAGTCCGAAAAACGCGTGCGCCAAAGTCAAAAGCAACATGCCAGTTTGTTTGTTGTCCCCGGTTTTGACCAAACCGTTCCAACTGGCATGCAGCAGGGCGGCAATCAAAACAGCGCAGAAAACCAAAATCGTCATAGGCCGTTCCAGTCAAGATCAGCCAGGAGACGATCATCGTCCCCCGGAACCGTGATACTAACGCTCCTTAGACTAAGGCTGCGTCGCAGCGCCCACAAACGCCTGCATGACCATGCTGCCCCACATCGGGCAGGATTTTCCAACAGCGTTCGCATTTGGCGCCCTCGGCCTTAGCAAAGGTGACAGAAATGCCGACGGTGTCTTCCAATGTGAATGCGCCTTCAGGTGCTGAATCAGTGGACACTTCAATCCCCGATGTGATGCAGAGATCTGCAAAAGTAACTGATTTCAACACATCCGCTAAATAAGCTTCCACATAGACCACCGGAGCGGCCTCAAGGCTTGACCCGATATTTTTTTCACGGCGTTCAACTTCCAAAGCCCCAGTGACCACACGGCGCACTTTGCGAATGCCGGCCCATTTGGCCGCCAACTCAGGGTTGGACCATGTGGCAGGTGTCTGTGGCATATCCACCAGATGCACTGAGCTGTCAGCGCCCGGATTGCGTTCAAGCCAAACCTCTTCCATCGTAAAGCTCAGGATAGGCGCCAACCAAGTGGTCAGACGGTGATAGAGCAGATCCAAAACCGTCCGCGCCGCGCGCCGCTCACGCGTATCGCCATCACAGTAAAGCACGTCTTTGCGGATATCGAAGTAGAAAGACGACAAATCAACCGTTGCAAACTGAAACAGCACTTGGAAAACGCCTTGGAAATCATAGGCTTTATAGCCTTTGCGCACGGTTTCATCCAACTCAGCCAAGCGATGCAAAACCCATTGCTCCAACTCAGGCATGGCGTCTAGCACAACCCGATCCGCTTCGCTAAAATCTGCCAATGACCCGAGCATAAAGCGCATAGTATTGCGCAGACGACGATAGCTGTCAGCCACGCCTTTCAGTATCTCAGGACCAATCCGCAAGTCGCTGGTATAATCCGACTGCGCCACCCAAAGCCTCAGGATATCTGCTCCATATTGTTTGGTGACATCATCTGGAGACACGGTATTACCGATAGATTTGGACATTTTCATGCCTTTCTCGTCCAGCGTGAACCCATGGGTCAAAACCCCACGATAAGGCGCGCGCCCCTGCGTGCCGCAAGATTGCAGCATGGAGGAATGGAACCAACCGCGGTGTTGATCTGTGCCTTCTAGATAGAGATCAGCCATACCATCGTCAGAGCCATCTTCACGGTCCCGTAATACGAAAGCATGGGTTGAGCCACTGTCGAACCAAACGTCAAGAATATCAAAAACCTGCGTATATTCTTCTGGATCTACAATGCCGGACAAGAACCGCTCTTTCGCGCCATCCACATACCACGCATCGGCACCTTCTACTTCGAAAGCCTCCAGCACGCGGGCATTCACCACTTCGTTGCGCAAAAGGTAATCATCATCCGTGGGCAAGCAGCCGTTTTTGGTAAAGCAGGTCAGAGGCACGCCCCAAGCCCGTTGCCGAGACAAAACCCAATCAGGCCGCGCTTCGATCATGGAATACAACCGATTACGACCTGTCGGTGGCGTCCAAGTCACCAACTCATCAATAGAGGTCAAAGCCCGCTCGCGGATGGTTTTGCCATAGGTGTCCAAGCCGTCATTCACAGGCTTATCGACCGCAGCAAACCACTGCGGCGTGTTACGATAGATCACGGGCGCCTTAGAACGCCAGCTGTGCGGATAGCTGTGTTTGATCTTGCCACGCGCCAACAACCCGTCCACTTCGGCCAGTTTTTCGATGATCGCACCATTGGCATTGCCCTCTTTGCCATTCGGCTTGAGTATCGCTTTGCCGCCAAAGAACGGCAGATCAGCGCGGAACCGGCCATCTTCCATAACGTTATAGGTGATGACTTGCTCCAACATGCCTAGATCGCGGTAAAGCTCAAACTCTTCCATCCCGTGCGACGGCGCACAATGCACAAAGCCAGTGCCCTCGGTATCAGTCACAAAATCAGCCGCGCGGAAATCACGAATGTCATCCCATTCCCCTTCGCCACCTTCAGCGCCGTAAAGTGGGTGCAAAAGCTGAATCTTGGCCAGATCTTCTTGCGTGACATCGCACAAACGACGGAACATGGTGGTATCAAGCCGGGCCCGACCGAATACATCTTCAGCCAAATTGTCAGAAAGGATAAAGCGTTCACCGATCTTCGCCCAGCATTCTTCCGGCCGGCCAATGACCTCATACAGCCCGTAGGAAATACCAGCACCATAGACCACAGCCTTATTGGACGGCATGGTCCAAGGGGTCGTGGTCCAGATCACAACTTTGGCGCTGTCGAGAGTCACGTCGCCGGTTCCCACAACTTTAAATTTCACCCAAACCGTGAAGCTTTCCTTGTCGTGATATTCCACCTCAGCCTCAGCCAAAGCGGTTTTCTCAATCGGTGACCACATCACAGGTTTTGAACCTTGATAGAGGGTACCATTCATCAAAAACTTCTGAAATTCAGCCGCAATAACCCGTTCAGAGTGAAAATCCATAGTCAAATAGGGGTTTTCCCATTTGCCAGTGATGCCGAGACGTTTGAATTCGTCACGTTGTATATCCACCCAGCCTGCGGCAAACTCACGACATTCTTGACGAAACTCAACCACGGGCACAGCGTCTTTATCCCGGCCTTTTTTGCGATATTTTTCTTCGATCTTCCATTCAATTGGCAGGCCGTGGCAATCCCAACCCGGGATATAACGGGCGTCTTTGCCCATCATCTGCTGCGACCGCACTACCATATCTTTGAGAATTTTGTTCAGTGCGTGGCCGATGTGCAAATTGCCGTTGGCATAGGGAGGACCATCGTGAAGCGTGAAGCTTTCACGGCCGGTTTTCTCGCGCAGGCGGTCATAAATTCCAATTTCAGCCCAACGCTCCAGCCATTCCGGCTCACGTTTGGGCAATCCAGCCCGCATTGGGAAATCCGTCTTAGGCAGATTAAGGGTATCTTTGTAGTCAACTGTGTTGTCGGACATATCGCATCTCTTCTTGAAAAACTGAAAAAGGGCGGCGCGGTGGGTTCCAACGCCATTGGCCCGGCGGCTGCATGATCACAGCGCCGGGGATATAATTCGTTGAATGATCAATATCCGTAACATCTTGCGGCGGTTATAGGCTTCAATGCACCGTTGCACAACTGGCATCCCTCAGAGAGTTTTCCCCAGTAAATCTTGAGACGATTATACTACTCTTTGCTTTATTTATGTGAGGTGAACACCCCGACCAAAGCGCCATTGATAATACCTCCCCCAAATTTTCGGTACAATTTGGACAAACCCAAGCCGCCCACCATAGCGACAAATAACAAGGCGATCAATAGTGCGGTCACGCCCATGCCCGAAATCGAAAACCGCAGCAAAAGCGATGCCAAAAAAATCCCAAACCGCGATAGAAACCACCACCCCGACCAACGCACAAGGCCCAACGCAGCAACCGATTGGGCTGCCCTGCCATCGCACCAGCGGCCAGCTGCACCGATGTTGGAGCATGCGGCTCGCTCTCCGGTATTGGTGGCGCCGTTTCAGGGGTAAGCTCTTCTGCCGTCACAGCCTCAAGTTCAACCATTAATGGTCCGTTGAGGGTCTCACCCATGGTTCAACCTCCATAAATACAATATATCGGGCAAGCCATAATCATTGTCTTGCCCATCGCTGGTCTCCAAGGCCTCAAACCCCAATTTTTGGTAAAACTGTTGGGCGTCACCGTTAGCCTGAAACACCCAAAGTTTCAGCTCATTAAACTGCTCTTGCGCATAGCGCACTGCCGCTTGACCAAAGCCCAAACGCCTAAACCCAGCCTTGATGTAGAGCGATTGCACGATATTGTCTTCCAATGCCAAAAAGCCAACCATTTGCCCCTCATGGTGCAAAATCGTGACTTTGGTATGGTCCAGCAACCAGCGGCCATAATCTGCGCGCTCCGGGGCGCTATGCACTTGTGGGATCCAACTTGTAGCTTCGGCCCAATTCTCCAATATTTGGCTGATTTCGGCGGCGTCCGACCCTCTGCCCGCTTTAAATTCAAGTTTCACAGCAGATCTCCAATTAAAAACTCAACGGCCTTATCCAAACGTATATGCGGCGGCCCCACTCCGGGGGCGAGAGACAGCTGCGACGGCGCGGAATTTTGATCCGCAAAAAGGCCACTGTCCCAGTCCAAGCTATCGGAGCGTGCCTGGTACAAAACTGAAGCGGAAGAGTTTGGAAATTCACCAGGATAAAATCCGACGGTTTTCCCACCGAATTTCTCTAAGCCCTTCACCCCAGGTAAAGCACGACCGTCGGAGCTCAAATCCATTTCAGCAGTACTGCGCAGCGCTGCAATGGACATCGCCGCGGTCAACGCACCTCTAAAACGCGCCTTATCACGCGCAGATTGGGTTAAGGCCTCGACCATAGCCGTCAGGGCAGGATGATGCAGATGATGCAGGTGATCCGCCTTCGAGGCTGCGAAAAGAATGCGATCAATGCGCTTCCTGCGCAAAACTTCCTTCAAAAATCCACGTCGACCGGGCCGGAACGCCACTAAAACTGCGCCCATTGCGCGCTCCATATCCGCGACCGCATCGGGGCCATCGGCTAAGCTTTTCAGCAGATCAACCAAGACAATCTGTCGGTCCAGCTTGGCAAAATGATCGCGAAAAAACGGTTTCACAATTTTAGACTTATAGGCCTCAAACCGACGCTTCATCTCGGCCTGAAACGAGCCTTTGCCCGCTTCTCCGATGAGCAAAGGTGCAAAGGTCAAAACCGGTGATCCCGCCAATTCCCCCAGCAATAAAAATTGGCTCGGCGTTAAATTAGAAAATCCGGCCCAGCGTGCCTGTTGCAAATACCCAGCATAAGCCACAGCCAAACCGCTGGCAGTCACATCATCAAAAGGCGCAGAGCCGTCAACGCCAGATAACAAGGCATAAAAGGCCCGCGCCTCTCGCCGCTTTTCTGCCGAAGCCAGCGCGGCTGCAGCCCATTGTTCATAGCTCAGATCCAACAACCATTCCCCGAGATAATCGACGATATCTAAATGCAGCATTCGCGGTAGTGACAGAGCGCTTAGCATACCTGAAGGGGCAAGCCTAAACGACCAGCGCAACTGGCTAATGGTTTTGGCCCCATCCGGCCAACTGAGGATCGCCGCAAGCAAGGCATCAAGATTGCGCTCATACTCGAACCGAGCCACGGTATCATCCGGTTGCGGCTGTAAAAATGTAGATTGAATTTGAACAGTCGCAGCTGATCGCAATTGCGACATGCGCCCAGAGTGAAATAAATTGGCGACCAAAGAGGTGATGAACACAGTTTTACCTGCGCGGCTTAACCCAGTGACGCCAAGGCGCACAACAGGATCAGCAAACAAGCCGGTGACGGCGCCAGCGGCACCTCCAACCCGGTTTGATAGTGCCGACAAAACCATGTGCTTCCTTTGTGTCACCCTCTTGAAATAGAGACCCGAGTGGCGTTTGCCTAGGGCGCGGCAATTGCCAAACCCCCTAGCACAGTTTAATGCCGAAAACATGCCCAGATATGCACTCAAAATCGAATACCACGGCCAAGGCTTTTACGGCTGGCAGCGTCAGAATGGTCTGCCAACAGTACAAGGCGCTCTGGAACAGGCTCTGACAAAACTGGAGTCAGATCTGCCCAATATTGCCGCAGCCGGGCGCACAGATACCGGCGTGCATGGTCTTGGACAGGTGGCCCATTGCGATATGCAAAAAGACTGGGACAGCGAAAAGCTCAAAGGCGCGCTGAACTTTCATCTCAAACCCAATAAAATTGCCATCATCGCCTGTGCGCTTGTTGATCCAGAGTGGCATGCACGCTTTTCTGCAGTGGGTCGTGATTATTTGTTCCGGCTCGTTTGCCGCAGAGCCCCCGTAACCCATGATGCTGGCCTTGTGTGGCAATCGCGCCATCCTTTGGATATTGAGGCCATGCGCGAGGGCGCAGCCTACCTGCTTGGCACCCATGACTTCACAACATTTCGCTCGACCATGTGCCAAGCCAAAAGCCCAGTTAAAACGCTGGATGTGTTGGATCTCTCGACCCATGACTATCACGCCGGCACAGAAATTCGTTTTCACGTCAAAGCACGAAGTTTTTTACACAACCAAGTCCGCAGCCTTGTAGGCTCTCTGGAACGTGTGGGCGCTGGCGCTTGGGCACCGGAGCGCATGGTAGAGGCGCTGGCAGCCCAAGATCGCTCGGCCTGCGGTCCAGTGTGCCCTCCCGATGGTCTGTATCTTGAAAATGTACGCTACCCCACAGATGTCTTCACGCAGCCAATAAGCAATTAATCGTTGTCGGTCAGCCCAGCACCTGCCCCGGCAAGCCGAGATGCATCCGTTTCAGGCACATAAGTCAGCGCCGCATATTTGCCCAAGACCTGCCAATCCATCGGATCAACGTCACAGCGGCTTGGCACAGGCACTGGCCGCTCTTCCGCCGTTAAAAGCACGCCCCCGGCATGCACCGTCGCTGAGACGCCGCGGTACAGCGCCATGGCCTCAATGACATCACATAAGCTCAGCTCGCGCAGCACCACCGGTGACACCCCAAGGCGCGCCGCATCCGCACAAGTCGAGAAATCTCTTAGAATAAAGGCGTTTTGCACATCGACACCCGCCGAAAACTCAAAACGTGCCGGGGTGGTTGGTTGGGCCAAATGGGACAACAGCTGTTTCAAAGCCCATGGGCTGATCGCTATAGCCGCTGCCACATCTTGGGCCTGCGCCACCGGAAGGCCAATGCCACGGCAGGCTTTCAACACTGCCATTTGCAGTTCATTTGATGACATATTCATGGCGCTGACACCGGCAACCACCAATCGTCCCGCGCCGTGCCCGCTGCCAAATCTGAAGCCAATGGCGCCCCTTGCGCTAGGGTAATCCGGGTCCAAAGCTGAGATTTGGGATCAAATTTACTCGCCCCAAAGAACGACAATTTACACCGCAGCATATCAATCGGAGCCATATCCCCATCTACAAGATTATCACGGATTTCAGAATATGGGTTGCGCGCCAAGGCCTGCACCCTTTGTACCGCCAGGCGATGTTGCGGAAATTGTGACAAAAATTGCCAAATTGGGCCGCTGTGCCCCGGTAGTTCCTGCGCCAATCCGTGAATTTGTCGGGTGATGTCCAGAGGGCTTTCGCGATCAGCACCCGGCTCAGAGTGGCGTTTACCTATGCGCGGCTCAAGCTTGGCCTCAGAGACATACCAAAATTGGTCGCTGGCGTGGGGGATGGTAAAATCAACTCCGGTCGCATAGCCACAATGTGCCGCCAATATATCGCTCAGTTCAGCACAGCTCATCGCCGCATCGAGGACCGGTTCATTGGGATTGGCCATACACTCGGTCAACCCATCCACCAAATCCCCAAAGGGTTCCAGCATCCAGCTGACAGTCAACTCTTGCAAGTCTCGGCTGTCAGCCTCCGATCGTGCAATCACCGCATCCAAAGCACCTTGCGCCATCAAACTCTCGACGCTCAGGCCATGGGTCAAAGCTGCCCATTCGGCCCGAAGAGTTACAATCCGCGCCTGATGCCGAGGATCGGGTATATTCCATTCTAGCAGATGTTGCGCCGCACGGCGGCTGAGCGTGATCAACTGCGCCGCTGCATCGGCCTCAATCACAGCCACCCGCACACGCGCCAAAGCGGTTTCACGACACACCATCCAAGAATGCAACAACAGCGGATGCGACACCAAAAACGGGGCCATGCCTAAGCCGGTTGAATTGCCAATCCCAAGTTGGCGTTTCACGGATTCTGGCAATGCGCCACCCCCGACATGTTCCACCAAATCATGCGTAAAGGTGCGGATCAGCCAAACCGTCAGCATTTCCGCCATAAAAGGGCCTTGAAGACCAGGCCGGGCCTCAATCTCGCGGCGGTCCGCAATCCCAAACTTTCCATTGCCATAGACCGCTGTGGTACGCATCAAATAACCGATATCTTGGATCATTCCCATGGGTAAATCGGTGCTATTTCGCAAAGCGGTGACAATTTGATCAAACAGCCGCACGGATTTATTTGCCCGCGATAGGCACAGGTCTTTACAGGTAAACCGCCCCGCCTCTTGCAAAGGGGCGCTCTGCGACAGGCGTGCAATCTCGGAGGCATCGGGCACCCCATCATAGAGTACAAAAGCCGCGTCCCAGGCCTCTGCAATCACCCGATCTGTGCGCATATCAGCGTCAAGCGCTTGGCTAATGGCGAATAATGAATAGGAATGACCGCCCAGTGTCAGCGTGTAGACCGCTGTGCCAAACCCGTCGCTGTTCATATCCCAATGCATCCGCGACACTTGGCTTTCATCTGCGATCAATTGGCGGGTCAGACTGCGCAGGAAGGACAGGCGTGAGGGAAACATCGCCCCCATACGCGACAGGCGCATCACATCGTCGGGATGGCGCAGCTCCGCCTGGGCATACAAAGACTGGGTCATGATGGGGCAAAAGCCTTATCCCAAAACGCCATCCAATTGCCTCCAAGAATGCCAGCCACATGCTCCACCGGCAATCCCGCCGCAAACAGTCCATCGGACAGCCCAGGGAAATCTCGATTGTCACGAAACCAAACTGGACAGGCCGGAAAGGCAACGGGCGGCGCGGGTGTTTTGCGCCAATGGCCGTTGCGCATCCAATTGACCACGCTGTCAGGCTGATCTTGGCACAGATCTGAGCCAATCCCAAACATCTGCGAACCGTAGGTCGTAACCATGTCAGCCGCCATCTGTGAAAACTCAGACAACCCGCACTCACTGCCACCTTTGAGGTGATGCGGATAGAGAGAGAACCCAACCATGCCGCCCGTATCAGAAAGAGCCTGCAAAAGGTCATGATGCAAATTGCGTGGGGCCGAATGCCAGGCGTCTGGATTGGCATGGGTGACGGTCACCGGCCGATTGGAGTAGGTCACCACATCCATCGCTGTTTTATGGCCCGCATGCGACAGATCGATCACCATCCCCAGGCGATTCATTTCATCCACAACTTCGTAACCAAAAGCTGTGAGACCACTATCGTGGGGCTCAAAACAGCCTGCACCAAGCAGCGTTTGTTGATTGTAGGTCATCTGACAAAACCGAATGCCAAGCTGCGCCAAGACCTCAACCCGACCAAGATCTGCGCCAATAGCCAAAGGGTTTTGCAGCCCAAACAAGATTGCAGTTTTGCCAGAAGCATTGGCCGCAGCAATCTCTTCACAGGTTGTGGCCCGAGCAATCAGATCACCACAGTCCTCAAACCAGCGGTTCCAATTTTGTAGGTTTTCCACCACGCCGAGAAAATCTTCATGATAGCCAACAGTGATATGCACGGCAGACAGTTTCCCCACGCGCATTTGCCCGAAGATTGCCCGGCTGGGGCGGATATATTGCAGGGCATCTATAAACATAACACTATTCTAAATCACCAGGTAGAATTGGCAAGTGTTCCTGCGACATGGACACTGCAATTTACGCCATAAGGCCTAGCTGGTGAGCTTATAGTTTGCATTGTCATAACGTCGGATTTGCCATGATCCATAATGCGGCCACTATAGATCAACAAAAACTCATCGATGCGCCGCACGGTCAGCTCCAAAGCCTGAGTGCCGGGCGTCCGGTTGGAGCTATCGCCAATCGGGTGCAGATAGGCAGACAGATTGCGAAGCGGTAGCACCACATCTTGCAACGCGGGCACGGCCACCTCTGCAACGAGGCTTCGCATCAGATCCTGCGCACCGCACTTGGTGAGCCTGACCCTGACCTTTGGCTGGGTTTCTGAATTGTTATCCAGTTGGAAATTCTCAAAGACAACCTTGGACAATCGTATAAAAACTAACTCTGTGCGCGCCATCCTTGGGCCGAGCGCAACAGCTTTTCAGCCAGTCGACCACATCAGCGCGCAACCAATCCCCACCGCCACTTGCTTCTAAGGTCAAAGGATTGGCCGGGGGGAGGTCACCCCCACCGACTGCAGCCTGACATTGCCACTTGCCATTATGCTACCTGAAACAGTCAGAAATGAAGAATTTTGTGATAAACCGTCCATAATTTGGCCCCATATGTTAATAATCACGTATGCGCCCAATTTTCTAATATTTGATTAAAATTTTGCTGGGAAATGCGGCCCCGAGGTCGCAGGCAATCAAAAACAGCCGCAACGATATCATCTCCGCCCCAAGTCGCTCGCATATCCAAGTCTTTCTTTGACGTGGCGTAATTTCCTTGTATAAATTGATTCATAATGTGGTTGGTAGGCCCGCGACCACAGTACCTGTTTGACACAGAAAAATAAGGGCAATGCATCAGCATGTGCTGGTGTTGCAAAATCGAAGGGAAATGAAATGTCTGATATTGATTATGGCAATCCAAATGCCACGCCCCCTATGGGGCAAGCAATTCCATTGGGATTGCAACATGTTTTGGCGATGTTTGCGTCAAACGTGACACCATCCATCATCGTAGCCGGCGCAGCCGGTCTTGCCTTCGGTGGGGCTGAGCAAGTTTATCTTATTCAAATGGCCATGCTGTTTGCAGGTATTGCGACATTATTTCAAACCGTTGGCTTGGGCCCAATTGGCGCCCGTTTGCCAATTATGCAAGGTACAAGCTTTGCATTTGTCGGCGTTCTGGCCGGTGTTGCCGCAACCCAGGGTCTGAGCGTCGCACTCACCGCCTGTCTAATTGCTGGTGTCGTTCACTTTGCACTTGGCAGCGTGATCCAAAAACTACGTTTTATGTTTCCACCACTGGTCACAGGCTTAGTCATTTTGGCTATTGGTCTGTACCTTATCCCAGTTGCGATCAAATACGCAGCTGGTGGTGCAGCTGACTTCCAAATGGCAGCTGAGAGTTTTGGCTCCTTGATGCATTGGACCGTTGCTTTGACAGTTGTGGTTGTGTCTTTGGCCTGCAAATTCCTAACCAAAGGTCTAGTTTCGAATTCAGCGATATTGATTGGCCTTGTTGCCGGTTATCTCGTGGCAGTCTTAATGGGTATGGTTAGCTTCGGTGGCGTTGCAAAAGCTTCATGGTTTCAGGTTCCAACCGTTATGCCCTATGGCTTCGAATTCAGCCTTGGCGCTGTAATTGGTGTGACGTTGGTCTCAGTTGTCTCCGCAATTGAAACTGTAGGCGACACAACAGCCACAACCAAAGCAGGCGCGGGTCGCGACGCAACCGACGAAGAAGTCGCCGGTGCAACCTACGCCGATGGTTTGGGCACTGCTGTTGCTGCGGTCTTTGGTGGCTTGCCAAACACCTCATTCAGCCAAAATGTCGGTATTGTTGGTATGACAGGTATCATGTCACGCCACGTTGTCACCATTGCTGGTGTGATCTTGATTATTTGTGGGTTGATCCCAAAAATTGGTGCTGTGATCTCATCTATGCCTTTGCCTGTTTTGGGCGGTGGTGTGATCGTGATGTTCGGTATGGTGGCCGCAGCCGGAATGAATATGTTGACTGAAGTGAAAATGTCACGTCGCAACATGATCATCATTTCTGTGTCCTTGGCCGTTGGTCTTGGCCTTAACTTGGTGCCCAGCGCTGTTCAGTATTTGCCAGGCATCTGGAAAACACTAGCCACATCTGCGGTTGCACCAACCGCTTTGCTGGCTGTCGTATTGAACTTGGCTTTGCCACAGGACGACTAAAAACTCAGGTCCTTGCCCATAAGAAGACCCCCGTGCCTTGCGCGGGGGTCTTCTTATGTCGGAACAAGATATGCTAAATGTTATGCTCCATCAGGAATAGACCCTTGATCTTCTTCCCGCAAAATCAGCACTAAATTGAGATCCTCACCAATCCAAGCCCAGAGGATCAGCACAGGCTCATTGCAGGTGGTCATCGCGTGCCATCTGTGCTCGGGCGTGTGGATCACATCGCCCGCGCCATAGGTGCTCCACCCTGAGACCTCATTCCAATAGCGAGCAGTCCCAGACAGAATGGCGTAAATTTCGCGTGGCGCATGGGCATGAGGCGCGTATTCAACCCCATCGCGTAGGAAGTAAAATCCCATGCGCCCATGCTCCGGGTCAAAGGCCGCGCCCGGTCCCGCAAGCAAGCTCACCGCCGTGCGGTCAATCTTACCTTTGCCCACCAAATCGTCTGGCTTATAAACCTGAAACCAAGCCACAGCATCGCGCGCCGAGAGCAGCTGATCCACAAGAGGCTTTGTAGCCGGACAAGCCGTTTTGGCCACACAATCCATATGCCGAACCACATCAGAGCAATCTGATTGTGCAAAGCTCATCGCGCCCGGTTGCGGCACAGACGCACCTGTGACCGTGGGCATATAGGCCGCGCAATCTGGACGGCTGGCCAGATAGGCACGCGCCGCACAGTACAGGTTGTCCAGCGCGCCCATGTTAGCGCACCGGAGGGAAGCGGAAACGATCCGCCACCATGGTCCAATCCATGTGATTGCGCACATATTGATGCGCCGCATCTGAGGGCGGGTTGTAATCCCAATGCTCTGAGGCCCCGGCCTGCATAGCGGCATTCAGAGCGAAGCGGTTCTTCTGGGTGTCCATGACTTTTTGGCGCAAGGCCACACTGTCCCATCGCTCCGCGACTTCCTTGGCAAGGCTTTTCGCAAGCAGCTTATAGGCTGGATTTTCTGCAAGATTTTCACGCTCCCACGGATCATTTACTACATCATAAAGCTGGGCCGGGTCGCTGTCGCAATGGATGTATTTCATGTCTCCACGACGGATCATGAACACCGGGTGCCCAGTCATCTCAGCACAATACTCCCCGATGGCTTCTGAAACATCATCATCTTCACCGCGCGCCAAAGCCATCAAAGATCGACCGTCAACAGGCGTGCCAAACATCTCAGGGCTTCCGCCTCCGATCTCCACCATGGTGGGCAGCAAATCAACCAGAGAACATGCATTGGTGGTATGGCCCTGCGCCACGCCGGGGCCGGCCATTATCAACGGCACCCGGGCCGCATGTTCAAAGAAGTTCATCTTATACCAAAGGCCTTTCTCGCCCAGCATATCGCCATGATCAGCGGTGACGATGATGATGGTATTATCCATCTGCCCCATCTCTTCGATGGTTTGCACCAGGGCTCCAATTTTACTGTCAAAATAACTGACATTGGCATAATAGGCCCGGCGCGCCCGGCGGGTTTCTTCATCCGTTAAGGGTTTTGAATTGGCCTCGATGCCCTCCAAAACGCGTTTTCCGAAGGGATCTGTCGCATACCCAGGGTGGCGCGGCATGTCGATGTCATCATCGCTATACAGGTTCCACCATTCTGGCCGAGCGACATAGGGATCATGCGGGTGGATGAATGAGGCCACCATGCACCAGGGCTTGGTCCCATCACGGGCATAGTCAAACAGCTTGCGCTTGGCTGCAAATTCAACCTCGTCATCATAATCAATTTGAAAGCTGGCCATGGTCATGCCACTTTCCTTGACCGTTTGCATATTGTGATACCATTTATCAATCCGCTCATCAGCTTGTTCCCAATTTGGTGTCCAAGCAAAATCAGAGGGATAGATATCAGTGGTGACACGGCTTTCAAAGCCATGCATTTGGTCGGGTCCAACAAAATGCATTTTACCGGAGAGGCAGGTGCTATAATTCAATGACTTTAGGTAATGGGCGAAGGTTGGAATTGAGGCTGGGAATTCCGACGCGTTGTCATAGGCGCCGATCTTACTGACCATCTGCCCCGACATGAACGAAAACCGTGACGGCGCGCACAAAGGACTGTTACAATAGGCCGCGTCAAACCGCATCCCACGGTCCGCCAAAGCGTCCAAATGCGGAGTTTTAACAACCTTGTGACCATAGGCGCCGGTGAAATGAGGCGCCAGTTGATCGGCCATGATCAGTAGAATATTTGGGGCTGTCATCGCGGATCTCCATCAAACCAATTCGATCTGATGTGGCGCGTTTACAAGCTACAGGTCCATCCCAAAAACGACATGCCACGTCTGCAAGCCTGATATGGCGGCGCTATTCACTTCGCGGCACGCGCCTCTGCCACCATGGCGGTGATTTCATCTGTGCTTAACATGCCCGGAGCGGTACGATCCCCAACAATAAAGGCGGGCGTGCCCGTGAAGCCAAGCGTGCGAGCCAAGGCACTGCTTTGTGCTATATGCGCTTCAACGGCAGGGCTGGTCATATCTGCCTGCAATTTTTCGACATCCAAGCCCAAGTGCCGCGCAAGTTTTAAAATACTGGCTTCGGAAGCGCGGCCTTCACCATTCATCAGCGCCCAATGGAATTCTTCGTATTTGCCCTGCGCTCTTGCGGCCAATGCGGCACGAGATGCGAAAACACTGTCCTCACCCAAGATTGGCCACTCACGATAAATCACCCGCACATTGGCGTCTGAGGCCAGCAACTCTTGCACGGTTTGCCCAGCCTTACGGCAATAGGGACAGTTGTAATCGAAAAACTCAATCACCGTGACATCGCCATCGGGATTGCCAAGGTTGGGCGAGTTGG